>NZ_QVTE01000016.1 GCF_003429095.1 Peribacillus saganii
TGATCAAATCGTATAAAAATGGCTCAAATTTAAATTATCAAAAACATTTAAGATCATTTTATATTCAATATTAATATCCTTAGTGAAGAAGGTAATTAACCCACCTCGCCTAAATTTGCCTTTCTTATGTTGTTCTTCATTTGCCAATGTAAGTCCCTGCTGGCTCGGAGCAATATTGTATCTTGAGGACACCTCTTCTGAAAATTTTAAAGCCGAATTGTTGCTGTAGTTCATTAATATCCGCTGCTAATGAAAACCTTCCATACTACTACAACCACCTCATATTCCTCATAAAATAATTCTTATAAACATTTACCTATCTGTTCCGAGTGAAACTCTCACGGCAACTATTGCTTACATAGCTCAATGAAAAAGTGTTTGGAGCGTTGTTAGTAGGTTCAACTGAAAAGCCCTATTGCGTACCAAAGAAATATATATGCGGAGTATTGTCTTGCGAAGAGTTTACTTAGTCTGCAAGTTGGGTAAAAGCCAATGTTAGAATTCTTTTTTTGCTTTATGATTTATATGAGAACTTACATAGACTCAAATTGTAGTTGCAGTCGTATTTAACATGTTGTCAGAAAGGAAACGGCATATGCGGCAAAAAAGTACTTAGAGGAGTATACATATTCTTAGTTTTATGCTCAGTTTATTTACTTATCAGGATTTTCTGGTATAAGAAAGGCTATATTCCCTTTCCTATATTGGATAAGATACATTAGATTGATGCGAAGAAAAAAATGCATACCTATCTCATTGAAGAAGGGTACAAAGAGAGTGAAATTGTTGCTGTCAATGTAGATTAGGATTGTAGAACAAGCCTGAAAATTAATAAAAGAAGATTCTTCCAAAATTTCTTTATACGATGCGTAGGCGATAACTAAAGGAGATGTTATCATGGAAAGAGAAAAAAACAGAGTTTAATATTTAGGAGTGATAGCATGTTCTTCAAGTATGGAGCAAACAGCAAATCAGTGAACACCGCTTATTTCGTAACTTTTGTATTCTGGGGAGTAGTCCTTTTCATCAATGCTATCTGCGAAACTTATAACAGGGAGTTTATTTCAAATTCATGGGTTATCCTTATTTCGGGACTAGCGATTTTCTTTATCACTGAATTTATAACTAACAAAAAAACTCAGGCTAACAAATAGCCTGAGACCCTCTAATTATCTCCTTGCAGAGCAAGACCAGTTATGGGTTGCGCCTATTCTTATATCTTTCAAAATAACGCCTTTACTATATCTATTGCAGGCATTCAGAACCGCCCAACCCAATGCCGGCACTGCGATAATCAACGCAGTCGCAAGAGTAGGACTTTTTCCAAACTTTTTTGCAATTGCTACAGCCAATCCCCAACCTGCACCATGTACACCAATTAACTTACCAATATCTTTAACTTGTTGATTTGTTAGTTTATAGGTTTTCACACGAATTGAAGCTGCCATAACTACATTTGATTTTGCTTGGTTGGTAGGTATGTTATTGATAGCATTGTAGTAAGTATGAAGCACACTCATTGTCTGTACAGCATCGAGTTTACCGTTTTTACTTGCTTCGGCATATATATAATAGAATTTCTTGGCTTCACTGCTAAGTTTATTAATATCTTTTTGCTTGTTCTTAGACAGGTTATCCATATTTAAGTTACTGCGATCCAATTCCTTGACGACATCGAATACTTCCTTCATATTAGCAACCTGTTCCTTACTAACTTGTACGGTTGGAGCATTGGTTCTTGTTGAAGCGAATGATGCAGATGGTGAAACACAGCTAAGAAGAGTAACCGCTGAGACGACACTGACGATTCCTTTTTTAAGATTCATACTACCAATCCTTTCTAGTAATGTATTGAACAGTTTTCATTATAGCTAGATTAGAATTGGTATAATAGCAATAACTGACAAAAATGGGAAAAATAATTCAAATCTCTTATTATAAAAATAGGGAAAATAGGAGGAATTCCTCACTCTAACGTGAAACAAGGTAAATAGGAGGGGATCAAGACGGAACAAAAAGTTACAGATATATGCAAATAAATATACATGAGGGAAGAGAACAATTTAAGCATATTATCAGAACATGAGGCAGTATAAAAAGACTACTGGATTATTATAGAATGATTAAGTTAACAAAGATGGGGGTGTTGTGGTGAACATATAATTGTTAGGGTTTTATTGGAAAAAACGGTAAACAAATTACTAGGTGTTAAAAAGAACAGCATTTCGGCAACCGCTGGCAGAAATATAGACCGATGGGGAAGAGGCACAGTGTTAGTTGTCTTTTTAGGCACTCTTTCGTTTGTTATTTCGGAAAATACCAGTGTTATGAAGGGGTAATGGCTACTATACTTTATTCTATTTTTGGGTTTTCAGTCTATCCTGGAATGGAAGTACCTGAAGAACACAAAACTAAATATTACATTACTTATTTTTCTAATGATAGGCATACTCATTAGTTATAATTCAGAGTATTTTATTCCATTATTAGGACGAAATTAGTTTGCTGCTTGGACCGCAGCAACGTTCTGTTTCATATTTAATCAGTGTTACTTGTGCTTCACTTTAGTGTAAAATACATATATCTAATTAATCAGGTGGTGAAAACATGAACGAATATAAGGTTACAGTTAAGAATGGCAGCATGGTTCTACTTTCAGAGATAATTAAAGCTGAAGATGAAAGAGAAGTCCTTGGAATTATCCTGATCAAAAGTGAATTGTTTAATCAATCATTTACTGATATAAGAATCTTAGAAAAATGATTTACTCAAAGGTTTTACCTTAGGGCCAAATTAGTTAGCTGTCGCACATTTATAGATAAATATCACGTAATTAGTGAGTATTCTCTTTAAACCCAGGTATTAACCAGGGTTTTACCTTTCATGTCGAGACTTTCATACTTCTGAACAGCTTAATTGGGGGATTGTCTACCTGAACATCAGTTTACCGATTCAATTATTCGTAAAATACTTACTTGTTTCAAGTGTACGTAGTCTTTTAGCCCATATGCAGGCAGCCACTATCTAGTAAATATCCCCTTACCTTCACAACAACTCTTTTTTATCATTATTTAGAAATATGCTTCTCCTTTAAGGTTAGAACAAATTGAATTTCGTCATGCCAATGAAGTGGTATATATCCATTAATATTATGGTTAATCGATGTTTCGTAAAATGAATTCGGTAACGCAACGGTTCGATGTTCTGTCTTTTAAACTTTATTCAACGATAAAATCTTTTATTTGCACATTAGCACCTCATTATATTTATATTTTTCATTTAATTCGGTATTATTTCAGTGATTTTTCACTTATTATGACAATAATATAATACTATTACACTATTTTTGTTTTTAAAGGTGGAGAATCAAACCGAATAGAAGAAAAGGATTATTTCATGTTATAACGGGAGCGATGTTTTTGGGGTATTGGTGGCACCGTAGCAAAAAAGCTTTTTGATCAATACGTAATTGATATAAATAAGCTTGTGACGAACAAGATTACTGATAGCTGGTTGCTTACTCTTGACCGTTCAATTTTTTGATAAAACCATTCTCAGATACTTGGTGTCTGGAATAATAGAAGGACTGCTGTTCAATTGATGATCCTTTGGGTTAATTGGTATGCTAGCGGTTCAATACAAGTATATGGCATCCATTAACTATGGGAATGCTGCTGTGGCAACGCTATTGCAATACTTAGCGCCTGTCATCATCATTATTTAGTTAGTCATACGCAAACAATCTGTTCTAACACGAAAAGATTTAATAACAGTTTTTCTTGCTTTAGTTAGTTCCTTTTTCTTATTTACCAATGGTTCCGTCTCTAAAATTATCTGTGCCAACATTTTCGATAACTTGGGGTGTTTTATCTGGAATAGCGTTAGCATTTTAAACGTTATATGCTGTTCCTTTGTTGAAGCAATTCGATTCCTTAGTCATTGTGGACTGGGCTATTATTATTGGAAGTTTTGCCTTAAGTTTCATCCATCCACCTTGGGAAATGGATTTCAAAAGCTTAACGTTAGAGGCTTATTTATACTTAGTCTTCGTTATCGTATGTGATACCATAATTTCCTTTTGGTTTTATATCAAAAGTTTACAAAATCTTTTGCCTAAAGAATCAAGCCTTTTAGGTAGCGTATAGCCACTAGCGGCTGTTGTAACAACGGTTTTTGGCTTAAAGAATCTTTGGGATTCTCCAATGGATTGGTACAGGTTGTATCATTGGAATGATCTTTGTATTGGCTTTCAATGAAAATCTTCTTCAGAGACTACCCACCTTCAAATAGTGAAAATTCCCTTTGAGTTAGATAGTAGTTTTATTTATTTGGTACCTAGTTCTTGGAGTTAACAGGGTAAATTGGTTTAAGAATACTTAATTAACAGTTGTTTTAATTCCTTAAGGGGCTTTACGTTATGATCTTGCTTTAAAAAAGGTCCGTTTTATAAAGCAAGAATTTTTGTATTTAAAAAGGAGTTTTTTATGTTCATATTAGTGGTTTTCGGAGTTTTATGTGGAATCCTTGCCAGTATACTGGGGGCAGGAAGCTCAATGATGATGACCCCTTTGCTTATATATGTATTTCCATTGGTTACAGGTGATTATTTTTCTATTCAAACTATTACATCAGCTACACTAGCACTTACCTTTTTTTCAACAGCAACAGCTTCTATGCGGTACCATGCTGCCAAACTAATACCGTACCGTTATGCACTTATACTGGCAGTAAGTGGTTCTGCTGGATCGTTTGTATCTGCGGCTTATATCTCGAAGCAAGTGAACCACTTATTCATCCTGATCTTATTTGGAGCAATCGCTGTTTTATCCTTGGTTTTTAATTTAGTGCCAATTAAAAAAAAAGGCGAGCAAGGACCTAAAAAAATATTTTTTGTGATGGGCATTGTTATTATATTTTTTTTAGGCATAACTACAGGAATTATTGGAATTGGAGGTATGGTTCTGTTTATGCCATACATGGTCTATGTATTGTGTTTTTCGGTTCGGAAGACAATAATCAGCTCAACATTTGCTGGAGCGATGATTGCCCTATTCGGAATTATTGGTAAATCTTTAATAGGGATGATGGATTGGAAAGTTTCCCTTGTTGTTGCAGTCGGTGGGATGATTGGCGGCTTTTTCGGACCCACCTTTAGCAAATTCTTTTCTGAACGTATCCTAGGTTATGGACTGAATGTGATTTTGTTTATGATCATATTTACGGTATTGATAGATATTTACAAAAATATATAAGTGTTTGTATAAAGTTAGATCAATAGAGGAATATAGTGATCTAATTAAATGCAATGCAATGCAATGCAATGCAATCGATACAATAATAACAAAAAATTACTTATTTAAAAATTCGGAAAATTTAGTATTTACAAAATATAATAAAAGATGATAAGGTTGTTTTATAAATATTATAAGTTTTGATGGTCCTACCATTATGAATAGAATTTTTATTGATTATAAAAAACGTGGTAATAAAAATAAACTTATGTTCCTCTAGTTCTCTGAAGTTATTTAATAACACCAGACTAAACACTATCACTTATGCTACCATCGGTGATTTTTACCTCACCAACTTCGCTGTATTTGATATTCCTCTTGGTGACTACTTTCCTGCTTATTATAAACAACAATTAAAGAAAAATTTAATATTTGGAGGTCATAGGGAATGACTGAAATTACTAACGGAACCCTGTTCAGTAATTAAAGTTTATAGATTTACGTTACCGCTATGATCTACCATTAATGTGGATGGTATGGCGTAACTTTAGATATAATATTAGTTTTTGGCCGACTAATTTATATGGATTACCTTATTAATTTTTAGCTTAGGCGTGGAAGAGAGGGGCTCAAAATGAATTTACTGGAGAAAAAATTCTTAAAACTTGGTGCAGAGAATGCACCTGGGCAGGAAGTACGTCAGAACACGAATGAAATTAGAATTCGCGGTGAAAAAATTTCTGGTACGCCGGTTGACTTTTCGCACGGTGATGTTGACGCATTTGAGCCAATTCCCGGATCTTTAGATGTTTTCATCGAAGGTGTTCATCTCGGCGGCAAGCAGGCCTATACCGAGTATCGCGGTAGTAAAATCATCAGGGAAGATGTAGCCCGAAAACTTGAAAATTTCACAGGCACAACGATTGATGCAGAACAGAATCTTATCATCACTCCGGGAACACAAGGGGCGCTTTTCCTGGCAATGGGTTCCACCATTGTTAGAGGAGACAAGGTTGCTATTGTAGTACCGGACTATTTTGCAAACCATAAACTGGTTGAATACTTTGACGGTGAAGTTGTTCCCATCCAGATGGACTATTTCAAAACAACCGCTGGCGCAGGTCTGGACTTAACTCAGCTGGAAGACGCCTTTAAAGCGGGTGTTAAACTCTTTTTATTCTCAAACCCGAATAATCCTACCGGTGTTATCTATTCATCGGTTGAAATTAAAGGGATTGCGAAACTTGCACAGCAATATGGAGTAACAGTCATTGCCGATGAACTGTACTCCCGTCAGATCTTCGATGGACGGACCTATACACATCTATGCGCACAGAATTTTTTAGATCCTGAAAATGTAATTACGATCATGGGACCATCGAAAACAGAGTCACTCAGCGGTTACCGGCTTGGCGTTGCATTCGGCTCCGCCAAAATTATTGATCGTATGGAAAAACTGCAGGCTATTGTGTCCCTCCGTGCAGGAGGCTATAGCCAAGCTGTCATGAAATCTTGGTTTGCCGAGCCGGAAGGATGGATGACCAAACGCATTGCACAGCACCAAGCAATTCGCAATGATTTGATTGCAAAACTGAAAGATGCTGATGGATTTAAAGTGAGAGCGACAGAGGCAGGAAGCTATCTCTTCCCGAGAATCCAAGGATTAGATGTTTCAATATTAGAATTCACGAAGATACTTCGCCTACAAGCTGATGTGATAGTAACTCCAGGTACAGAATTTGGTCCACAGTTCACCGATAGCTTCCGCATCAACTTTTCACAAGATCACAAAGCGGCAGTTGCTGCAATTGACCGTGTCATTAAAGTAGTGGAGCTGTATCGCAAATGAGCAAAAAGAGTAAAAACGATAATCCTCTTCCGCAAGGAAAATATATTCCAGCAGTTCGGTTTGAAAACCTTATCTATACAGCTGGGATGACCCCCAGGAATAATGGCGTACTGATTCAAAGCGGAAAAGTCAGTGCTGAGCAGCCGGTTGATACCTATAAAGCAGCAGTCAGGCAAGCGGTTACCAATGCACTTACTGCGGCTAGGAATACACTATTAGAACAAGAACAGCTGGCGCAGATACTTTCGCTCACTGTTTACATTAATGCTGAGGAGGGATTCCAAGCGCATTCCAGTTTAGCAGACTTTGCTTCTGAATATCTATACGAAGAATTGGGTAACGCAGGTATCGGGAGCCGGGCAGCGATAGGTGCTGCATCACTGCCAGGCAATGCACCGGTTGAGATTCAATTGATTGCTGCTGTATCTGTTTGAAAGTAGTAATTTAAAAAACAACCAAGTAGGTGAATTTTTAATATGGTTTCAAGGTTATCGCTTCGAGCTCAACAAGTGGAGGGTTCTAAAACTTTAGAGTTAACTATGAAAGCAAGGGAAATGCGTAAGCAGGGAATTGATATTTGTATTTTTGGGTCAGGTGAACCCGATTTTAATACTCCACAGCACATTTGCAAATCAGCTTATAAAGCGATAGAGCAAGGGGTCACCAAATATACTCCCGCCGGAGGAATTTCGGAGCTGCGTCACGCTATTAGTGACAAGCTATTGGAAGATAACGGACTTCAATATAAGCCAAATCAAATTATCGTGTCTTCAGGGGCGAAGCATTCTTTATCGAATATTTTCTTTGCGCTGATAAACCCTGGCGATGAAGTGATTATTCCAATACCAGCCTGGTTGAGTTATTGGGAACAGGTGAAATTAGCCGGTGGGGTTCCAGTATTTATCAAAGGTAAGGAGGATGATGATTTTAAAATTTCTCCTTATGAACTAGAGTCTGCAATTACAGCGAAAACAAAATTCCTATTATTAAATTCCCCGGTCAATCCAACTGGTTCTGTTTATACCCGAGAGGAGTTAGAAAAGCTCGCCGAGGTTTGCGTGAATCGTGATATTATGGTTGTTTCTGACGAGATCTATGAAAAGTTAGTCTACGATGGAGAAGAACACGTAAGTATTGCCAGCCTTGGTCAGGAAATCTTTGATCGGACGATTGTCGTTAATGGGTTCTCCAAGGCCTATGCGATGACAGGCTGGCGTATGGGTTATGCTGCAGCTCCTTTAGAAATTGCTAAAGCGATGGATGATATACAGAGCCAAATGACAAGTAATCCTACATCTTTTGTTCAAATTGCTTCCATTACTGCTTTGAAAGGCAGCCAAGAGCCTGTTAGAGAAATGAGAGAAGAGTACAATAGGCGAAGGATACGGATGGTAGAAATGTTACAAGAAATACCAAGAGTGGTCTGCTCGATGCCAAAAGGTGCTTTTTATGTATTCCCTAATATCCAAGGATTATTAGGAAAGAAAGCGATGGGAGAAACGATATCCAACGATGAAGTTTTAAGTAGGATGCTATTAGAACATGCGAATATATTAGTTGTACCGGGAAGCAGCTTTAAAACTGAGAACTTTATTCGTTTATCCTATGCCACTGATATGGAAACGATTGAAAAAGGCATGACACGATTTCTGGACTTTGTAACAAATCATGTTTCTTAGAATCAATAACCTTTTGCATAGCAAGATAATATCTTTCTTCTCTTATTATTTCCGAATGCTATTGTGGTGGGTTGTTATTTGGAGATTTTTAAATACCTAACAAATCGTATTTTTAATATTAAGTTTTTTTAATTCACAAGAGGTATTTAATCGAATAATAATAAGAATTTTCAAAGTATACCAAAAGATAATCTAAATTAGTTCATAAAGGATGACTGGAACAATTACAGTTACTACAAGTGCTTTGATTGCAGAAGGTGTAAAATCCGAAAATTAGCGGATTAGTTCCCTTTGAACTACCCCTTTCTTAAGAGCCACTGGCTCCTTAAAGTATTAATTTGAAAGGAATATCATTAATTTCTTTTTGAATATAAAAATTTGAAACTCTAATTTGGGGGGATAAGATGCGTAAATTAAGTGTTTTTGTATCGATATTGCTTATGTTGTCTATGGTTCTAGTAGCTTGTGGTGGTGGGAATGCTGAAAAATCTACAGCTGGTAAAAAGTCCTCTGATTCTGTCACATGGATTGTCAGCTCAGTGTATCCAGAAAGTAACCATATTGGACAAGGGATTAAGGATTTTAGTCAAAAAGTAAAAGAAGCAACAGATGGAAAAGTGAACATTGAGCTTCGTCCTGATGGAACGTTAGGTTATTCAAGTTCTGATCATTTAAAGCTTGTGCGCGACGGAACAGTTCCAATGGCCGATACACTGTTAAGTAGTGTAGCTGGAGATGAACCTCTATTAGGTATCGGGTCATTGCCTTTTCTTTATAGAGATTTTAAAGAGTATAAGGCATTGGGAGAAGTAACTCGTCCTTATTTTGATAAAGTTGCCGAAGAAAAATGGAATCAAAAAATCCTATATATTGCTCCTTGGCCACTAACAGGGTTTTGGACAAAAGAAGAAATCAAGTCATTAGAAGATTTTAAGGGGTTAAAAACCCGAACATTTGATGATTTAACTACACGTGTCTCTAATGCTGTAGGAAGTTCTCCATCACCGCTTCCTTTTAATGAAGTATATTCAGCCTTATCGACGGGTGTCATTGATTCAGTAATGACTTCTAGTACATCCGCAGTTGATAGCAAATTTTGGGAAGTATTAGATTATTATTTACCTGTCAGTGTTATGGCGGGCTCCAATGCATTAGCAATAAATTTGGATGAATTTAATTCACTGGATAAAGAAACTCAGGAAACTATGGTCCAGATAGGCAAGGAAGTCGAAGTAGATCTTTGGAATAGGGTAGCTGAACTGGGCAAAGACATGGAAGATACCGTTAATGAAAATGGGATTACCACAACTCAACCAAGTGAAGAATTAGTCATAGAATTAGAGAAGATTACAGAAGAAATTAGAAAAGAATGGTTAAGTGAAGCTCCTCCTGAAGCGAAGGAAATTATCGACAATTATTATAAAAAAATAGGTCGAAATGGGAAATAATAGATAAATAGAATTAATACAATTAAACCAAGTGAAGAAAAGGTTGAGACCTAGAGGAGATTATGGAAGAAATTAGATCTGATTGTTTAAGTGAAGCTCCTCCTGAAGCAAAGGAAATTATCGACAAATATTATTAAAAAATAGTTCGATAAAGGAAAGGCAGCCGGTAAAACGATTTTTGATGGCTGCCTTTTATTCGAATCTGATATTTGCCCTACACATTTTTTGACTGCCAAAAATACGAGGAGGGATAAAATGGAAACATTGGTCCGTATTATTGACAAAATCAATAAAGTATTTGCTTACATAGCAGGAATCCTAATGGTTTTAAGTGTATGCTTGATCATTACAGAAATTCTTGTCCGATCTGTTTTTAATAGTACGATTTATATTACTACAGAATATACCGCTTATTTTATGGCAGCGATTACTTTTTTGGGACTTGCTTTTACGTTAAAGGAAAAGGGACATATCCGAATGGTATTTATTTACAAAATATTCAAAGGAAACAAGGCTCGAGTAATCCTTGATTTATATTCCTATATAGTCGGATTATTAGTATTTCTTATTATTACGATTGCCACTTTTCAATTCTTTTGGGATTCTTTAGTTTCAGGCACGCAATCGATGCAGCTAAGCAAAACTTACTTGGCCATACCACAGTTTATCCTACCTTTAGGATCTTTCCTTGTATCACTTCAATTTATTGCTGAGATATCAAGAACCGTTTTAAAAAACCGCAACGGTGCGATAGAAAATAAAGAGGAAGATCATGAGCTTCAGGCAGCAGGACACTAAAGTAGATATTCCGTGTTTAAGGGAGGAATTTTAGTTGGAAATTACCGTTGTATCTTTGACGATATTAGGACTTTTAGTTCTTTTTTTAGGAAGCACGATTTGGGTGGGGCTCTCTTTATTGCTCGTAGCATTTGGTAGCTTGATTTTCTTTACAGATACCCCTCCATTAAATGTATTAACGAATATTCTATGGAACCAAACAAATAGTTCAACCATGATTGCTCTGCCGCTATTTATTTTTATGGGTGAGGTTCTCTTTCGAAGTAATATAAGTCAAAACCTATTTAAAGGTTTAACTCCGTGGATGTCCTTTTTACCAGGAAGATTAATCCACGTTAATATTGTAGCAAGCACTATGTTTGCGGCGGTCAGCGGTTCATCCGCTGCTACAACTGCAACTGTTGGCAAGATTACAATGCCGGAATTGCTTAAGCGCAATTATGATCGTTCTCTTAGCATTGGCAGTCTTGCAGGAGCTGGAACTTTGGGCTTCTTAATTCCTCCAAGTATGTTAATGATCGTATATGGGATATCAGCCAATGTTAGTATTGGGGCATTGTTTATTGCCGGCATAGTTCCGGGAATTATCCTTGCAATAGGATTTAGTACATATATCCTCATTCGATGCTTAATCAACCCTAAATTAGCACCAAAAGGGGAGACTTATACATGGTCAGATCGCTTAAAGGCACTTCCACTCTTACTTCCTGTCACATTTTTAATGCTACTCGTTTTAGGAAGTATATACGCGGGATGGGCAACCGCAACAGAGGCAGCAGCAGTCGGTGTCTTTGGATCGATCTTTTTGGCTTTAGTTACTCGCAGCATTACGAAAGAGGGCTTTTTGCAGGCGGTTATAGGCACTATAAAAACAAATGCCATGATCATGTTAATAGTTATGGCAGCTTCTTATATGTCTGTAGTGGTTGGATATCTGGGCCTTCCTGGAAAATTAACAGCATTTATTGGAACACTTGGTCTCTCAAAGTATGAACTGATAATTATCATGATAATTATGTATATATTGCTTGGTTGTATATTAGATGGATTTTCGATTATTTTAATGACCCTCCCATTAGCTTTACCTCTAATTAAATTGGCTGGATTTGATCCGCTTTGGTTTGGAATTTTCTTAATCCTTATGATTGAAGTTGCACAAATTACTCCTCCAGTAGGCTTCAACTTGTTCGTCCTTAACGGGCTAACGGGAGACAGTGTTTTAAAAATAGCAAAGTATAGCTTACCATCATTCATCATTATTATATTATTAGTGGTGGTCATTACTGTTTACCCCGGTATTGTCACTTGGGTTCCTAACCTATAGCAGAAAGGGACAGGAATATTATCTAACTGGCAATTATGTAAAAGGTAAAACAATTCGAACTCTGTAATCTAAGTCAATTATTAATTTCCCTTAGGATATTTTAGGGTTATTTGCTTCTTGAAGGGAGATGTAAGATATGAATTCATTTTCAAATGTACAATTTCAGCCATTAGGAGAACAGGTACTTATAGTTAACTTTAAAAATGAAATTTCATTCAATACAAATATGCAAGTTCATTCCTATGCCTTACTTATTAAAGAATCAAATATTCGTGGGGTACAACAAATTATTCCTACTCTACGCAGCTTGGCTGTTCTTTACGACCCTATAGTCATTGGTTATGATGAATTGCGTAATCAACTAAAAAGTTTAAAATCAATTGACACAAAAATAGAAAAAAACGGAGGAAGGATTATTTATATCCCCGTCATTTATGGAGGAGAAGACGGTCCAGATTTAAAAGAAGTTGCTGAAAGAACTGGTTTAAGTCAGGAGGAAGTAATTGATATTCATTCTTCCAATCACTATTTAATTTATATGCTTGGATTTACCTCTAGCTATCCCTATTGTGGAGAGATAGATCAAAGGCTATCATTGCCTAGACGTACGAGTCCGCGTATTAAAGCCGCAAAAGGAACGGTAGCCATAGCTAATGAGCAAACGATCATTATTCCTATCGAATCTCCGACAGGATGGCATATTATTGGGAGGACTCCAATTGAATCCTTTAATCCATCAATTGATCCCCCGACGATATTTCGTGCGGGGGATTATATACAGTTTGTACCAATTTCTTCTCAAGAGGCCAAGGAATGGGATTCATTAAAACAAAGAGAGTGGCGCGAAAAATGGAATTTTTAGAGATTATTAAACCTGGACTGCTAACAACCATACAGGATCTTGGAAGAAAGGATTACCAAATCTATGGTATTTCAACTTGTGGTGCAATGGATCCGTTTTCTTCGAGAATAGCCAATATATTAGTTGGTAACAACGAAGTGGAGGCTGTGCTAGAGGTAACATTGGTTGGTCCGAAAATAAAGTTTATTCATGATGGTTTAATTGCTATAACAGGAGCCGATTTATCCTCCAGACTAAATGGGGAAACGATCCCATTGTGGAAATCAATAAAGGTTTCAAAAGGAGATATTCTTGATTTTGGCCCTATTAGATACGGTTGTCGCTCATACATTGCCGTAGCTGGTGGGATTGATGTTCCACAAATAATGGGAAGCAAATCCACATTCATTCGAGGTGGATATGGTGGCCTGGATGGTAGAAAATTACAAAAGGGTGATACGATTTCCATAGATGGATCCAAATTAAATACTAGTTTGATAACTAGCAGAAAGCTTCCTCCTTCTTATATACTAAATTTTGAAGAGGATAGGAAGGTAAGAGTGATCTTAGGGCCACAACTTGAAGCATTTACTAAAGATGCTATTGAAGATTTGTTTTTAACACCTTATAAAATATCGATAGACTCTGATAGGATGGGCTATAGGCTCGAGGGAGTTCCTTTAACCCATGTGATGGGTGCTGATATTCTGTCTGACTTTATTACGGCAGGCTCGATTCAAGTACCAGGAAGTGGACAACCGATCGTATTAATGTCCGACTGTCAGGTAACGGGAGGCTATACAAAAATTGGGGTGGTTATAGGGGTTGATCTTCCATATCTAGCACAAAAAAAACCAGGAGATTATGTTCGTTTTGAGAAAATTGGAATTGCGGAGGCTCAAAGGCTTTGGAAAAAACAAGAGCAAATTTTATCTATAATGAATAAAGTCAATTATACACAGGTATAAAATGTTTTCATGGAGAATCCCAAAATAAAGGAGCTTTAAAAGGATATTTACTAAACAATGTGATTCCTTTGGGGTGGGAGCATATTAACTTCCTTGGTGTGTTAAATCAGTAGTCTCGATACTGCCGTTGGTTGACGGTGTGGAAGTTTGTAACGCATTCTCTTACCAAGCATTTACTTTGGGAATGATATTTAAGAAATGAACAAGATTATATCACAACAGGTAAATAGTTAAAGGATCGCATAATTGACTTGGAAGAAACGATAGATGCTTTGCCTGTAAAATAAACAATACTAAAAAGAGCATCCATATGAAATAAGGGTGCTCTTTTCAACTTAATATATCCTCGTTCCCGGTCCACCACTCCATTTAAGGGCTTTCCCTCTAAATACAGTTTTCCAGTTTCTTTAACGTTGTAAAGCTGCGTTTTAGTTGGTGACACCCTTTTTTCAATAAAAGGTCATTGAGTAAGTAGGACTAGGTTTTAATATTTTTCCGGATAACCAAGTTGAAGTGAAATACTTCTGGCTGCTTCTTTTGTTTTTTTACTGATTTCTTCAATTATTTCCTGCATTCTTGAATTGGGACCACTTATAGTTAATGCGGCTACTACATTTTGAGTATAGTCTTTTATAGGGTAGGAAATTCCAATTGTTTCTTGATCTTGTTCACTAAAACTAATAGAATACCCTTGTTTTTTAATATTGTTGATTTCATTATAAAGAGTTTCTTTATTTTCTATTGTATTTGGAGTCAGCTTTGTAAATTTCATTTTTTCTAATACAGCTTTCTGCAGAGCTTCCGGCATGTAGGCAAGTAATAATTTTGGACCTGAACCAATATATAATTCAGAACGTTTTCCAACTCTCGTATAAAGCCTTACTGCATGATTGCTTTCAACTTTTTCAATATATACAGCATTATCTCCATCTAATATAACAAGGTGTACAGCTTCATTTATATCTGTACAAAGTTTTCTCATCAGTGGTAAAGCGACTGTACGTAACTCCAATTGCTCCGAAACCATATTCCCTAATTCTAGTAATTTTATTCCTAAACGGTAACGAACATCTTGCTGGGTATTCTTCGTCTTTGTCAAAAAGCCAGTAACTTCTAAAGAGCTAAGAAGTCGAAATAATGTAGGTTTTGACAAATTTGATTTTTTTGCTATTTCACTAAGTGTCAATTCTTTTTTTTCTTCCAAGAAAAAATCTAATAGATTAAGTGCTTTGATTACACTTTCATTCATGAGTATCCAACCCTTCAATGCACCCACTTTTTATTAATTTAAACACAAAAAAATATTCATTTCAATTAATGAAATAATATTTCGTTTTAAAAATATTTGAATATTCAGTAATCTTGTGCAATAATTATAATTGAAATTACTTGAAATAATGTTTCATTTATTGAAACAAGGAGGAATGCATATGAAACGTATTGATTTGAATTGTGATATGGGGGAAAGTTTTGGTGCTTATAAGCTTGGAATGGATGAGGAAGTAATCAAATTAATTACGTCTGCAAATATTGCTTGTGGATTTCATGCTGGAGATCCAAATGTAATGGACCGCACAGTTAAAATGGCCAAGGAAAATAATGTTGGAATTGGGGTACATATGGGTTTTCCAGATTTGCTTGGTTTTGGCAGAAGAAATATGGATGTTTCATACCAAGAATTGGTCAACTACAATATTTATCAGATTGGGGCATTAGAAGCATTTTGCCGTAAACACGATGTGAAAATTCAACACATCAAACCGCATGGAAATATGAATAATATGGCAGATACTGATCGAGTAATCGCTGAAGCAATAGTAGATTCTGTACTAATGGTCCTTCCTGGAATCCCTATCTTTGTAAAGCCAGGTAGCGAGCTGCATAAACTATCAGAAGAAAAAAATGTTCCTTTCATTTTAGAAATATTTGCGGATCGTGCGTATAACAAAAACGGTACCCTTGTATCTCGAAAAATCCCTGGCGCTGTAATCAAAGATCCAAAGCTAGCAGCACAGAATGTTGTAAGAATGGTTGTTGATGGAAAGGTAAGGACGATAGAGGGCGATATGATTGAAATGTCAGGTGAAAGCATTTGCGTACATGGGGACACGCAGGGCTCACTTGAGATTATTCGTTACTTGAGGAGTGAACTTGAGAAAGCAGGTGTGCAAATCGTTCCAATTGGTCAGACCGCTGAAGAGGTGAGATAAATTTGGTCACAAGCATGCTAAGAAAATCCCTATCCTATATACCAATGGGAGAAAAAACGATCATTATTAAATTTGAAGATATATTGTCACCGAAAGTAAATAAGTGCGTTCGCTCTTTGTCCCAAATAATAACCGAAAGAAATATAGAGGGAATTGAAAGGCTTATTCCAGCTTTTAATAGTTTGGCTGTCTGTTATAACCCTATAATAATTAAATTTAACAAATTAGTTGAGCAGCTAAAAGAATTAGAAGACTCAATTAATGATGAAAGAGATATTAAAGGCAACAAGATATTTATACCGGTAGTCTTTGGTGGAGACTACGGGCCAGATTTAGAGGAAGTGGCGGAACGAACCAATTTAAGTTCAAGAGATGTAGTTGGAATTATACAATCAAAACCATATCTTGTCTACATGGTAGGTTTTATAGCCGGTTTCCCTTACTGTGGAGATTTGGATGAGCGTCTTATATTGCCACGTCGCTCTAATCCTAGAATAAAAATTCCGAAAGGCAGTATTGCCATTGCAAATGAACAAATAGGACTTTATACCATATCATCGCCTGGAGGATGGCATATTGTTGGTTGGTCGCCCATGGAAACTTTTAACCCTCATCACGAGCCCCCGAGTATTATTAACGCAGGAGATAACGTTCAACTTGTACAAATTAATTCAGAAGAAGCAGATTCATGGAACGAACAAAGACAAAGAGAGTGGGATCTGAAATGGAATTCGCAAAGATAGAAAAGGCGGGTGTACTGACGACTGTCCAAGATCTAGGCCGTCATTCTTATCAGGTATTTGGTGTATCAGCATGTGGGGGTATGGATACTCTGGCCTTGCGTCTTGCAAATATTTTAGTGGGAAACAACGAAGGGGATGCAGTACTAGAAGCCACTATAATAGGTCCGCATATAACATTCCTTCGAGAAGGAGTAATCGCCATCACAGGTGGGAGCTTTTCGGTGTACCTTAATGGAAAGCCAGTTCCGATGTGGAAGTCATTACTTGTAACTGAGGGAGATGAACTAACTTTTGACAGCTGTAAATATGGCTGCAGAGCGTATATTGCATTTGCTGGCGGCATTGATGTTCCGATGGTTATGGGCAGTCGCTCTACTTTTATACGAGGAAACTACGGAGGATTTGAAGGCAGGGCACTAAAGAAGGGCGACCTTATTCAGATTGGACACTCTCGCTTTGATTATAGACGTGTTTCTGGAAGGAAATTCAAGTCAGGTGATGTTCCAGATTATAAAACAGCACGGCCAGTGCGAATTGTTCTTGGTCCTCATAATAATAAGTTTACAAATGAGGCAATTCAAACCCTTGTTTCTAATCATTATAATGTCTCTAATAACTCGGATCGCATGGGATACAGGTTAGAAGGAAAGCCGCTACAGCACGTTAATAAGGCTGATATCATTTCGGAATTTATTACACCAGGTGTAATACAGGTACCGGCAAATGGTCAACCGATTGTACATATGTCAGATGCCGGTACTTCGGGAGGATACACGGTTGTAGGTGTCATAATTAGCGTTGATCTTCCATATATGGCTCAAAAAAAGCCGGGTGATCAGATCGAATTTGAAGTAATTGGGGTTGAAGAGGCACAAAAATTGTTGTCTAAACAAGAACAATTACTCTCTGAATTGCAACTGGCAAACCTGGCAATGCCATCTAGGTAGCGTAGTATTCTCGTGAAGAGATTTTGACATCAAAGTTGGCGCAATTCACATTTATCATAGCAATAAAAAGAAGGGTGAATGGTAGATATGTATATAAAATCCCAGCGTGTTGCAAATATTCCTCCATACTTATTTAGCGAGATAAATAGAAAAAAACAGGAATTAATAGAGCAAGGGGTAGATGTGATTGATCTTGGCATCGGCTGTCCAGACCTCCCTACTCCAGCGCACATTATAGAGCGCCTACTGGAGGAAATGAAGGACCCAAACAACTTTAAATACTCAGGTTATAGTGGTTGTCAAGAATTCCGAGAAGCTGTAGCAAAATTCTACAAAAAACAATTCAATGTAGATTTGGATCCAGAGACAGAAATTCTTACACTAATTGGATCTAAAGAAGGAATTGCTCATTTTATATCTGCATCCATTGATCCCGGTGATTTTGTATTACTTCCAGACCCCGGATATCCTACATATCGGACAGCAACTTTTCTAGCAAATGGTTTTCCTTACAGCATGCCGTTACTTAGAGGAAATCAGTACTTGCCGGACTTCTCAATAATTCCTTCACACATAAAAGAAAAAGCAAAAATAATGTTTTTAAATTATCCAAGTAATCCGACAGCAGCTGTTGCAGGACATGAATTTTTCCAAGAAGCTGTCGACTTTTCTCGTGAAAATCAAATTACAATTGCACACGATGCAGCATACCAAATGGTTACATTTGATGGATATCAGTCTCCGAGTATTTTACAGGCAGAGGGGGCAAGGGAAGTCGCTGTTGAATTCGGCTCTCTTTCCAAAACGTATTCAATGACAGGATGGAGAATCGGATATGCAGTTGGAAATAGGGACGCCCTGAAATCATTATCAGTTGTAAAAAGTAATGTAGACACCAGTCAATTTATTCCGATTCAAAAAGCAGCGGCCACCGCACTAACGGATGATCAAACTTGCATAGCGGAATACAATGAAATATATAAGCAACGAAGAAAATGGATGCTTAAAGCGCTTCAAGAATTGGGCATTGAAGCGGATAGTCCAAAAGGAAGCTTTTTTATTTGGGCAACGGTACCAAAAGTATTTTCATCTAGTGAATTTGTAAAAAATGTTCTAGAAAAGACAGGTGTAATCGTAACACCCGGCACAGCTTTTGGGGAATACGGAGAAGGATACTTTAGAATCTCATTGTCTGTACCAACTGAACGTTTGCAGCAAGCGATTGATCGAATTAGGTCAAAGCTGGTACTTTCTGTTTAATATGTTCTAAATTATTAAAAATAAAAAAAGTGAGGGATAAAAATAATGAAGCAGAGGCTGAACGGTGCTAACGCGATTGTAGAGTGTATGAAACTAGAGGGTGTTGAGTATGTTTTCTGTGTTCCAGGTGAAAGCTACTTACCTCTGATGGATAGCATCTATGAAACAGATTGTATGGAGTTAATTTCTAACCGCCATGAAGGCGGGGCTGCTTTTATGGCCGAAGGTTACGGTAAAGCTACTCGAAAACCGGGTGTAGTCATGGCAACGCGGGCAGTAGGCGGGGCTAACCTAGCTATTGGTGTTCATACAGCTTACCAGGATTCAACACCAATGGTTGTTTTTTTGGGGCAGGTACATAGTGAATTTCGTGGCCGGGAAGGTTTCCAAGAAGTAGACCTCGATCGATTCTTTGGACATATTGCTAAATGGACCGTAGAAATTACTGATGTTGGACGAATACCCGAACTTGTTCAGAGGGCATTTCGAATCGCAAAAAGTGGTCGGCCAGGTCCTGTTGTTATTTCCCTTCCTGAGGATGTTCTCATTGAAGAAGCAGACATGTGTTTTGGACCGGTTTCTCATGCTCCGGCTCCACGCCCTAGTGTTCAAGAAATTTCATTTGTACAGGAGCTGCTTGAACAAGCAAAACGACCTGTTATTCTAGCTGGCGGCGGTGTTATTGCGTCTAATGGTGAACAGGCTTTACTTGCGCTAGCTGAGAAGTTTAAGATTCCTGTTCTGTCATCATTTCGTCGCCATGATGTATTTCCGAATGATCATACTCTTTATACTGGGCATTGCGGGCTTGGGACATTTCCCTCTATTCTTGATACTCTTCGTATGGCGGACCTTATCCTTGCCGTCGGTACACGTCTTTCAGAAGTAACAACCCAGGATTACAGCATTATTAAACCGGAACAGACACTCATTCATATCGATATAAGCGAGGATACACTAGGTAAAGTTTTTAGTCCGCAAGTTGGAATTATTTCGGACGCTAAAGCAGCACTGGAAGAATTGCTTACTATGAAGATAGATCACAGCTGGAGTACATGGGCAAATGAACGTCATGCAGCCTATAAACATGCTGGTGATAACGTTGCTGTTGAAAAAGAACATTCAATCGACAATCGAGAAATTATACGAATGCTAGAGAGCATGCTTCCAAAAGAATCGATAATAACAAACGATGCCGGTAATTTTGCAAGTTGGCTGCATAATTTTTATTCCTTTACAAGTCCCAAAACATATATCGGCCCGACATCTGGTGCAATGGGATATGGATTGCCTTCCGCAATCGGTGCAAAACTTGCTAATCCAAAAAAAACAGTTGTTTCCTTATCAGGCGACGGCGGGTTTATGATGACAGTTCAAGAAATAGAAACTGCTGTCCGGTACAATATCCCAGTGATTGCTCTTGTATTTAATAATAGTATGTATGGAACCATTCGAATGCATCAAGAAAAAAATTACCCTGAGCGCGTGATTGGCACTAAGTTAAGTCACACAAACTTCTCTATGCTCGGCAGTGCCTTAGGAGCGAAGAATTTTCGTGTAACAACGAATGAAGAATTTAGAAATGCACTTGAACAAGCACTAAACGAGGGGGAAGTGACAATTATTGAGATCATAACTAACCCTGAGCGGATTTCTGTACAAGAAACAATTACTTCTATTCGCCAAAAAGCATTGAATCATGCCTGACATCCCTGAGCGTTGGGCAAGCAATAAAAAATCAGGAAAGTTAGGTGAATGGCGGATTTTTCAGTAATTAATAGAAAAAAGGCCTCTCTCAAATTGGTGTTTATAGACTTTGAGGAAGCTTCTCTAAAATTTTGATATTTTGATTATTTATCCATTCAACTAATTTCAAAAACAGTGTATCGGATTGCTTGCAGTATGGTTAGCAGAATTTGTCTTTCTGGATTTAAAAATAATTGAATATTCAGTTAAGGAGGGTTTGTTTAATTGGGTGATATTAAATTAAAAACTTCCATTCCTGGTCCGCGATCCACTGAACTACTGAAGCAACGTGAAGAAGCTATCGCTCGAGGAATCTCCACAGCTTTACCAATTGTGACTAAGAAAGCATCAGGTGCTCTTTTAACGGATATTGATGATAACTGCTTCATTGACATGGCTGCAGGTATAGGAAGCTTAAATGTTGGACATTCACCGGAGAAAGTAGTAGGGGCAATTAGAGAACAATTAAATAATTTCATAAACCCTATTTTCAATGTCACCATGCATGAACCATACATACGCCTAGCACAAACATTGAACAATCTGATACCTGGGGATTTTCCTAAGAAAACAGTTCTTTTTAATAGTGGAGCAGAAGCTGTTGAAAATGCCGTGAAAATTGCACGGCGATATACTGGACGTCGGGCAATCATATCCTTCGAGCGCGGATTTCATGGTAGATCATTGTTGGCCATGACATTAACAAGTAAGGTTAAAGGAATAAAAAGTGGGTTTGGGCCACTAGCTACAGATGTGTACCGATTACCATATCCATATTACTATCGTGATCAACGCACTGATAAAGAACTTTTAGAGAACTTTCAAACCTTGTTTCAATATTCTGTTGATCCTAATGATGTTGCGGCTGTGATATTGGAGCCGGTTCAAGGTGATGGGGGAATTATTGCTCCGTCTGTAGAGTTTGTTCAAGGCGTTAAAGAAATTTGCTCAAATTACGGGATTCTTCTCATTGCAGATGAGGTACAAACTGGGTTTGGCCGAACAGGTAAATGGTTTGGAATGGAACATTTTCATATTTATCCGGACATTACCGTTATTTCGAAATCAATTGCGGCTGGAATCCCCTTATCTGCGGTAACTGGAAGGTCCGAAATCGTTAATTATCCAGAGGTAACAGAACTTGGAGGAACGTTAGGCGGCAACCCTCTTGGTTGTGTAGCGGCATTAAAGGTGATTGAGATGATAGAAAATGAAAAATTATTAGAACGTGCCAACTTTATTGGAGAACAGATTAAGTCTCAATTGAATTTCCCATCGAAATTTCTTGGTGATGTTCGCGGATTGGGTGCAATGGTTGGGATGGAATTCGTCAAAGATAAAAAGAAAAAGGAACCAAATGGATCATTCGCAGCAAGAGTTTCCCGGGGCTGTCATGAAAGAGGCGTAATAACTTTTACAGCGGGTGCACATGGAAATGTCATACGTTTGCTGCCACCACTTGTAATCACTAATAATCAACTAATGGAAGCATTGGACGTTATTGTTGATGTCATTCAACTTACTGAAAAAAGTGACGTTAATTGAATCAATTGTTTAGAAATAACCCTTGGTTAAAGGAAATCAATAACGAGAAAATCGCAGGAGGTTATTTATGTCAGTCATTCGTGTTGGGATTGATATTGGAGGAACATTTACAGATATAGTGTTTATTGATGAAGAAGGAAACAGGATGTTTGGTAAAACGTTGACCACCTATCCTGATCCATCTGAAGGATTTCTCAAAGGCTTGAATGAAAATCTTTTGAAGTATGGCTTTACATATAGTGACATAAAGACCATTATCCATGGTACCACACTAGTAGTTAACGCTTTAATTGAGCGAAAAGGCGTTAAGACGGCATTTATCACAACAAACGGCTTTCGTGATCAATTAGAAATTGGTAATGAAAATCGGTATGACCTGTACGATCTTTTTATAGAAAAGCCAACGCCATTGGTACCAAGAAGCTTAAGATTTACTGTGGAGGAAAGGATTCTGGCTAATGGTGAGATTCTACAATCTTTGAAGGAAAGTGAAGCAGCGGAAATTTTTAAAGAATTGCAGGCACAAAATGTTGAAGCCGTAGCTGTATGCTTAATTCATGCATATAAAAATTCAGTTCACGAAAAGAGAATTTTGGAAATCGCACAGGAAGTGGCACCTAATATCCGAGTTTCACTATCTTCCGAGGTCTCTCCAGAGATCAGGGAATACCAAAGGGCCTCAACAACAATTGCTAATGTTTATGTACAGCCGCTTGTGGAGAATTATCTAACCAAATTGGAAAAAGAACTTAAAAATCAAGGATTTAATGGCCAATTCCATATGATGCTTTCAGGTGGGGGAACCTGTACGATTGAAACGGCTTGTCGTTTTCCTATCCGCATATTAGAGTCGGGACCAGTGGGTGGAACAATCGCTGGGGCGTATTATAGTAAGCTATGCGATATTTCCAATCTGTTGGTTTTTGATATGGGAGGAACAACAGCTAAAGCCAGTTTAGTAGACAACGGTGAACCAATTATCACAAACGAATTTGAAGTGGGGCGTGAAAACCGTTTTAAGAAGGGAAGCGGCATTCCAGTAAAAGTTCCTGTGGTGGAAATGATTGAAATCGGTGCAGGCGGCGGAAGTATCGCCCATATTAATCGATTGAATCTTTTAAAAATAGGACCGAGAAGTGCAAGTTCCGATCCCGGCCCAGCTTGTTACGGAAAAGGCGGGAAATTGCCAACCGTTACAGATGCTGATTTGGTGTTGGGTTACCTAAATCCTGACTTTTTCTTAGGCGGTGACATGCGATTAGATGCTGATGCTGCATATAAAGCAATTGAAGAACATGTCGCAAAACCACTAGGCCTGGATGTAGTGGAGGCAGCATGGGGCATCCACCATATAGTTAATGAAAATATGGCTGGTGCAGCTAGAATTCACGCCGTTGAAAAAGGTAAGGATATTCGTAATTATCCGCTGTTTGCTACAGGAGGGGCTGGCCCTGTTCATGTTTGCAACATGGCAAATATCCTTGATGTATCTACAATTATTTCCCCTGTCGGCGCGGGAGTTTGTTCTGCATTTGGATTTCTGTCTTCACCACTTGCATTTGATTTTGTTCGAAGCTATCCGGGTCAACTAGATCAATTGAATCTACAGAAAATTACAGACCTTTTAATGGAAATGGAAAAAGATGGAGAATCACTTCTTGCCCAGTCAGGTATAAGTTCCGACGACATAACAGTAATCCGCAAATGTGAAATGAGATATGTTGGTCAATCTTATGAAATAGGCGTTCCTATTCCAAATGGCCCGTTAAATGAAGATTCAATCCAAATGATTCTAAGCAATTTTAAACACCAATATAAGAAACTGTACGTAGAGGCTAGCGAAACTGTACCGATTGAAACCGTTAATTGGCGTGTAGTCGTCCAAGGGCCAACTCCTGAACTTTCATTAAACTTTAATTCTGATGGAAGTTCTATTAACCCGGAACCTAAAGGTAAACGGAAGGTTTATTTTGACCAATATTCCGACTATATACCAACCCCCGTTTACGATCGTACCAAATTGAGCCCAGGGGCCATTGTTTCCGGGCCTGCAATTATTGAAGAGCGAGAATCGACAATGGTTGTGACCCCAAACTTCTCTTTGACTGTCGATCCATTCTCTAACTTAATCTTAAATTCAAAGGGTGGTAGAGTAAATGATAAAAACGTCAAAAAAAGCCAATATGTTTGATTCCGTTCAGGTGGAAGTTTTGTGGAATCGACTTATTACCAACTTGGAAGAACAGGCTAAAACATTGATTAGAACGTCATTCTCAAACCTTCTTTCAGATGCTGAAGATTTATCCTGCGGGTTATTTGACAGCAAGGGAAATATGATTGCTCAAGCCAATACAGGTACACCCGGTCACATTAATACAATGGCACTAGGTATCCGTCATTTTTTAGAACATATCCCCTCACAGTCTTTACATCCTGGTGACGTTTTGATTAGTAACAACCCTTATGAAATTTCCGGACATCTTCTAGACGTCACAATAGTAACCCCCATATTTTACAATGATAATCTAATTGGCTATTTTGCATCCGTATGTCATGTCCCAGACATAGGAGGACGGGGTTACAGTGCTGAAGGTGAAAGTATATATGAAGAAGGTCTGTATATTCCCTATATGAAATACTATAGTGCTGGGCAGTTAAACGAAAGCCTGCAATCCATCATTGAAGCTAATGTCAGGTCACCATACGAAGTTCTAGGAGACCTGCGAGCTCAGGTTATTGCTCAAGAAGTTGCGATTAAAAACTTAATAGAAACTCTTAATGAATTTGGTTTAACAGAAATTGATGCCCTTGGTGATGAAGTTATAAAGAGATCAGAAGCAGCTATGCGGAAAGTTATTTCAGATATTCCGGACGGGGTCTACAAAAATGAAATTTATACTGATGGTGTAGGTGAGCCAATTAAAATAAAATGTTCTGTAACTATCAAAGGTGATGAAATTTCAGTAGATTTTAAGGGAACATCGCCAGCCAGTTTAAAAGGGGTTAATGTTTCTCTTTATTATACTTTGGCTTATGTGACCTACGGTTTAAAAGTAGCTATTGCCCCGGATATTCCAAATAATGAGGGAAGTTTCCGTCCATTAACTGTCACGGCTCCTAAAGGTTGTGTCCTGAATGCTGAACATCCAATGCCCACAGCCGCCCGACATATTATCGGACACTTTGCCCCCGTATGTGCTCTAGGTGCACTGCACCAAGCCATTCCAGACAAAGTAATTGCTGAAGGAGCAACTTCACTCTGGAACATACAGGTATACGGAGAAGATCTAGAAGGTAAGCCATTTTCGTATGTAACATTCAATACAGGTGGGATGGGGGCTAGTCCGATTAAAGATGGTTTGTCTGCAACAGGCTTTCCTTCAGGAGTCAGAGGAACGCCAGTTGAAATTACCGAAATCAGTTCGCCGTTAATAATTTATCATAAAGAGCTTCGTCAAGACTCTGGCGGGAGTGGAAAGTACCGGGGCGGCCTTGGACAAATTATTCGCTTCGGCGTTCGCACCAATAAGCCATGGCGTTTACCTTTCATGTTTGATGGCCTTAATTTTCCCCCACGCGGTTTATCAGGGGGGAAATCCGGAGCAAGAGCAGAGGTCCTATTCAATAATAAAACACCGTTAACATCCAAAGCACTTTATACCCTGCAGCCAGAAGATACCATAACTTTAAAGATTCCAGGTGGAGGCGGTTATGGTAACCCTGAACAACGTGATCCGGAACTAGTTCTTTTAGATGTTATCAATGGTTACATCTCACAAGAAACGGCCAAAACAGATTATGGCATTGTTATTGAATCAACCCCCAAAGGTCTACAGATAGACTGGAGTCAAACCAAAAGAAACTGCTAAAGTCTGTTGTCTAATGATAAATGAAAATGGAGTGAAATAGATGGTTAAAATTCAAGAACTGCGAGAAATAATCCAGTTAGTAAATGAATCTTCTTTTGAAGAATTTCAGTTTGAAATCGAAGAGGCGAAGATGGCAAAGATACTGATAAAAAAAGGAAATTCTTCATTATTAGCTCTTGAGACCGGAAATTCGATTGAAGAACTGCCCAGCAATCGGGTTTCCACACCTGATGAGTCCAATAAGCAAGATGAATCTTTTATATCCGAAAGTAATTTGCCCAAAAACGAAACACCAAATGTACACAAAATTGTGTCACCCATGGTAGGAACATTTTACGCAGCGCCCGAGCCAGATGCCAAAAAGTTTGTGCGGGTAGGGGATGAGGTTGAACCAAATACGGTTGTCTGCATGGTGGAAGCCATGAAATTGTATAACGAGATTGAAGCAGAAGTGAGGGGTGAGATCGTCGAAATTCTTGCTGAAAATGGACAGATGGTAGATTATGGGCAAGCTTTATTTCTGGTTAAACCGGAATAAGGGGGAATAAGAATGTTTAAAAAAGTCCTGATAGCCAATAGAGGAGAAATCGCAGTTCGTGTGATCAGAGCTTGCAGAGAAATGAATATTGCGACTGTTACCGTGTATTCGGAAGCAGATAGTGAAGCGTTGCATGTCAAAATGGCGGACGAAGCTTACTGTATTGGCCCAACTGTTTCAAAAGATAGCTATTTGAATATCGCTAATATAATCAGTGTGGCTAATCTTACCAATGCAGATGCCATACATCCTGGTTATGGATTTCTAGCAGAGAATGCCAATTTTGCACAAGTGTGTACAAGATGCGGAATTACATTTATCGGACCGGACCCTGAGGCCATTAGCAAGATGGGGGATAAAGCGATAGCCCGAGAAACAATGAAACAAGCTGGTGTCCCGACTGTTCCTGGAACAGAGGGTGTAATCGAACATGTGAATGAAGCCGTCAGGGTGGCTAAAGAAATAGGGTATCCTGTTATCGTAAAGGCTACGGCTGGTGGTGGCGGAAAAGGAATGAGAGTTGCCTATGATGAAGAAACATTAAGAAATGCCATCCGTAAGGCACAGAAGGAAGCTGAGACCGCTTTTGGGAATGGCGGTGTATACCTTGAAAAATATCTTGAAGAGCCCCGTCATGTGGAAATCCAGATTATTGCTGATAAACATGGAAATGTGGTTTATCTTGGTGAAAGAGATTGCTCGATTCAACGCCGGCACCAAAAATTGGTGGAAGAGGCACCATCACCAGCTCTTGATCAAGAGTTACGTAACAAGATGGGGGCTGCATCCATAGCGGCAGCTCGCGCGGTTAACTATTACGGTGCTGGGACTGTTGAGTTCCTCTTGGATAAACATGGCCGATACTATTTTATGGAGATGAACACCCGAATACAGGTGGAACATCCGGTGACAGAATGCGTCACGGGGATTGATTTGATCAAAGAACAAATTGCAGTCGCCGTCGGACAGCCTCTCTCTTTTAGTCAAGCTGATGTGAAAATCAACGGCTGGGCTATGGAGTGTCGGATTAACGCCGAAAATCCAGCAAAGAATTTTATGCCATCTCCTGGTACTGTGGATAAATACTTGCCCCCAGGTGGCTTTGGTGTCAGGGTGGATAGTGCAGTGTATGCAGGGTATCAAATTTCACCATTTTATGATTCGATGGTGGCAAAGGTTATTGTCTGGGGAAAAGACCGTAATGAAGTAATCCAGCGTATGAAGAGAGCTTTGGGGGAATTTGTTATTGAAGGCGTAAATACGACTATTCCTTTCCATCTCACATTATTAGAAAATGATTGTTTCCTTAAGGGGGACTTCAACACGAAGTTTTTGGAAAATTCAAACTAGATATTGATAAATGTTTTTTGAAAAAATTAAATGTAATGAGATGGAGGTAAGTATGAGAAAAATCGATTTGAATTGTGATATGGGAGAAAGTTTTGGAGTATACAAACTAGGTATCGATGAGGAAGTAATCAAACTGATCACATCAGCAAATATTGCTTGTGGATTTCATGCAGGGGATCCAAATGTAATGGATCGAACGGTGGCGATGGCCAAGGAGTATGGAGTAGGTATAGGTGTTCACATGGGCTTCCCCGATTTATTGGGATTTGGACGAAGAGAAATGGATATAAGTAGCGAAGACTTAATCAATTATTGTATTTATCAAATGGGCGCATTACAAGCATTTTGTGATAAGCACGGTGTAGAGATACAACATATAAAACCACATGGAAGCTTGGGCAATATGTGCGTTGTGAACCGTAGAGTCGCCAATGCAGTGGTAGATTCAATACGACTGGTTCTCCCGGATACAAAATTGTTTGTAATACCAAGCGGAGAAATTCATAAAGCAGCGGTTGAGAATGGGCTTTCCGTCGTACTTGAAGTTTTTGCGGACCGTGCCTATACAAAGGAAGGAAATCTAGTGTCACGTAAAATACCTGGTGCAGTAATCAAAGATTCGGCGGAAGCAGCGGAACATGTAATGCGAATGGTTGTTGAAAACAAAATAAAAACGATCGATGGAGAGCTAATTGATATAGAGGCACAAAGTGTCTGTGTTCATGGTGATACACCGGGCGCATTAGAAGTCATCCGGCAAGTAAGAGCCAAATTAGAACACGCGGGTGTAGAAATTGGTCCAGTTGGTCGTTGGCATAAAACAGAATTGAAGTTACATGATCGATAAAAGCTTTAAGGCCTTTAAATAACATGAGGAGGTTCAAGTAATGAATGGCTCAATTTTGTCTGTTGTTGCCTTTGTTGTTATTGGTATCATGCCAATTATCATTTCATTAACTCTTAATAGAAATGCAGAGGACTAATTTTTAAAGGGGGTAAAGTTTATGGAGATAAATTTTATATACCTATCGATTCTCATTATTTTATTCCTCGCAATAATAGGAGTTGGAATATGGGCAAATAGGAGGGTTAAAGGTACAGAGGATTATGCAGTTGCAGGCAGGCAGTTGGGTCTATTTTTATCTTTAGGTACATTTGTGGCAACATTTATTTCAGCTGTTTCAATCATAGGAGGAGTAGGTTACGCTTCTAATTATGGTTGGTCTTTCCTTTTATTTCAAGGAATCGGTGTTCAAGTAGGGATTATAATCTTAGTACTCTTAGCCAAAAAAGTCCATGATTCTAATTGTAAGACAATTCCTGAGTATTTATTTCATAATTACAACTCTCGCCTTTTACAAGTTTTCTCTGCATTTACCATAATTATTGCATACACCGTCACATTAGTATCCCAACTTTATGCAGTTGGGATACTAGTCAGAACTATCGTAGGAATTCCGGAATATTTAGCTGTATTAATTGTTGGGATAGTATTTCTATCTTATTCAGTAATGGGCGGTTTAACAGCAATTGCCCGTACGGATACTATCCAAGCCATTATTATAGCAATTGGTCTTAGCCTTGCGGTAATTTTTATGTTAACCAAAGTTCCATTACATGCATTTTTTGCAGGCCCGTTCAATACGCCTCTACAGGGAAACACCGCTACAATAAGCCAGTTAATTGCTTGGTCGATGGTTTGGGGATTAGGGGTTGCTGTACAGCCTTACTATTTACAAAGAATGTTTTCCAGTAAAAATAGACAGGTTGCTAGATTAATGTTTGGCTATGGAGCTATTTGTTTGCTGTTCACTTATTTGGCTATCACAATCATTGGAATTGGTGCATTTTATTTGGCTCCAGAAAATATTGGTGATCAGGCATTCCCGTATTTGGCAAAAAGCGTTTTTCCTCCAGTGTTAGGTGTCGTAGTAATGGCCGCTTTAATCGGAGGAATATTATCTACAGTAGACTCAATTTTAAATATAGTCGGTGTATATTATGTGAACGATATCCACGAAGTCGTTTCTCGGAATAAATTGACTGATCAAAAGAAACTCTTTGCTTCTCGAATAGCAACTCTCGCGTTTGGAGTTATATGCATAATAACCACTGTTGTCATGACATTTAAAAAAATATCGTTTATTGTGTTATTTGCTGCCTATGCATGGGGGATTATAGGTTCAACGTTATTTGTACCTATCGTCATCGCCGTTCTTAAAAAGAAAAAGAGCCCTGCCGCAGGTGCATTTAGTAGTATTTTTGGTTTCGTCGGAGCTGTTGCTGGAAAACTATTCAATACCTTTAAAATTACTTCTATTCATGAGATCTATTGGGGAATCGGCCTATCCATTATTGGATTCTTTTTAGGCTACTTGCTATCCAAAAAACAAGCAGGACCTGACCAAAAAATGAATAATGTCCATGCCGCTAAATAACTTCAGAAATTTAATTTTGAATCAAAATAAAAAGATTGAACCTTAGTTTTTTGAAAAACTCATGAAAAATACTATACTATACTACTCATTTTGCTTGAATTTAATATATTTTAAGAGAAAAGGAGATGTTTAACATGAATTTTGCTAATCTTAGTCCACTTGAAGCGAGGAGTTTAATCCGCGAGGATAAAATGACACGGCCTACTGCTGGGGTTGCTAGTGGATTTGTCCAGGCAAATCTAGTCATTTTAAAAAAAGATTTGGCTTTTGAATTTCTCTTATTTTGCCAGCGAAACCCGAAACCGTGTCCAATATTGGATGTTACCGAAATTGGATCTCCTATCCCAAAACTGGTCGCACCAAATGCAGATATCCGTACAGACATTGGTAAATATTGCATCTATCGAGAAGGAATCTTAGTTGGTGAAGTAAGCGATATCATCAATTATTGGGAAGAGGACATGGTAGCTTTTCTCATTGGGTGCAGTTATACATTCGAAAGTGCTCTCTTGAAGAACGGAATACCACTTCGCCATCACGAGTTGGACTCGAATGTATCTGTGTATAAAACCAATATTGCATGCATTCCTGCAGGGAGATTTGCTGGTCCAACTGTCGTAAGTATGCGGCCTGTTCCTAATAAACATCTTGTTCGGGCCGTTCAAGTCACAACCAATTTCCCAAGCACTCATGGAGCTCCAATTCATATTGGAAGCCCTGAGCACATTGGTATCAAGGATATCAATAAACCAGATTTTGGAGATATATTACCTATTCGTGAAGATGAAACACCTGTATTTTGGGCGTGTGGGGTAACACCTCAAGCTGTTGCTATGCAAATGAAACCAGAAATCATGATCACCCATTCTACCGGATATATGTTTATCACTGATGTAAATGAAGAACAATTGACCATACTATAAGGGTATATCTCGGGGTACCTTTTTAAGATAAGTATAGATCTTTGCTCAGTGGGGCATCGGAAGGAATCCTTCCAATAAGTTGAGAGTTAATAAAGTGGAACGGGAGTATTAAATTCGTGGTGGTTGTCATGATTAACTCCGATTGTACAGGGGGGAAAAATGGTAGGTCCCGCCTTTACTGTCAAATACGTACCGATTGGAGAGCATAAAGGAACCGTTGGCGATTACATCGACGATTGTAAAGCAGGCGACGTTATTGTTCTAAATAACGCCGGACGTACAACCTGCCCGGTCTGGGGGGATATCCTGACCTATGTGGCTACAGCTAAGGGAATTACGGGTACCGTTATTGACGGGGTTTGTCGTGATGTCGACGGAAGTAGGGAACTAGGATACCCCATGTTAAGTCGGTGGCATAACATGGTTACCGGAAAGGATCGAGTGATGGTCCAATCGGTAAACGAAACGGTCGCAATATCGGATATTCAGGTGCGTCCAGGAGACCTTATCGTGGGCGATGAATCGGGTGTATTGGTAATCCCTCGTAACCGGGCGGATGAGGTTTTGGCCTTCGCAAAAGAAATAGATGCTACTGAACGTCTAATATTCAATAAAGTAAAAAATGGAGTACATGGGGAGAGGCTCGCAAAAAGCACCGTTACCATGAACTACAAAGAAGCAATGAGTAAAGCTATAAAAAAGAATCCCCAGTTGTTTAATGAACAGTTGGGGATTCTTTTGCACTTATCACAGAACTAAGACAAGCTTCTAATAATTTTATGTTTTCTATAGCGCCTGCTCTTGGATATCGTGGAATTTTAACTTGTTCGTTTTGGTGGAGGATCTGTTAATTTACAAGTAGAAATTGGCCTGTATTTTTAAATATATACTGGCTATTGATAGGGCTATCCATAATTTGAACAAAAGCTGAGTTGTAACAAACATATTGTATGAGGGTCCCTTTTGCCTAACCACTGTTCATGCCACCCGAATGATCTATTTAGATAAGCAAGGGCTACTTTCCGCACACTGAATGTGATAAATCAATTAACATGTTATGTGCGGAATGCCATATAATCCTTGTTGCAGTAGATGTGTTTTCTAAGTCTCATATTCGTGGGTAAGATCATCCTTTGTACCGGTAGGGGCTGAAAGTTTTGAAAAGAATATATTTAAATTCGTTATATCTTTTTTATACAATAAGCTAATAAATAAATCCAACTGAATATCGACATGCAGTTTTGAAAAATAACCATACTTTAATAATAGATTTTTTGTATTTTGCCATAATGATAAAAGAGCGGGATTATTCATCTTCTTGCCAAGAACTTCAATCTGAAAACAAAATCCATTCCAGAAATCCTCTTCATCTTCTAATTGGGCGTTCCTATTTTTATATGTATCCGGTTCATTATTAATATGCTTAATGACTATTTTTTCTGAACAGTGTATGAATATCTCAAAGTATTGATTCAGAGTCTCGAATTCTAGACTGCTTCCTAGCTCGTGGCTTGGTATAAGAAAAGAAGGGGGAGAGGAAACAAAAGTACCTTCGCCTTGTTTGGATTCCAGGAATCTCAACAGTTCTAATACCCGTAATCCTTCCCTAATGGAAGACCTGCTGACTTCCAACATACTGCTTAACTCCCTTTCAGTAGGAATTTTTGATCCAACTGGAAGCTTCTCAGATGCAATATAATCACCTATTCTTTTTGCTACCTGTTCAAACATTCTTTGGCTTCTCTTTATCTTATATTCCAGGTCATCCATACAATACCTCCCATATGTTTTTGCCCTGCGTTTCGGGATCTTGTGATTAGCTAAATTTCAATTCGTTGCTCCAAAGCTTCTGTTCATTTTTTTGAAGGTGCTCTAACATTTCCGAGCGGGCAGCGTAAGCATCCTTTGCTTCAATAGCTTCAAGGATCTTTTGATGTTCTTTATGGGTATCTGTTATGTATTGCTGTGACAACATTACGGATTGATTTTTTGTTATTTTGATTGCTTCGAAAAATCTTGTAGAAATGGTATCAAAAATGGATGAAAATATAGAATTGCCTGATGAAATTATGATTATATAATGAAATAAATAATCTTCTTCAATTCCGATACCGCCATTTTCGTTGGCTTTAATTAAATTTAAATGTGCTTCCCGTAACTTGTTAATCTGTTCTTTTGTTGCTCTTTCTGCTGCCAATCCTGCAGCCTCCACTTCAATCACCCTCCGAAACTCTAAAATTTCCCGTAATGCTTGCTCACCCATGATGAGGCGGTTCGCAATATTTTCAACAAATACACTGCCGGTGACTTCTTTTAGTATACTGCCTACCCCAGGCCTCTTCTCAATAATACCTCTAGTAGCCAGGATATTCAGCGCTTCGCGAACAGAAGTTTTACTGACATCAAACAGATCCATAAGTTTATTTTCAGGAGGTAACTTATCTCCAGGCTTAAGATTCTCATTTTGGGTAAATTGAATGATTTGATAAACAATTTCTTCATATAGATTTTTTTTCTTAATGGATTTTAGATCCATAAATTTTATTCTCCTTTTATTAAAGCGGTTTCATCCCGATACAGTTTAAAAATTAAGAAAATTCTATATTTACAAAGATTTGCGGATGGTGTAAAGTGGAAATCAGAAAGGGATTTACTTTGGTCTGACCATTATATCACATATTAAAGAAATTTAATTGATTGGATTTATTTATTTCTTTGAAAAGTTTTCAGATTGATAATATTAAAATATTCACTTTGCCAAGTTCTATTGTGTACATATGGTTAAAAAATGGTCAGACCAAAGACACTGTATGCGCTTAATTTAGCCCTGTTAATGTACTGTAATTTCTGATTGTTTTTAAGAGAAAACGAGAAGGTGATAGGGATAGATTAAAATCTTAAGGAGAAAGTCGCCCTTGCCGTAGCTTTAAGTCAGGGCTTGGGAATGATTAAATCAATCTAATCAAGGACATGAAAGAACATAAAACATGCAAAGGAGAAAGAATAAATGAAAATACATGGACTCTGCACGATTGCGATTACTCCATTTGATAACCAGGGCAATGTGGATACTGAAAGCATTCGCAGTTTAACAGATTTTTATATAAATGCTGGTGTACAAGGGATTACGATACTGGGAATTATGGGTGAGGTAAACAAGCTTTCTGAAGGAGAACGCCAGAAAGTAACAGAAGTATTTATTGAAAGTGTAAACGGCCGGGTTCCGGTGATTGTCGGATGTTCAGCACAGGGTACGAATGTATCCATTGAACTAGCAAAGCAGGCAGAGAGGCTTGGAGCGGCTGCATTGATGATTGCTCCACCAGCTAATATTAAAAATCTGGATGTAGTGTTTGAACATTATCGAATGGTAGCAGAACAAATTTCCATACCGATTGTTGTCCAAGATGAACCTGTAACTACGAACGTCATTATGCCTCCATGGTTTATTGCTAAAATATGCACGGAGATCGAAAATGCGAAATATGTGAAGCTTGAAGAGGCTCCAACAACTATAAAAACCACAAAGATTCTCGAATTAATTAAAGGAGACATAAGCATTTTCGGAGGATTGAATGGCATGTACTTCTTTGAAGAATTAGACCGGGGCTGTTCAGGAATCATGACAGGATTTTCCTACCCGGAAATTTTGGTTGAAACGTATAACTTGTTTACCTCAGGAAAGAGGGATGAAGCGAGAAAGTATTTCTATAAATACCTGCCATTAATACGTTTTGAAGCCCAATTGGGAATGGGAGGAGTTGCGATACGCAAGGAAATTTATAAACAGCGCGGTGCAGTATCTTCAGGCCATACTCGCTTCCCAGGTGCCGGAATTGATGAAAGAACAATTGTAGAATTAAAGGAAATGATCTCCTTTCTAGATTTAAATGAGCAGGTGACGGTATGAAGTTAGTTAAGACTGTACTATCCCAACGAGCCCGGGAAATTGAATCGTCACCGACAATCGCTCTCACGATGAAGGCGAGAGAATTAAGAAAACAAGGCATCGATATATCAATTTTTGGCCAGGGTGAACCTGACTTTACAACACCTGACCACATCATTGAGTCAGCATATAGAGCTATGAAGGGAGGATACACAAAATACAGTCCTGTTCCAGGGTATCCAGAATTGAGAAAAGCAATTTCAGAAAAATTAAAAAGCGAAAATAGTGTTGATTATAGCCCGGAACAAATTGTTGTATCTTCAGGTGCAAAACACTCCATTACAAATGCAATGTACGCCATCCTTGATCCAGGTGATGAAGTGATCATTCCGGTACCGGGCTGGGTCAGCTACTGGGAGCAAGTAAAACTAACAGGAGCTAAGCCAATATTGGTAAAAACGAAAAGCGAACGTGAGTTTAAAATTACTGCTGATGAAATAAGAGCTGTTTTAACAGAAAAGACCAAGCTTTTAATATTAAACAGTCCCGGCAATCCAACAGGATCTGTTTATACAAGGGAAGAGCTAGCAAAAATTGCAGATTTATGCGTAGAGCGGGACCTGTTAGTAATGTCGGATGAAATCTATGAAAAATTAATCTATGACAACGCTGAGCATATCAGTATCGCTAGTTTAAGTGAAGAAATTCAAGCCAGAACAATCATTATTAATGGTTTTTCTAAGGCATACGCCATGACAGGCTGGAGAATGGGCTATGCTGCAGCCCCCCTTGAGATAGCAGATGCAATGAATAAAATTCAAAGCCAGACGACAAGCAATGCTACTTCATTTGTGCAAATCGCCAGTATGGAAGCCTTACAGGGGCCACAAGAGCCAATTGCTGAAATGATAGAGGAGTATGACAAGCGAAGAAAACTAATGGTGCAGCTGCTGCAGGACATCCCGGGGGTCGAGTGTTCAGCTCCCAAAGGCGCATTCTATGTGTTTCTATGCATCCAAGCTCTTATTGGATTGAAATATAATGGTGAACAAATAACAGATGATGAATGTTTGACCGGCCTGTTACTAGAGATAGCTCATATTCAGGTTGTACCAGGCAGCAGCTTTGGTATGCCGGGGTATATCAGATTTTCATACGCTACAGATATGGAAACTATCAAATCGGGGATGGGGAAATTAAAACAATTTGTTACCGATCTTCATCAACAACAAGCCATTTGATAGGTAAATAGAAAGCGGGGGATACTGATTATTACTTTAGACGCAATCAAAGAAGCCCGGGAAGCAATCCGTTCTTTTGTTATAAAGACCCCAATTTTGTCTTACGGGCTTGAAGATGCTGATAATCAAATCTTTTTAAAGGCTGAGCACCTGCAAAAAACGAATTCGTTTAAAATACGCGGAGCAACAAATAAACTTCTTAAAGAAGTTCAGAATGGAGCCATGCATGCTGTTACTGCCTCTTCTGGAAACCACGGTCAAGCAGTAGCTTATAATGCATTTCAGCTTGGGATCAAAGCCACAATTGTTACACCAACAAATGTGGTTTTACCAAAGCTCCAAGCCATTCAAAAGTTCAATGGAAAAATTGAATTATGTGGTACAACATCCGAAGAACGGATAGCGCATGCACAAAGTCTTACTCTGGAAAAGGGAACAGTCTTTGTACATCCGTATGATGATTGGGATATCATAGCAGGGCAAGGAACGATTGGACTTGAAGTTTTGGATCAGGTTTCAGGCCTGGATGCTGTTTATGTGCCAATAGGAGGTGGAGGTTTAATTTCTGGAATTGCAGCAGCTATTAAAGAATCTAATCCTAGAATTAAGGTGATTGGCGCTGAGCCTGAGCTAGCAAATGATACCTTTTTATCCTTGCAGCAGGGGACAAGGAGAAGCATTGGGGAGACAACTACGATAGCAGACGGGCTTCGAACTTCTATTCCTGGAGAGAAAACCTTTCCAATAGTTCAAAAATATGTGGATGAAGTCATATTAGTCAGTGAAAATCAAATACAAGATGCATTTACATGGTCGCTTACTAAAATGAAGCAGCTGATTGAACCTTCTTCTGCAGTTGCCGTGGCAGCTGCCTTAAGGCATCCAAAACGGAAAGAAAAGGTTTTAGCAGTAGTGTCCGGAGGCAATGTTGATCCACAATCAATCTCACAATATTTAAACCTAAGACAAATACAATTCTAAAGGGGAGTTAAGATGCGTTTATCGACTATAAAGAAGGACGGAAATGAGCAGGCTGCTGTTGTTTTTGAAGACAAACTGATACCCATTGCGATAATAAATGAGAAACTTAACAAAGACTGGCCGCAAGATCTATTTCAAATCATTTCAACTGGCCAATTGGAAGCTATCAATGATTGGTATAAGGAAAGCGGAAAAGGGGTGCTGCCTTCATTGGCAGAAGATTCGATTCCAATCGGCCAGGCAGAAATTGGCCCGCTTTATCGGCACCCAAGAAAAATCTGGGGAATTGGGTTAAATTACGTGGAGCATGCTTCCGACTTACATGAAGTGGCTCCAAACACGGAGCCGGCTAGTTTTATGAAACCTGATACTACAATTATAGGCCCAAATGACACGATTGAAATACCCCTACAGTCTGAACGAACCACTGCAGAGGCTGAATTAGGTGTTATCATTGGCAAAAGATGCAAAAACGTTTCAGAAGAAGAAGCTCCTAATATAGTAGCGGGGTATACGACAATCATAGATATGACAGCGGAAGATATCTTGGAAAAGAACCCTCGGTATTTAACGCGCTCAAAAAGTTTTGATACATTTTTCAGCTTTGGACCTCAACTAGTTACTCCTGATGAAATTGATGATGTAAATTCACTGTTTGTATCTACCCTTATTAATGGTCAACTACACCGCAAAAATATCATTTCCAACATGACTTTTAAACCAATGAATCTCGTATCTTTCCATTCGAAGGTAATGACCTTACTGCCCGGCGATATCATATCAACAGGTACTCCTGGGGCTGTTGTAATTCGAAATGGAGATATTGTTTCCTGTCAAATCGATGGATTTGATTCACTTGCAAACCCTGTGAGGGATCTGAAGGAAAAATAAATAAAGCCACTTGAAAAGCAGGGAGAAAAAAATGTTAAGAAATTAAAATTAGAAGAATCACATGCAAAATTGCAATGTGGTTCTTTTTTTATATTGTTTTTGAAATTTCTTTACTAAGCAATTTTTGGTGTAATTAAGGATACAAAGAAACTATAACGATTTGTATCGTTATCTGTCCTTTTTCACAGATCTTATATTGCGATTGCATGTGAAGAATGGATTCGATAGGTAAATAAACGGGAGCACCGTGTAAAGGTATCTTTTATCACAAGGGGCTCATCCTGTTGGATCTTTGTCTTTTATATTATTTAGCGAAAAAAATAAATGACTTGTATCTGTTGAACTTAATTCTGTGATGTTTCTTCTCTGTATTTTTGGTAGTAAAATCTCCTTGATTTTTTCTCTTACCGGTACAATTAGACCCTAAAGTATTCAAGTGTAGATCAACCATTAGCTGCCGTAGTACCACATCCTGTGCATTTAGATAAATTTTGTTGTGGAAAACATGGTACACTAAGAGCGTAAGAGACTACACTTTGTAGAGCAGTGGATCTAACGCCGATCTCTTTCTTCTTTGCAAATTTTTAAGTTTTACTTTCAGGTGGAGGGGATTCATCAAGATGAATAAACAGGAAAGCGGCTATAGATGGGGTGTATTTGGCACCGTGTTATTTGTTTATTTTTTAATTGTTAGCCAAAGAACAGCTCCGGGGCTTATTACAGATCAACTGATGAAAGATTTTCATGTTTCCGCTGCTGCCATAGGTCTTATGACTGGTATTCAATTTTTGTCCTATGCAGGATTACAAATTCCGGTTGGTCTATTGTCTGATCGTTATGGCCCCAATCGATTTCTTATTATTGGAACACTTCTTAATGGTCTGGGAAGCCTCATTTATAGTCTTGCACCGAATGAATATCTTTTGATTTTCTCCCGCTTTTTAGTTGGAATTGGAGATGCAGCCATTTTTGTGAACTTGGTATTAATTTTAAGTCAATGGTTTAAGCCACAGGAATTTATACGATTGTTAGGTCTCGTTTCCATGGTTGCTAGCCTTGGTTCGTTATCAGCTACTGTCCCTTTTTCCATGTGGATTTCATTCGCTGGCTGGAGAATTCCATTCCTTAGCATAGCTATTATTTTAATGGCCTCATCTTATCTTCTATACACCATACTTGTATTGAAACCAAAAAAGCTCTTTAAAGATGATATCAGGGAGAAGGAACCTTCCATTAATGACCGGGAAGGTGTCTGGACAATATTACGCCGCATGTTTTCTAGCCGCCAAGCCTGGGCTACGTTCCTTTGCCACTTTGGAGTGGTCGGCACCTATATCGGATTTATCGGATCGTGGGGAGTACCATATGGAATTCATGTGTTTGGATTGTCTCGTCCAGAGGCCAGTCAGCTCATTATGTATGGACTATTTGGAGCTATCATCGGTGGTCCTTTAATTAGCTGGCTTACAAGCCGTCTGGATTCTATTAAAAAAATCTATACTGTGATTCATTTCATTGTGCTGCTTAGTTGGAGTATCTTATTTTTATCCGGCGTGAAACCGCCATTTATGATGGTAGTCTTTTTGCTATTTATCATAGGTTTTGGCAATGGAGCATGCTCATTGACTTTCGCAGTGGTGAGAAAATCCTTCCCTTTACAACAAGTGGGTGTTGTTTCAGGATTTGCAAATATGGGTGGCTTTTTAAGCGCCGTTTTATTGCCGATCTTTTTCGGGAATATCCTTGATCTTTTTCCGGACCATTCATTAGATGTTGGTTATCATTACGGATTTATCATTCCTGTCCTATTTTCATTGTTGGGATTGTTCGGTGTCATCTTAATCAAAGAGAAAAAAACTGTTTTAAGCACATCTTATTCATTCAATATGGATCGAAAGTTATGAATGTACTAAGGCATTTAAAGTCGTCATTTACATAACTCAACAATGGTGTTATTTTGTGAAACTAGCCAAAACGTTCAATTGTTGTTATCTAAGTTTATTAACGGAAGACGATTTGAAACTATCTTCTTCCCTATCTTACTTGTTTAAGCATTATCCTGCTCATCTCTCAAATGAGACAGATAATACTGTATATAAAAGAAAACGAATAAACGTATCAAAGCGTGATATTAAACGTGATATAAACTTCTTTATAATTCTGTGTAATTACCAAGTTTGCTTTTTGTTTTTACAGGAGATGGTTCAGCAGTGTAAATGGTCGAAGAAGGAAAGTTTTATAATCGGAGTGCTTTAATACGATGAAAAGTAGCACCAGGGTTTTAAATATATAGTTGGTAAGGGGGATCAGCATCTGTACCCACCTTATCAATTGTCTCTTGTTAAAAGTATGGCAAACAACGACTATCCATTTAAATCCTCTCTGAATGTTCCTTCCTCTACCATTTGTTCTATATCCTTATTGGTTGCAGCTGTAATTCTTACATCAATCTCTAATGGTTTGGCTCCGCCGAGACACTGAATCACAATCTCCTGCAGTGCTTTCAAAAGTTTAACTTGAAGGTTAAGCGGCATTTCGCCAATCTCGTCCAAAAATAAAGTGCCTCCATTAGCTTCTTCCAACAACCCTTTTTTTCCTTCTTTATTAGCGCCCGTAAAGGCACCGGGTTCGTATCCAAAAAGCTCGGATTCAATAAGTGCTTCAGGTATTGCCCCGCAGTTAACATGAACAATCTGTTTTTTATTCCTGCTGCTTTTTTTGTGTATTAATGACACAATGACTCCTTTGCCAACACCAGATTTTCCTGTTACTAGTTCGGTAGAATCCACTTTTGCAATTTTACCAACCATTTTCATTATCTTCTGCATATTTGGAGAAAAAGAGATAAATTCCTCTGGGTCTTTATTTTGGGACTTCCCTAATTCTACAAGTTCCTCCTGAAAGCTCTCCAATACATGTTGCGTGCGTTCGATTTTATCGCGAAGCTGCCTGATTTCTGTTAATTCCCTTGTTGTAAAAATAATGACCTCAATATTTCCGTCAGAATCAAGAGCCGGATTGCCAATGCAATGTACTGTATGGCCGATTCAGGTTTGTTGAATCATGGAAATGCGCTCTTTCCGTTCCTTTACTATAGGAAAAAGAGAGGGAGATAATGATCCTTTGGCTAGTTCTTCAGTCGTTTTCGCTACTATTTCAGAGGCTTTCATGCCATAAAATGCTTCCCCAGCAGGATTAACCCGAAGTACTGTGCCATTTCCGTCCGTAACAAAAATTTCACCAAAACAGAAATCGATAATGGTTTCCAATTCCTGATTTAATTTTTATGTAATGATTTAGCTGATTATTTTCCATTACATTCACTCGCAACGATCTTTAGATTAATAAAGTAAGGCATTTGTATGGAAATCATAGTATAACCAGTTACAACAACAATTCATAATATTTTGAACTATGAATAATAATGTACTGATGCATTATCTATAATGCCCTAAATCATTAACCATCTATAAAATGCTAATGCCATAGTGTTTAGGTTTTTGGCATAAAAATTGCATCTTTCTTATAATAACTCATCTTATAAATGAGCGTTAAAAAGGGGGAATAGGGTTGATCATGTATAATAAGGAAACAATTACGAAGCTGAATGAATTAGATAGAAAGCATTATTTGCATCCAACATCATCGCTGAAGCAGCATCAGGAAAGCGGCCCCAAGCGGATTTTTACAGAAGGAAAGGGGATTTATCTGACTGATGTAAATGGTAATCAATATATTGATGCTCTTGCATCCCTGTGGAATGTAAATATCGGGCATGGGAGAAAAGAACTTGGTGAGGCAGCCAGTCAGCAGATGGGTAAACTTGCTTATAGCTCATCATTTAATAATCTATCCCATGAAACGGTCATTCAATTGTCAGAGAAGCTTGCAAGTATGACGCCCGGTGATTTGAACGTTTTCTTTTACACGTCGGGGGGATCCGAATCTAATGATACTGCATTTAAACTTGTACGCCATTATTGGAAAATGAAAGGACAGCCGGAGAAAAAGAAGATTATTGGATTGGAGCGAGCATACCACGGAATCACTATGGGGGCGACAAGCGCAACCGGAATTCCGCAATTTCACAATATGACTACATCCATTTCACCGGACTTTCTCCATGCTGCAGCGCATAAAACAAATTGTGAATTGGGGGACAAGAGTGATCCTGATTATTTTAGAAGTATAAGAGGCATTATTGAAAAAGAAAGTCCGGAAACAATTGCTGCGATAATAGTTGAACCGATACAAGGAGCCGGAGGGGTCATCATTTCTCCGGATGGGTATTTAGAAGCAGTCCGCAAACTTTGTGATCAATATGGAATTCTTATGATAGCTGATGAAGTAATTTGCGGGTTCGGCCGTACGGGGAAAATGTTCGGGGTAGATAATTGGAATGTTGTGCCTGATATCATGTGTATGGCAAAGGGGATTACAAGCGGCTATATTCCATTGGGTGCTGTTGCTATGACTGAGCGATTAAGGGATAATCTCGCAGCAGTATCGAATGATGTTTTATTTCATGGATTCACATATAGCGGTCATCCAACGGCTTGTGCTGTCGCATTAAAAAATATTGAAATTTTGGAAAGAGAAAATTTGGCCGACAATAGCAGACAAATGGGTCCAGAGCTATTGAAAGGGCTTAAATTTTTGGAAGATAAGCACACCATCGTGACAAAATCACGGGTAAAGGGATTGCTGGGTGCATTTGAATTATTCGAGGATAGAGAACAGGGAATTCCTTTCAATCCTGAAAAAATGGCTGCGCCAAAACTAGTTGAAGAATGCCTTTCTCGAGGTTTGATCGTTCGGGCAGTTACTTTCGGCGGAACAAACATTATTGCACTATCTCCACCGCTGATCATTACAAAGGAAGAAATCGAAAAAATTACGCTGATTCTTTCTGAAGCCATTCAAGCTGTTAAAAATAATTTGAAATTTCAAAATGCATGATGGTTAATAAATGTATTGTCTGCTAGTTCCAAGTTAGTTGAAGATAACGGTATGCCTATTCCTTAATGGGGTAGGCATGTCAATTAAATTCTGAATATTTTTACTTTTACGAATCTAAAAAAGGAATCATCCAAAAGGTAGCGAAATAGATTTTACCAAAATGATAGGAGGTAAATGAATGAGCGCACAAGGATTTATAAAGACCCTTGGAAATAGAGACGTTCTAACTCTTGCTTTTGGAGCGATGATTGGCTGGGGTTGGGTTGTAACAGTCGGACTTTGGATCACAGAAGCGGGTTCACTAGGGGCAATTTTCGCTTTTGCAATTGGAGGTTTGCTTGTTACATTCGTTGGTTTAACCTATGCAGAATTGGCGTCAGCCCTGCCATTGGCTGGGGGAGAGCATGTATATAGTTATAAGGCGATGGGCAGGGGTGCCAGTTTCATAACTACATGGGCCATTATTTTAGGTTATGTATCGGTAGTAGCTTTTGAAGCTGTTGCTTTTCCTACTGTTTTTGAGTATTTGTTCCCTAACTATGGCAGGGGCTATTTATACACAATAGCCGGTTGGGATGTTACACTCACCTGGGCTGGAGTTGGTATCATAGGATCAATCATTATTGCCTGGATTAATTATCGCGGAATTAAATTTTCGACTGCAGCTATGTTTATTCTGACATTATTAATTCTTATTGCAGGGGTATTATTGATAACAGGAAGTACGGTATCAGGAAATAGCCAGAATATGCAGCCGCTGTTTGAAACTGGAATGGCAGGAATCTTAACAGTTGTGATCATGACGCCATTTATGTTTGTTGGATTTGACGTTATTCCTCAGGCTGCGGAGGAAATTAAACTTCCGCAGAAACAAATTGGTAAGTTATTAATCGTATCGGTCATCCTTGCAATCGTTTGGTACATTTCCGTTATATTTGGTGTTTCACGGATTTTAAGTCCTTCTGAAATTGCTGAATCCAATCTTGTGGCTGCTGATGCGATGGCCAAAGCCTTCGGAGATAGTAAAATGATGGCTAATGTTCTTGTTCTTGGAGGAATTGGCGGAATTTTAACAAGCTGGATCGGATTTTATGTTGGCGGAAGCCGTGCCATTTATGCGCTTGCAAACGCGGGCATGTTGCCTAAATTTTTAGGGGAATTGCATCCAAAGTATAATACGCCTCATAAAGCAATCTTGTTAATCGCAGTATTATCTACTGCAGCGCCATTGTTAGGCCGTCCCGCATTAGTGTGGTTAGTAGATGCAGGGGGACTGGGTTTGGTTGTAGCATGGTTTATGGTTGCGCTATCCTTTGTTATTTTGCGGAAAAAAGCCCCATCCATGCACCGGCCGTTACGTCTTCCAGGTGGTACAGCGATTGGATGGATTGCAGTTTTCATGTCATTAGGAATAAGTGTGCTTTACATGCCAGGTATGCCATCAGCCCTTATTTGGCCTTATGAATGGGCAATTGTATTTTTATGGGCAATCTTAGGGTTTGCTTTTTATAAAATATCTACTGCAAAATATGGAAAAGCTTATTCAGATAAACATATGAATGATGAAATTGCCAGGGTTATAAAATATGATGATGTAAAAGATTTGGAGGAAAAGAGCAGCTAAAACAAAAAGTGGAAATCAGCTCTTAAGGGATTGGTAATAACCAGATTATTATGCTGGCGGAGGCTGTCGAGCAACTCTCGACAGCCTTTATTTTTTTCTATTCACTTTTTCCACCAATAACGAATTGTTTCTATAGTGTCAAGTCGAATAGGTTAGAATAATCGCCGGATACATTTGTTAAGTTAAAGCAGATAAGCTATTGGATTTTTTACTTCCCTTTTTATCTTCACCTATATATAATTCCATTATTTATGGACAAATTAAGCCTAATGGAGGTGAGCTATATGTCTGAGAAAGAGTATGTAAACGTAAGCCTTGGCGGAAAGTCACCAAAAGGGGTAAAAGGGATTGACCGGAATTATGAGAACAAAGAAGCAAAGAAAAACGCAAATAAAACTCCAAAAGTGGATTTATAATTTTGATAAACACTCTCTTGCAATAGAGGGTGTTTTTAGTTCAACTTGAAGAAAAATTGTTTGAAAATTGTAACGCAGCAATAAACAATAATGTGGGTAATTGTAGCGGTATAGATTCAGCTGCCGTCCTTAACTGAATATGCGTTTGCAAAATTCGATATAATATAAAACTAGTTCTTATTCCACTATTCTATTTCATATGTATTTGTTTCTCTTTCCCAAACGATTTTAGTATCAACCGTTTCAATTTCAGGCATTAACTTTTTCCTTCATAATACTTCCATATTAAACAGCTTCTAAACTTTCCCGTTAGTATTTGGAATTTCTTTAAGGTGGCCAATATTTCTAAATACAACTTATTTTTATTAGGGGAAAGTATGAAGAGTCATTGCTTTGTCAACCTTGATGTATTCAACAGACTCTATTCAATTCCACAAGAACAAATGATGATCACTTCTTTGAAGGAGGCAAACTACTACTCTTAATATATGATTTTCTAGAATAGCGGTTTTTGCCAATAGTTCTGGAATGGGTGAACAATATTTCCGCTCATTTCCCTGCTGCACTATAATCTACCATCACAAAAGAACTATTATTAATTTCTTTTAAATTTAATTAAATCTCACCACTTACTCCCTAAAATAAAAAAGCGCTATGTGCGCTTCTTGAAATTTCAAATTATTGAATTTGACGATAAAGTCCAATGACCTTGCCAAGTATGGAGACATTTCGAAGAATAATAGGATCCATGGTTGAATTCTCTGGCTGAAGGCGGAAAAAATCCTTCTCCTTAAAGAATCTCTTTACAGTGGCTTCGTCTTCTTCTGTCATTGCTACTACTATTTCACCGTTATTGGCGGTCTGCTGCTGGCGGACTATGACAAAGTCCCCGTCTAGAATGCCTGCTTCAATCATACTGTCCCCCATAATCTCGAGCATGAACACATGTTCGTCTTGTGGAGCCAAGTGCTCTGGAAGAGGAAAGTATTCTTCAATGTTCTCAACCGCTGTAATAGGCAGTCCTGCGGTAACTTTTCCGAGTAGCGGAACGCTGACGACATTGCTTCTTGGAATCGTACTCGCCTCATCCAGATCCAGCACCTCAATTGCACGAGGTTTTGTTGGATCTCTTCTTATTAACCCCTTGCTTTCAAGCCGCGCTAGATGTCCATGGACAGTAGAACTGGAAGCAAGCCCTACAGCCTCGCCGATCTCTCTCACAGAAGGCGGATAACCTTTCTTTCTGACTTCTTCTTTTATAAAACCAAGTATATCTTGCTGTCTCTTGGACAATTTAGTCAATTTTCAAGCACCCCAATCTCCGATATCTTACTTTTAGTATAGCATGGAAAAACAAGGGATACAAACATAAGTTCGAATTTTTATTGACACAAAACAAATGTTCGGTTTATAATATCGGTATACTAAACGAACAAATATTCGGTCGTTTAAAAAGGAGATTTGAACATGCGAAAATTATGTAGAAGTCATTCAAATACTTTGGTGTTAATTTGCCTTTCTTTACTTTTCTCGTTTTTTTTAACAATCGATTTTTCAAAAGAAGATAAAGAACACTTTCAGATGGTGAAGGTATCTCCCGGGGATACTTTATGGGATATCGCAGGTCAATATGAAACCGCATCTTTAACACGAGACGAAATAATTAAATGGATAGAAAAACATAATCAAGTAGAAGGCGGACTAATTCGCCAAGGGCAGGAGTTACGAGTACCGGTAATAAACGATAATCAGACCGGGGACCTTGCCGGAGACTTTTAAAAGGGATTGATATAATGAAAGCTGTTATTTACTGCAGGGTGAGCACCGAAAAAGAATCTCAGGAATCTTCGCTCGAGCGGCAGGAAGCTGAGCTTATAGAGCTCGCAGAAAGGCTTGAGCTTGATATAGCAGGCATAATAAAAGAACAGGCGAGCGGATTTGAACTGGATAGAGACGGTATCTTTCAACTGCTTGAACTAATCCGGGAAAAGGATGCGGACGCCGTTCTGGTTCAGGATGAAACGAGACTGGGAAGAGGGAATGCTAAAATAGCTCTGTTTCATGTCATACTAAAAGAGAATGCAAAAATCTTTTCGCTCGCACATGAAGGCGAGCTGGAACTTTCAGATTCCGATTCAATGGTCCTGCAAATAGTAGGAGTTGTTGAGGAATACCATAGGAAATTACATAATATTAAAATTAAGCGAGGAATGCTTAGGGCAATTGACAAAGGGTATCAGCCCGTTAAAAATTTAAAAAACCGCGGCAATCCAGGTGGACGTGAGCGCAAAGAAATACCGATAGAGGAAATTGTCCGTCTGAGGGGAAATGGATTAACCTTCGCAGAAATCGCTGCAACCTTAAGAGGATTTGGTTATGATATATCCAAAGCTACTGTTAATAGACGGTATCTTGAGTTTGCAATGAAAGAAAATCGCAAGTCATAGAACTTGTTTTTTTCGTTATTTTTATATAATATGGCAATATGAAAAATCCAAAAGGAGCGATTGCCATGCTTTCAAAGGAAAAGATCGCCCGCATTAATGAGCTCTCTCGCAAATCTAAAGACACTGGATTAACGAAAGAAGAGGCGAAGGAACAAACAAAATTAAGAAGTGAGTATTTGCAGACATTTAGACAATCTATGTCTAATACGCTTGAAAATGTCACAATTATTGACCCGGAAGGAAATGACGTCACTCCGGAAAAAATAAAACAACTTAAGCGGAATAAAAAGAATTTGCATTAATTTTTATGCACAGGAAGAGAGTACACTTGAATGTATTCTCTTTTTTTGTTTATCCTAAGGAAGATTTAGGTCGCTGCCTTATCAAAATATTTATTATGTCAACATTTTGAATCGTAGTATTTATTTTAGTTGTCAATATAGTTTAAGAACTATAATATAAAAAAGGAAAGGCTATCTCAGGAAAGGATGTTGTGCATGTTAAATAAGATTGATGATCTTTCAATTGCAACAATTAGAACACTATCAATAGACGCGATAGAAAAGGCGAATTCCGGTCATCCCGGTTTGCCAATGGGTGCTGCGCCAATGGCATATACCCTTTGGACAAGGTTTATGAACCATAATCCTCAAAACCCTGATTGGTTTAACAGGGACCGTTTTGTTTTATCAGCGGGGCATGGGTCTATGCTGCTTTACAGCCTACTTCACTTATCAGGTTACGGAGTTGGGATGGAAGATATTAAAAACTTCCGCCAATGGGGCAGCAAAACCCCTGGGCATCCTGAATTCGGGCATACTCCGGGTGTAGATGCAACTACCGGACCTCTTGGACAAGGAATTGCAATGGCAGTTGGTATGGCAATGGCAGAACGCCATTTAGCTGCAACATACAATACTGATAAATTTAATGTAGTCGACCATTTTACATACAGCATTTGTGGTGATGGAGATTTACAGGAGGGTGTTTCTGCTGAAGCGGCTTCCCTTGCAGGTCATCTTCAGCTTGGCAAGCTGATCGTTCTATATGATTCAAATGATATTACCCTTGACGGAGAGCTTAACAAATCATTCAGTGAAAGCGTAGCTGACCGCTTTAAAGCATACGGCTGGAATTATATCAGAGTCGAAGATGGTAATGATATTGCCGAAGTAGCAAATGCTATTGAAAAAGCAAAATCTGACACCTCTAGGCCAACTCTTATTGAAGTGAAAACTATTATTGGATATGGCTCTCCGAACCGTTCAGGAACATCTTCCGTTCATGGGGCTCCACTCGGTGAAGATGAAATGAAACTGACCAAGGAGTTTTATAACTGGACATTTGAGCAGGATTTCCATGTTCCAGAGGAAGTTTATGCCTATTTTAAAGAAACAGTTGCAGAATCCGGCAGCAAGAAAGAAGAAGAGTGGACAAGATTATTCAATCAGTACAAAGAAGCCAATCCAACACTTGGTGAGCAGCTGGAGGCTGCAATCAAAGGCCAGCTTCCTGAGGGTTGGGATAAGGACATCCCAGTTTATGAAGAAGGGAAAAGTGTTGCCTCCCGCGCTTCAAGCGGAGAAGTCCTCAATGCAATCGCTAAAAATCTTCCATCCTTCTTTGGTGGATCTGCTGACCTAGCTGGATCAAATAAAACCGATATTAAAGGTGCTGGTGATTTTCTCCCAGGAGAATACAGCGGACGAAATATCTGGTTTGGAGTCCGTGAATTTGCAATGGGAGCAGCCCTTAACGGAATGGCTCTGCATGGAGGTCTAAAGGTATTTGCCGGAACTTTCTTCGTATTTTCGGATTACCTGCGTCCAGCGATACGCCTGGCAGCCCTTATGAATTTGCCTGTTACCTATGTCTTCACACATGATAGCATTGCTGTTGGTGAAGATGGTCCAACCCATGAGCCAATTGAGCAGCTTCCTGCCCTAAGAGCAATGCCAAATCTTAGTGTGATTCGCCCTGCTGACGGCAATGAAACTGCGGCTGCATGGAAGGTCGCTATGGAATCCAAGGATCGTCCAACTGCGTTGGTACTAACACGCCAGAACCTACCTACCCTGGCATCTACAGCTGAAAAAGCGTATGAAGGGGTATCAAAAGGAGCTTATATTGTTTCAGCTTCAGGAAAAGAACAGGCAGATGCACTGCTGCTTGCTAGTGGCTCAGAGGTTGGCCTCGCGGTTGAAGCACAGAAAGCACTCTCCGCTGAAGGCATTGATGTTTCTGTTATCAGCATGCCAGCCTGGGATCGTTTTGAAGAACAGTCAAAGGAATATAAGCAGAGCGTTATTTCTCCGGCAGTCAAAAAACGCCTGGCTATCGAGATGGCGGCTCCTCTTGGGTGGGACCGTTACACTGGTGACGAAGGAGATATTCTAGCCATCAATACCTTCGGCGCTTCTGCACCTGGTGAAAAGATCATGCAAGAATACGGCTTTACCGTTCAAAATGTTGTTTCGCGCGTAAAAGCTTTACTTAATAATTAGGCATCCAATCAATCGGAGCTGACTGCTTGTCTCCCCTTATGAGGAACAAGCGGTAAGCCCGTTTTTTTTATATAGAGGTTCAAGGGATCATAGCCAAAAATTCTCCATTTAGGATGACATAAGCTGTAAATTTACAGTTTCTTTAAAAAGGGGTATAGTAAAAGAAAGATAACTATCAGAAAATTTCTAATTCGACAAAAAAAGAAAATATTTTTTTCAAAAACCAACATATCTTTCCGGTTTTCGTCTATATAATAATAGAAAAGCTTGGCAAGGAGGCGGTTATATGCGAAACTATCTTATTTACCTAATAGAAGAAGAATTTGCCCGCCATTATTACGGCAGAGAAAAAATATTCTTTAATCTGTTTTTTGAGCATACTCTTGCATACGGACCAAAAAAAGATATTTTGCAAAAGCAAATTGACTTTGTGACTAAGCCTATACCTACCTTGCATATCCAGAAATTGTTTGAACAGCTCTCCGTTGGCAGAAAGGATTTTTCATTCCAAAAAGGGGTATATTATATAGAAAAGAAAAATGGCAGAAGCAAAGCAACTCTAACCCTGCATCAAAAACATATGGCCCTAAAGGCAGAAGGCAATTTTGAAGCAGAGACATCCTTTTTTGAAAACATTCGAAAATGCGAGCCTTGCTTTTTGGCACTGGATCTTGAAAATCGGCGATATGGCTGGCTGAAGCCTATCAAAGAAAGAAAATTTGTGTAAACAGAGGAAATCATGCGGTGTATATTGTATAATATCCCTTGGTCTAGTACACTGTATGATAGACAACACGAAGGAGGAAGTAATATGTGGGAAATCATTCTAGCTAGTATTCTGGCTCTCGTTGTCGGAATTGCGCTAGGGTTTTTCATTGCTCGCCGTTATATGATGAGCTACCTGAAGAAAAATCCGCCAATTAATGAACAAATGCTGAAAATGATGATGATGCAGATGGGTATGAAACCATCGCAAAAGAAAATCAATCAAATGATGAGCCAGATGCAGAAAGCACAAAAATAATTTAAGTGCTGATAAGCTTGATATATAGGTCTTTTTCATAGGATTCAATCATTTGATGAAAGCGAAATTGTACTTTTGAAAATTACTTAGAGTGAATTTTTCTACGTATTTTCAATCTATTTTGCTTAATTTTTCTTTTTCTTAAAAAATGCTATCTTTTCTGATGAAAAATTCAGACGAGGTGGCATTTTTTTATGGAGTTAGAAGATGTTCTTGAAGAGTATTTGTACCATTGTATGGCTAAAGGTTATTCAAATAAGACAATGATCAATAAAAGGCAAGAATACAAGCAGATAAAACAATTCCTTAAAGAAAAGCGTGGAATATCGGAACTAGAAAGTATTACTACTTACGATTTAAAGGCTTACATAAGGGAAAAGCAGAAAGCAGGATTACAACCACAAAGCATTGTTTCCATGTGGAAAATGGTTGCTGCATTCTTTAATTGGTGTGAAAGAGAAGGCTATCTCAAAGAGAGTATTATTAAAAAGGTCGACATTCCAAAGGTTCCAAAGAAAGTGTTGAAGGGTTTCACTGTTAAGGACGTTCAAGAAATGATTGATGCATTTTCCTTTAGGAACTATATTGAGACACGTAATAAAGCTATTATCGCAATGTTAGCGGATTGTGGTCTAAGAGCAATGGAAATCAGAGGGTTACAGTCCGTAAATGTGAAGGATACTACTATTTTAGTAAATGGAAAAGGTAATAAAGAACGGATTGTTTTTATTAGTCCGGCATTGAAACGGATCTTAATAAAGTATGAGCGAATCAAAAAGCAGTATTTTAAAGAAAAAATCATTCAAAATAATTATTTTTTAACCTATACAGGAACCGGAATATCACATGTAGGATTGGATAATGTCATAAAAGAGGCTGGAAAGAGGGCAAGTATCACCGGGAAGAGGGTTAGTCCACATAGCTTTCGTCATTTCTTTTCAGTCCAAAGCCTTACTGCAGGCATTGATGTGTATAGTCTTTCGAGGCTTCTCGGACACGGTGATATATCCGTTACACAGAGGTACTTGCAATCCTTGAGTGATGATCAATTGTTAGAAAAAGCAATATCATCAAGCCCATTAATGAATATAAGTAGATAAAAAAAGCTCATCCAATTAATGACAATTATTAATAAGAAAGAACTAAAAATAAAATTAAAAGACGCACCCACGCCAATGGGTACGCCTAGCTAAAAAATATCCGATAAATAAATTTTAGCAAAAAAATTGACTTGTGACAAGTCTATTTGTCATGCAATTTTTTTGGGCAAGCGTCTCTCAAGGGAGAGATAATTTTGAAATCAGGGAATATAGAGACATTTGCACATTACTCACATTTTAATAATGTGCGTTTATTTAATAATGCACTTGAACAATGGTTATTAGATATTCATCAAAACAAATTACTAACAAAGTCTGAAATTATTGCGCTAAAGCAGCTATCTAAATTTGCATGTAAATATCCAGGTGTTTCAAATGTGAAGATTGGAACGCTTCTTTCAGCCTGTTTTGAAAAAGGAAAGGAAATTAGCAGATCCACTTTCGAGCGTATGTTGAGGAAAGCAAAAGCTATCGGTCTAATTAATGTGATTAATACCATGAAAAACGGTAGAAAGGGTCATAACGTTTATGTTTTCTTGCCTTATTCCCCAGTTACTGATTCTCTATCTAATCAGTCTGAAGTATTGAAAGATGAGAAAATTGAAGTATTAAAAGAAACTGTTAATCCTTCTGAATCTAACAACAAAAATAATAATAAACGTACTATAGCGCTTGATTACGAATTTGTATCTGATCGAGTTCCACAAGAATTTGTATCGCTAACCAAATATATCTTCAATGACTTCAAAGTGATCGAGAAACTATGGTCAAAAGTAAGCATAGCAGCCTATAAGCATTGCTATGAGAATGACCCAACACTTATCCTTGATATCGGTTTAAGTAGCCTAAAACAGCTTATAAGAGCCCTAAAAGTAAAGCAAGTACGGGATAAGTATGCCTATTTTTATGGGACTCTTATCAAGAAATTCCAGGATCAATACTTTAAGGAATTATTTATACTTGGCGAATCTAGACAATAAAAAAGACGGATCATTTTCCGTCTTCCTTTCCATGTTCAATTGCTAAAATATCATTAAAATCATTTATTTCTAAAGTTTCCATTACTTTAAGTAAGTTTGATAATTGAATCCGGTCATACTTGTTATTGATTAAATGACTTACTGTAGCTTCACGTAATCCTGAATCTTCAGCAAACTCTTTTTGATTTTTGTTCCTGTTTTTAAGGTGTTTATCTAGTGTAACAATAATCCTTTTCCCCATGTACCAACGACTCCCAATGTCTCATTTTCTTTATTGTATCATTAAAAATAGTGTAATTTAAGTATTGACTATAATTACGGATTACTGTAATGTGTAATTATAGAAGTGAGACAAGCTGAAAGGAGGGACAAGCTCTGAAACAGGTTAAATTCTTCTTGGATTTAGGATATAAACATTTCACATTGCCAGCATTGCTACTCGATGAAAAGGAAGAAGAACTGTTTGTAATTTATATTAATGAAGATTTTGTTTGGTTAGCCAAGGTTGAATTGTTAAAAGAAAACATTTATAAAACTGAAGAAGTTACAAGGGGTTTAGGTGAAAGTAATGGGCATAGCAATACAGACTTCGAGTTTCTTCAAAAGGTTGTTGACCACATGAAAAATATGTCTGTGCTCGATTATGTGAAGAATAATCAGTACGAATTTGATTTTGAACACTTTAATGTTACAGAAGGTATTCAATAACAAAAAGGCTCTCTGGATGGGGAGCCTCAAAAAATAAAAACTAAGTCACAATATGTGACAGGGGGAGCTACATAAAATGGAGAAATTTATTAACGGACAAGTATTGGTGGATCTTTTCACATTATCTAAGATGGGGAACCAAGAGTTCAAGGATCAATTTGAAACATTTATCACTGCAGAGTTAGCACTTGTTATGCCAGATGGAAGCAAAAGGGTATTTGAAATAGGGGAAATCCTAAAGGCAGAATTTCAGTCATTTGATGAACACGGTATTGAAATTATCGAAGATGCTGATCAAGTTCTTTAATTCGGAGGCTAATATGAGAATCATAGCTAGGCATTGGTTGAGTTTATCGGATGAAGAGAAAAGTCGTATGTTGATGTGGATTACAAAACATAAATAATGATAATAGTGATGTCTAGCTGCTAATAAAAGTTAGCAGTTTTTCTTGTCGGAAATTGACGAAACTATTATCACTAAAAAACCTTGCCAGATTTCAATAAATCAATATAATGGAGAGTGAAAAGGAGGGAAATGCAAAATGGGCATAACCATATTCGGTATACCTTAGTTTGTTGTGATTCAGTTGATTGTTCTTTGATAATTCAATATGCACCATTGCTTAATTCATAGTATATAGATTACGTTGTGAAAAATCAACAACAAATTTAAAGAAATTGATTTTTTTAATGAGATCCACATATGGAACTACCTACAAAGTGTCGGTATGTAAAGTGTACGATGTCGTACTATTCGTAATCAAATACTGATTTTATAGGAATATTTTAGGGAGGTGAAATCATGGACTCAACTTTAACACGTAACCAATTCTTTTACTGTTACAACAAACACGTATCTGATTTCCTAACAAGTCAGGGGGTAAATTACATCCATATCGCAATGGAGCCAAAGAGTCAGAAGCTATACTCTTTGTACCACATCACAGATCAGTTGCAGGAATCGCTTAAATTATATAAGTTAAACAAATAATCTAATACAAACAAATTCAAATGAAATAATCGGAGGTATGTCAATGAATGATAGTGATAAAAAATCCTTATTTGTAAAAATCCCAACTGGAATAGTAAGGAATGAGGTTCATTGTTTATCAAATGATGAATTTGTAATGTATGCTCGACTTTGCTTCTTGTACTTTCTAGGATATCAGGATAAAGAAATTGAAATTGATCATAAAAAATTAATGCGTTTTCTTAAAATCAATGATACACGGACATTTAAAAAAAGGTTAAACAGCTTATATAAAATAGGTTTAATCCTAAATCAAGTTAATACTTTACCAACAAAAGGAACTATGACCTTAATATTTAACGAAGAAATATACAATAACGATGACCATTTTACGAAAATGTCTACAAGAATCTTTGACTACTGGAGAAATGATCAAATTGACGAATACGCTTTTAGGCAGGTTTTTTATTATAAAAGTCATATCAACATGAATGATAAAGAAAGGGATAGAAGTTATTGTTTTGTCGGTTATGAATTCTTGGCGAAACGGTTAAAAATTTCAAAATCAAAAGTTGAAGAAGCAAACAAGCAGTTAAAAAAGGCTAAGCTAATTAAAATTAAGAAGCATAATCTTAGCCACAACGGAGAATACAACGATAATGATGAATTAGTTTTTAACAGGTATAACAACCATTATTACGTGGCAAATGAGCTTCATTAACTTGCTAAATCATCTAAGTACTATTTATGCAGAGATAAAAATGAACGTGCAGAGGTAAAGTACTCTTAATGCAGCACTGAGGGTACAGTATATAGAAAGCAATTTAAAATAAAATATACATAATAAGATACAGTATTTTAATTCGCAAAACGAGTTTGCTCATTGAGGAAAATTTTCACCTTCCATCAATTGTTTTGTTTCTGTGTATTAGTATGTCTATTTCCAATACGAAACATCAAATTTGGTCAAGTGATAAATGTTCGTGATTTGGTGGTTTCTATGAAAAACAAATAATCTAATGTTAAGAATGGAGAAGATAAATTATATGACAAATAACAAATCAAATGTTTCCCTGGTAGATAGTTTCGTTGCAGGTCGATTCAGACAGAAGGATTACATTACACCTGATAAATATCATTACTTAATGGAAAAGTGGATTACAGATGAAATGAAAGATATCTATAAGCAACTTGATAAGAGTTTGGATTTACAGGAAAGAAATCAACTATTACACGCATTAATTAACCGCAGTCCATACATAAACGAATTTTTACAAACTAAGTATTATTGTGATCAACAAGTGAAACGTACAGTTTTACCTCAATCAGAAAATGCAGTATTTTCATCTCAATTAGGTCATATGGCTAACTTTTTACTTGATAAGTATGATGAAGTTAACGGTAAGTGGAAGGAATATACCACTTTAACTGCTTATGGTCATGAGAAGGGTAGCAAGCGTAATCTGGAAATAAGCTACGAAGATCCATCGGGCGATGAACAATTTGTAAAAGAAAAAGGTGTGGTATACGTTAATACTCTTCATGATGCTATGGGGCAGACTGGAACAAATTATCGGCTGAGTGAGGAAAAGAAACGTGAAATTAGAAAACAGTATTTAATTGCAAATTTGGATAAGTACCCTGAGCTTAAAGAGGCATATGTTAATTGGCTGGAATTTGGAAAGGCATATGGTTTCTCTGATGATTATTCCAAAGAGCAGCAAAAGCAAATACAACTTAAGCACATAGAAACGTTAAAGGGTAGTAATCATCCTTTATCATCCTCCAAGCGGTTGTATAAGCTAAGAGAAATGTATAATCACGTGGGGTATGAATTGTCGGTTATGATGAAGCAATTAGGCGATTCGATTGAAACCAAGACTTATAGTAATCCGGTCGATACAAATAATGCTGTCATTGAATTGGCAAAGGAATTAAGTTTATCTGATCCTAACCATGTGAGGGCATTATTGAGTTATCAAAGTGCAACTGGTTATGAACGTAGGTTAGAGGATTTCCCGTTGTTTAAGATGCTTTCTGATAAGCATATAGGGGATATAGACAGTCCGTTATATGAGGTAATACATAAGTTTATTAAAGTAGTAACAGAGGCTGATTTAAGCCTAATGGAACGTGAGATAGTTCACCTGATAATGAATGATACTCAAATACATAACAATCCAGCAATGGATAGAATGATTAATCCATATAAAAACATAGCGTTATACATAAACGAGAAATACAATAAGCAATTTGATAAGAGAAGTTTACTACATAACATTAATCATAAAATTGTCCCTGTGTTAGTTGGGACTTATAGAGACATAGAAAATGGAGTTACGAAGAAGAAGTGTAATAGATGTAAAGAGCATAAATTTGCATCGGAAACAAACTACGGAAAGGATAGGAAGGCGCTTAAATCCATCTGCAAGAAGTGTGCAGCGAAAAAAGAAGGAAAAAGAAAACAAATCGTTTGACTTTAGTATTAAATATAGGTTATATTTAAATATTACATAAAACTACGACAATGTATAAGATATAATTACACTACTTGTCTATTAATAATGAGAGGGTAATACCTCTCCTTCTCCCTTATCTTTGAACAGTGAAAACTGTTCTATTTTTTTGGGGAATTGAGGTTATAAATTATGTGTTATGAAGAGTTAAACTTAGTTTCAAAGTTGAAGGTGTACATGGTACTGAATGATATTAATCAGTCTGAGCTGGGGAGACTCCTGAATGTATCGCAGCCAGTTATCAGTAGAGTCTTAAATAAGACTAAACCTTCTGCTCAGCTTGAGAAACGTATACGCAAATTAATTAATGACATGAATATATAGGTTACTAAGGCATCGATCAATTAGGTCGGTGTCTTTTTGTATTTATAAATAGAATCTTAGGGGGAAGTAAAATGGCAAGAGGAAGAAAAAAATATCCGCCAAATGAAGTTGAGTTTGTTGGAGATTTAGTTTATATCCACTTACGAGGCAAGCATGGAGAGGGTAGAGTAGCAATAACCGATTTAGCTAGTTATTTAAAGTTTAATCTTGATAATTACGTATGGGTTGGTGTTAAGGGTAATAAAACTTATTATGCACATGCTCGTGATACCGAGAACAAATGTGATATTAGAATGCATAGAGTAATCTCTAGGAACACAACAAAGTACCATACTGATCACAAAGATAAGAATGGATTGAATAATTTACCTGGAAATTTACGTATCTGTGATGCGACTGAAAATAATTTTAATACAGGCACTAGGCGAGATAACACAACAGGGTATAAAAATGTTACTCGTAATGCAAATAAGTTTGTTTGCCAGGTGAGGATTAAAAAGCATAAATGGTATATGGGGCGTTATGGAACTGTAGAAATGGCTGCTGAAGCTTATAACTACTGTATGAGGTTTATATCGCCTGAGTTTACTTTGTTTAATGAGATACCTGAAGGAAGTTTGACTAGTGAACAAATAGAGCTGGTACATAATAAAGTTAATCAACAGTTGGAAAAAGTGTTTGGTAGTAAATTAGATCCTAAATTGAATGTATTTGATTATACGGATATTAAGGAAGAAAAAATAACAGAAAAGAAATTACTTAAGATTAGTTAAATTAAATAACTACATAAATTTTCCATATTCAAAGGATATACTCTTTTCTTGTCGAATTAAGTAGACAGGAAGGGAGGGTATTAAAATGACCATAGGATTATCTAAAACGGAAATCATTGCTAAATTAAATGAAAATGAAGATATAGTTTCTGACGAGTTATTTGAAAAAATTGCAGAAATTATTGTGGAAAATAACAAGAAAATTGAAAAAGAAATTACTAAAGTAGTTAGTGGAGACTTATTAAAAAAAATAAGAAGATAAGTGATTCACCAAGCAGTCCGTCAATCGATGGGCTGTTTTTTATTTTGATATGGGAGATGTTGAGAATGAAGATATTCTTTGATACTGAATTTACCGGATTACATAAGGATACAACGTTAATTAGTATTGGTTTGGTTAGTGAAGAAGGTCATACTTTCTATGCTGAAATTAATGACTATGATGATACACAAGTTGATGATTGGATTCAGGAAAACGTAATTGATAATTTAAGCATGAATCACTTAATTAAAGAAGAAAGTAAACAAACACATTCAGACGGGTCATTTAGTATGCAAATAAAGAATACTAAAGAAAATGTATCATATCGATTAGGGTACTGGTTAAGTCAATTTAATCAAGTTGAAATGTGGTCAGATTGCCTTTCTTATGACTGGATACTCTTCAATGATTTATTTGGTCATGCTTTTAATATTCCGAAGAATGTTTATTACATACCATTTGATATTTGTACGCTGTTTAAGATGCGTGAAGTAGATCCTGATATTAACCGTGAAGAGTTTGCAGGTATTAAAAACACTGAGGGTAAACATAATGCCTTACATGATGCAAAGGTGATTAAGGCTTGTTATGACAAGTTGACGAGTAGTAAGTTCTTATTGGATCAGTCTGAGAAGATGCTACGTGAAATGTTAATTAAACATACATAAGGATGGTGATTAATATGAGTGAAAATATAGACATTGATGCTCAGAGAGGCACAAAACTTGGACTAACAGGTAAGCAAATAGATATAGCGAGAATACTTGCAGATCCTACAGAAACAAGGACAATTAAGGCTATTTGTGATGACCAAGGAGTGCCAAGAAGGACGTTTTATAATTGGTATTCTAAGCCTGAGTATAAGAAGTATGTGGACAGCCTTATTGATAAATATACTGATGCTGAATTAGGTGGCATTTGGAAGGCTTTAACAAGGAAAGCGCACTCTGGAGATATGGCAGCAATTAAATTGTTCATGGAAATGAAGGGTAAGTACAAAGAGATTAAGGAAATTAAACATAACTTTGAGAATTTAACAGATGAGCAGCTTGATAACCGTCTCCAGGAGTTAATGAAGAAAGTTGGAGATAATTCTTCTATTCAAATTGACATAAAATAAGCGTTTTATCGTTACATAAAACATTTATTAAGTGTAATCTAACAGGCTAAATGTAAAAGGTTGCTATATTAAGGTTTTTATATTACATAAAATTATTACATAAAATATTACATAAAACATTTACATTAATTAATCTCTATTCTATAATGGAATTATAATCCATTATAGGGGGTATTAGTTTTGGAAACTAAAGTAATAGCTTATGCTCGTGTATCAACTCAAGATCAACATTTAGATAGGCAGCTAGAGGCTTTGCAGAAATACGGTTATAACGCATTGATTAAAGAAAAGTACACCGGAACGAAACGGGATCGAGAAGGTTTAAATGATTTAATGGATCGTGTTCAAACAGGAGATACAGTAATCGTTGAATCTATATCTAGATTAGGAAGAAAGACATTAGACATACTTAGTATTGTTGAGGAACTCAAGAATAAAGGTGTTAGATTTGTCAGTCTCAAAGAGAATATGGATACCTCTACACCTACTGGAGATGCAATGTTTAAAATGATGTGTGTTATTGCTGAATTAGAAAGAAACATGATTGCTGAAAGGGTAAAGGAAGGTTTAGAAAGTGCCAAGAAACGTGGTAAAAAGTTGGGTAGACCTAAGTTAGATAATGATAAAATAAGTGTTGCTATGCGCATGTATGACAGCAAAGACTACAGTATAAAAGAAATCATTGAACAGGTTGGTATTTCACAAGGTAAACTATACAAAGAGATTAATAAAAGAAAATTGCAGCAACAAAATTAGGCTATCCAATAATGGGTGGTCTTTTTTATTGTCTTAAAAGGTAGGTGAAACAATGGATTTATGAACTTAGACAAGTTAACTCCACATGAAAAAGAAGAACTTCTAACCTTATTGGAAAAGAAGCAGCTTGAAAAAGTCCGTAATAGTTACGTTGATTATGTTGAATATGTGCATGAAGGCTTATATGAACACGCTAAACATACAAGGTATCTTTGCAGCATTATTCAGGAAGCAATTGAAAATAAGAAACGTATGGTAAATGGTGAAATACCACTAAAAAATCAATACATAGCCTTATCAATACCACCACGACATGGTAAGTCAATGACAATTACAGAAACCTTACCTAGCTTCTATCTCGGGCATTTTAAGCACCACAGAGTTATTCTCGGTGGATATGGTACTGAATTTGCAACTAAGTTCGGTAAAAAGAATAAGGAAAAAGTTGAACGATTTGGTGATAAGTTGTTTGGAATTGGAATTAAAAAAGGTACTTCTTCTGCTACGGACTGGGACATAGAAGGACATAGAGGTGGTACTATATCTCGTGGTATCTTAGCAGGTGTTACGGGTGAAGGTGCTGATTTAATGATAATTGACGATCCCATCAAGACACGTGAAGAAGCTAACAGTGAAGTAACACGGGATAAGATATGGGGAGAATGGATTGATTCCTTTTCAACACGTTTACACCCTGGTGCAATTGTAATTATCATAATGACACGTTGGCACGAATCCGACTTAGTGGGTAGGTTGTTAGATCCTGAATATGGTCAACCATTACCCTGGAAAGTAATTAACTTACCACTTGAAGCAGAAGATGAGAATGATCCATTAGGTAGGCAACTAGGTGAACCGTTATGGGATAGATTTGGTTATGAATTCATTGAAACACGTAAACAAATGTCTGCTTCTTCTTTTAACGCACTGTTCCAAGGTAGACCAACTTCACAAGAAGGTAACATTGTTAAGCGTGAATGGTGGAAAAAGTACAGTACTTTACCTAAAATTCCACGAAAAATCATGTCTGTTGATGCCACTTTTAAGGATTCTGAGACATCTGACTACGTATCTATACAAGTGTGGGGTAAATCAGGTATCAATGCTTATCTAATTGACAGACACAAGGCAAGAATGGACTTTCCTACTACATTAAAGAAGATTATTGAAATGAAGGCTAAACACCCTGACATCAGTGGTATCTTTATTGAAGATAAAGCAAATGGATCAGCAATTATCAGTATGTTACGCACTAAAATTCCAGGCATTATTCCTGTTAATCCCCAAGGTGGTAAGGTGGCACGGGTTAATGCGATATCTGACTATATACAAGCTGGTAATGTATGGCTGCCTAAAAATGAGCCTTGGATTGAGGACTTCATTGAAGAGTGGGCAGCATTCCCTCGGGGTAAAAATGATGATGATGTGGATTCAGCTTCTCAAGCATTAAATAAACTGTTTTATTACTATGCTGAAATCCCTGTAGAAACTGATCCAGATAATCCAACACCGGAAGAAAAGCATTCACAAATGATAAAAGACATGACAGGTGGTACTCCACCTCCAGGAATATTTAAATGGGGTTGATAATATGGAAATTCTAATTGGACTAATTACTGGATTAGTCTTATTTGCCGTTCTCGCTTTAGGATTCTTCATAGGATATAAATTCACAAATAAACACAAAGCTACATCTCTCGAACCTGTATCAGAAGAAGCTAAGCGTAAAGCGGAAGAAATACAAAAGCACTTTTCAAATTTAATGAATTATGACGTTGCAACAGCGTATCAACGGAAGAAGGTGGATTAATGAATGGTAACAGTCACTACACTAAGGACTGGGAACTTTATATTGCAGGTAAGAACTATAACAACAGGTTAAAACCCAACTATTACGATACTGTTGATACCAATTTAGCATTCTTCCATGATGATCAATGGAGAAATGTAGGCGGAAATGACAACATGCCTAAACCTCAGTTCAATATTTTGAAGAGGGTTATAACCTTTCTAGTCGCTTCACTGACAACAAGTAAAACTAAACTTCACTTTGAACCACTTCTCTATTCAATTAATAAGGAAGAAACAAATAATATTGATATATCAGACTTTGCTAATGCCCAAGTGTCAAACTTATTTGAGAAGTGGAAGATGGACTTCAAAATAAAGGATGCTTTATTCGATGCTTCCATTACCGGAGATTGTGGAGCACACCTATATTTTGATATGTCTAAACGCCCTTATGGTGGAAGCGGAGCTTTCAAAGGTATAAAAGGTGAAATCGAGCTTGAATTAGTGGATGGGGTTAACGTATATTTCGGCAATGCGAATAATCGAAGAGTTGATTCTCAGCCATATATAATCATAGCCGGACGTTCTACTGTAAAAGAGCTTCAAGCAGAAGCTAAACGCTATAAGCAAGATGAACGTGATATCAATACAATTGACTCTGATTTGAGCTATATGGAACAAGCTGGAGATGCAGGGAAAATTGAAGTGGAAACTGATGGTGATGGTAAGGCTCTTTATATCATTGTCTATCGCAAGAAAAAGGTTAAACGTGTTAAAAAGGACGAATTCGGAAATGAGATCACTAATGAATTAGGGGAAAAGGAAACTGAAGAAGTTGAAACAATCATGGCTTCTAAAAGTGTTGAAAATGCCTATATTTACAAAGATATTGATACTGAACTAAGTTGCTATCCATTTGCTTGGTTGAATTGGGAAAAACAAAAGAACCAATATCATGGTAAAGCAGTTTGTACAGGCATTCTTCCTAATCAGATCTTCATTAATCGTATGTTTGCAATGGTTATGTACCATTTAATGATGAGTGCATTTCCAAAAGCAGTCTATAACGCTGACTTAATATCTAATTGGAATAATGAAATAGGTTCTGCAATTGGCGTAAGAGGTGTCGGATTAGAAACCAACATTAAAAATGTTGCTGGATATTTAGAGCCAGGAACAATGTCCAATCAAATTTTCCAAGTTATTGATTTAGCCATGCAATTTACAAAGGAATGCTTAGGTATTTCTGATGCTGCTATTGGTAATATAAAGCCTGATAACACTTCAGCTATTATTGCAGTTCAGAAAAGTTCAGCTATTCCACTGGAAAATCCAAGAGCTAATCTTTATGAGTGGATAGAGGATATAGGTAAGATTATTTTTGATATGATGGGCGCATATTATGGCACTCGCCCTGTTGTTTTAGAACAAAATGGTGAAAAAACTGTAGTAGATTTTGATTTTACTCAATTTAAAGATCACTTTTTTAATGTTCGTGCTGATGTGGGTGAGTCTTCATTTTGGTCTGAAATTGCTGCATTGCAAACTTTAGATAATTTATTAGCTTCTGACCGTATTAATTTCCTTCAGTATCTGGAGAGGGTTCCTGATGAGTTAATACCACAAAAGCAACAATTAATTACTGAAGTAAAAGCTAAAATTGAAGCAGATCAACAAGCATTATTACAACAACAGCAAGTAGATGCTGAACAATTAATAAGTCAGCTTTCACCTGAAGAACAGCAGGCATTCTATAGTGCTCCGCCTGAATTACAACAACAGATGTTAGCTCAAATACAGCAACCACAAGCACCTCAAATGTAGGTGTTTTTATTTTGTCCTAAGCATGACATTAAAAGGCTAACAATTCGCCAACCATAGCGAAGGAGGAAATTGAAAATGTTTGAAGATGATGTAATTTTACCTGATGATTTTCAGGCAGACCAACCACAGTCTGAAGAAGTAGTAGATGAAACACCTGTTGAAGAAAGTTTCGATACCAACGAACTGGAAACAACAGAAGATGAAGTAACACCTGAAGTTGAGCAAAATACGGAACAACCTATAGATCAGCAACCACAAACCATTAAGGTGAAGTTCAATCATGAAGAATTGGATTTAAGCCTTGATGAAGCCATTCAATATGCTCAAATGGGTATGAATTACCCTAAACTTCAGGAACGCTTGCAAGCTCTTGAATCGGATCCTAGCAGATCCTTTGTTGAGGAAATGGCAGCAGAACAAGGTATGGAAGTGAATGAGTTTCTTGAAGCTGTTAAAGAAGCCCGGGAACAACAGAAACTAGATGAACTCATACAACAGAACATACCTGAAGAATACGCAAAAGAAATGTTGGAAGCACGTAAGGATCGGGAATCTCGTCAGAAAGCTGAACAAGAAAAAGCTGAACAAGAAAAAATGGACGCTGAGTTCAATGATTTCTTTCAGCATTTCAAGCAGGCTAATGATCGGGATTACAATCCAGACAAAGATCAAATACCACAAGAAGTATGGGAAGCACATGCATCTGGAGTGCCTTTAGGTTTTGCTTACTTACAATATCATAATAATCAATTGAAGAACCAATTAAAGGTGCTAAAACAAAATGAATCAAATACAAAACGAGCGCCTATCGGAAGTGTTACAGAGTATGGAAGCACAGAAGTAGCAAGTGAGGATGATTTCCTCAAAGGTTTCAATTCAATCTAAAAATTTTACTAATGGAGTGATAATAAATGGCAGTAAATTTAGCTAGTAAATATGAGAAAAAAGTAGACGAGCGTTTTAAATTAAAATCGGTAACACAAGTAGCAGTCAACACAGATTACGATTGGAATGGTGTAGATACCATTAAGGTATACTCAATTCCAACTGTAGGAATGAACAATTACACGAAGTCAGGTACTAACCGTTACGGCACAGCAGCAGAACTGGACAACACTGTACAGACTATGCTCTTAACTCGTGACCGTTCTTTCACTTTCACAATTGATAAGGCTAATACTCAAGACACTGGCGGTACAATGGAAGCTGGAAAAGCTCTCGCTCGCCAGGTAGATGAAGTGATCGTCCCTGAAATTGATATTTATCGTTTGGCTACTATGAGTGCTGCTGCAGTTGCTAATGGTCACACTACAACAGGCGCAGTAACCAAAGATAATGCTTATGAAGCGATATTGACAGGTACAGAAAAACTTGATGATGATAAGGTTCCTGTAGGTGGAAGGGTGTTGTTCGTCACACCTGGGTTCTATAACCTTGTTAAACTAAGTTCAGACTTCATTAAGTCTACTGATATTGCACAAAAGATGCTTATTAATGGGCAAGTTGGTGAGATTGATGGAATGAAAGTCATCAAAGTACCTACTTCTTACATGCCTGCTAATACACCTTTCTTAATCGCACATCCTGTAGCAACGGTGGGTGCTCAAAAGCTGGAAGATTACAAGATTCATGATAACCCTCCAGGAATTAATGGAAAACTCATCGAGGGAAGAAAACGTTATGACGCCTTTGTACTTGAAAATAAGAAAAATGCTCTATACGTACACAAAACTATTTAACTTTAATATTTACCGAGGTGATAAAAGATGAGTAAAGTATTTGTAGCTGAAAACGGTGAAAAGTTGGTTGCAAAAGATGAGATTCAAGTGGCTGCTTTTATAAAAGCAGGTCTTAAAGAAGAGAAATCTAAGAAGTAACAATGTAGGGTGGGCTAAGAAATTAGTTCACCCTTTTTAATTGTATTTAGAGGGGTGATTGCATGGCAATAAAAGCCCAGCAAGTATTTGATATAGCAATGACATTAATTGATGAAGTTGAAGAAGAAACAGGCAACGTATCTGTTGATAATCCTGCTTATAAGAGTAAATCTTTATCCATTCTAACCACATTGCAAGCGGAGTTGCTACCCATTACAGAAGACATAGCTGTCTTAGCAAGCTTAACTCAAGATTTATTATTACCTGATCGTATTTGTTTACTTGTTTTACCTTATGGTTTATCAGCTCATTTATTACTTGCTGAAAGTGATGATACAGGAATGGCTGCATTCTACAATAATCGCTATGAAGAGTTAAAACGGAAAATACCTACAGAAATTAGTCCTATTGTTGATCTTTATAATGTTGGAATGAGGGTTGACTAATGGCTCAAATGAATTCGAGAGTAAATGCTTCACCTCCCCTTTTACGCATAGAACCATTTAAAGGAATGAATCTTAGCGTAACTCCTACTCAAATAGATCATTCCCAAAGTCCAGATATGCTGAATATGAACATAGACGAGCGTGGGGCATTAAATAAAAGAACCGGATACGAGAGGATTATACCTCATTCATTAGGAGATGGAAATATAAATGGGATGTTTCTGTACCGGAAGAAGGATGGTACAGAGATTTTTTTATTTGCTCATGGTAACAAACTTTATAAAGGTGATACAGTACCAAACTGGCAGAATGAACGTCTTGCGAAATGGGGAGATGATGATTTAACACAAACCTGGGAAAGTGAGGTGTAGATATGGCTGAAAAAACACCATTTTTAGATTTGTATCAATGGGATACAAAAGATACGAAGTTAACAACGATTCAAGAAACAGCGAAAAACGTAGTCAAAATGGATACTAAGTTTCAGGAATATTCCACAAAGATAGAAGAAGCATTAGTAAAGGGTCAACAGGCTCAGGAACAAGGTTTATACGCAAAAGACCAAGGTGATTACGCAAAAGTACAAGGGGATTATGCTAAATCTCAGGGGAATTTGGCTAATGAAAAAGCCCTATCAGCCGATACTGCTGCAACAAATGCAAACTCAGTTGCCGAAACCTTGAATTTGTTAAAACAAGACGTAATTACAGCTACTAACAATGCTAATAAAGCAACAACTGAAGCTAATGCTTCCACATCAAATGCAGATGCCAAGGCAGAATATGCTAAGCAACAAGGTGATTATGCAGTAACAAAAGCAACCGAGTTGGAACAGAGGGTAGATGCTGCCATTGCGGAAACAACTAACAGTGCCGAGATCATTGACGCTCGTGGCGGGAAGGCTACATTAAGGGAACGTCTCAATGAGCATAGTGAACAGTTGGCAGAAACTGTACAGTTAATCAAGCCTACTGGAACAGGAAATGATAGCACGAATATTAACATGTTAATTGCAAGTGGTGGGAAGTTTCTTGTAAAGAAAGGAACTTATAATATCGTTGAAGATATTCAAGTGAAAAGCAATACGAGAATCGAATTTGAAAAAGGAGCTTTTTTCCAAAAAACAGCAACAGAAAGCAATATGTACTATATGTTAAGCATTGATTCTGTTGATGATGTTGAAATTATAACACCGCAACTTATCGGGGATAGAAATGTACATTTAGGTACGGGTGGTGAATATGGACACGCAATAAATATTGTCCATAGTAATAAAGTGACAATCCATGAACCTGATATAAAAGACTGTTGGGGTGATGGTATCTACATTGGAGTTAATTACTACGGGGTTAACACCAAAAAGACGGACAACATTAGAATTATCCGACCTATTATTGATAACGTGAGAAGAAATGGAATTTCAATTTGCAGTGGGGGATTAATTGAAATTATTGATCCTGTTATCAAAAATGTAAACGGAACAGCACCACAGGCAGGAATTGATATAGAACCCGAAAGTGCACACAATGAAGTTTATTTAGATAAACTAATTATAACAAATCCCATTACCGAGAATTGTAATTTAGGTATTACGGGTTATTTAAACGGACTGGATGGAAAAGACACTATTATTGAAATCAAAAACCATAAAGACATAGGTTCGGTCAACGGTTTTGTTATTTTCAACGGATTAGCCAACGTAAAAGGAGTTTTTGACTATGAAAACTCCATATTAATGAACAATTACCACAAAGGAATTAGCATCAATGATTATGGGATTAATATGCCAACACTTAAAATAAAAAATCCTACTATCATAGATTCAAACCAAATGAACAGTGCAGATGATGCTATTGCTTCTGCTATTTATCACCCTCCTACTAGCGGGACAGCCGGTGTTGGTAACATAGAAATTGAAAACGCTACGGTTATCGACACAAGAGAACCAAAACAAATAAGATATGCGATTAATATGGCTGATAACTTACTTAAAAAGGTTAAAATTATTAATCCTAAACGATTAGACACTTCTTTCAGGCACATTAATTTTTATGCAACAGAATCTCTTATAGTTGACGGACTTGGAGTGACAACCACAGAAGATACGTATAGTGGTGGTTTAGATATTACCGCTCAGAACTATCGTTCAAAAAGAAGAAACACCAACGCAACTGATTTTATCACTTATAACCTAAAAGAAATACCACACTCTTCACCAGTAACGTTCGAGGTGACAGGAAACTTTAAAATAGTAATTAACGCTCCGACCGGTAAAGCCATATTCCCTTTGACAACAGTTGGACAGAAACTTGAATCGAGTGTGAAGGGCAGCAAAATCACACTAACACCATTGAGTGACGGTAATTGGACAGTTGATAGAACGATTGGTACGTGGACAGTGGTTTAATAAACAGTTGGATCAAACTGTTCACTAAGGCAACTCTTAAAAACTGTCCTTTTATTGTGTTTTTTGAAGGTATTTATCTTTTATGTAACTAATGATTTTCATCAAGATATCATTAAAGAACATAAATGTAGCATCTAATTGTGAAATCAAATTGCGTTCAGTAAAGGAACGAAACTTATTAATAACAAACTGTTTGCCTGGATATAAATTTCCAGATGGATAAAGAAATGAGGAAGCAAAGAGTTCATTCTGTTCCAATACACCAATGATATTCCGATGTTTAGTCACATTGCAAAATGCACGGAGGTATTTTGTTAGTTCATTTTGTTTCATTTCTAATAATAGAACATTTAGCTCTTCGTCAGGAATGTGATATTTAAATATCTCATCAAAATATACTCGCTTTTTTATTGTTGAATTTAATAATTTAGCATTAACCCATTGTGCAATAATATCAAGTGAAGATTGAAAGGTTAGCATCATTGCTGTGAATTCAGAAGAAACTGCTATCAATTGTTCTTCTTCGTTAAAATCCTTGATTGATTTTAATGTTTGCATATGATGAAACGCAGCAGATTTTAATTTAAATTGTAAAGAATCTAAGTAAATGTTTGGATTCATAATTTCACTTTCCTCTTCCATGAATTGGTTTCTTTTATAAATCAATTGTATCGTTAAAGAAAAACAGAGAAAAGACATTGTTTACTAACTTTAAGAAAGGAGGGTGAACATGCAGGTTTGGCAAAGTGATTTATATTACTTGATAAAACCAGTCGAATTACACTCAGGGATATCTGATAATCAGGTATCCTTTTTTGTTATGAATGACAAATGCTATATCTTGGACGGTGTGAACTATCTTGAGTTTGACGGAACAACCATGAAAGCTGTGGAACCGTACATTCCGACAATTTCAATATCCAAGGAACCTGCTGGAGGTGGATCAGCACACGAGGACTTCAACCTATTAGGAGCAGGATTTAAAGACAGCTTCAGTACACTAGGTACAGATACAGTATTCCATCTTTCACTAAAAGGATTAGATACCACAGTATGTAAAGCAGAAGTAAATGGAGTGTCCATGACTGAAAATAACGGCTTTACAGTAGATCGTGTGAATGGAACAGTAAATTTTACAACAGCCCCGGCTAAAGGAACAAACAATGTGATAATCACTGCTTATAAAACTCAGGTAGGGTTCCCAGAACGCATTAAGAAATGCCGTTTCCAAACTATGTATGGCGGTTCAAATGATACGAGGGTGTTTATCAGTGGTAATCCTGATATGCCTGATTATGTATGGCGCAGCGGTTTATATGACCCAACATACTTTCCTGAAAATGGTTTCTATAAATTCCCTGAAGATGTAAAGGGGTTCTCTAAACAATACGATTACCTTGTTGTTCATCGGGTGAATGGTAAACATTTGATTTCATATGAAATTGGTGCAGACGGACTTGCAACGTTTCCTTCTAAACCGATTAATGATCAGATTGGGACTCTTGCATCTAAGTCGATTCAAATCATTGAAAATAACCCTGTTTCCTTGTCAAAGAATGGTGTTTACATGCTTACTGCGTCAAACGTAAGGGATGAACGTAACGTAACTCATCTATCAGCACCCATAGATGCTAAATTGTTAAGGGAACCGAACCTTGATAAAGCCGTGTCTGTGGAATTTGACAAAAAATACTGGCTTGCGGTGGATAATAATGTCTACATGTATGATTACATGGTACAAGAATGGTTCTTGTATGATAATATCCACGCTTCAAATTTCCTGGAGTATAAAGGAAATCTTTATTTCGGGGATCATCAGGGGTTATTATACCGATTCAAGCGTGATGATGAACCTCGTGCTTTTCATGATGATGGAAAAGCTATTAATGCATATTGGACATCAAAGCATTTCACATTCGGAGCCGATGAATTAAGGAAGTTCGTTGAAAAAGTGTTCTACAGTATTAAGCCAGGAAGCAGAACGTCAGTTGATCTGTATTATGTGACCAATAAAAAAGAGAGTGAACTTGTTAAAAGTACTCGAATGGATTTATTCGATTTCAATGATATAGATTTTAATAATTTTAGTTTCTTAACAAGTATCTTCCCTCAAGAAACTATGGCGAAAATTAAAGCAAAGAAAATTACACATTTCCAATTGATACTTAAAAATGATAAAGCGGATGAATCGCTTGGTATTTTATCAGTTGGTATTAAATACAAATATCAATCTTATGTGAAATAGAGGTGAGGACATATGACATTACAACCATTAAACGGATTTACAAAAAAAGTCGCTGATATGCCGGATAGACCGAATCGGCAATTAACTACTGCTGAAGTTAAAGCGCAATTTGATGCGGCTCCTGAAGAGTTGAGGGTGTTTGTTAATAACATAATATCGCAGTTAAATGCTGATTTTGCATTGAAGCAAGAAATCAATAACATTGTGCTCGGACAGATTAATGACGGTAGTTTGCCTGATATAAAACTGTCAAATGATGCCGGTCAGATTAAGGATAGGTTAGCGAAGGATATAACAGATCTAGCGAACTTTAAAGCGGAAAAAGCACAACCTAACGGTATAGCAACTTTAGATGCAAACGGTATTTTAGCACAATTACCGTATGTGACCGGAACGTATACAGGAAATGGTGTGAATGGTCGTTTAATTGATTTAGGATTTCGCCCTAGCGCTGTATTGGTAGCGGCTATGGGAGGCAAACAGTTCGAGGCTGGAACAAACAACTATTTTTATGCACTTGGTGGGTTGGTTACGGCTGCGAATCCTACATTGACTGGCAGTACATTAACGATACTATCCATTCAACCAACAGGTTTCAATGTATATAGCGGAAGCGATGCTTCATCAATCACAAACTACTCTCAAACAAATGCGAATAACGGTGTTTATACGTATATGGCGTGGAAATAAAAAGGAGTGATTCTATGATAGTTTACAAAGACAACAAAGGATTTGAATCCAGGGAAGATAAACCCAGTGAAAATTGGACAGATGCGGATGTATTCGTTGTAGAGGACGGATCAGAATTAGCACAAAAAATCATGGCAAATTACCCTTATTATAATTTTGTTACGGATCAAGATGGTGAATTAATCGACATTACACCAACAGAAAGACCACCTGAGCCACAGGAACCTCCATCAACGGAGGAACGGTTGCAAGCTGTAGAAGAAACGTTAACGGCTCTGTTAGGGCTGTAGGAGGAATCATATGTACAATTTCATTCGCAATCAATGGATCATGGGGAAATATACCCCGGAACAGGTACAAAATGCAGTAACAAAAGGATATATCACACAAGAGCAAGCGGATACCATTCTGGCTACACCACAAGTAGTATAAACACCTTAAGAGGTGTATTTTTTATGGGGAGAAATCCCAATTCTTTTTAAGGGGTGAAACAATGGCAATCACAAAATCAGTAGTAACACCTAAAAAACCAACTGTACCAAATAAACCTACAATTACTACGTATAATCAATCAAATGTGCAGACAGCATCGTCTAAACCAAACGTAACCATAGATCAGAATCAACCTAATCCAAATGTGACAGTAGGAACGAAAGCAGATGGAACGAAAATATTTTATCAGACGGGTACCCCTTCGGGAGGTGGTGGAGGGGGAGGTTCATCCAAACCAAAGACTTCTTCTTTTAATCAACAAGCATATACCCAGCAATATCAGAATCAGATTAACAGTATGTACGATAGACAGAGAGAGGCACAGTTAAATCAATTACGTGCAACTCGTGATCGTGCTGTAGGGGAGATTAATCAACAGAAACAGCAGGTCGCTCCACAGTACCAAACTATGCGAAACCAAAGCGATGTAGTGAATACTCAACAAGTTCAAAGACTACGTGAAACAATGGCTGCAAATGGTTTACAAGCAAGTGGAGAAAATGTGACTGCTCAAACAGGATTGGCTAACCAAAGACAATCAAATTTAAATTCTCTAAACCTACAAGAGCAGCAAACAATGAATGACCTTAATCGTAGAATAACTGATTTAAATAACCCAGCAGAAGAAAATGCATTAATCGCAAACCTTGAAGCAGAACGTGCTCGTGCATTGTTAGATATTGGTATGAGGGCAGATGAAATCGGTTATTCTCGCAGTCGTGATGCAGTTATGGATGGTCGATATGCCGATGAGACTAATTACAATCGTGGAAGAGATTCTGTTGCAGACCAACGTTATGCTGATGAAACAACCTATAACAGAGGGCAGGATCAAAAACAATGGGATTATCAATCGAGTAGAGATAAGCTCAACGATTACTGGAGACAGCGTGAATACGATGCCAGTAGATATGACCTTCGTAAAGAATGGGATTACCGAGATAAACGGGATAGAGTATCGGATGAACAGTGGCAGAAACAATATGACGCTGGACGATATGACAGAGCAAAAGATGTGGAATGGAGAAAAATCACTTATAACAATATGTCTGCATCCGAAAGAGCACAACTTGAATGGAATAAACGACAATACGGTGAAGACATGGCATGGAGAATGTTTGAACTTGAGTACAATGGCGAGTTAGCACAGTCGCAATCACAAGCTGAATTAGATTTCTACGGGAATAATCCATTAAATTTTCTTCCGTAGGTGAAGGAGGGGGATCAGTAGCTGATTATTATTTAAATAACTTTAGAGTTTCCACACCTTTTTCTCCTGGAAAGGGGATTAATGATGGGTGGCACGCTTCAGGACATAACGGGGTAGACTTTGCAGGTAAAACTGCAGGAGCAGCAGACGGAATGAAAATTCCTGCCGTTATGGGTGGAAAAGTTATTAATGTATTTAAAAACAATAAAACTGCAGGAAATGCCATTGTCGTTCAAGGGGCAGATGGACGTGTATATCAGTATAATCATATGAAAAATGCTCCTTCTTATAAAGTGGGAGATACCATAAAACAAGGACAAGTGCTTGGATTAATCGGCAGCACTGGAAGGTCATCGGGACCACATCTTGACTTGAAGATTTCTCAAGGTGGTAAGTATGTTGATCCATTGAAAGTAATAAAGTCTATTCAGGATGCCAGTCTTAAAAAGAATAGCGGTGGTGTTCCTGTTGGTAACCTTAAAGATATTAACAGTGAACCCGTTTCATCTAAAGGAAAAGCAAGTTTTCCAAGCTCTTGGAAACTAAATCAAGCGACAAAAGCACCTGGATATCAAACTTATAAATCACATCTAAATGAAGCGTTGAAATCAGGGAAAATACCTGCTGACTGGGTTGTTGATTTGACTGAATTGGTGGGACGTGAATCAACGTGGAATCCTTCTGCTAAGAATCCTAACAGTACAGCCCATGGATATGGGCAATTCCTTAAATCAACTCGTGCTGATTATGAGAAGAAAACAGGGCTAAATTACAATAACCCTGTTCATCAAATTATTATGATGGCTCAATATGTGAAAGATCGATACGGCACTCCTGAAAAAGCATTAGCATTTTGGGATAAAAACAACTACTACTAGGGTGGTGAAGTATGGCTATTAATCGAAATAAATATAAAGAAATATTTGAAAAGCGATTCGGTAAAGGTTCTTACGATGCAGGATTGAAACAAGCCAGTGATATTGGAACTTCTAAGGTGAAAGCAGAAATAGCTAAAGACCAATACATGCAAGCATTGAAGGAAGCTCAAGCCGCAGCGAAGAAGGCTCAAAAGGAAGCGGAAAAGAGAGCAGAAGAAGAAGCAATGTATGGTGGTCAGAGCAAGAAGTCTTGGGAAGCTAAAAATAAAGCCCAAGGTGAAATCACTAAACAACAGGAAAAAGCACAGGCTCAGGGAAGGGGAGGTCATCTCCCTACCCGTGAGAACCAAATGAAGGAACGTAAAGCCATTGAAGAAGGTAGAAAAAAGACTTTAGATCCAAGTGAAATGACTCCATATGCTCGTGGTGAATACGATAAACCGAAGGAAAGTAAAAAATCGGGTCTTGGAGTACTTAAGGATTTTTTAACAAGTAAAGATGTTGATAAAGATGGTGATCGTGACGGTCTACTTGGCTTAATGGATAGATTTGTCGCTCCTGTTTCTAAAGGTGCTACTGAAATGTTTATCCCAGGAAATTCTGAACGAATGGCTAAAAATAGTCCTAAGAATGCTGTAGTAAAAGCAACGCAAAAGGATAGAGGCTTAGAAACGAAAGTCTTAAACACTATTGGGGCAATTGGTGCAACTGCGGTTCCTTATGCCAAGGGCTATAAAGCGGCAGAAACTGCAGTTAATAAAAAATCCCAAAACTTGCAAACATAGCGAACCCTTATGCTAAAAAAGCAGTAACAGGAGCAATGGCAGGTGGATTAGCAGAAGCAGGTATTTCTGCTACAAATGAATTAGCAAACTCAGAAGCTTATAAACTAGAAGATCATGCAATTCGTACAGGGTTAGGGGTAGCTGGAGGGGCTATTCTTGACCCTGCTTTATTTGGTATTGGTAAACTACTTAAAGGCAGAAAAGGCACTAGTACCGAATCAATGGTTAATGAGGATGAATTATTGAGACTTCCAGTCCCTAAATTAGGATTACCGGAGCCGCAAACAAGATTACCTGAACCATCTAGGGTTGAACCAACATTTGACACTTTTACTAAAGCATTTAGCAGACCTGAAAGTTTGTCTAACCCTATTCCACAGATGCCAGAAGTTTTATCTCGTGAATTATCAATGAATCGATTAAATAAAGCTGGGTTAGGTTTTGGATATAATACCAAGAATACTCCAAAACCTAGACCAAACTTATCCATGATTGAAAGACCGATTGATCCAATGAATCGAGGACAACAATACTGGCAGAACAGATATGAGGATTTTGTTAAAACCGTTCAATCAAATTATGATACTAACCGTCTTACTGAAGAAACATTAGATGATTTATGGTCACAGTTTGCTAAATATGATGAGCCTTTAAATCTATATCAGGTTGTAGACCTAGCATATCCAAAAGGGTTTGAAGCTCCTCCAGTTCCCAAACAACCTCAACCTGAAGCACCTTTAAAAGCAGCTTTGCGTGGTGATGAGCGTATTAATGAATTACTCAAAGGGTTTTACCCTCCAACTCGCCCAGAACCAAAAATCAGTCGGCAAGCAACGTTAGACGAAATGTTTCAAAGAATGAGGGATTTAGCTCCACCAAAAAAGGAAACGCCTACCCTTGAACCACTACAATTTAACAGGTTAATCAAGACAAACCAAGCTGTGAAAGAATCTGCAGCGGGGGCGGAACCATCGCTAAATCGATTAAGACCTGGAAGAGATTATGAACCAATTGAAGCAATGCCCCGAGAGGCAGAATTTGATAACGGGGGTAAGTTAATCAGATTGAAAGATGGAGATCTTCCCCGTGAAGGAAATGAACCTAGTCCATCTTTGGCTGAACTTCAAAATGTAAAGGATATTAGTCAATTACAAGTTGGCACAATGGATCCCTACAGAATTGCAGAAAGATTACCCCAAGAACAATCTACGAGAATTATTTCTAATTTAGATAAAGCGAAGAAAGCCAATATTGATTATCAAGAAAGAATAACCAATGATCTTTATGAAAAAGTGGTCAAAGGGTTGGGTATCAAAAAAGGCTCTAAAGAATCTGCTTTAGTACAGGACTTTGGTGAAAAAACATTAGTTAAGAAGTATTTGAGAAAACGTGGTATTGATCCTAAAAAGCTTTCAGAAGAAGAAATTAATAAAATCAACCTACAACAATTGAAAAAGACACACCCCGATTCTTGGAGCAAGATTATTGAAGCGGATAAATACTTTAGAACAATCTACAATCAAATCATTGATGAAGTAAATAATGTGCGTTCAACAATATACCCTAACAATCCTGAAAAGTTAGTCCCTAAAAGATCTGATTATTACCACCACTTCAATGAGCTAACAGGATTTGAAGGAGTAAGGAATTTATTTGATACACCTGCTAATATTGATCCACACTTAGAAGGGGTATCGCCTTACACAAAACCTAACACGAAATTCCAAGGGTTTATGCAAAAACGAGGATTAGGTAAATACAAAAGTGATGCAGTAGGTGGATTTATTAAATATCTTCAAGCAGCTTCACATTCTATTAATATCGATCCTGTTATTCCGGTATTGAAGAAAACAGCAAATGAAATAGCAGATGCTACTGAAGAAACCCGAAATGCCAATAAGATCATTGAAGCATTACAAGATCACGCAAATGATTTAGCAGGAAAGACAAATCCTTATGACCGTTTGATACAAAAGATGATTGGACGTAAAGGTGTTCGTATTACGTCTGCTTTAAACAGTAGAGTAAAAAGTAATATGATTGTTGGAAATCTTGCTTCAGCATTGGGACAGGTGGGAAGCGTACCATTAGGTATAGGTAAGGCAAAGCAGTATTCTATTCCTGGACTAAGAGATACTTTAATACAAGCAGCTACTCAAATTACTGGGAAAGCTAATAAATCAAACCCTACATATCAGTCACAGTTTCTTAAAGAACGTTTTTCAGATAAACTGTATCGGAGATTTGACCAACGATTAATTGAACAACCGAAGAAATTAGCCATCTGGCTACTAGAGACGGCTGATAAATCAGGTACTACATTTATTTGGAATTCAATGTACCATAAAGGTCTAAAAGAAGGGGCTACAGACGCTGTAAAATTTGCTGATGCTGAAACTCGAAAGATTGTAGCTGGTAGAGGCGTAGGCGAGGTTCCATTACTTCAGAAATCTAAAACCATGCAAATATTAGCACCTTTTACTCTTGAAGTAGGGAACCAATGGCGAGTATTAAAGGACATGGTTGGGGAAAAAGATGCAGTCGGACTAATGACTTTCCTTGTAGCTTCTTATGGTCTCAATGAAGTAATGCAACAAATCAGAGGAAGTGCAGTTTCCTTTGATCCTGTGGGGGCTATTCAAGAAGGATTCACTAAAACAGAAGGAGATGGAACTGATAAAACAATTGGTGCGTTAGCTTCTTTAAATGGCGAAGTTGTCGGTAATATACCTGGTGGAAACTTGCTCACTCAATTTGCAAATACAGAAAAGAAAGTTCCGTTTACAGATTTAAAGTATAAAGAATTATTTGGAGAACGGAATCCTAACCGATTCGGAACAGGGTTAACAGTCTCAAAGGCTCTAAATGATCCGTTGTATGCTTTACTTCCATTTGGAGCTGCACAGGTTAGGAAATCAACTAAAGGTTTAGATGCAATGGTTAACGGTGGTGTTTACAAAGAAGATAGTAAGTTTATACCTTTCAGTGGAGATAAGTCGGAATTAATGTATCCAATTGAGGAAGGTTCCTTAGAAAATATCAAGCTTCCATTATTCGGTACAAGTGCAGTCTCAGGAGCTAGAGAGTATTATAATAACAAACGTAAACCATTATCAGAGAAGCAGACAGCAACTTATGAAAAGCAAAAAGAACTTGGAAATGGTAAACAGTATTATGATGCACTGATGGTATCAAGGAGATCCAAGACGCTTAAGAATAAAGTTACGGATATCCAAAAAGACAAGAAATTGTCAGAACAAGAGAAACTTGAAAAAATTCAAAGGGTTATGACTGAATTACAGAGTTTAAAAAACTAATGTTATTTTTTCCTGAAAAGGATTATAATGGATATTACTAAGTGGTTAGGGGGTGATAAGATGCAGTTAATTTATTGGATTCTTATTGCCCTTCTGACACTGTTTATATTAATTGGTATTAAAGATGGAATATCCACTTTTTTTGGAATGTGGTTCGAGTATGGGTTTAAATTTGCAGCATTGACAGCCATTTTAATTAGCTTAATTATAGCACCAAGTATAATAAAACAATTTGTACCGGAATATTATGATTATTCTATAGGTGTATTAATTGGTTATATTATTCTCTTAGCTTACTTACGACTTAATACGAAAAAACATGAAGAATACAAGATTGAGGACTGAGAAATCAGTCCTTTTTTTATTTTAAAAAGGACGGTGTCATATGGACTTACAATTAGTTCATTCTTATTTATTCGGAAGTGTTAAATACATTGACTTGTTATTGGTTTTAATGGTCGTAGACCTTGTCATGGGAACATTGAAAGCAATTAAAAACGGAAGGCTTCGGAGTTTAACTCTGTACCTTGGTTATGCCAGGAAAATAGGGACTTTTTGTGTAATTATAGTCGCTAATATTATTGATATAATATTAGATCTAAATGGAATCGTTGCCTATGGTACGGTTCTTTTTTATGGGTATTATGAGATACTTTCTATTTTGGAAAATTGCGGACAATTAGGAATGAAAATTCCACCTATAATTGCTGATAAATTACAGGTACTTCAGCCAACTGAAAAGAAAGTAGATGATAAGAATGAAAATTGATGATATCAGAAAACAGACAGCCGGGGGAGCCAGTAAACGTTCTTTAAATCAAATAAAGAACATCGCTCGTCATCATTCAGCAACATCTGATGGTGATTATAACGCCTTCTGGAATAACCGATGGAAAGGGTTAGGTTGGAAAACAGGGGGCTATCATGAATTAATTCTAAGGGATGGTTCAGTGCAACTTTGTTATGATCCTGAAGTCATTACAAATGGAATTAAAGGTCATAACACTAACACTTATCACATTTGTGTAGTAGGCAATGGTTCATTTACTGAGGCTCAGGAAGCTACTTTTAATGAACGTTGTAAGTTAGCTATGAAGCGATTTAACCTATCTGCTGATAAGGTGTTAGGTCATAAGGAATTCAAAGGCGCATCAACTGAATGTCCTGGAATTGACATGAACATTGTTCGAGCTAGATTAAAAGATACTCCTGTTAAAACTGCTTCAATGGATGATGGAAAAAGGTATCGTTTATTTACTGGCACATTTGGCACTATAGCCGATGCTGAAAAAGCTGCAGCTAAGATTAAAAAGGATTATGGATACATTACTTACATAAGAGAAGAATAATAAAAAGCCCTTCCGATTGGAGGGGCTATTTAATATATGTCTAAAACACTTTCTAATTCATCGATACGATTTTTTGCGTCATCTAATTCATACTGCAAATCATCATTGACAGTAATTAAATCCTCGTTTTGTGTCTCTAATTCTGTAATTCTTGTGTCCATTTCTTCTATTACTGTTTGCATTTCTTCAATTTGTAACTGAGTATCATCATAATCAGCAGTCGATGTATCGGAACATCCACTCAATATAATTGCAACTCCAATAATTAACCCACAGATAGTTTTCTTCATAATCAATCCCCTTTATTTATCCTTAATTTTAATCAACTCGTCTACCAAAATATTCAATTCCCTTGCAATTATAGCAGCTTGCTCTAAATTTGGTTGAGTTTTATTTTGTCGCCACTTAGAAAAAGTTTGCTCCGATACATTGCATAATTTGGCAAGATGTTTATTCTTTAATCCTTTTTGTTCCATCCAAAAGTCTACTCTATTCTCAAACATACTATCCCCCAATACCCTTTTATAACTAATTCTTCAATTTATGTTGAATTACCTTTAACGAAAAGATTCATAAAAATTAAACAAAAATTTAATGTACAAGATAACTAGACAAGCAGTTGCCCATACACTTTACTATACGACACGAAGGATATGGTCTATCACACTACAATGAATGGAATAAAAATCATCAACTACTTGCAAATTCTATACTTTCATTCTTCCTATTCGTATTCGTTTATTGTGCAACTATATCTACGATATATCAAAAGGGGGCGTGGTGGTTTGTTATTCAGTTTAGTTACAACTGGCAGCATGTTGGGTGTACTTGGATTTTCTTACTACAAAAAAACAAATTTTAATAATGACAACGATAAGATTTTAAAAATAGCAGAAAATTGTGGCTTGTATACTAAAACTGAAAAAATGAAATTGTATCGTAGAAATTACAACAAGAAGGGGAATTACACTGAATATGTCTACAAAATACCTTTAGGTATGGAGTTAGAGGACTTTAAAAGTAAAATCGGTAAGTTTAAAGATGGTTTAAATAATCGAAGTGTAAGGATGATTAAGTTAAAAGACTTTAAAGGATTAACATTTGACAGCACTATACTGAAGCAACTTGAGGACATTATTTATAGTCGTATCCAACTAAGTAAGGAAATTGAAATGGAATATGACGGAATGTTAAAGATCAGAGTTTATGAAGAAGGATTAAAATCTGAATACAGATTCAAAGAAGAAATGTTCAAAGAATTAAAGAAATGGGAAGTGCCACTAGGAGTAAGTTTACAAAGGGTAATTAAGATTGATTTTGATGTAGCTTCTCATGTGTTAATTGGTGGTGCTACAGATATGGGAAAGTCAAATGTATTAAACCTCATAACAACTGTCCTGCTTCACAATAATCCTAATGATGTTGAATTTACGTTGATTGATTTAAAAGGTGGACTTGAATTTTCTAAATACGAACATATCAAACAAGTTAAAAATTTTGCTACAAATGCTGATCAGGCTAAAGAAGCATTGGAAAATGTGAAAGCAGACATGACAAATACATTTGAATTTTTGAGAAGTAAAGGGTTTAAGAATGTTAAGCAAGCTAAAATCAAAAAACGACACTTTGTAATTATAGACGAAGCAGCAGAACTAGCCAGTGATGGAGAAACAGACAAGGAATTAAAGAAAGTAAAAATTGAATGTGAAAATCTTATTAAAGACATCGCAAGAAGAGGTAGAGCAAGTGGTCTGAAATTACTCTATTGTACCCAGTATCCTACTGTTGAGACGGTTAGTAGTCAGGTGAAAAGGAACTTAATAGCAAGGGTTTGCCTTCCAGTGGATACAGCAACAGCTAGTTCAGTAGTTTTGGATGAAGGAGGGGCTGAAAAGTTACCGCTAATTCAAGGTAGGGCAATTTTTAAACGCCATAGAAAAACGGAAATGCAATGTTATTACATGGACGATGAAATAATCGATAAGGTTATAACTCCACACATCACCTTTAATCCAAGGAGTGAAGAAAGTAGTGTATCACACAACTTTGAAAAAAAATCAACGTCAAGAAAGTATACTACTATCATTGAAAAAGCTTGATTATTTAACACGGAGTCAAATACAAATTATTCATGATTTAAAAAGTGACCGCAATGCTCAACGTGTTTTAAAGGCTATGGAAGAATATTTACATGTAATCAAAGACGGTGAGAACATTTACTATCTGAATTCAAAAGGTCGTGAATTAATTGATTGTGACAAGGTAAGAAAAAGTACAGGAAATATCCAACACTATATCATGAGAAATTACCTTTACATTGTTTTAGGGTGTCCTTCTGAATGGGAAAATGAAATGAAAATTACTCACATTGAGGGAAATGAAAAGATTACTTGTAGACCTGATGCTCTAATTAAAAAGGGAGACATTTACACAGTAATTGAAGTTGATAATACCCAAACAATGAAGAAGAATCTTGAAAAGATAGATAAGTATCGGGTTTTAAGGCAGCGTGGAGCGTTTGGATTTTTTGCCCCTAAGTTTATATGGATTACCACAACAGAACATCGTAGAAAGGAATTAATGGCAGCTAGTCAGGGTTTAAATGTTGAGGTTTACACTGTATCAGACTTCAAAAACAGGGAGAGATGACATCATGTTTAAACGCAAAGTGAAGGAAGAAAGATACTCCGTTAAAGAATTTTTGAATCTAAATAAGAAACCTGTAATTGCTAATACTCCATTTGAATTCAAGAGTGAAATGGCTGAATCCATAGGTGTATTAGGTGGTTTAAGCCTTATACCATTAGCTACTAAACCTTTCTTTGAAGCAATTCCTGCAATGGCTGCTGAAGTACCGCAAGCTGTTACAGTTACGTCTACAGCAGATATGACAGCAAAGTTAATGCATGCCTTTGATCCATTAATTACTCTCATTCAGGCGGTTGCTTATCCGATAGCATTAGTTGTGGTCTTAGGCGGTGCAATCATGGTAATGATGAGAGAACCCGAAAAAGGATTCAGTATGATGCAATCAGCCGGACTTGGATATATTTTAGTTCAGATGGCACCTTTAGTCCTTAGCATCTTGGTTGAAGCTACAAAATTAATGTAATTATGTGGATTAAATTAATAACAAAAGTGACGGATGTAGGAATTAAGACTTCGGGGAAAGTGCTTAAAAGTGATATGAGTAGCCCTCTAAATCAAGATACTATATCAGTAATTGTAAATATTGCTAAAGAAATCCTATTTTAAGGAGTGGACACCTGTGTGGAGAATCTTTAGATTTATGGGTTACAAGGTACAGGTAAAAGTATTTGATGAAGGTTCTCAATTTGGAATCTCTGAGTTTCCAAGAATAAGTAAAATGTGTGTCCATAAAGGCAATAAATGGCTACTAAACTATGATCGTGGATGGGATTTTAATGATTTATCACCAACAGCTTACAAGCTTCTGCTTAAATTTCTGGAGTGGGCACTATGATTAAATTTTGCATAATCGGAGCATACGTGGCTCATAAGATTTGGTGGAAACGGAATAACAGAGAAGTGACAATTAAGTGGAAAACATTCTTTAAAGAGGCTTAAAAGCGGAGGGATTGTTATGAAATTGCTGAACCAAAAAGAGGTACTTCAAATTGTTAACAATAGAAAAGAACTCCTTGAAATCTTGATTGATATGGATATGGTTAGTTTGCTTAAAATTATTCAAAAGCATGAATTTAGTGGATCTGATATTAGTCAATTACTCGAAAGGGGACTTGAAGATTTCCGTATCGAATTTAAGGAATTCTTTAATGATGTTTATGATCTAAATGTTGAAATAACAAAAGAGGATAGACCATGAAACGAAAAGATGAACTTTTTATTGAAGTCCTTATATTAGCTCGAAATATGCTTGAAAGTATGGAAGAAGATGAAATTCAAGCGCAATTTGGTTCTGATTACTACTATGAATTACAAAGATTTATAGGATGGGAAGCTATGGGGCATTGGAGAGAAAAGGGGTGAATTTATGATAGTCCGAATCACAAGTAAATACGGCTCAGTTGATTCTATTCATAAAACACCACATTCGGGAATTGATATAGCTTTAGAGGAAGGAACACCATTAAGTACCTTTAAAGAAGGCGTAGTCAAACACGTATTGGATTACGGAAATTCAAACGTAGGCAAGGGTGTAGTCATTGAACATAGTGATGGTACTCAAGCGATATACGGTCATTTGAGCCAGATAAATGTACACGAAGGCGAATATCTTCACGAAGGTGAACAGTTTGCATTGAGTGGTAATACAGGGCGTTCAACAGCAGAGCATTTACACCTTGGTTTCAAGGATGCAGAGGGTCATGTTATAGATCCCTCTCCTTATCTTGATGAAGTAAGTAAAAATATCGGTCAACAAAGTTTCTGGGATAAGTTTGTAGCAAATGGGCGTGTAGGTGATGGAATAGGGGACATACCACAAAATAGTGTATGGGAGTGGTTTGGTGAAAAAGCTGCAGAAATTACCGTTAACGGTGCTGTTACTTTTATGTCGGATATTGCTTTGGCGCTTCCTGTCCTCACCATTATTGGCGGTACTGTGTATGTTTGCCTTAACATGTTTAGTTCGGGGCTTGCTAAATGGAGTGCAATAGGGACTGTATTATATGGGTTACTAGTTGTTAAGGGGTGATTAATCTTGAAGTGTGATCACTGTAAAAAAGCAATCCAGGAAAGTGCGGTAATTATTTATAGTAGCGTATTAGGGATATTTCATGATAAATGCTTTAGTGACCATGTTTATTTGAGTTTTAATTGTACTAAGGGAGAATTAAGAAATGTAAATCAAGGGTTATGGTAAAAAATATAATTAGTGCAGGATTTATAGATATTTTGAAGAAATATATAAGAAATATTTTTTAGGGGAGTGATAGAATGTCCAGCATGGTGACAATTGTTGCTGCAAGTAGCGTTAAAGAACTAAATAAAAAACTTGATGAAATTAAAAGAGAACATGAAACGAGAAATCCTGAAAGAGACGTAGAAGTTAAAGTAATAAATCCTAAGCCAGAAACTGTTGAATTCAAAGATTGGGAAGCTACTTCTTTTACAGTTGGTGTTGAATTGATAAAACGGGAGGAAGACGAGGTATAGAGGTTTTTAATAAACAATTCTCAAAATATTCATAATAACAACACATAAACACCTTCCAAATAAGTTATCATTGTTTTTGGGAGGTGTTTTTTATGTACAAAGTACAATTCGTTAATGCCTACACCCAAGACATACTTCGAGAAGAAGAATATAAAGAAATAATGCTTATTCTAGAAATGGTAAGTTCATTTGAACAAAATAAGGATAAGAACGAGAAATTAAACAACCCAAGCTATATTTTCGATCATCAAAGACGTACATGGGAAGCTTTTTATTTATCTCATGTAGTAGTTGAAGAGGAGAAGTGTAGGATTTATAAGTTGTTTTTTAAAGTGAAAATGTCAGAAATACAGGCGATAATTAGATAGGAAATAGAAGGAAAATATCTCCTTTTGTCGAAATAAGTAGACAGGAAGGGGGGAGTAATTGTGAAAGAGTATAAAGATTATCGAACGATATATATTAGTGCTCAAGGTGAAAAAACAGATGCTGAAGAGATAGCTAGAGTAATAAATATTTGGGCTGAAGATGGAGCAGTATTACATTCTGTTGTTCCTAGAATTTATGAAGGAAGTACAGAGGGTTATTATATAATACTTGAAACGACAGAAGTTGAATAATTTGTTAAGCATCCTTTCCGGGTGCTTTTTTTCTAAAAAGAGATTGCTGCATTAATAACAGGATATAGGGAGTGAAACAACGTTTGGACTTAATAAAAGATTTATCGGATATTCTTGTAGAAGAATACAAGAAATTGGGTATACCAATTCAAAATAAAGATACCCACCATTTATTAACAGGTTTCTTTAATCTTAGCGACAAGACTATTTCACCTAAAAGAAGAACAATTCGAATTTCAAAAGAATTAAACGAAAAAAATCTTGAAGAACCGTACAATGAGTACTTAAAACAGATCAGACATAAATTTAAATATGGGAAAAATGTGAATACTTATCTAAGTAAAAAAGCTTTTAAACCTGCTCAAAAAGATCCTCTATTATATGACTGGGGCATACATCATTTACATTTAAATAATGAATTTTCTCCTGAAGGTTTTGTGGAAAGGTCAGATTACTTATTGTTTTGTATTATAAAGAGCGACACTGTTTATTTTATTGACGTAACAAAACATAAATTAGATGATCGAACTGAATTTTCTCAGCAGAAGTTATTGAGAATTGTTAAGAGTAATTGGAGTCATTTGCTTGAACCATTTAAGATGAAAGGTTTTTCATCACTCGAAAGGAAAATGACAGACAAAGATTATGCAGAACTGAGACATGCAGGTGCTATGTCATTTGTAGAAATAGATGGAGAAGTGTTCGCTATGATTGGAGGGGGAATCTCCACTGCAAGAACAAATATTAAACATACAATAAAAGCGGATAATGTTTTTAGAAGCTTAAGAGATATGGAAGAACATCTACATCAAATCCAAAAAGATTTATTGGAAATTAATCTTAATACTAAACTGCCGCAAATAAATATCAACTATAAATTGATTCAAGAAGGTGATTCGTTCTTTGTGATTGAAGAAAAGTCAGGAAATAAAGTAATTGAATCTAAAAGCCTTTATAACGTGATTTTCGGTTTAAAAGATTTTATTAATAACTGAAAGTTTCAACATTGGAACTTTCAAATTTTATGTTTATAAAACGAACAAATGTTCCGTATAATAAAGAAAGGAGTAAAGGGGTTGATCTAATGGGAATCAAAGACAGGGGAAAATTGAAATGGCAAGGGGCATTCTTTATGCCAGAACACGTTAAACTGCTTCGTGATATGCACACAGATTATCACCGGATAAGTAAACCAATATTGGATGAATATCAAATTGAAGAGTATGAAAATAAGATCTGCTATGCAATGGAGTTTGTATTGTCGGTGAAGGTTACAGTTTGGGAAGATGGATTTGAGAAAGAGTATATAGGGAAAGTTTGTAGGCTGGATGAAATACATAAGGTGATTTATTTGAAATTGCATAATGAAGAAGGATACATAATGAGGATAAAGTTTGATACTATAGTGGGGGTCGTGGTACTGGAATAGGATTAGCATGGAGGAAATTAATTAATAAATCGACTGGGGTTTCTTCTATTAAAATATTCAATCGCATAGAATGATAAATTAACCGTTTTCTTTATTTTTTAATGGACAGTTGAGTTAATTTAAGGTATATTTTTCTTATTAGAAAAGATCGGCATTAATGGTGTCATAAACCCTTTTGTATCAACGTTTTCAATGATGATGATGCAGATGGGTATGAAACCATCGCAAAAGAAAATCAATCAAATGATGAGCGCCATGAATAAGGGTATGAAGTAAGAAAACCCTTGCGGCTCAAAGATTCAATGCTTGTTCTAATTTGTGGCAAGTATTCCTAAACTTTTTAGTCGAGTGAATCTTTTATCAGTCATTATTTTTTTTTGAATTATCTTTCATCAACCTAATCCGAAACCACTTTTCTATTGGAAACCAAAAACCAAAGAAGGGTGGTTTTTTTGTGTGCTTTTAGAAGATGTGATGGAAGAATACTTTTACCACTGTATTACTAAAGGGGTTTACTGAGACACCAATGAAAAATAAACGGTTGGAGTACAAATAACTAAAAACAAAATACAAACAAATTAAGTATTTATGCTATCGATATCAAGAAGGAATAAACATTTTCAGTAACTGGCAAAATCTCATTATTTCCCTTAGTCCCATTCGGCCTATATTTTTCCCTAATTGCGATTCTAACAGGAATCTCTTGGTCAAATTCTTCTAACATCTCGATTAGTTCAAGAACTTTAATCTATATCACTCCCTATAAAACGATTCTTTTCATTTAAAGATACAAAATTATACCCTAGTTCTTCTTCAGTAACTATGATCTTTCCCCATACTTCCTCGGATTGTAATACAAACTCTTTCACGCCAATGAATTCTGATTCTGAAATTACAAAGAATATAGTTCCCTTTTTGTGTATCCCTTTGTAATTTGTAATTAATTTGTACATCTTCATAACATACCTCTGTGGTTTTTTAATAGGATTTATTTATTGATCTTTACTATTTGAGACCTTAAAATCGATCAGCAGAAGCATTATCACATTCTGTTCCCTATGTTTAAAGACTTTATGATTTGATGCTTTACCTTTTCTTGATAGCTTAAAAATATGGAAAAATATTCAGCGTATCATCTTGTCATAAAGCGTTGTCTTTTCAATGAGTATACTCTTCCAGACTGAGTAATTTCATAAATTCTTTAATCAGTACTCTCGTTTCTTCCATTGTAATAGCTATAATTCTATATTCTAATTTTACCTTAATCCTTCCAGCGATCCCACAACCATTTATGAAACTGCTGCACCGGAAGAAAGCTTCCTACATAAGTGATGGGATAAGCAACATAACACAAAATTGTAAAGTTTGAATAGCACAAGATTTTGTTAATTAAGATGAAGAAGTTAACAAAATGCGAAAAGGTTGGTTAAATCCCACTAACTGCACAATGAAATAAATGGATAAAGAAATGAGCTTTGAAGAACTAGCGAAGAAGATAATTTGGCTATATAAATTTGTGCGATTTTACTCTTATCAACCGTATTGCGGAATTAAGAAATTACTCATATTACGCGATAAATGTGGACAAATTAAGTATACTCTATGAAACAACAAAGGATGATAATCCATGGAGATAAGGATAGAAAATAATGAGAGTGGTTCAACAGATGTAATTGTGAATGCTGAAGGAGTTGATTATCAAATCGGCATTATAGAAGAACATCCTACAGCACCTGGATATTTTCGAGCAATTGCATACGATGGATCATTATTACAATCATCAGAACAAAATTTAATTTTTTATGACGTTGAACAAGCTAAAAACGCAATTATGCAGGTTTACGCAGGGATACAGTAATAATATATAATTTCATTAAAATCGAGTAGTCTCCCAAGGCTGCTCGATCTTTTTTGGCTACATTCAGCAGTTAACGAAATTAGTGAGGCAGATTTGAAGAGCCGCATACAAAAGCACAAAAATAAGTAAAGCTTCTAACAACTTGATGTAAGACTTTTTCGTTTCAGCCATTATTGTTTTAAGTGAAATAAAAAGCTAAAAATTAACAGTGTTCCCAAATTAAAAGTGAAGTTTATTTTCAATTCTAAACGGGTTTTCATCTACAATGAACCGGAAAGTATTGGACTTTGAAGATGAAGAGTAAGGTCTCTTTAGGAGTCCTGTTTTTCATAAAAACCTAGCATTAAACAGCTGTCTACAAATAAAAAGCACTCCCATTAAGAATGCTTAAACATTACTGAACTATTAATTTGAAAGACATAATCGCATGGCCTACACCGCAAAGTTCTGAACAGCTTCCCAAATATTCTCCTGCTTGTTCTGGAGTAAATTGAACTGATTCTCCACTTGCGACTCTCGCTCCCTTTATTTTTGGCAACCACAGTTCATGCTTTACTTGATCAGCACTTTTCAAAGTAATGTTAACTGTTTCTCCCTCCTTAACGGTAACTTCAGCAGGTTCGAATACAAAGTCTTCCGGATTTGGACCTGTTTTCGCAACTATTTCAATTTCTTTAATGGTTTCTTCACTTTTATCAATTTGTTTACTTGTTTGTGGTTCAGATTTCGCAGTTGTTTCATTGCTACATGCCATTAATGTGAATATGGCTAAGAAAATACTAATAAATAACATAACTCTTTTGATAAGACATCTCTCCTTGAAAGAATAATAACTTTGATATCTTATCACTATCCTAATAGAGGTTTCAATATTGATCTCACAACCATTAATAGTTACTTTTTCGGTGTCGATACAGTCACTCCGATTACTGCCCCGCCAATCATTCCTGAACCAAACAGGTAAGGAAATGAAACAAATTTGAAAGTCGTCATTCCGATACCAAAACCAATAGTACCATTCAAAGTATATAGTAACCACACGTCATAACGACAGCCCGATTGAGGCATCACCAATAGCACGCTATTCATGCCAATAAATAAAATTTGAAACAATGGTTCCCATAAAGTCAATACAGTAAAAAAGAAAGTGCATTCCCTATAAAAAAACGAATCCACTCAACACAGATAGAAGTACAAATTGCTGTCTCTCATCGCAATACCCATCGCTGCTCCTCCGAAATTCCCATTAATCAGAACCCGAATAACAGAGTATGCCCACTTAAACCGGCAATCAATCCTCCAATTCCGAACCCAATAGAAGGTAACCAAATCAATCGTTTACTCGTTTTGTAGCTGTTCATTATTTACCTCCTCGAACATGAAAGGATCTAGATAAAAGACAGGCCCCTCCCTGCATGTAAATACAAAAGCCGGTTACTAACCCTCTTAGGATTTATATAGAGAACATTTGTTTTTAAGTAACTCCTTAAGTAGACCATTTTCAATAATTTCCTTATAATCATAATGGCAGCAAGTTAAATTTTTAATCTGGAAGTGAACTGGAATGATCAACATAGATAATCTTTTGAGAACAGTTGTGGCCGACACTAACATTTACAAAAGTAAATTGCTTGCACACTTGGAATGGGAACCAGGTTCAACCCATTTGTTGGTTGCATCGTCGATCATTCAAAAAAGGTACATATTAATTAAGGAAAATGAAGTGGATATTGGTTCGCTTGACGATAGTTTGTATTTTTACGAGGTTGTGAAAGAATTGCAAGCTCCAACATATGAAGGCATATTGAATAAAATTGAGGAAGGGGACTGGTTAGGGAACTTTTCATTTCTATTAACAACAAGGCAGTTTGACACAAAACAAGAGAGAGTGTTACTTGAAAAAAATTATGCTCATCTAATCTACCTCACTGAACCGCCAATTGAAACAATCGAGTTCTTGCAAATGGACTTTTACCTGGGTTTCAATAGTGAAAAAGCAAAATGGGGAGTCTGCTGGTTGAAGCATGATAGTCCGTTTTCTAGGGAGGAAGGCCTGCTTTGTCCACGCCAGAATTGCATCACTGAAGGATTGGGTGTTATTTGGGCTTCCAAAGCTGAAGCTGACTTGATTTTGAAAAATATTCTCCTCATCACTCGTAAATTTGGTTCCAAGGGTAATTTTCGAAATTACCCAACTGCAAAAGACTTCATGGATGATTTTTTGATGATTATGAAAAAAATAGCAAACAAAAGCATGAAAGCAAGTGAAATAGAGGAATGGAGCAGCAATGCCCTCGCGCAATTTAGTGTCACCTGATATCTAAGTGAAAAAACATCGGCTCCTCCTTCACCAATACCATGCTAGCCACTCATGCTATCCCCTCCACTAACCATTATGGAAAGGCCGTAATGATTATATTTATTTATAATGATTCAATTTCACCTAAAAGGTTAACTGTTTTATAAGTCAGTAAAATTTTGGTAAACTGTTTAAGTGTTTTAGTAATCTAAATGATGATTCCTGCATTTTCTTTAATGATTGGTTTTTCTTTTTAGGAAAATAAAATGGTTATATAGAGACTCGGGGGAATACATATTGAAAGTCTTTAAGGAATTAATGTGGTTTTTTAAACAAGAAAAAAAGGCTTATATATGGGGAATCGTACTGCTTTGCATGGTGGCAGTCCTGCAATTGGTTCCGCCTAAAATCATTGGAATTGTAGTTGACCAAATTGAAAGCAAGGAGCTTACAGCAAGAACGCTTATAATATGGATGGTATATTTGGGATTCGCCGGATTGGTTATGTATGGTCTGAGATATTACTGGAGAATCCTGATATTCGGTTCGGCTGTCAAATTGTCCCGGCAGCTGAGGAATCAGCTGTATGACCATTTTACAAATATGTCACAGGCTTTTTATCAAAGAAAACGGATCGGCGATTTGATGGCACATGCTACAAATGACCTTCAGGCGATACAGCAGACTGCGGGGGCGGGAGTGCTTACACTCGTTGATTCCCTAGCAACTGGGGGATTCGTCATTGTAGCAATGGCGATGATCAATTGGAAATTGACCCTGATCTGTCTGCTGCCAATGCCATTCATGGCGTATCTCACAAGCTATTATGGCACACTTCTGCATAAGCGTTTCCATAAAGCCCAGGAAGCCTTCTCAGATTTAAATGATAAAACGCAGGAAAGCTTAAATGGGATTAAGGTAATTAAAACCTTCGGCCAGGAAAAAGAAGATATTGAAGCGTTTAGGAAGCAATCGCTTGATGTTGTCGGGAAAAATATTGCGGTTGCCAGGGTAGATGCGTTATTTGACCCAACCATATCAGTGATTGTCGGCATCTCTTATTTTTTGACAGTTGCTTTTGGAGCCCGCTTTGTGCTTTCAGATGATATGACTATTGGGGATCTTGTTTCTTTTTCTTCCTATTTAGGTCTGCTAATATGGCCGATGCTTGCATTTGGCTGGCTATTTAATATTGTTGAAAGGGGCAGGGCTTCCTATGACCGTGTTCAAAACCTTTTAAATGAAAAGCCGGATATCGTAGATAAAGAGAATGCTATCCAAAGTGCGCCCGTTGGTGATTTGAAATTCCGGATATCAGCATTCCGATTTCCTGATGAAATCCATCCGGTCTTAAAGAATATTAACTTAATTTTAAAACGGGGCGAAACGCTTGGAGTTGTCGGGAAAACAGGTGCTGGAAAAACTTCCTTGCTAAAGCTGCTGACCCGTGAATTTGACCAATATGAAGGCAGCATCCACTTTGGAGGACATGAAATAAAAGAATACAGCGTCCAGCTGTTACGGAATTCGATAGGATATGTTCCACAGGACCATTTTCTGTTTTCCGCCACTGTTGCCGACAATATTGCTTTTGCGAAGCCTGTGGCGGGATATTCAGAAATATTGAATGCAGCCCAGTCTGCTTACATTCACGACGAAATCCTGCAATTTTCTGAAGGCTATGAAACGGTGGTTGGAGAGCGGGGCGTGTCTTTATCTGGTGGCCAGAAGCAAAGGATATCGATTGCCCGGGCACTCATAAAAAATCCAGAACTGCTTGTCCTGGATGATTCATTATCCGCGGTTGATGCGAAAACAGAGGAAATGATTCTGCATAACCTGAAGGAAAATAGAGCGGGAAAAACAACAATTATTACTGCCCACAGGCTGAGTGCTATCCAGCATGCCAATTTAATAATCGTCTTGAACGAAGGTACCATTGTTCAAAAAGGGACACACGAGCAGCTTATGAACGAGCAAGGCTGGTATAAAGAAATGTTTATCCGCCAGCAGCTGGAAGAACTTGTGGAGCAGGGAGGATAACATGGAAGAAAAAATCAGAACGATCAGCGCTAGAGAGCAGCGCATTGTACTCACGCGGCTGCTGAGTTATTCACGGCCCCATAAAAAATTAATCCTGCTGGCGTTTTTCTGCTTGTTTTTAACAACAATTGGAGATATTGCGGGCCCAATGCTGGTGAAAATCTTCATCGACGATTATGTAACGAAAAATAATATTGTCTTTGGACCGCTTTCGGTGCTTGCAGGAGCGTATTTGACGATTCAAGTTCTAAATTTTTTTATTAGTTATTTTCAGCTGCTTACATTCCAGGAAATTGCCTTGAAAATTATCCAAGAGCTGAGAGTTGATATTTTTTCAAAGGTCCACCAGCTTGGATTGAAATATTTTGACCAAACACCCGGAGGGAGCACTGTCTCAAGGATCACGAATGATACCGAAGCAATAAAGGATATGTTTGTCACTGTATTGGGGACGTTTGTCCAAAGTTTCTTCTTGCTCGGAGGAATCCTGATTGCGATGTTCTTCCTAAACGTCAAGCTTGCTATATTCTGTCTGTTTCTGCTGCCGCTCTTATATTTCGTTATAAAAAAATATAGGGAGCATAGTTCAAAGTTTTATCAGGAAATGCGGGAGCGGCTGAGCCAGATGAATGCCAAGATAAATGAGTCGCTTCAAGGCATGGCGATTATCCAGGTTTTCAATCAGGAACGTCGGCTCCGAAAGGAATTTAAGCAAGTGAATGACATGCATTTCTCAGCCGGAATGAAGAATATAAAAGTGGATGGCTTATTGCTTCGTCCCGCAATTGATTTGATTTATGTTATTGCAATCATGATAGTTTTAAGCTATTTTGGTATATCGTCCTTTCAATCGCCAATTGAATTAGGTGTTCTATACGCGTTCATTAACTATGTGGATAGGTTCTTTGAGCCTGTTAACCAGGTGATGCAGCGCTTATCATTGTTCCAGCAGGCAATTATTGCGGCTACACGCGTATTTAAGGTTTTGGATGAAGGTGAATTGGCACCAGGATACGATGGTGAAGATGTAAACCGCATTACTGAAGGAAAAATTGAATTTAAAAACATCTGTTTTTCATACGATGGCAAGCGAGATGTTTTAAAAAATATTTCATTTACGGCAATGCCAGGTGAAACAGTAGCTCTTGTAGGGCATACCGGAAGCGGTAAAAGCTCAATCATCAACTTAATGATGAGGTTTTATGAATTCGGCAAGGGAGATATCCTGATTGACGATGTCTCAATAAAAAATTATGCAAATGAAGAACTGCGCAGGAAAATGGGATTGGTTCTGCAGGATCCGTTTTTGTTCTTCGGGACGGTAAAAGACAATATCAGGCTAAATAACGAGGAAATATCTGATTCGGATATTCATAAAGCTGCTGAATTTGTCCAGGCGCATCGGTTTATCGAACAACTTCAGGATGGGTATGACCATAAGGTGGTTGAAAGGGGTTCTACTTTTTCAAGCGGGCAAAGACAGCTGATTGCCTTTGCCAGAACGATTGCTTCTAACCCGAAAATATTGGTACTGGATGAGGCGACAGCAAACATTGACACTGAAACCGAGGAAGCCATCCTGATTGCCCTTGAAAAATTGCGAAGAGGCAGGACGACAATTGCTATCGCTCATCGGCTCTCCACTATACAGGATGCCGATTCAATATTGGTGCTCCATCAAGGAGAAATAGTAGAAAGAGGCACGCATCAGCAGCTGCTTCAGAATCAAGGGCTTTATTATAAAATGTATTTGCTTCAAAACGGTTTGGTAGACAAAATGGAGGATGCGGTTCATTAGGCAGTGGTTTATGGCCGGAGAGTACAAAAGCGATGAAAGACATAAGGATGTATGAGGTTTAAGTGACATCGGCTTTTAGAAATTTGGTATTATACAAGTTTAAAAGCCGGTCTAATTCCTGGCTGTGTTCAACAGTAATATGCGAGCTTAATCCATTTTTTAAAACTACCTGGAAAAGCTCTACTCTCTTTTCTTCAATTAGTTCAAGAAGCTCTTGTTTTAACACGGCTGCCGACCTCGCATTTATTAGTATAGCGGTATGTAATTAGTATAATAGAGCATGAAAATAAATTCAAATGGGAAGATAGCTAATACTTATTGGGAAATTGTGAAGAAAATTCCCGTAAAAACAAACCGTTTTTTTAACAGCCATACAAAATTCACAAAGGGATTCATATCATTATTTGAATTGATTTGTTAGAATAATTTTAAGAGGTCTTTTTAGGAGTTGTAATACATGAATGATGTAAATGTTTTCCTTGCGTTTGGTGCAGGGTTTCTTAGTTTTATTTCACCGTGCTGTTTACCTTTATATCCAGCATTTTTATCCTATATTACAGGCATGAGCGTAGGAGAAATAAAGACAGATAACGCCATGCTGCAGAGGCGCAGCATGCTTCATACTATTTTCTTTCTTCTCGGTTTTTCCGTAATTTTTATTGCGATCGGCTTTGGTGCATCCTTTGTGGGCAATTTTTTTAATACATATAAAGACTTGATTAGGCAGATTGGCGCTATTGTTATTGTTTTCTTCGGTTTTGTCATCGTTGGACTTTTCCAGCCGAAGTTACTTATGCAGGATAAGCGTTTCGAATTTAAGCGTCGTCCTAGTGGTTACCTTGGTTCATCATTAATCGGAATGGCCTTTGCTGCTGGATGGACACCGTGTACTGGTCCGATTCTGATGGCTGTTTTGGCACTTGCTGCAACCAACCCTAGCTCCAGTCTGTTTTATATGATTGCATATATACTTGGATTTGCAATTCCTTTCTTCATCCTTTCTTTCTTTATTGGAAAGATGAAATGGATAAGAAAATATAGCCATGTAATCGTCAAAGTCGGCGGCTATATTATGATTCTTATGGGGATTATATTATTCTTTGATTGGATGACAAAAATCATTATCTGGCTGTCCCCGCTTTTTGGCGGATTTACGGGATTTTAAAATCTTTGTCTATATATGATTCCAAATTTGTCGCATTTTTTTAATTGATATAAACCCTTATGTTAGTTATATTTAACATTGTGATTATTGGTAAAATTATTCAATTTTCTTTGGCAATATTTTCATCCGTTGTTCAATGTCGAGGAGGATCCAGCAGTGACTAGAATATTGATTGTTGATGATGCAAAATTTATGAGAATAACGCTCTCAAATATCTTGAAAAAAGCAGATTTTGAAGTTGTAGGTGAAGCAGAGAATGGAAAGCAGGCCATTGAATTTTACCGTGATCTCAATCCTGATCTCGTCATAATGGACATTACGATGCCTGAATTAAGCGGTCTTGATGCTATTAAACAAATAAAGCTGGAGTTTCCTCAAGCTAAGGTGATAATGTGCTCGGCAATGGGGCAGCAAAAAATGGTGATGGAAGCAATTGAAGCTGGCGCTAAAGATTTTATCATAAAGCCTTTCGATGAAAACCGGGTACATGAAGCAGTTAACCGTGTTCTCAGCTGACCGTTAGAATCCTCTAACGGTTTTTTTTGAGAATATGGTCAATTTACGTAATTATATTTGATGAAGTGAAGTCACCAAATGCTGTATGGCAAAGAGTTTTTTAATCTGGAAAAATTTCAGTTGCCTCCCAGTGACTCCTTTTTTTCACTATCGCGATAGGCTATAATTAGGTAGAACTTTATTCTATATACATAAAGGAATGAATGTATTTGTTATATTTGTCTACTGGTTTTGCTATATTCATGGCTATCCTGGTTATGTTTATCAGGATGAAAGCGGCAAAACGACCAGTGTCCGCAAAAAAAATAATATTGCCTCCAATTTTTATGAGCACTGGAGCACTGATGTTTATCCACCCTATGTTCAGGGTTACTTTATTGGAAGTTTTAGAGGCTTTAACGGTAGGCATACTATTTTCTATCTTATTAATAAAGACTTCTAATTTTGAAATTAAAGATAAACATATTTACTTAAAAAGGTCGAAAGCTTTTGTTTTCATCCTGATAGGGCTTCTGATAATAAGAGTCATAGCCAAACTGATCTTAAGTTCCTCTATAGATGTGGGAGAACTGAGCGGAATGTTTTGGATTCTTGCATTTGGAATGATTGTTCCTTGGCGCATCGCTATGTACTTGCAGTATAAAAAGCTTGAAAACGAATTGAATAAAAGTGTTCCGATAAAGTAAATCAATTACTCACCGAACGGTGGGTTTTTTTATTTGGGATGGTAAATAAAGCAAAATACAAGACATAAGATGCTGAACTCATAGATTTCACGTTACTGCAAATAAAAAAGTAAAAACCCGTACAATAGTAGTAGGGATTGGATTTAATTGTACATAACATACTGCTAACATGTCGCTATTGTCTGCTAGCATTATGTTAGCATTATCTATTTCAACTGAAATATACCATTTGTGCATCAACAATTCTTTGTTTCCACTAATCCTGAAAGACTGAGAGGAACAAGTAAACAGTTAGTTCTATTAACGGACTTTCTAGCCTATAAACATTGCCTTCAGTTTAAGACCGATAAGTAAATCGGATATCCCTGTTTAAAAGAAAACTAAGCTTAATAAAAAAACCTGAAAATCATTTGTGATAAAAATGATTTTAGGTTTTTTATATATATATTATGCTTGCTTACCTGCTTCAATGGTAATGGATATTTTAATTTGGTCTCCAATAAGAACGCCGCCCGTTTCGAGCGCAGCATTGTAAGTAAGGCCGTAATCGCTGCGGTTTACTTTTCCTTCTGCACTGAACCCCACTTTATCGTTGCCCCAAGGATCTTTTCCCTGGCCTTCAAATGTAGCAGTGAATGTTTCTGAACGTGTAACTCCGTGAAGCGTAACATCCCCGGTAATTTCGTATTCATCGTCATCTTTTTTCACGATATTTGTAGATTTAAAGTTTATGTTTGGATATTGTTCCACATCAAAGAAATCTGCAGATTTAAGATGCGCATCCCGATCGCCGTTTCTTGTGTCAATGCTTGAAGCATCAACGCTAAATTCAATATCAGCAGAAGTCAAATCAGCAGGATCTGCATCAATAGAAGCCTCAAAATTATGGAATGTTCCTTTAACCTTCGCAATCATCATATGCTTTACTGAAAATTCTACACTGCTGTGTGATGCATCTACTACCCATTTTTCCTTGGTCATTTTTATTCCTCCTAAATTGTTTTCCGCTAATTTAAAATATCTTTAATTAGAGATAATTGAAACTAAGATAAATTATATTCAGGTTTTTTATATTTGTCAATAAAAAAATTTAAAATAATTTTCCAGTTATTCCTGGATATGGGATTAGAGGATGGACCCAGAGGGTTTCCCGTTACATTAGCAAAACCTAAATGAATCTAAAAAAGTGGCTTTTTAAACAGCGCAAGAACAATGCGGTAAAGGTAAGGGCAAGAAACAGTGTTAGTGTGATTGGAATTCTATATACTTTGATAAATAAATAATCAGGTCGGAGGGCTATTTAACGAAGGAGTGTGGGGTATAGAGTTGCCTGAAAGATTGGTAGTTTGTATCTCCAATATAAAGTAAAGCATGTCTCCTAATTATCTCTATAGAGGAAAAATTGTTGACTGATGTGTATTACTCGAAATTAAGATAAAACTAAAACTTAAAAGAGAGAATTTAACAAAATATCTGGATTTGCCTGCCTTTTCTTTCTCAATAGCGCTTCTTTATTCACCAGGTTTTTGGTTGTTTATTACATGTATATTGACAATCCCAATGTTTAACATTCGGCCTCCTGTGGTCTATAAATCGTGGAAATCAACTATTTCTCAATGGATTCGTTCACGATCTTAACCTCTTCATATATTGCCATGTCAGAGGTAATGTCCGCCTCCGGGATGATAAAATTTCTCTTTGTACGTATTTTTTTACATTTGCTTTAAATACCACTTTCTGTTACAATAAAAGAGAATTATTTTTGTTCGGTGTAAAGGATATGTTAAGTTTTTTGACTTTTCGTCTTGATGATCACTTTGGGCAAGGATAGTAACACATTGTGTGTCTAGCACACTAGGAGGCAACAAAAATGGAACAAGGTACAGTTAAATGGTTTAATGCAGAAAAAGGTTTTGGATTTATCGAACGTGAAGGTGGAGACGACGTATTCGTTCATTTCTCTGCTATCCAATCTGAAGGTTTTAAATCATTAGACGAAGGTCAAAAAGTTACTTTTGACGTTGAGCAAGGAGCTCGTGGACCTCAAGCTTCAAACGTACAAAAAGCTTAATATATTTTCGAAAAAAACAGATCCTTTGTATGGGTCTGTTTTTTTTTTTTGCTTTAAAAGTTAAAAGTTAAAAGCTGAAAAAACCTGCTCAACTGATGAGCAGGTTTTTTGGTACAAACAGTAAAGGAATGGTGCGTTAAAAGGTTTAACTTAGTATAGCATAGTTTATAACGATAACCTATTTTCTTCAAAAAATAATTTTATCCTGATTTTTTACAGAGAAAAGTGTGATGAAAAGCGACATTTACGGGAAAAGAGGAACGATAATTGATGGTTTCCATTTACATAAACAGGAGGGGAAGGGTTGAAGAGTATGTGATGTAAGATTTGGTGATTGTCTAATGTAACGGCAAAAGGGGTTATATGTTGCGAAGTGAGCCGGAGGGGAGAATGTAAATACGATTATTTCCATTATGGAAGGGGGGAGAGAAAAATCGATAGTGATTATCTGTTTGCTATTAACATCGCAGTTGCCTGCACTTCAGAAATTCCTTTTATTAATCCTAATTCGCCGATCAAAATTTTTCGCGCATTTTCTAGCATTTGTTTTTCGCTGGAATTAAGAGTCTTTTCTTTTTGGATCCGCATTAAATCCCGAACTACTTCGGCGCCTTCCCTTAATTTTCCTGAACGCATTTTTTCTGAGTTAATCTTGTATCTCTGTTTCCAGGATAATGATGTATCGGTTTCTCCCTGATGGAAAACATCCATTACCATGTCCATCGAAAGCGTATCGGCAACCAAACGAATACTTGTCTTGGTTATATTTTTTATAGGAACAAGTACTTGCATTTTATTTATAGGTATATTTATTACAAAATACTTCTGAATTTGTCCTTGAATTTCCTTTTCTTCAATCTTCTCAATTACGCCTGCTCCGTACATTGGATATATAATGTTGTCTCCAATCTCAAACAAATAATCATCTCCTTATAGTGTATTTTAATAATAACATGATTGATTATTTTTATCAAATTTTTAATAATAACATTAATATTAAATTAGTGTCAATAGTTTTTGTTTTTTTTAACACTGGAATTACTAAGTTGTTTTTCTAATTCCTAAATTATAGTAAATGTGACTGCTGTAAGCAGTTGCAATGGTACATTTTAAAGCTGGGCTTTCCAGACACTAGGAGGGAACAGGAGATTGAACAAGGTACTGTTATATGATTTAATGCAGAAAAAGGTTTCGGTTTTATCGAACGCAACTTGGCTCCAGTGTGTACAGTTTAATGGGTTACTCGGTCGAGGACTTGTCACAATTGCAAAGTCCGGTTCACTCAAATTTGGGTTTTTTCGATTAACGGTTGCATATAATGGCTTTTTCTGTGCGGTATTCCTTCATTGGAAAAATTCGGCGGAAGGGCATTTAATTTGGAGCCAAGCCAAAACCAATTAGGAGAAATGGATGGATGGTCCCATGATTGGAGGGGTAAATGGCGGAATCTCTTTCCCATCAAAAGTATATTTGCGTTGACTGGAATTTTTTTTGCGGGATTGAAACAGTTACAGGCATGCGGATGATCTAAAAAGCAATATAAAAGAAAATTTCAGTCTACGAATGTAGATGCTCGGAAGAAGCGGTCAGTTCCCGAATCTCTAAAAGATGGAACTGACCCTAACTATTATTATCTAACTATTTATAAGCTGCTATTGTTCCGTAAAACAGTTATAAAACCGCCCAAAATATCATGGCTGACAGTAAATCCTTTTCGTATATAGAATTCAAGGGCGCTATTATTGCCATTTGAGACAAAAATAAAATAATCTTCGATGTCATCAAATGTCTCCAACCATTCCCGGGACATGCTGAAAAGTTTCGAACCTATTCCGTATTGTCTGTACTCTTCTTTAATATAAAATTGCGATAAACAACCTACATGATTTTTACTAACAGATTCAAGATCGAAAAAAGTGGCAAAATCATTCGAATATGTTTCTTTGGGAGAGATATTTGAATATACATAACCTACTGGTTCATCACTATGTTTAACTACGACAATATGATTGTATATTGCACTCTTTAATGAAGGAAGCAGTCTGGTGTCAAAATTCATGCTGTCAAACAACTCGGGTGTAATGTATGATTTGGACTTTTGGAATGCCATCAATTCATTGCATAGATCTCGGATTATTTCGATTTCATCGACAGGTAAAATTTCATATGTTAAATGCATATTTAGCTCCCTTATTTATTACTCTTACGTTTATCTTTTTATGAAGCCTTAGTAATGCTAGAGGCTTTTGATATAAAAGACTATATGAAACAACAAGACCAAACAACTCAAACTTCATTCCCATCCTTGTAATCAACCCATTTTCTATTTAATGCACTAATGAAGGTCTTTACATTTTTTTTATCCTGCATGATCGGTGAGTAAATATAAGAAAGCGTCCTGGTAAAAGAATGATCCTTCAGCTTTATTATTGAAAGATTTCCATTCTGAAGATCTCTTTCAATAACACTTCGCGAAAGCAATGAAAGTCCCATTCCATGGATAAGGGTTTCTTTAATTCCTTGATTGCTGCTGATAGTCAGCATTGATTTTATTTTTAAACCATTTGAGCGGATGACATGGTTAAGATATTCTCGCGTCCCGGAGCCAACTTCTCTTGTTATCCATGCTTGATCCTGCAGGTCTGCAATGGTTGCTTCATCCCTGCAAGCCAGCGAATGATAAGGGGACGAAACAATGAAAAGCTCGTCCTTCATAAATGGGTTCACGGTTACCTCATTTTCATTTGTTTGACCTTCAATTAGGCCAATATCTACATTATACATCCTGACAGACTCAGTAATTTCTTCAGTATTCCCAATGATAACCTGGAGTTCAAGCTCCGGATATTTTTTTTGGAGGTCAAACAGCAGGGAGGGAAGGATATACTCTCCAATGGTAAAACTGGCTCCGATCTTTAGCTCTCCTTTTATGGAGTTATGGTGTTCCAGGATGTCTTGCCGGGTCTGTTCGTAAATAGTGATCATTTGTTTGGCCCGTTCGTATAAAATTTCACCGGTAGGGGTGATTTTTAACCATTTTGGCGAACGGACAAATAATTGGGTCTGGAATTCTTTCTCCAGATTTTTTATATGTAAACTTACACTTGGTTGTGACATCCGCAGCATTTCGGCTGTTTTTGTAAAATTTTTCACTTCCGCAACTGTTACGAAAGTCTTTAACGCATCATAATACATAGGGATCCCGCCTAATTATTAGCAATATTAATAGCAATGATTATTTATATGTATTTTACTAATGATTGGTCTTCCGGTAAAGTTTGAAATAGTAGCAAAAATGAAATGTAATTTATTAAACCGACTTTATTTATAAGAATAATAGAGATACAATAATAGAAGTCGAATGATAAGCATGCAAATACTGTCATTTTTAATAAATGATGTGTAAATATTCTCTTTGTGAGGTGGAAATCGTTGCAACTTCAAGTATTTAACAGTCCGTTCAATCAGGAGCAGGCAGAGCTTCTAAATCGCCTGCTGCCAACCTTAACCGAGTCACAGAAAGTCTGGCTTAGTGGTTATTTGGCCGCAACACAGACGGTATCCGTTCAGGGAACTCAAGAAACTCCGACTTCGGGATTCCCTGCAGGCAATGCGGGAAAAACAATTTCAAAAGAAGTGACTATACTGTACGGATCTCAAACTGGAAATGCACAGGGACTTGCTTCTCGTGCTAGCAAAATGTTAGAGGAAAAAGGTTTTCAAGTAACCGTTTCGTCCATGAGTGAGTTTAAGACGAATAATTTGAAAAAAGTCAAAAACCTCTTAATTGTTGTAAGTACACATGGAGAAGGAGATCCGCCTGATAATGCGCTGTCGTTCCATGAGTTCCTTCATGGCAGGCGTGCTCCAAAGTTTGATGATCTTCAATTTTCCGTATTATCATTGGGTGACAGCTCGTATGAATTTTTCTGTCAGACAGGCAAAGAATTTGATTCCAGGCTTGAAGAGCTGGGCGGCACTCGACTTTATCAGCGTGTTGATTGCGATCTGGACTTTGATGAGCCGGCAGCCGAATGGCTTGAAGGTGTTATTAGCGGGTTAGCCTCAGCACAAGGAGGATTAGCTGCTGAAACTCCAAAGTCAGCACCTCAGGCAGCTGAAACCGAATATTCCAGAACCAATCCATTTAAAGCGGAAGTGCTTGAAAATATCAATTTAAATGGCCGCGGGTCCAATAAAGAAACCCGTCATCTAGAAATTTCACTTGAAGGGTCTGGCCTCACTTATGAACCGGGAGACAGCCTCGGGATTTATCCAGAAAATGATCCGGTTCTGGTAGAACAGCTTCTTAAAGAAATGAACTGGGATCCGGAAGAAACGGTCACGGTCAATAACAAAGGGGAAGTTCGCACACTTCAAGATGCGCTCACATTCTATTTTGAAATTACCGTATTAACAAAACCGCTGCTGGAGCAGGCATCCAAGCTATCAGCTAATGGTGACCTGGAACAGCTTGTATCAGCTGGTAACCAGGACAAATTAAAAGCTTATCTCAATGGCCGCGATCTGCTTGACTTGATCCGTGATTTCGGACCATGGAGCGTATCTGCCCAAGAATTTATTGCCATTCTACGAAAAATGCCGGCCCGGCTTTATTCAATCGCAAGCAGCTTAACAGCGAATCCTGAGGAAGTGCACTTGACTATTGGGGCCGTCAGGTATGATGCACATGGACGCGAACGAAAAGGTGTCTGCTCTATCTTATGCTCTGAACGGCTGAATCCAGGAGATGTGCTGCCAGTTTACATTCAACATAACCAGAATTTTAAACTTCCTGAAAATCCAGATACACCGATCATCATGGTTGGTCCAGGGACAGGAGTTGCCCCGTTCCGCTCTTTCATGCAGGAACGTGAAGAAACAGGAGCTCAAGGTAAATCGTGGCTATTCTTCGGTGATCAGCATTTTGTAACGGATTTCCTTTACCAGACTGAGTGGCAAAAGTGGATAAAAGACGGAATTCTTACTAAAATGGATGTAGCTTTTTCACGAGACACGGATGAAAAAGTATACGTACAGCATCGTATGCGCGAACACAGTAAGGAATTATTCGAGTGGCTGCAAGAAGGAGCTGCTGTTTATATTTGCGGCGATGAAAAAAATATGGCCCATGACGTTCATAATGCTCTTATTGAAATTATTGAGGTAGAAGGCGGCATAAGCCGTGAAGAAGCTGAAGGCTACCTTGCCGAAATGCAACAGCAAAAACGTTATCAGCGTGATGTATATTGATTTAAGGATGAAAGGAGTTTTAACAACATGGTGAACCCAATTTTAAAAGCGCCGGAAGGAAAGCCAAGCGATGTTGAAGAGATAAAAGACAGAAGCAACTATTTGCGTGGTACCCTTAAGGAAGTAATGCTAGACAGAATTAGTGCCGGGATTCCGGATGATGATAATCGTCTGATGAAGCATCATGGCAGCTACTTGCAAGATGATCGTGATCTTAGGAATGAGCGCCAAAAGCAAAAGCTGGAGCCTGCGTATCAGTTCATGCTTCGTGTACGTATGCCGGGCGGTGTGTCAACACCTTCACAATGGCTAGTAATGGATGATCTTGCCGACAAATATGGCAATGGCACTTTGAAGCTGACTACAAGAGAAACTTTCCAAATGCATGGAATACTAAAATGGAATATGAAGAAAACAATACAGGAAATTCACGGAGCAATGCTGGATACAATAGCGGCGTGCGGCGACGTGAACAGGAATGTTATGTGTACTTCCAATCCATTTCAGTCCGAAATTCATTCGGAAGTATATGAATGGTCAAAAAAATTAAGTGATGATCTATTGCCGCGTACAAGAGCGTACCATGAAATCTGGCTGGACGAAGAAAAAGTGGCAGGCACACCAGATGTTGAAGAAGTTGAACCAATGTATGGTCCGCTTTATTTGCCAAGGAAGTTTAAAATCGGTATCGCTGTACCTCCATCAAATGATATCGATGTCTTTTCACAGGACCTTGGATTCATTGCAATCGTTGAAGAGGGTAAGCTAATTGGTTTTAATGTTTCAATCGGTGGCGGTATGGGAATGTCGCACGGAGACAAAGCAACTTACCCTCAGCTGGGTAAGATCATCGGTTTCTGTACACCTGATCAAATGTACGATGTAGCTGAGAAAATCATCACAATTCAGCGTGACTATGGAAACCGTTCCGTCCGCAAAAATGCCAGGTTCAAGTATACTGTTGACCGGCTTGGACTTGAAAATGTAAAGGCTGAGCTGGAAAGCCGCCTTGGCTGGAGCCTCGGTGAATCAAGGCACTTCCATTTTGACAATAATGGTGACCGTTATGGTTGGGTCAAAGGCATTCAAGGAAAATGGCATTTAACATTGTTTATTGAAGGCGGGCGGATTGCAGATTTTGATGGTTACCAGCTGAAAACAGGCTTGCGTGAAATTGCTAAAATCCATAACGGGGATTTCCGTTTGACAGCTAACCAAAACCTGATTATCGGAAATGTATCTAACCAGAAGAAGAAACAGATTAGTGCGTTAATCGAACAATTTGGTTTAACCGATGGCAGTCACTACTCAGCACTTCGTCGTAGCTCCATGGCCTGTGTTGCTCTTCCGACTTGCGGATTGGCGATGGCAGAAGCTGAACGTTATTTACCAACGCTGATTGACAAAATCGACACAATTGTTGATGAAAACGGACTACGAAATGAAGAAATCACTATCCGCATGACAGGCTGCCCGAACGGCTGTGCCCGCCATGCTCTTGGAGAAATTGGCTTTATCGGCAAAGCGCCGGGCAAATACAATATGTATCTTGGTGCTGCATTTGACGGCAGCCGCTTAAGCAAGATGTATCGCGAAAACATTGGTGAAGAAGAGATCTTAAATGAGCTTCGGACGATTCTTCCTCGTTACGCAAAGGAACGTCAAGAAGGTGAACACTTCGGGGACTTTGTCATTCGCGCTGAAATTGTAAAAGCAACAACTGACGGCACGAATTTCCATGATTAATTGGAATAATATGCAGTAGAGACGGGATATATTCCCGTCTCTTTTTTTATGGGCATTCAGGGGCGGGGAGCGCGATCAATCCTTACCCTTTTGTGTGGCCGTAATTAAATGAACAACGGTAAAAAAATCGAACAATTTGACTATTAAATTTAAATTCGGCTAAATTATCAATCAAACTGGAGAAATTAATAAAAAGGGATAGTGTTTGTTTCTGATAAAACTTATACTTTAATTACAAAGTGTGGATATAACAGTGATTTTATTGAAAATATTATAATAGGTACCCCGGTGCAGAGTGTAAACTTCAAAATATAAAGGGAGATTGTTGGATGGCAGCAGTAAAGTCTGTGAAGATTGATGGCAAAGAAATCCGTATATTTAACAGTGCAATCTATATTGTTGAATCGAATACCAGGTACACCTTGGAATTGGATATCATTGTCAGTGAAGTAGCAGAAAGAAAGTATGGCAGGGAAGAAAATTTGATTATAGAAATAGAACTGCAGGATGGCAGAATGATAAATTCGATCATGCATGTCCAGCAAGTGGCCGGTGAACTGCCTAAACTTAATTTATATTGCAATCTCGATGAAATTGATGAGTATCCGGATTTTCAATTACTGACTGAAAACGATATTGAATTTCCAAACATAGAAAAGGGTATTACTTTAGCAGAGATAAGACAATTTGAAATGCCTAACGAAAACATTCGATTTAAATTAACATTGCCAATTGACCAAGCTGAATGGCTGAAAAATCTAAAACAAAAGGAATTAAATCAATTTTTTAAGGAAGCTATTTATGAGTATTGGAAAAACCAAACGATTAAATAAAATGGCTGCTATTTGAAGAATATTAAGATAGTAATAGTTGTTCGGGAAATGAGGGTTCCCTGTTCTTTATTTTTTGATCGACCGCTTATATTGTCTATAGGAGTTGCAGCGTTGTGCAGATTAACAGGTTGTTAAACTATAAAAGATAATTTGGGCAAAACTAGGCTAATCCTAAACTATTCATCTGATTAAACTGTTAAGAGATGTTTTATGGTTAAGAAATGGAAAAAAAGTAGTTGCGAACATTTGTTCCTTGTGGTAATATTAAATAAACAAAGAAGAAAGAAACCTGATCAAACGATCAAGTTAAAATACACTCAATAAAAAGCTTTACAGCAGGTTGTATGTCGCGCCTAAAGGGAAGGTTGTAGCGGCAGCCTGGCTGGTTACTAGTACGCCCTGACCGATAGCGGACAGGGCTTTCTATTTGGCAACAAAATTATTATTGAACCACAAAAGGGGTGAGCTGTATCCAAACAGCTGCCTTCTTTAACTTTGATGTTTAATCATGTGCTTACTTGTTTTTTGTTTTATAGGTAAGACAATTTCAAAAATAGTGCCAAAACCTGGATTGCTTTTCACTTCAATGGTTCCATTATGTATTTCAATGATCCGTTTACACACCATTAGGCCCAAACCGGTGCCTTTTTCTTTTGTAGTATAAAAAGGTTCAAATAGCCTCTTAAGCCTTTCCTCAGATATTCCGCATCCTCTATCTCTAATTTCTATTTTGAATTGGTTTTCATCAAGCTTTTTAAGTGAAATATCTATACTCAATGATTCAGAAGTAGCCTCAATTGCATTTTGTATGATATTTATTAACACTTGTTTGATCTGATTTGGATCGCAGAATGCTGTAATCTTATCGGAAAAATATAAATTTACTAAAATGCTTTTTAAATTAGTTTGAGGTTCCATAAATTTAATTACATTCCGGACCAATGCATTGATATTGGCTTCCTTGATTTCCATCGTTTCGTTTGGTTTGGCGATAAACATAAATTCATTTACGATTTGATTAATTCGATCAAGCTCGTCTTCCATAATGACAAGGTATTCATTTATCGAAGAATCGGTTATCTTTTCTTTAATAATCTTTGTGAACCCTATTAATGAAGTTAAAGGATTCCGAATTTCATGGGCAATTCCGGCAGCTAATTCACCCACAACTGACAGTTTTTCCATTTCCCGGATCCTTTTTTCATTATTCTTTTCTACCGTAATATCAATGGCTGAACCATTAACCTCTACAACTTGGGAATTAATTGTGATAGGAAATAAACTGCATCTGTAATAAGTGTCACCTACAGACCCTTCATAATTAACCGTTTCCCCATTCCAGGCTTTTACATAAAATCGTTCCTTTTGGCGTGCATGGTCTTGCGGAAAAAAATCAAAAACCGTTCTACCAATCACCATGGATGGGGTCAGCCCTAATTTCTGAAGCAGATCACCCTCAATGTATGTATGAATAAACTGATTGTCCTTTTTTATGAATTTAAAAACAAATCCATTTTGCCTGGGAACAAAATCACGATAATCAATCATAAGCCGCATCCCCTGTAGAAAAATATTGTTTATATTGTTTCGTGATATTTTTCGTAATTCCTTCTTAATAAGTATTAGGAATAAAATAAAAAGGGGAGATGCATGGTGTTTATATGATGAATGACCAAGCTTTTTTGTTTAGGAGTTTCATCAAGCTGTGAATCTGGACGGAGTGTGCCTAATGTTGGGTTTTTAAAGTACCAACTCGACTACAACAGAATTGTTTTGTAACCATAATAAAACACCGTTACTGCAATAAGCTAACGGTGTTTCTTAAAATTTATTAATTAATGAATAATGATCAAACCTTGAATTTACCTATCACATCTTGCAGCTCATCAGCCATATTAGTTAGTGCGTTGGCGGATGCTGAAATTTCTTCCATTGATGCTAGTTGTTCTTCAGTGGCTGCGGAAACTTCTTGTGTGCCAGAAGCAGTCATTTCAGTAATTTCAGTAATTGATTGTACCGAATGAACCATTTGCTCAGTGCCTGCTGACATTTGCTGAATAGCAGAGGATACCTCTTGTATTTGACTTGCAACTTCATTTACTGACTGTTGAATATGCTTAAATGAAATACCTGCAACTTCAACAATTTCAATACCATCTTCAACTTCTTTTTTAGCATTTTCCATTGAAGAGACGGCTTTATTCGTTTCGCCTTGGATGGAAGAAATTAATTGAGCAATTTGCTGGGCGGAATTAGAGGATTGTTCCGCCAATTTTCTAACTTCATCAGCCACTACAGCAAATCCTTTACCATGTTCTCCTGCTCTGGCAGCTTCGATTGCGGCGTTCAAAGCTAATAGATTGGTTTGGGCCGAAATGTCAGTAATGACTTCAATGATTTGACCTATTTCTTTTGAACGTTCTCCGAGGTCTGTTATCACTTGCCCTAAACTGTTAATTGTCGTATTTATGGAAGTCATTTGGTTTATAGCAGTCTGAATTGATTCGTTTCCTTGTTCTGCTTTATCTAATGCTTCTGTAGCTGTAGAAGCAACATTTTGCGAATTGGATGCAATTTGATGAACACCAATAGAAATTTCATTAACCGTTTTTGACGTTTCAGTTGTACTTTGAACCTGTGAATCCATTCCTGATGCAACTTGTTGCATAGTAGAAGCGATTTGTTCAGTTGCGTTACTTGTTTGTTCGGCACTTGCCGTAAGTTCTTCTGCAGATGCTGCCACCTGCTCAGTATTTTGCCTTATTTGCTGTATAAACGTGCGCAGATTTTGGGACATATGATTAAAGCTATCTGCCAATACTTTAAATTCATCTTTATAGTTCTCATCCATTGAGACACTCAAGTTACCCTCTGACATTTCTTTCATTTTACCCATTAAACGAGAAAGTGGAGCCGTAACCATTTTTGAAAAATAAATCCCCAATAAGGTTGCAATTACTGTACTAAATAGGATTACCCAAATGGTTCGCATAAGAATTTGTTTAGCGGGTGCTTGGATCTCTGCATATTTTTCTTCAAATCCAACAACCCAGTTTGTTCCCGGAATGTTCCCCATAATGACAAGGTTTTTGTTACTTCCGGATCCAAAGTCTTTTGACACTGTATTTACTTTTTTGTCATCAGTTGTGATGCTCTTTGCCAACTCGTTCATTTCTTTTCTTGAACCTTGTTGACCAATTAAAGATTTATCTGGATGAGAAATCACAAGACCATCTTTATCCCGGATGGTGACTTGTCCTGTTTTGCCAACTTTAATCTTGCTTACAGTACTTGTAAAAAACTCGGCATTAATGGAATTGGCAAGCACTCCTGTAACCTGCCCTGAATCATCTTTAATTGGAACAGCAAGAACGACAACTGGTTTTCCGCTTGTCTTAGAAATAACCATTTTCCCAATTGCTGATTTTCCCTCCATTGCCGCTTTAAAATAGTCTCTGTCAGTATATGTGTTTTTCTGCCCCCGAAGTTTAGGGTCACTATCCGCTATAGGGATTCCATTTTTGTCTATTATGAAAAAGTGAGCATGATTGGTTGTTTTATCAAAGCTTTCTTCCAAAAATGTATTCACTGCTGGTAATAAGTCGTTTTTACTGGAATAGAATTCATTGTCGCTAACTTTACTTCTAAACACTGTTAAATCTTTAATTCTTTTGTTGTTAGCCATAACAGAAGTAGTGACGATTTCCCCGTTTTCGAGAGCATCAATCAAATTGGCAGTCTGCTCAGCATTTGTTACAAGAGCTAATTTTGCTTCATTAACAAGTGTTTTCGAACTTGAACTATAGCTAACAAATCCGGAAACCAGAAGTGAAGCAGTAACTAACCCTCCAATGTAAATAGGTAACTTTCTTTTAATACTCATGTTTTAGTTCCTTTCATTTACCCAATTAAAATCATTTCATGTGGTTAATTCCCTCTAGTATCATTGGAGAGTTAAGGAGTAATACAAATACTTTATAGTAAGATACATTTCACCAGCTCCTCAGATTTATTAATATTAACTAAAGTATATATCGTCAAAAAATGTTTATTTTGAATGTAGCTGAAGCCTCATATCCTCACATTCTCAAAAAATCACTATATTAATACAGATTTAATGAAAAACTACATTATTCGGGAATAAAATATTAGGTAATCTTTCCTGTTTTGCTGGTTTAACTGTTTTTTTTAAATAGACTATCTCTATAGCTAAATATGTTGAAATATAGTATTTTTGATTTGAAATGAGCTTTTTGTGAATAAAACATTTTAGGATGAAGATTATAAATGCAACAATTTCTTCAAAGTATTCGCCGGAGTTAAATGATAAATAATTTTTCAGGTATTCGGCATAAAATGGGACAGGAATTGGAGTGGAAATATGTGTCTAAGTATAAAGGAAACCCCCATAAATTTAATTCACCTCAAGAGGAATTAGACTTGTATAAACGAATAATCGCTGAGCTTCCTATAGATATAGACTATATTGATGCAAAGACGAATATAAGAATTTGGAAAAAGAAAAATGATAAAGCGATTTTTACGGAGGAGGTTAAGGAAAAAGATACCGTAATAAGCGAATTAGTTTATCCGTCAATTGGATATAAAATTGAGCAGCTAGAAGTGTTTTTACAATCGATGCTTGATGTAGTCCCTCATCACATTGTTTTTATAGATAAGAATGGAATGATCACACTTTGTAACACACAAACATTAATAGATTTAAATGAAACGAAAGAACAAGTAATTGGCAAGCACATTTCTAACCTATTAAAAATTGATGATGCGGATATTAAATTACTAGAAACGCTACGTACTGGGAAAGAAATTTATAATGAAGAAATTCTAGACTCAAACTATGGAATTATCAATACTAGGATCATATATGATGACAACGGTGATATATTAAGAGTCATTGGTCTTTTCCATTTCTTAAACCATTTAAAAGAAGCTGAAAAAATGAATATGATCGGACAAATATCAGCAAGTATCGCTCACGAAGTGAGAAATCCATTAACAACGGTACGCGGATATTTGCAGCTGATGGGACAAGGACAGCTAGAGGCAGATTCAACCTTATTTCGAACTCTGTTAATACCAGAGCTAGACCGGGCAAATAAAATTATAAGCGACTTCTTAATGATTTCAAAGTCTTCACCCATGACGAAGGAACCTGAGCTGGTAAGTGATTTCGTAGCACAATTTATGGGGCTGCTGTATAGTGAAGCCATTCTGAAAAAAGTGGACCTAGTGGTAAACATTAGCGAGGGTCTAGACGGCACCCTCATTCTTGTAAATCAAAGCGAACTCATTCAAGTATTTATAAATTTATTTAATAACGCAGTGGAATCTAAAGGAAACGGTGACCTGAAGATTAGTTTAGTATGCACTAGGGAAAAGGATTGCGTAATTTTCCAACTTAAAGATAATGGGACTGGTATCGAAAACCAACATTTAAAATATATTTTTGATCCTTTTTTCTCAACAAAGGAAACGGGAACTGGCTTGGGATTATCGCTTTCAAAGAAAATTATTGAACTGCACGGAGGAACTCTCTCTGTTTCTAGTACTCCAAACAAAGGAACTGTTTTTACAATCAAACTTCCAATTATGGTGTGAGAAATGGTTAAGCAAAAAAGCAGGTGCCTGCCGTTATTGCTATCGGGGATAAGGAAGGTTAATGAGCAGCAAACAGAAAAAAACAGACGTACCTTAATTGGTGCCGGACTCATGAGCACGATTTTGGGATCATTACTGAAATAGTTTGGACCTAAATGTGAAATCAAAGTTTTAAGAAACTCGGAAACGCAGGAGAACAAAGCTCTAACGAAACAGAGAACAAAAGATTCATTTAAAGTTATGATACTAGCTGGAGTTAAAAGATGAAGTTTAGCTGCAATTATAGAACAATGAAACGGAAGTATCAATTTTGAAGTGAGGCCACTTATTAATCTTTTTGGACAAGAAATAACAAGGAACGCATTAATACCAACGGTACAGAGTGTGGGAATGGAATCCATCAGAGACTGCACAAGCCTCTCAAGCTGTTGGAGTTCGAGGAATAGTATTCTTTCGGGTTTCTATTAAGCAACTGTCAGAGTGGCTTGGACAATTTTCTATAATACTTTAAAAAAACCCTCCAACTGCTTTTTACCAATAATTATATTGAATTATTAAATGGTATCACAAAGGGCCTAAACGTGTTTAAGGTTCTTATGTGATTTTTTTGCTTTTTCAGAGTTGTTCTATTTAGTCGCCATACGTTGTCGTTAGAAGTACACCATGTCAGTAATTAGAATAAAGTAAGCAATTTTAAGAAAACACTTACAAAACAAATTTGCGTAATATTCTAAAAAACTATTGTCAAACTATTGTGATTAAAATATAATTTTAATGTAATAAAATATAACATAATTCCGAGAGGTAACATAACATGAATGAGACACTCACTCCAAATACAGTAACGATACCATCAGCTTTAGAACAAATCAAAGAGACTATTAATGAAAAAAGTGTTGAATTGCTACACTTACAATTTGTAGATATTGAAGGAATTTTAAAGCATATCACGGTAACTTCTGAACAACTAGAAGATATAGTAGAGGGGAAAATGATGTTTGATGGTTCCTCTATTAAAGGTTTTTCACCAATTAATAGATCCGACCTTTATCTGCAGCCAGATTTAGCTACATTTACTATTCTTCCTTGGACACAAGAAGAAGGTTATGCTGAGGCACGATTCTTATGCTCTGTCATGAACCCGGATGGAACACTTTTTGAGGGAGATACAAGGAATGTATTGAAGAAAACGATTGAACGTGCAGCTGATAAAGGCTATACCATTTCCGTAGGACCTGAGTTAGAATTCTTCCTTTTCAAAACTGATGCAAATGGCTATGCAACTCAAGAAATCAGTGATAGAGCCGGCTATTTCGAGCCATCACCATTTGATCTTGGAGAGCGCGTTCGTTTAGAAATTTACCGTGCCTTAAAAGCAATGGGATTTACGATTGAAGCATCTCACCATGAGGTAGCGGAAGGACAGCATGAAATTAGCTTTAAATATTCTGATGCACTAACTGCAGCAGACCTATCAACTACATATAAATGGGTTGTGAAAACTATTGCACATAAATTTGGATTACACGCTACATTTATGCCAAAACCGGTTTTTGGAATCAACGGTTCTGGTATGCACGTGAATATGTCATTCTTTGAAGGAAGCGAAAATGCATTCTTTGATCCTTCAGATGAACTCCAATTATCTGAAAAAGCTTATCAATTCCTTGCTGGGCTACTAGATAACGTGAAAAGTTTTGCAGCGGTAACAAACCCGCTAGTAAACTCTTACAAACGTTTGGTCCCTGGGTACGAAGCACCATGCTACATTGCTTGGTCAGCTTCTAACCGTTCAGCACTTATTCGTATCCCAGCGAAAAAAGGTCTTGCGACTCGTGTAGAATTACGTTGTCCAGATCCATCTTCTAACCCTTACTTAACGTTTGCTGTTATTGCTGCAGCAGGCTTAGATGGAATAGAAAAAGGATTAGAGGCTCCGGCTCCAATCAATGAAGATATTTTCCATATGACCGAAGAACAAAGGGCAATCCTTGGGATTGACAACCTGCCAGGAAGCTTAACAGAAGCAATCAAAGAACTAGAATCAAGCGACTTTGTTTATAACGCATTAGGCGAACACGTCTATAGCGAATATGTTGCTGCAAAAAAAGCAGAATGGGATAGCTATCGCACAGCCGTTCACGCATGGGAAATCGAGAACTATCAATCTAAATTTTGATAGAAAAGCAGGCATTAGCCAGCTTTGTACAAGTTTTTAGTTCCTTTACGTTTCTAACTTGATTTTATTAATAAGGAATTAGCAGAAGCTAGCTGGAAGTAAAGGGAATATTCTAAATAGCCCTTCATTCTTCTTTTTGGTGAAAGGGAGGCCTATTTCTTCATTTCTTGGTGTTCGCCTAAAAAAACGGTCGAATATATAAGTCTGCCTTTTCTGTTAAAGTCCAAAAAAGAAGCCAATCCAGCCATAATTAAACTAGGTATACTTCATTACTTGGCTATCTGTTACTGGTTTTAAAGCTTAGGAGGATCCTTTAAAGGATTAAAATGCAGTTGGCTTGTCAGTGGAATGTCGAAAGTTATCCTGCGTGGGGATAGCTTTCTACATACATTGGAGAAAAGTTGCATCACAAGTCCATAGGTCTGATGCTTCGCAGCGTCAAATTATTATATATTGCGGCAAGTGATATTATACATTGATAATAGTGTAACAATCATTCGTTTAAAGGGACAGTAATGAAAATAGGATATACATGCCCTATAATGATAATATTAAAAACTTGACTCTTGCACATTTTAATTTTATCCCTGAAAAAGGACATACGGGTAGTGCGGTTGTAAAAACTGATTTTTAAGCGATTAGTGCAGGGCATTCAGTACCTTTTTCAAGGGAGTTTTGGCTACCATTTCTTGATACACATATACAACGAGCTGCCCTAAAACTTCTGTCCTGATTCGTCGGACTGTATCTCCAAGCGTAAAGGAAGCGTCTCGGGACCACTTATGCCTCTTCAAGGAAGTTTTGCGTCAGGTATTGGATGGCCCAGTATAAAGCTCGATGGACTTATCGATGGACTTAATAGAAAGAAATTGATATTGGTCAAAGCCCAATAACTCTTTGAAATAACGATAGCCAGTTTCAATCTCCCAACGCACATGTTCCCTGTCTGAATATACAAGCGATTATATCGAGAGCTCCGGCCTTCACTCTGTGACTGTGAATGATAAAGGGAGATTTCGTATTTACTTATGCGGAGGTCCGCTCTCGGATATGGAAAATGTCAAAATCCTATTGTCCTGGGAGAAAAAATTCATCCCGGGAAAAACTCCGTTTTGTCTCCTGTACACCGACCGGGCCTTGGAAGTCGTGACCATCCTAGGTTATTAATACCCTGCGGGCAAATTTTGCGATTGGACTTTACAGCCTCCATCACGTGAAAGCCTTTAATGTTACAACCATCAATCATCTTTTTGCTTGTATACCAGCTGTCCAGTAAAACATAGACCTGTTCACCTTCATTTGCAGGAAAGTCCCTAAACATGTCCAGGACGAAGTCGTTCTTGCTTTTGAAGGGGATCTGACGTTCCTGGCAATAGGCCTTAGAGATCCAAAGCTGCTTTTCTGCAGCTTTTTTGTGCTAAAGGGGCAGAAAAGTTCCATAAGCACATTTCTATTTCCACCGATACGGCATGCCCCCAAGGAATAGGTATTCACAGATGTTTGCCTATGTGAATAACTTACTGCTAAAGCCATTTTATTATTTGTGTGGGGGAATCGGTGTGGGATACTATGTGACTGTAGAATTAGGCGTAAAATTATATGTGGAAGATATAAATCCCGTGGGAAGTAAGACGATAGTGTTTTTACATGGTTGGCCATTAAGCCATAAACAGTTTGAGTATCAGTTTGATGTTCTTCCCTCAATGGGCTACCGCTGTATCGGAATTGACTGGAGAGGATTCGGAAAGTCGGATAAACCAATAAGTGGCTACAATTATAATCGATTGGCTGATGATATTCGCACAGTAGTTGGTGTACTTCAATTAGACAATTTCATTCTTGTAGGTCACTCTACAGGTGGAGCAATCGCGATTCGGTATATGTCCCGATATAATGGTTACGGAGTATCAAAACTTGTCCTTGTAGACGCTGCAGCTCCAATAGGCTTTACTACAGAAACTGCGAATAGATTACTTTCTCAAGCGTTAAATGACCGTCCTAAGATGATGCGAGAAGTAACAGACACCTTTTTCTTTCAATATATAACAAGCCCATTCTCTGAATGGTTTTTTCAATTGGGGTTACAAGCAGCAGGTTGGTCAACAGCAGCAATCATAATTACACTAAGAGATGAGAAGCTTTATGCGGATTTGGAAAAAATACTTGTTCCAACCATAATCATTCACGGTGTTCACGACAAAGTTATTCCATTTGCACAAGCTCAGGAATTAAACCAACAAATAAGAAATTCACAGCTTGTTCCGTTTCATTACAGTGGTCATGGTCCTTTCTGGGAAGAACGTGACAAGTTTAATCAGCAATTGAGGCAATTTATTGGTTGATAGTCTTCTTCAGCTAAAGGGGGCATTTACGGTGGTTTGATTACGAAAAGCTTGGTTATATTCAGATGGGTTAATGATTATGACATACGATGAACACAACCCAAGAACAAAACCTGGGTCAACAGCATCATTCAATTGGACAGAAGCAACGATTCGTTATGCTTTGAAACATGGTGTACCACCATCAAAAATTTTACTCGGTATCGCTGGTTATGGATGGGACTGGGATACCGCAGCAGACAAAGCCTTGTATAGCTCCTACGCACAGTTAATGGATCAGAGAACAAAATATAAAGCTAAAGTTATATGGGAAACCCGTTCGCAAACACCTCATTTCAAATACGTTGATCATAATCATCATAGCCACCAAGTTTGGTTTGAGAATAGCGATAGTCTGCGGTTTAAGTTAAACCTAGTAAAAAAATATAACTTGCGGGGAATCGGGATTTGGCGGCTCGGCTTAGAAGACCCAAAGTTCTGGACCACTATACCCGAGGAAATAAAAGTAAAAAAGTGATGAATGGTCCTCTAAATCCTGAACTTGTTTAATTGTGAAGAGTTGTACTTAAAGTAACGGGTACGTTTGTCTAAGAAGGATAACGCATCTTTTTGTTGAAGTTATTGTACTAAGAGCAGTTTAGTCCTTATTCAATTATGAGGACAACCCAAGGGGGAAACTAATATGACAAAGAGAATTAAGGAGTTGTCACTAGAACAACGTGAAGAACTACTAAGAACTTTGGAAGCCCGTTTTGAGAAAAACATGCACAGACATAAAGGTCTCGAATGGGCTAAAGTACAAGCTAAGATTGAAGCTAATACTGAAAAACTGTGGTCGCTCAATGTAATGGAGGGAACTGGCGGTGAACCGGATGTTGTTGGCCATGATAAAAAGACGGGCGAATACATATTTTATGATTGTTCACCGGAAAGTCCTAAAGGTCGCAGAAGTGTTTGTTACGACCGTAAAGCACTGGAGTCAAGAAAAAAACACAAACCAGAAAATAACGCTATTGATATGGCAACTACCATGGGAATTGAACTTTTAACAGAAGAACAATACAGGGAGCTGCAGAAACTTGAAAATTTCGATATGAAAACATCGAGTTGGGTGCAAACTCCTGCTAATATTAGAAAACTTGGCGGGGCCATCTTTTGTGATTGTCGCTACGACACTGTATTTGTGTACCATAATGGAGCGGAATCCTACTATGCTGCAAGGGGTTTCCGTGGCTCGCTAAGGGTCTAAATTATGCACAAACAGCTAATTTCGATTTTTACGTTTTTCATTTGAAATTGTTATTTAAGATTTCAATATCCTATTTTCTGAGAGTCAGCCTTTCCAGCTGGCTCTCCTCTTTTTTTACACAAAAACAAAACTAACTGGCTACTAATGGCAATAACCGTTCGAACATGCGCCTGTCGTTGGTTTTCTTCATGGCTTCCATGACACGAAAAGTCTCCTGTTTGATAGTAGTCAATGTTTTCATCCTCCGATTAAGTTTTCCTATTCAATACCCTTTATTGGGAGAGCAGAATCTTTTAATTTCAACTTATATAGGAATGAATGAATGGATCTGGGAGTAAAAACAAATTCCCCGCCTAATTTAGAAAGATTAGGTGGGGAATACTAAATAACTGAGACATATTCAAAAATCAAAGGTGTTGAATCTTAATTGATGAAAACTTGATGGTTAAACTTGTTACCTTTGATTATTAAATATGTTGCCGAAGTGTGACCAAATCAGTTTTTATCGGGATGGAAAAATTCTTCCAATATTGTCTTTTTTATAGTTGCCGACAAGTATGCAAATCCAATAAAAGGGTTTGCATTTTTTTATTGCCTTCAAGATACATAAAATAATTGAGTTTAAAAAAAATGAATACAATGTTCGTATAAAAACAGAGTGAGTTTGAAACTGTTGAAATACTATTTTACGTATATTAGATTTAGTAAAAGATGATTGGGGGCAGATCGTTTATTTGTGTCCGAAAATTCTCCCCAATATCTTGACAGGTTAATATCTATTACGTAAATAAATGTTTTGAAGTAATAAAACATCTAATTGAACAGCGGCTATGTATAGGAGTCATTACTGCAGGGAGTATAAATCTTTTTGGGTAAATAGGGTTTTCACTTCGGTAATGTAAAGGCTTTATATTGTGGGGGTATGATAGGCTCAGCCGGGCGATGCCTTTCTTTTAAAGGTTTCGCCCAATCTCCAGAAATCATGCGCAGAAGCTCCATGTCAAGTCGGAACTACACTTCGGTCAAGCGGAAATCCCGTCCTTACAAGTAATAAGAATGTCTTCGCCACCCTGTTTTTCAGGCATTGCACAAAAACTTGCACTTTCATTTTTCTGCAATCCAAATACCAAAAATCTCTTTATGGCGAGACATAATGATTCCTAAAACGCTGTAAGCAGACTTATTTACGATTCGGTTTTCTTTTCTGACCTTAAAATGAATGGCCTCCAAGAAGACGATTGGGTAACTCTGTCTAATGGACGGGATTGCCACTCCCACAATAAGTGGCATAATTTTATCCGTTACTTTGCTCACCAATAGTCGGCAAAACATCAATTCCATATAAATGTTTCATATAGTCCTCAATATCCCAGGTGGACATGCCGTTTGCATAGAGGCCAATGATCTGTTCTTCCAGCCCATTTACTGTGTTTCTCATTTTTTATTGTGTGAGGTTCATATTCTTCGTTCCGGTCTCTCGGCATTTTCAGTTCGGTAGGACCAAATTTTGATTTATCCGTTTATGGCTGTATCCAATTTCGGCTATTGCCGGAATTAGTTCAATTTCCGCTTCAAATACTTGTTGGATTGTATCTTTAAAAGGTTCTTCAACATTTTGACTATCTTCAACTGATTTACATTGTTCTTTCGCTAAATCATCAATTAATTTGCTTATTCTTAATGGTAATTTTAACTATTTATACAAAACTTCTTACAGTGGTAAGTTTTCAATTGTAATTGCTCAATTTTAATAATCATATATAAATGGAATAATTATCTTACTTCGAAAATATTAATGAAGTAAGTAATAGATGAAATGGCGTTGCAATTATTGAAACTCCATACGGGGGGAAAGTTAAGATGAATCAAAGTGTGATAAAAGCCCTAAACTTAATAAATTATTTTTCTCTGGATAAACCAGAGCAATCCCTCTCTGACATCGCCAAGCTTTCAGGAATGTCGAAACCGACGACTTATCGATTACTTAGCTCATTAGAATTTTGTGGTTTTCTATCGAAAATTAAGTATTCGGATCAGGACATTCGTTATCGTCTTGGGATGAAGTTGTTAGAACTAGGTAATATTGTATTGGAGCAATCCGAAGTACGAAAGGTATGTTTGCCCCTTATGAAGCAATTGGCAGAATCGGTGGATGAAGCTGTACATTTAGTAGTCGTTGATGGAGAACATGCTGTTTATATTGAAAAGGTAGACAGCAAACAGCCCATTCGCTTGTTTACTAGTGTAGGCAGAAGGTCACCATTACACCTTGGTTCTGGTTCGAAATTATTGCTTGCCCACATGGACGGACTAGAGCGTGCTAAACACCTTCAAAAGATGGAATTAATAGCGATGACGCCCAACAGCATTACTACTATAGAAGGACTGGAAAAAGAATTGACCAAAATTATCCAAGATGGCTATTCCATTAGTGACGGGGAGCAAACCCTAGATACCATAGGATTATCCTTTCCGATTCGGAATCATAAGGGTAATGTTATAGCTGCACTCACGATAAGTGGGATGAAGTCCCGTTTTCAAGAGCGCTTGGCATTTTTACTAGAGGAAACGAAAAAAGCTGCAGATCTCATTTCTGGTGATTTAGGGTATAGAAAGGAAGTTATATCTCTCAAAATATGAATAGGTTGAGGTGAAGAAATATTGGATAGAAGTGCTAGGCATTGGAATTTACTAACTAGTTTATTAGGGGTCATGCTTTCCGGATTTGTCCTTTATACCGCGATTTTTGGTTCACTTGTCGCTATGAAGCAACGCGCCTTCGTTCTCCTGTTTGCCATGGTGCTCTGCTTCCTGATTTTTCCTGCAAATAAAAAAAGAAAAGGAAATCGTATTTCGTTTTTAGATTTACTGCTGGCTATTTGTTCTGTTGCTGTAAGCGTTTATATTATTGTTGCTTTTAATGATTTAATAACACGCATGGGAATGCCAAACAAGCTAGATTTAATAATGGGAGTACTAGCGGTAGTTCTTATACTTGAAGCTACTCGACGAACAATTGGATGGGAGCTATCCTTCATTACAATCATAATTCTACTCTATGGATTCTTAGGAAATCATATCCCGGGTATATTCAATCACCGTGGTTATTCTGTAGAGCGGATGATTAATCAAATGTATTTGACAACCGAAGGAATCTTTGGAGTTCCACTCGGGGTTGCTACGACATTTGTGTTTTTGTTCGTGCTTTTTGGAGCCTTTTTAGAAAAATCTGGTGCCGGTCAGTTTTTTATTGATTTAGCGGTTAGTTTAACTGGCAGAAGCAAGGGAGGTCCTGCGAAAATCGCAATTTTTGCAAGCGGTTTCATGGGAACTATTTCAGGAAGTTCTATTGCCAATGTCGTAGGGACTGGGACATTTACCATTCCGTTGATGAAACGAGTAGGATACAAGTCCCATTTTGCTGGAGCAGTAGAGGCTGCTGCTTCTACCGGTGGACAAATTACACCACCAATAATGGGGGCTGCGGCTTTCATCATGGCCGAGCTTACAGGGGTGCCCTACATGGATATTGCCATGGCAGCCATCCTCCCGGCAGCACTGTATTACTTAAGTTTATATATGAACGTTCATTTTGAAGCTTCACGTACTGGACTGAAAGGGATGTCTAAAGAGGAAGTTCCTGATCTTAAAAAAACTTTACTATTAGGTGGACAATTTATCATTCCACTGGTAGTTGTTGTTACGGCACTAGCCGGGGGCTCAAGCCCAACGAAAGCTGCCTATCTAGCTATCTTTAGTTTAATTTTAGTTAGCATGATAAAAGCTTCCACAAGGATGGGGATAAGGAAAATCGTGGATGCCTGTAGGATGGGTGCAGAAATATCTATCAGTATTATTACTGCTACCGCTTGTGCAGGGATGATTGTCGGAACGGTTTCACTTACTGGATTGGGTTTAAAATTCACTGATTTTATCGTTTCCATTTCCGCTGGGCAACTGTTTTTAGGGTTATTCCTAAGTATGATTGCATCAATAATTTTGGGGATGTCGTTACCTACAACAGCTACATATATAGTTTTATCAGTTCTTACTGCACCAGCACTGGAACAATTGGGTATCCCATTAATCGCAGCACATATGTTCATTCTGTATTTCGGGGTATTTGCTGATATTACCCCACCGGTTGCTTTGGCTTCTTATGCAGGTGCTGGAATTGCAAATGCTTCACCCATGAAGACGGGTATGACCACGGTGAAAATTGCCATTATTGGCTTCATCGTTCCGTATATGTTTGTATATTTCCCATCTCTATTATGGATAGGGAAGACAAGTGATATTATAATCGCTACGATTACCTCAATACTGGCTATTATTTCGCTAGCAGCTGCGCTACAAGGGTATATGCTCCGCCCGACAACTAAATTAGAACGCTTGATCCTCTTAATTTCCGGTGCGCTGTTATTAGTTCCAGAACACGTATCGGATTTGATAGGGGCTTTTGCGGTAGTATCAGTTTTTGTATGGCAGTGGAAAACGTCAAAACAGACAACTAAGAATGAAATAGAGCAAGCAAACACAAAAAACACTTAGGAGGGTATTAAATTGAAAAGAATATTAAAAAAAGGAATGCTATTATCAATATTTGTTGCACTATCAATACTTGGTGCTGCATGCAGTGGTGGTGGAAACAAGGTAACTTCCACCAATTCACCAACAGAGACTGAAAAACCTGCTGAACGCACATCTCCCGGAAGCAGTGAAGCAATTTCCATTGTAACTGGAGCAACTAGTGGTACTTACTATCCACTTGGTGGGGGAATAGGTAAAGCACTTAACGGTGCAGGAATTGGCGTAAATGCTACTGTAGAATCCACTGGGGGATCTAATGAAAATGTTCGTTTGTTGGGACAAGGTGAAGCAGAAATTGGATTCACAGAAACTGGTATAGCCTACTACGGTTATGAAGGTATTGAGATGTTTAAGGACAACAAGTTTGATAACCTACGTGGAATTATGTCCTTATATGCCAACCTAATGCAAACAGTCGTTATGAAGGATTCAGGTATTCAAAGTTATGCTGATTTGAAAGGAAAGACTGTAGCGATAGGTATTCAGGGGAGCTCATCTGCTTTGAACATGCAGTTAGTACTTAAGGAGTACGGGCTGTCTTTGGGTGATATCAAACCTCAATTTGTTAGCTATTCGGAAGGTGTTACTATGCTTAAAGACGGTCAGATTGATGCGGTTATGATCGATTCAGGCATTCCGAATTCTGCTGTTACTGATATTACTACTCAACATGACGTGAATATTTTACCGATTGAAGAAGAAAAGATCAAATCATTGGTTTCTAAATATCCTTACTTCTCAAACATGGTCATCATCCCAAAGGGAACATATGAAGGCATCGACGTTGATGTACCTACGGCAGGTGCCAAGGTTATGCTAGTAACTCATGCAGGGGTATCTGAAGAAATGGTTTATAAATTAACGAAAACCATTTTTGAAAAGAAAGAAGAGATTATAAAGATCCATCCGCGTGGTGATAGTATTGACTTGAAAACTGCTACTGATGGTATGTCTATTCCGTTGCATCCAGGTGCTGAGAAATACCTAAGAGAACAAGGTGCTATAAAATAGATTTGTAAATGGAAGCACGGTGCCTCAACCGTGCTTCTTCTAAATAAGAGAGAAGAGGTGCTTGTAAATGGGAGAGATTGTAATGAATAGTTCGGTGCCAGGACCAAGATCTATACAGCTTAAGCAAGAAAGAGAAGAAGCTGTACCACAAGCCCTAGCGAATGCGACTTCGATTTTTGCAAAGAAAGCATACGGTGCGCTCCTTACCGATATGGATGGGAACACCTTTATTGATTTTGCGGGTTCAATTGGTGCCCTAAATGTGGGTCACTGTCCGCCTAAAGTTGTAGAATCAATAAAAGCACAATTAGACTCTTTTATACATACCTGTTTTCATGTAGTTATGTATGAATCCTATATTAAGCTGGCCCAACAGCTAAATGAATTGGTACCCGGAAAGTGGCAGAAGAAAACGGCACTATTCAACAGTGGTGCAGAAGGAGTAGAAAATGCGATAAAAATTGCCAGATACTACACAAAAAGAAGAGGTATCGTATCATTTGAACGCGGATTCCATGGGCGAACACATTTGACTATGACTCTAACTAGTAAAGTAAAACCTTACAAATACGGTTTTGGTCCACTTGCCACCGACACGTACCGCATGCCATATCCTTATTACTACCGCTCTGAGCTTCCGCGGCCAGAAGCAGACCGAAATGCGCTTAGACAGTTTGAACGCCTATTTAGTATGGAAATTGCACCGGAGGATATTGCAGCGGTAGTTATTGAACCGATCCAAGGTGAAGGTGGTTTCGTTATCCCGTCGAAGGAATTTCTGCAAGGAGTTAAGGGAATTTGTGAAAAGCATGGTATTTTACTTATTGCCGATGAAATTCAAACCGGCTTTGGACGCACGGGTAAAATGTTCGCCGTTGAGCATTTCGATATTGAACCAGATTTAATGGTCATGTCTAAATCGTTGGCAGCTGGTGTTCCACTTAGTGCTGTTACTGGGCGAGCGGTTATAATGGATTCGCTGCAGAAAAAGGAGCTTGGCGGTACGTTGGGAGGAAGCCCTCTCGCTTGTGCTGCTGCTTTGGCCGTAATTGAAACAATCAAGGAAGAAAAGCTGTTGGATCGTGCTACATTCATCGGACAAAGGATGAGTGATAGGCTTAACAAACTTGCCCAATGCTGTCCGTCAATTGGAGAAATCCGATGCTTAGGTGCAATGTGTGCTGTGGAATTCGTGAAGGATCGTACAACAAAGGAACCTAATTCAGAATTGCCGCAGCGTATTGTAAAAATGTGCTTAGACCGCGGTTTAATTGTTCTTACTGCAGGGTGGTACGGAAACGTAATTCGATTCTTGACTCCTCTTATTATAACAGAAGAGCAGCTGGAAGAAGGGCTTCAGATATTTACAGAAGTGGTTCAAGAATGTGAAAAAGGAGTGTTTAAGAAGTGAGAATTTCGGGAGGAAAAGCGATCGTTGAAGTGATGAAGGTGGAAGGGGTAGAATCTGTATTTTGTGTACCGGGTGAGAGTTACTTAGGTGTTTTGGACGCCCTCTATGACACTAACATTAATGTCATTTCAGCCCGTCATGAAGGAGGTGCCTCTTTTATGGCTGAAGGTTATGCCAAAATGTCGGGTAAAGTAGGAGTTTGCATGGCGACTCGTGGAGTTGGTTCCACTAACCTATCGATAGGTATCCATACGGCTTACCAGGATTCTACACCAATGGTTGTATTAATTGGACAAGTGGAACGTCCGTTTAAAGCGAGGGAAGCATTCCAGGAGGTTGACCTTGCTGGATACTACAATCATATAGCTAAGTGGGCAATAGAGATTGATGATGCGAAGCGGATTCCAGAAATTATGCACCGGGCCTTTGCCATGGCCAAATCTGGAAGACCGGGTCCTGTCGTTGTTGGTCTGCCACATGATATGCTAGAGGATAAAGTTGAGGTTCATATAAGGAAGCCATATCCAATTGTCGAACCGGGAGTGGATTCGGCAGCGGTTAGGGAAGCACTTAACATTCTTGCAGTAGCGGAGAATCCAGTTCTGATCGCCGGAGGTGGAGTCACTCTTTCTGGTTCTTCTGCATGGCTTATCCAGTTTGCAGAGAAATTCACAATTCCTGTCGTTACTGCTTTCCGACGCTTCGACGCCTTCCCAAATCTCCATCCGCACTACATCGGCTGGCTTGGCTTTGGTCCTTGCAAGTCCACCTTGGAGGCTATCAAGAAGGCTGATGTTATATTAGCACTAGGAACGAGATTCTCTCAAGTGAGTACGCAAGATTATGAGCTCCTAAGTGAAAATACAAAGTTGATTCATGTCGACATTTCACCGAATGAGCTGGGGAAAGTTTACGCACCATATCATGCAATCGTATCAGACGCGAAAGCTTTCTTAGTGGAGGCATTAAAGCAAGAAGCATCGGCAGTATCTGAAGGTCGAATGGAGATGATAGTGCGGGCAAGAAGTGAATATGAGACCTTTTCAACTTCAAAACCCTACTATTCTCAAGAGTATACAGATATGGAAGGAGTCATTCATGATTTAATTGAATATGTTCCCGAAAACACAGTAATAACAAGTGATGCTGGAAACTTTTTTGGTTGGGTCTGTCGCTTCTTTCCATTCCGTGAAGAAAAGACCTATGTAGGTCCTACTTCTGGTGCTATGGGCTATGGACTTCCTGGGGCGATTGGTGCAAAGATTGCTAGTCCAGACCGTACGGTGATTTCCTTCTCAGGTGATGGCGGATTTATGATGACGATGCAGGAATTGGAAACAGCAGCGCGTTATAACGTCCCGATCATTGCTATAGTTGTCAACAACAATATGTATGGAACGATCCGTGCGCATCAAGAAAAGCATTTTCCAGGCCGCGTAGTTGCGACCGATCTAAAAAATCCCGATTATGCAGCACTTTCTCGTTTGTTTGGTTGTCATGGTGAAACCGTTCATAAAAATGCTGACTTTGTTCCTGCTTTGAAACGGGCATTGGACAGCGGTAAGCCAGCTTTAATCGAGATTCAAACGGATCCTAGCATCCTTTCGGTTAATCAAGTAAAAAGATCATAGAAAAAAAGATTTTTTGACCTTTCAACTTTTCATCGGAATTCATAATTTACTTATAGCATAGATATAGATATCACATTTTCACCTAAATGACATCAAGTGCACATCCTTGGAGAAATTTAAAATTCATTCGCAAAATAAAACCACGGAAAATATCAACTTTGATTTGATCAGAAGATATCTTCAACTTTATATCTTTTAAAATATTCAAAGTGATTGTAATAGCCAGTTAAGTACGGGAAGAAAATGCTTCCGTTTTCTTAATGGTCATAAAACGTTCAAATATTTGAAATGGTGTTAATTCTTTTATTACCTTTTTAGTTTTCTTGCTGTTTTTTCCTCGCTTGTATTTGCGAATAATTTTGTTTGCATAAAAATAGCGCCCTATGAATTATAATAGGGCGACTAAGAGTAAATGTCCTACTCGGTTTTTCAAATCGGACTCAATCGGTTTAGCCTATTTTTACCGCGAGGACCGTGCAAGACTGTTATGTACAATAACGCTGTAAATCTTAATTTGGCGGGACCGTGTGGGAATCGAACCCACCAGAGACGACACGCGCCTCTCACGCGGTTTTGAAGACCGAGGGGCGCACCAGCTACCCTTCCGACCCCAGAAATTAGAGAACTTTTATATTATATATAGCCCGTCGACAGAAATCAATATAAAAGCTCGCTTGCTGGATGGAATCTGCAGTACTGCGATCATGTAGGTTCGACATTGTTTTTCTTGTTTTTCCATTAGGCTCGTGGCTATAATAAATTATACATAATAGATTACTTGATTAATGGGGTGAACAGGGTGCAACTGGAAGGCTGGTTTTTGTGGTTTATCCTGTTTTGGATAGTTGTTTTGGTTGGATTATTCGCGATTGGCGGCTTTTTTATGTTCAGAAAGTTTTTAAAAAGGCTGCCGAAAGAGGATGGCAGGTCCGACATGGATTGGGAAGAGCATTATGTCGAAAAGACACGCGGACTGTGGTCTGCTGATGAAAAAGTCTTGCTGGAGGATTTGGTAAGCCCGGTTCCTGAATTGTTCAGGGATGTAGCCAGGCAAAAAATTGCAGGGAAAATTGGGGAAATTGCTGTAAAGGAAAAGGCCCCGCAAATCACGGAAGATCTTATTATCAGAGGTTATATCCTTGCTACACCTAAGCGCGACCATAAATTCCTGCGGAAGAAGCTTGCCGAAAGAAAAGTGGATTTGCGGCCATATAAACACTTGTTTTAGCATCTAGGGACAAAACGCCATGTTTTGTCCTTTTATTTGTTTCTCGAATTTTTTCCCCATAAATATTGAATTGAAGGAAAAAAAGAACATTTGTTTCGTTTTCCGTCTATAAGCTTCTTTTTTTGCTATAATCAAACCATATATGAACACGGATGGAGTGAAATTATGAAATTCATACATACGGCGGATTGGCATTTGGGAAAGATTGTCCATGGCGTCCATATGACAGAGGATCAAAGACTTGTATTGCAGCAATTTATTGAAGTGGTTGACGAAGAGCGGCCGGATGCAGTTGTTATTGCAGGGGACTTGTATGACCGCTCTGTCCCGCCGACAGAGGCTGTAGAACTCCTTGATGAAGTGCTTTATACCATTAATGTGGACATGAAGACGCCCATTGTTGCGATTTCGGGGAACCATGATAGTGCAGAGCGGCTCTCTTTCGGCTCTTCCTGGTATCGCCACAGCAATCTCCACATTCAGGGAAAGATGCCTCAAAAGTTTGAACCCGTTCGGTTAAACGGCGTAAATTTTTATCTTGTTCCTTATGCAGAGCCTGGAGTAGTGAAGGCCATGCTGGATGATGATTCTATCACGACCCATGATAATGCGATGAAGGCGATTGTCGGGAAAATAGAAGAGACTCTTAATCCAAACGAACCGAATGTTTTTGTTGGACATGCTTTTGTTCTAGGTGGTAAAACGACTGATTCCGAACGAATCTTGTCTGTTGGCGGTTCCGGCTGTGTAGCCTCCGAGCTGTTTGAAACTTTTGATTACACGGCGCTGGGTCATTTACATAGTCCCGACGCATTAAAGCACGATAAAGCAAGTTACTCTGGTTCGTTGATGAAGTATTCCTTTTCAGAAGCCAAACAAAAGAAATCTATTACAATTGTTAATATGAATCCTGATGGCAGCTTCGAAACAAAGTATCGCTCCTTAGTACCAAAGCAAGATATGCGTGAAGTGGAAGGACTGTTAGAAGAGCTATTGGACCCTGCTTTCTATCAATCTCAAAAAACGGAAGACTATTTGAAAATTACCCTCCACGATGAAGGATCAATCATCGATCCGATGAACAAGCTTCGTATGATTTATCCTAATGTTTTGCATCTGGAACGGAAGTGGGAAGCTGTTGACAGCAAGCGAAAGCAAAGCTTCCAATCCGTAAAGGACGAAAAGAAAACGGAACTTGATTTGTTTGAGACGTTTTACAGTGAAATGACCGACCGTATATTTGATGAGAAAAAACGCGGAGTAATGACCTCTGTCATCGAGAAAGTAAAAAGGGAGGAAGCGTTGAAATGAAACCTTTAAAATTGACCATGCAGGCGTTCGGACCGTATGCCGGGAAAGAGCATGTTGATTTTACCCTCCTTGGCAGCAGGACAATGTTTGTGATTTCCGGGAAAACCGGTGCTGGAAAGACGACCATTTTTGATGGAATTTCCTATGCGATTTACGGAAAAGCGAGCGGGGAAGACCGTATCGGTCAAGAGCTGCGAAGCCAGTTCGCGGAAGACAGTCTGACTACCGAAGTTACCCTTGAGTTTATGCTGAGGGGAAAATCGTACGTTATTACACGTGCACCGCAGCAGGAAAAGAAGAAGAAATCAGGGAACGGTGTTACGACTGTAACAGCCAAAGCTGAACTATATGAAATAGAAACAAACGGCGAAAAGAAACTGCTAGGTGCGAATGTGCGGGAAGTGGATGAAAAAATTAAATCGATCATGCAGCTGGATACAAATCAGTTCCGCCAGATTTTAATGATTCCGCAGGGGGAATTTCGAAAGCTGCTTACATCTGAGAGCAAGGACAAAGAACAAATTTTGCAAAAGCTTTTTCATACTGAGCAATATAAACGCGTAGAAGAAAAGCTTAAGGACGAAGCAGCTGAACTTAAAGTGCAGGCGGAAAAAAGCCGGCTTGAGCGGATTAGATTAATAAAGGAAATCTATACCGCAGAAGAATCGGAGCTAAGTGAAGTGGTACAAAGCGATGAACCAAATGAACATGTAGTCCTTCCTTTGCTGTCGGCTGAAATTGAGAAGGCGGAAATGAAACTTTTTGATATGGAAACAATTATGCAAGCGAAGGAAGCGGAAAGAAGCCGAGCTCAGCAGGAAATTCACAAAGCTGAGGACATTTTGGCCAGGATGGCTGAGAGGGATAAACTGCAGGCTGAAAAACTGCAGCTTGAAGCGAAGAAAGAAGAGATTGAAGAACTTAAAAACTGTATTCGTTTAGCGCAGAAAGCGGCTAACCTTGAAAAGCAGGAGCAATACTGCAAAAGAATTCACTCACAGGTGACACAGCTGAAGGCAGAGCTTGAAAGGCTTACGATGGAAGCTGAAAAATGGAACAGCATAAAAAGAGAACTTCAGGATAAATACGAATTAGAGCAGGCAAAATCCTCCGAGCGCGAACAGGCAGCTGCAGAGGTCCATCACCTGCAGCAGCTAAAGGAAAAAGTGCTTGTATTTTCAAAGCTATCTACTGAAACGGGAACTCAGGAAGTCAAGTGGAAAAATGCTGTTTCTGATAAACAAACAGCTGAAGCAGCTTTCCGTCAGCTAGAGCTGACTGAAGAAAGGCTGCAGCAGGAAAAGGGTGATTGTGAAAAGGCAGCTCTATTATTTTCAGAGGAACAACGAAAATGGGACAAAGCAAAGTCGATACTCCAGCAGTTATCACGGCTTTCCGAAACGATGAAGGACCTTGGAAATGCTGAAGCCCTTTTTGGCGCAAAAGAACAATCTATGAGGGAAATGACGGAGAAGCTGGAAAAGGAAAAACAGCAGTATGAAAACCTTGAATTAAGCCTGAGGTCTTCCCATGCAGGGATACTGGCAGCGACACTTGTAAGTGGGGAAGCATGTCCGGTCTGTGGTTCAGCTCATCATCCAAATCCGGCTGGAATCTCTGATGATTCACCCTCTGAGGATGAAATGAAAGCCCAAAAGGCCAAGGTGGCAACTGCAGAGCAAGCACGAAGCAGGTCAGAGTCAGAGTACTATCAAGCGAAGTCCAGCTGGACATCACTAAGCGCCAGTACGGAAGAGAAAATCGCGGGAATTCAGGAAACAATTCCGGATTTCCATGTTTCGGACATTAGCATCTTTGAACGGAAATATAAGCTGGAAAAACAAGATCTTGAGCAGGAGCTAAAGCGGTTAAAGCTAAAAAAGGATTCACTCCCGCGGATTGAAACTGAATACAACAGCCTTAAATTGCAGCGTGAAGAAAAGAAAATGCTAATTGAGGAGTTTGGAAAAAAGGAAGATGCTTTAAAGGTAAGCTACCTGGAACTTAATGCAAAGCTAAACAGCCTGATGGATACCGTCCCAGAGGATATGCGGACACCGGAAACGTGGGAAAGCGCTTTGGGAGCAGCTCAGGCCACGCACAAAATGATGCAGGAAGCATTAGAGAATGCGGCAGCAAAGCTGCAGCAGGCAAGAGAAACGGAATCTGCTTTTTCCGCACAAAAGGCCGCAACCGAAGAAAATCATCATAAAATGCAAGCGGAGCTGGAACAGGAACGGAGCCGCTTTAAAGCGGACATGATTGCCCAGGGGTTTGAAACGTACAGCGCGTATGAGTCCGCCAAGCGTACGGAGGCTCAGCTTAACAGCTACGAAAAGACAATTGAAGCTTACGGTCAAAAATTCCATACCATTACTGGGCTGCTTCATGACTTAGAACTAAAACTGAAAGATATAAATAAACCGGATCTTGCTGCACTGCAAAGTATGTTAAACACTGTTTCTGCCGATCTGGATAAGTTAAGGAATGTCCACCAGGAATGGAGAATGGGCAAGCAAAGAAATGAAAAAATACTCTTGAAAATAGAGGAAATCTCAGCTTCCCAAAAGGAAATTGACGAAAAGTATGCAGTCGTTGGTCATCTTTATGAAATCACGAAAGGTCAAAACCCTTTCAGAATTACATTTGAGCGCTATGTATTGGCAGCGTTTTTGGATGATATTTTAAAGGAAGCTAATATGAGACTGATTAAAATGACCGGAGGCCGTTACCAGCTGCGCCGGAAGATTGACCCTACCCGCCGCAATATTCAGAGCGGATTAGAACTATCGGTATTTGACCAATATACTGGGCAGGAACGGCATGTTAAGACCTTATCGGGCGGGGAAAGCTTTAAGGCTGCGCTTTCGCTGGCGCTGGGACTTGCAGATGTTGTCCAGCAACATGCCGGCGGAATTTCACTTGAAACAATGTTTATTGATGAAGGCTTTGGAACTCTTGATCCCGAATCATTAGACAATGCTATTGAAGCGTTGATGGATATTCAAAGCGGCGGAAGATTGGTGGGAATCATATCCCATGTTCCGGAGCTAAAAGAACGCATTGATGCACTCCTTGAGGTAAGTGCTTCACAAAAAGGAAGCACAACCAATTTTCTGTTTATGTAGTTTTATTCTCATTTAGACGGGAGCTGGGTAGATGGAAGCAAAAAAAACGATTGGGATGGATGCTGGAGGCTCACTGATTAAACTTGCTTATTTTGAGAAAGGAAATCTCCATCTGAAAAAATACAGTTATCAGGAGACGGATTCATTGTTAAACTGGCTTTCGCTCATCGCTCCTGATGCAAATATCCGCCTAACCGGCGGCAGGGGCATGGCGGTAAAAGGAAAATTTTCCGGGCGGATTACTGAGATAACAGAATTCGAGGCGTTTACAGAGGGAGCGGTTTACCTTCTGGAGAAGGAACAATCCATCCGGGAAAAAGGATTTATCGCTGTAAATATCGGAACGGGGACATCCCTTCATTTTATTAAGGAAGGGAAAAGCGAAAGGCTGATTGGCACAGGTGCAGGTGGTGGGGCCCTGCTTGGCCTTGCCGCCCTTTTGCTTGGAACGGGAGATTATCAAGAGGTGATTAAGCTGTCGAAAAACGGGGACAGGAGTGCTGTTGACCTTCAAGTAAAGGATATTTATGCTCCGTTTGAACCTCCTGTTCCCGGTTATTTAACAGCCAGCAATTTTGGTAAGGTAACACATGGAAAACAATATACACGTGAAGATATTGCTGTGTCCCTGACAGGGTTAATTGCTGAAACTAATATGCTGTTAGCTGTTCAGGCTGCCCAAATGAAAGGAACCACGTCTGTTGTTTATTTTGGGGGAGCATTGGCTTCAAATGGTTCTTTGCAGGAATTCTTGATAAAAGGAACCAAGTTGTTCGGGTGTGAACCGCTGATTCCTGAACAAGGCGAATTTTGTGGAGCTATCGGTGCATTGATTGCTAAACAGCTATGATATAATTCCCTTATCGAATAAGAACTAGAAGGGTGTCACAATGAAAAAGCATTTTACTATAGGTATGGCCGGCCATATCGACCACGGAAAAACTACTCTGACAAAGGCATTAACAAATGTGGACACAGACCGTTTAAAAGAGGAAAAGGAAAGGCAAATATCCATTGAACTTGGCTTTGCGCCTCTTTTTGAGGATGAACATATGCATGTTTCGGTCGTCGATGTACCTGGCCATGAGCGCTTTATCCGTCAAATGATTGCTGGTGTCGCGGGCATCGATATGGTGGTTTTGGTTGTTGCCGCTGATGAAGGAGTTATGCCCCAAACTAAAGAACATCTTGAAATTCTCCATTTTCTAGGAGTGAAAAGAGGAATTGTGGCTATAACCAAGATTGACAGAGTGGAAGAAGACTTTATTGACTTGGTCCGAGAAGAAATTATGCTCGAGCTTGAAAGCAGTATTTTCAAGGAATCCCCTGTGGTGTTGGTCGACAGCATTACTAAAAAGGGAGTTGACGAACTGAAAGCAGCGATAGTAACCGAGCTTAAACAACTGGAACCGCGGGACAGTAACGGGCCCTTCAGGCTTCCTATCGACCAGGTGTTTACGGTCAAAGGGCAGGGCACAGTCGTTCGGGGAACGGTATATGAAGGCAGAGTAAGTGAAGATCAGACCTTGGTGGTACTTCCGCAAAATATCGAAGTGCGGGCCAGGCAGCTGCAGGTCCATCATAACCCTGCGAAAATGGCTTTTGCTGGCCAGCGTGCGGCTATTAACATTTCTGGAGCCGCAAAGGAAGATCTGGAACGGGGAAATGTGCTCGTATCCTCTGAGCATTTTATCGTATCAAATTGCATGGATGTCGCCTTACAGATGGTGGGTGATCTTGAGCATTTGGTCAAACAAAGGATGCCAATTAAATGTCATATTGGCACCTCAGAGGTTATGGGACGGATTGTGTTTTTTGATAGAAATGAAATTTCAGAAAACACGGGTGAGATTCTTTGCCAGCTCCGCCTTGATGAAGAAATTGTGATTAAACGAGGCGACCGTTTTATCCTGAGGCGTCCAAGTCCTCAAGAAACTATTGGAGGCGGCTGGGTAATCGATCCAAAAGGCGAAAGATATCGTTTTGGCGATAATACCATTCAGGCATTGCAAAAAAAGAGAGAAGGCAAACCGGATGAACGAGTACTGGCAGCGCTGCAGGAAGCAAAGGGGCTAACTAAAGCTGAGCTGCTGACAAGGACCTCATTGACTATTGAGGAGCTGGAGAGTGTCCTTCAACTGGAATCTTTTGTTGCTTATTATCCTGATCATTTTACGCATAGGTCCGTTATTACGGCCGTAACAGAGGATATATTCGACCGTCTGACGGCGTTTCACAATAAAAATCCGATGAGACCTGGGGTTAACAAAGCTGAAATTGTGCAGGTCTTGCAGAGCGGTCTGCCTAAACAGTTGATTGAATATGTGCTGGAAGCAGGGGTTGAACAAGAGATTTGGGAACGGACAGGAATGTTCATTGCAAAAGACGGATTTCAGCAGCACGTACCTCAAAGCTGGAACAGACGTGTGGAAGGAATGCTTAAAGCGATGGAAGGAGCAGGATTATCTGTACTATCTCTTGAAAATTATCTGGACGACGCAGGGATCCCGTCTGCTATTGCATCAGAATTGCGCCACTTTCTCTTGAATTCGAAAAAAATTATTGCTTTGGACGAAAAATTCTATCTTGCTACTTCTGTTTTCGAGCAGGCTGTTCATAAGCTCAAGGAACGAACAGGTGAGACATTTGAAGTTGGGGATGCAAAGGAAATCCTTGGATTGTCAAGAAAATATTTGATTCCATTCCTCGAACTGCTGGACCGTGAAAAGATAACGGTTCGGGAAGAAAACAGGCGCAGATGGATGATGACTCAACAATAGTGCACATAAAAAGGAACCAGGCAGATGCTTGGTTCCTTTTGTATCTTACCGAACATAGATAAGTTTTGTATCTTTCTCTTTCACGCTTCCAATGATCGCGGTGGACTTGATGCCCGCTTCCTTCATGTTAGCAACGTATTGCTCTGCTTCATACCTCGGCATGGAGATGAGTAAACCTCCAGCGGTAATTGCATCACACAAGATTAGCTGTTCTTCAACAGGCATAGATTCTGGATACTCTACGTCACCGGCCAGCCAGGAGTGATTGGATTTAGTGCCGCCGGGTACAACGCCACTCGCAGCGAGATCCCTTGTCCCATCAAGCAACGGGACATCCTGACTGTTGATTTCAATACTAACTTCACTGCCTTTAGCCATTTCACTTGCATGACCGAGCAGGCCAAACCCAGTGACATCTGTTACCGCAGTTGGATTGAACTTTGTCAACTGTTCAGCAGCAGTTTTGTTTAGCATTGCCATTGTTTCTGTAACTATTTTTTCCTGTTCAGCGGATGCTGCGTTCCTCTTGATTCCAGTAGTGATAATTCCAACACCAATTGGTTTTGTCAGCACAAGGGCGTCACCTGGCTTCGCTCCGACATTTTTCCACACCTTTTCCGGATGGACAATGCCTGTAACCGATAGCCCGAACTTTGGCTCCTGGTCATCGATGCTGTGGCCTCCGACCGTTACAGCACCTGCTTCATTGACCTTGTCAGCTGCCCCCTTAAGGATTTCTGCCAAGATTTCACCGCCAAGTTTTTTTATTGGAAAACCTACGATATTTAATGCAGTTTTTGGCTCTCCACCCATAGCGTACACGTCGCTTAATGCATTTGCTGCAGCGATTTGGCCGAACATATATGGATCATCCACAATTGGAGTGAAATAGTCGACTGTCTGAATCAGAGCGATAGAATCGGTGAGCTTATAAACTCCTGCGTCGTCGGAAGTATCGTGTCCAACGAGCAGTTCTGGTACTGGATCAAACTTTGGTAAATGGCGCAAAACTTGCGCCAGGTCCTCTGGACCAATTTTGCAGCCTCAACCAGCCTTTGTGGAAAGAGCGGTTAGACGGATATTTTCATTTTCTTTCATAATTTTTGGTCACCTCCAATGTTAGTATAGTTCATTTAACTATGTACATGCTAATATAGGCAACAAATTTGCTTTGGCTCCGCCATTCACATACAATGCAAGTGAGAAATTCGAGTGGGAGGTTATGCAGATGACTTATGATGTTAGAGTAGAATTTTGTATGATGTGAAACTACGCTCCAAAAGCTGCGAGTCTCGCAGAAGATTTATTCACCCGATTTAGAGGAAGTATTACTAAGATGGAATTGATTCCTTCGTCCGGTGGAGTTTTTGAAGTAACAATTAATGATGCGTTGATATATAGTAAAAAGGAAACAGGTGTTTTTCCAAAAAACAGGGATATCATTGCTAAAATGGAAGCATTAAATAATGAATAAATAAGAGAAAAAGATCGTGGACCAAAGCCACCCTTGGAAGGCCAGTCCGGTCTTTTTTTTTAATTAGAAGAAATTCTCGGAGTATCTGCAGTATTACCAAAAATTAATTTTGGAAGAGATGAAACATTACTTTCCACTATTACACAGGTTATATTATATTGCGTAGATATAGACAAGAAACTTCTTTTTTGATATACTATTTCTTGTCGTTGATATGCATATTGGTCGTCTATTTGGAGGATTAGCTCAGCTGGGAGAGCACCTGCCTTACAAGCAGGGGGTCGGCGGTTCGATCCCGTCATCCTCCACCATCTATATTTTTTAAAAGCCTGCGATTCGTATTTTTGAATCCTGTCATTCCAACTAATAAAATTTTGGGGCCTTAGCTCAGCTGGGAGAGCGCCTGCCTTGCACGCAGGAGGTCAGCGGTTCGATCCCGCTAGGCTCCACCAATAAAAAATATCAAATGATAATTAATAATGACCGTTAGATTAGCTGAGTAGAGAATTCATTTGCGATGTGGCGGTATTGGCAGACGTGCACGACTCAAAATCGTGTTCCGCAAGGAGTGTCGGTTCGACCCCGACCACCGGTATTCGTTTCATTATTCGCGGGTGTAGTTTAATGGTAAAACCTCAGCCTTCCAAGCTGATGTCGTGAGTTCGATTCTCATCACCCGCTCCAAATATGGGCCTATAGCTCAGCTGGTTAGAGCGCACGCCTGATAAGCGTGAGGTCGATGGTTCGAGTCCATTTAGGCCCACCATATAAAATTGTTCCGCAGTAGCTCAGTGGTAGAGCATTCGGCTGTTAACCGAACGGTCGTAGGTTCGAGTCCTACCTGCGGAGCCATTTTTTTTTTATGGGGAAGTACTCAAGAGGCTGAAGAGGCGCTCTTGATAGATTACGCAATGATAGTAAGAGTCCCAAAAACTTTTTCTTTAGTGTAAATCGTTGAGTATTCTTAATTATGATCCAAAATCATACATCACTTTTAATTTTTTACATAATTAACAAGGCAGCTATTTATATGGCTGTCTTTTCTTATATTGAATTTACATATTGGCCATTTCTTCTTATAAGAGCTTGCTTTGGTAAGAGACTATGGAGCATTGAAAACCGAGCGAATCAAAATGGTATAATGGAAAATAGTACATATCAAAATGGAGTGAATAATTTGAAGGAACTTCTTCGGCAGATCCCCCCAGTGCATGAGCTGCAAAAGCATAAGGAATTCATGGCGATTATGGGAGCGGAAAATGTAGATGAAAAAGCACTGACTGAACTTTTAAAAAACAAACTGAGTGAAATTCGTGTTTTGATAGCAAATGGTAATTGGTTCGGAAGCTTGCCGGGCACGTCAGACTTTACAATGTCGCTTTTTTCAGAACTTAAAAAAGATATCAAACAGCAATTTAATTACCGTTTGAAGAGAGTTATTAATGCTACTGGCACTGTCCTCCACACAAACCTTGGACGGGCACGGCTCAGTGAGGAAGCAATCAATCATGTTATAGAGACGGCCAGGAGTTACTCGAATCTGGAATATAAACTGGATGAAGGGGAACGCGGTTCCCGCCATAGCCATATTGAAGAATGGATTACCCGGATTACGGGGGCTGAAGCTGCAATGGTCGTAAATAATAATGCGGCCGCAGTTTATTTAGTCCTGCGGGCACTCGCTAAGGATAAGGAAGTAATTGTTTCTAGAGGCCAGCTGGTTGAAATCGGCGGTTCTTTTAGGATTTCTTCTATCATGGAGGAGAGCGGGGCAAAGCTTGTAGAGGTAGGAACTACTAATAAGACCCACTTATATGATTATGAGAATGCAATTAATCCTGAAACCGCGATCATTATGAAAGTCCATACGTCCAATTTTAAAACAATCGGTTTTACGGAGAGTGTCGAAACAGAGGAATTGGTTCATCTAAAGAGCAATCACTCGGGTGTCTTGTTTTACGAAGATTTAGGGAGCGGTGTTCTCTATGACCTGAAGAACGAGGGAGTAGGGGAAGAACCATTTGTCAGTGAAATCATCCAACAAGGGGCAGACCTGGTTTCCTTCAGCGGGGACAAGCTTCTTGGCGGACCGCAGGCAGGTATTATCGCTGGCAAGAAACAATACATTGAAATTCTGAAAAGGCATCAGCTTGCCAGAGTATTGCGCGTTGATAAAATGACGTTGGCCGCATTGGAGGGTACATTGGCATCCTATCTAAAAGGCAATTTTGCAAGGGAAAGCATTCCTGCAGTAAGGGATATTCTGCAAAGTGAAGAGATATTGGAAATGCGCGCACATTTGCTCTTATCAGGCATTCAAGTAATTGGAAAAGGGTTAACGGCTGAAATAATAAAAGACACTTCTGCCATTGGTGGCGGAACAATGCCGGGTGTAGAGATACCCACAATCGCAGTTGCTGTTCAGCATACCGGCACGTCTGCAGCATCACTGCATTCCAGGCTTCGAAAGGCAGATCCCCCAGTTGTTGCAAGAGTTAAAAATGAGTTGTTAATTCTGGATACACGGACTATTACAGATGAAGAAGCGGCAGAAATCATCACTGCCTTCGACAAAATATTTTAATACCTAAGAAAACCTTGTCTGGGTAACTTCAGACAAGGTTTTCTTTTGATTGAGAAATAGAAAATCTACGGTTACATTGTGTTCCCCCGGTTGTTATTCTGCCGCGAGTGGTTACGGTTTTTTACCTTATGCGACCCGCTTAGAGGAGCAGGCTGTGAAGAACTATGACCTTTTGATGGGTTATTGTTTACATCCTTACCTTTAATCTGCATGTGAATCCCTCCTCTGTATTCTTAACATGAGCTTTTCCCATGGCTATTATACGTTCTGTATAAATAACCGGGAAGTGCAGCAAGATAATGATATTAATGGAGTAAGGAGCTGATATAGTATGCCGTATCATAAAAATAAACAGCAGGCTTTCCAGGCGGCACAACAAGGGGTTAAGCAGGCATTGGATGCTTCTGAAATAGATGAGCATGATGTTAACTATGGATCAGAATTGAACCACCTCAAACAAGAAGTAAACGAGGCTTACCAGCAAATCGAAAATGCGATGGAAACAGCTTCAGAGCATCAGCAAAAACAGCTGGAACAGTTTCGGGACGATCTGGAGTCTATCGTTACGGATGTAAATGAAGAAGAATAATTAGGGTCTTGATTTTGGAAAAAGGGAAGAGGTTTGCGGAAAGCCTCCACACTAAGCAATGGAGAGTTCATTGCCAAATATACAACTAATCAATGCCCTGCAATGATTTTCTGCTGCCTTAACCAAAGGTGGCTTTTTCTTTGCTTATAATAGGTAAAATTTGATTATAAGAATGTAAAACACAAAGGGGGTAGATTTATCTTAAAGTAATAATCTTTTAGCTGAAACGAAATTTATAAAAAAATAATCAAGAACCAGGCACCAGAAAAAATGTTAATCATATATAGGTGATATCCCGTTTCAATTTGCTGAGGAGGATATAATGAAACCTATGTTACCTTTTGAAAAATATTTCGGTAAGTTAGAACTAGTTTATGCCTTTTATGGGGCTATGCCTACAGGTGTGAGTGTTTCGGAAACCGGCCGTATTTTTATTTGCTTTCCGAAATGGGGAGACGACGTGGAATTTACGGTCGCGGAAATTGTTCAGGGTAAGCTGCAGCCTTATCCTAGTTTAGAAACTAATTTGATAAACCCAGGGAACCTCACAATGTCTTTCATCAGTGTCCAAAGTGTAGTTGCTGATGGAAGGGGTACACTTTGGGTATTAGATACAGCGGCACCAAATTTTTCTGAGCCTATTAAAGGTGGGGCAAAATTAGTCGCTGTTGATCTAAAAACGAATACAATAAGAAAAGTTTATACCTTTACAGAAGATGTTGTCTTGCCAACAACTTATTTGAACGATGTCCGATTTGATTTTTGTGTTGGAAAAGCAGGTTATGCATATATAACGGATTCTTCTTCCAAAGGACCAGGAGCTATTATCGTCGTTGATTTAGAAAATGGAGACGCGTATAGACGGTTAAATGGAGCAAGATCAACTTCACCCGATCCCAATATGCTACCGAAAGTAGAGGGTGAAATATTGATGAATCGAAATAAGGATGGCTCAACTTTTCCATTTAGGTTGGCGTCTGACGGTATAGCCATTTCTCCCAATGGAAAGGTGTTATTTTATTGTCCACTTACCAGCCGTTATTTATTTTCGATATCAACAGAAGCTCTAAGAAACAGAAATATATCGGATATGGATTTACTTTATAATGTGGAGTATCGGGGAGAAAAAGGTGCGTCTGATGGTATGATCACTGATGCGAGAGGAAACATTTATGCTGGAGATTATGAAAATAACAGTATTCGAAAGATAATGCCAAATGGCACAATGGTAACTATCGCACATGATCCGAGAATTTTATGGCCGGATACTTTTTCGATCGGTCCGGATCAATACTTATATGTCATTGTGAACCAATTACATCGGCAAGCAAGATTTCATTATGGAAAAGACCTGCGACAAAAACCTTATAGTTTACTTCGCATGAAAATCGATGAATTACCTGCTCCTACCTTTTCATAATAAAAAATAGTTGAATAATAATTTTGCATTACAAGATATTCCAAAGGTTGTAAGCTTAGTGCTTTGCGTCCGTTGTATGTTTGTGAACGTAATATTCTCACTTCGGGGGTAAAGATAATGGAATTTTCTTTAAGTAGCCATGGAGCTCTGCCAGTAGAATTCACTTTAGAGTAGAACAATGGACGCTATATGATTCGAAAAATCGATACGAGCGGGGAAGCATTTAATAGTCCAGCTGAGCTGATTCAATAGTTGCGACGAATTTTACACAAGAGGAGTTTTGTAATCCTGCTGAATTCTGTGGAATGATTTCACAGCTATCCGAATATTTATTAGATTCTAGTTCATATGAATAATACTGGTTTTTTACCAGTTAACAGTTGCTGCCGTGGCGTCTTTTTCAGTAAAGGTAAGAGTGTGAAAAAATGTTAATAAACTTTTGTGCCTCTGTTGGAAACAGGGAGTTGTTGCGGCAGCTCTTTTTTCTTGTTATGCTAACGCAGTTTAGCGCAATTAGGAATGGTTTTTGTTAAAGTTGACATGGTAAAATTATATTATAGAAAAGATACAAGGGGCTAAATCAATGCGTAGTAATTTTGGTAAATACGATGTACCGCCTACACTCCAAAGATTAATCGACTTACAACATGTTCTTGTTGACCCTGAACTTGTTTATCTTGGTCTTAATTTTTACCCTTCTCTTGCAAACTACAGATATTTCAACACACCTTGTGATGTGGTCGTATTTGGAAATATGGGTGTAGATGGTGTTCATTATGGGTTCCTTACTGATTTTGGTACTGTAACTGATCTTGAGGCAGCTCCTATTGTTTGTGTTTGTCCTATGGATTTTGAACGTCCAACTCGTATAGTTGCAAACAATCTAACTGAATTTCTGAGAGTAAATTTGACTGACAGTGCACTATTCTATAACAAGTTTGATAGTGACGGTAATTATTTAGCAGCTCGAGAACAATGGGTGGAAGAGGCTTCTAACTCCCCATATCAACCATCTGAAAATGACAAATTAGTTCTGGAGAGAGTAACAAAGTTTTTAATGGAGAATCTCAAGTTTCCTATTATTGACAATGCGTATCTTTACGTTCAAAACGTCGATCAGGAGCGGCAAAAAAATGTAACGATCCAAACAGAGGATGGACTGGGCGTTACTACTCCACTTCTTAAAGGTGAAAAGTACATACCATTCCCGATTCAAAAACACGCAGAACCTGATTTGAAGTTGTTCAAGGAATACCTGTATTCCGCACCGGTTGCCTCACGACTTGCGTTATTTAGGGAGATTCAGCTTAATTATGTTTTGCAAGACCACCAAGAACTGCACGGAATAGTAATTGAGGCAATGATCAATATGGACCTTGCCGATGAAGCCAAACGATTATCCGAAGATATTTAAATATTAACCAACATAATGAGTACAAGCGTGTAAAGATGGCATAAAATTAGTTGATAAATTACGAACAGCCACCAACGAAGGTGGCTGTTCGATTGGTCCCAAAATCAACAACCTACAGAGGCTTTGTATAAACAAAATTAACTTCAACTGTGGGGAGAAGTTTATTAGAAGTTTTATAATTAAAGAATAATTATTATGAAGAGAGAAGCATAGCAGCTGTCTACCCTTTATATGTTGAAACACTTGCTGTAATATAGAAAAAATAACTTTGGTTTAACACTTGCATTTACATCAATCAAAGTTTACTCCTCGAATTCAACCATTTCTTCCAATTTTCCAGATCTCCTTTTAATCTATATTTTTGCATAGGTTCCGAAAGGAATTTTGCTCCAGCTCCACCGATGACAAAATCTATGTTTGTTCCTTTTGACAATAAGTCCGAGATGAAGGTTTCAACCTGACTGATGCTTTCTTCCATGGTTATCGAAATGCAGACTAGTTGCACATTGTTTAGGTGAATAAGCGGAAGAAGGCTCTCTGTAGGAGTGCTTTGGCCTAGAAATAGAACATCAATTCCTCTTCTTTTCAAGAAAAGGGAAAAGAGAAGCAAGCCGACATTATGCAGTTCTTCCGGGGCGCAAAGTGCTACAGCCTTTGGCTTCATCGGATCAGCGTACAAGTCATGAAAAAAGGGAAATATCCTTCTTTGCAGGAAGTTGCAAATAAAATGCTCCTGGGCAACACTTAGTTTACCATTCTCCCACTGGTACCCAACCCGGTGCAAAATTGGAGTAAATATATGATGAAAAACTTCTTCAAAATCGAACATGGAAAAACATAAGTTAATTTGCTTTGTGGCCTGCTCTGTCTGATACTCCGTTAAAAAGTTCAGGATCTCCTCAATATGTTCTTCGTAGCTGCTTCCTGTTATTGTCGATTCAACTTTCATTTCCTTTATTTCTTTGAGCAGGTCCATTGCTTGTCTGACGGTGATGCCTCTTTCGTCTTTTTGTTTTTTTATCCATATGATGTCTTCTATATTTTCTTTTGTATAATAACGTGCGCCACCCTGGGATCGCGAGGGATTGATTACTTTATATCTTCTCTCCCAGGATCTCAAAGTTACTTCTGGTACACCCGTTAATTCCGATACTTTCTTGATGCCAAACAATAGAAATCCTCTTTTCTGTACAGTCAATGAATAAACTACGACTATAGTATATCAAAAAATTAAAAAGATAAAAAAATAGATTGTGCAACAGTTGTGCAACAGTTATTCTGAAGTTATGCAATTAATTATATATCCTAAAGAAAACAGAAAGGAGAGGACATATTAAGCAGAGGAAAAGTCATCATTTTATAAAAAAGAGCAGAAGCTGGGAGGAAGGTTTATGCTTCTCAGCTAACGGTGGCTGCAGAAGCTGTTGAAACGAAAGAACAGCTGGAATTACTAATCGACCTAAAAAGTATAATCTGTATAACTATAACATTTAAGGTGGATCTCTTATGAAGTACATAAAGAATTTAATGATGTTATATTTTTCTGGTTTTGTTATTTTAATTTCGCTTATCACCCATTTTTTACATAGAAGTATGGGATTTTTGGATGATTATGTTGTGTTGAATACGGCGATTGCAGAGCGCGACAGCTTCCACCTCATCCTTAATGTTTTATTAATAATACCTATATTGCTATGGACAGTTTCTTTTGTGTATTACCGAAATCAAAAAACGCATGATCGAATTCCTTTGTTTCTTACACTGTCTTTAACTTTTTCAAGCATATCCATCATTGCAGGTGGGGATGGATTAGTTGAATATCATTTCTCGATCTTTATGGTTATTGCAAGTCTAGCGTATTTTAATTCTATTAACTTAATTCTAGTTAGTACGATAATTTTTGCGATTCACCATTTAGGCTGTTACTTTGCGTTCCCTGAACTGATATGTGGAACGAGCAATTACAAATTCTCCTTGCTGCTTATACACGCAGTATTCCTACTATTCACAAGTGCCGCAACGATCATCCAAATTTATGTGAAACAAAGAGAAACAGCATCACTTCAAAAAGAAAACTCAACCCAGAAAACGCTTATTGAAGAGATGATGAAAAATATACGCGATACCTCAAGCCAAGTACTACAAAGTGTTGAACAAATTAAAAATGGCTCACAAGAGTCGGCCTATGCCAGCCATAACATTACCAGTTCAATCCTAGAAATGGCATCCGGGTCAGATAAACAGTTTCAACGGTCGGCAGAAAGCAACGAGCTGCTGAACCGGATGATTGTTGATGTGAACAAAATGGCAAGTAAATACAAAATCCTTAGTGATAGTTCGTACGAAACGACAGAAGAGGCAAGGAAAGGGCAAGAGTCAATACAAGCGACTATACAGCAAATGGAAAGAATTACACACTCAGTAGAAGAAATATCTGGCAGAGTTCAAAAGCTAGGTGAACGATCAAAAAGAATTGAAGATATCTTGACGGTAATATCCAGTATAGCAAGCCAAACGAATCTATTGGCGCTTAATGCTGCGATTGAATCAGCCAGAGCAGGAGAAGCAGGAAAAGGTTTTGCAGTAGTAGCTGCGGAAGTTAGAAAGCTTGCCAATCAGGCAGAAGAGTCAGCAGGAGAAATTTCAGCTTTAATTATTGAAATGCATAAGGAAACCCAATCAGTGATTCACTCAATGGAAAATGGTGCAAACGAAGTGAAATATGGAATAAAGATCGTCACAGAAACAGGCCTTGTTTTCGAAGACATCCTTCAGTCTACCAATCAAGTGACTAATAAAATTAAAGAAGTGTCTACCATTTCTAACGGCCTGGTCATTAAATCTGCTCAAGTTGCTGAAGCAATGAATGAGGTAATGCTGATTACGGAGGAAGCCAATGCAAATGCCGAAAGTATATCTGCTGCGTCCGAAGAACAGTTGGCGACGATAGAAAATATGGAAAAAACCACAGAAACCCTTAGTAACCTTGCTGAAAAACTGGATGAATTGCTTGAAGAAGTCTACCGGAAAAATTAAAGTGAACAAATAGGCTTTTGGATATAAATCTGCACAAGGGAAAAATAGTACGGGGCTTATCCTATTACCTGTTTAGATCTTAAGAGAGCTTTATGAAAAAGGTATTCAACTATCGATACAGCGATAGCTGAGAAGAATGATGCTTCAACTGCCTTTCCTTGGTATCCTGCAGCTCGACTGGTTATCCAAATAACCATGAATGCTAGACCAAAATCAATTATTGTTGCTGTTATGTTGCTTGTTTTAGGTAAAACATATAAATCACCTACTATGAATCCTATGATCGTTAAAAATATTGAAATTGAGAGAACTGAACCAAAACTGTGAGCATAAAACAAAGCAAGGATAATAGCAAGAACAGATAAAACTGAAATGAACTTAACAAATAAAGCCGTTGATCGTGGCATAAACTCAACTCCTTTTTCGCTTATTCTGCGGTAGTTACAATTAATTATTCCCTAACGAAGCAAATAAATGATCAGTTTTGCCGGCAGGGGGTAATTCTATGTCATACCAATATAAGCGCCACAACGCTAAGGGAGACAAATAACTATTTCCTGACTTATACGCAAAGCATTAGGATTTTATCAAATATTTGCATTTGATTAATTCTGGAATTGATCTTTAACAAGATAAGTTTTTGATTTATCCCATGTGTTTGAAAGGACAAGACCCTAGACACTATGAAATTCCAAAACACGTATGATATACCATAAATTCAGGAGTAAGCGATTTCCAAATATATTTCCTTTTCAAGGGTATACTCTTTATGACGATGTGTGGTTATAAAATATACTGTTATCAAATTCGACCATAAAATTATTAACCATAATGTAGAAAGAGGGGGGAAGCTGTTTGCAATGCCCGCAATGTGTTTACTCCAATCCAGAGGGAGTGAAGTTCTGTTTAAACTGCGGAGAAAACTTTAATAAAAATAACGCACAAGTCGATGACAAGAGCTTTTTTTATGAGTTTGCCCATTATGTAGATATGATTCCGAAATTTGAACGAACGATTGAGCCGAAATTTCAAAACATATTTTCGCGTGTTTTTCGTAATCATAGTGAACTGGAAGCGGAACGGCTTTTTATCGTAGGGACCGCGCTTACGACACCCAAAATTTCGGAAGTTAAAGAAACATGGCCAAAGCCTTGGCTTTTTGCAAGGGTGTTTGTCATTGCGCTTCTGGCATTCGCAGGTTTTTATATAGGCGTGAGCTATTTTAGAAATGTGAATTTTATACCTGGACTTATTATCGTTGGTTCTTTTGCTGTTCCGTTTACAACGTTAATCTTCTTCTGGGAGATGAATGCACCGCAAAATATTCCCATTTATCGAGTTATTTATGTGGTGCTCATCGGCGGGATTCTCTCCATGTTAGTCGCACTGATGTTTTTCGACATTCTGAAAAACAATATCAATCCAATTACGATAGGTATTGCTGAGGAGCTTGCCAAAGCGGTAACAGTTATTACATTTGTTCGATACAGAAAATACAAATATATCCTAAACGGACTTCTTATTGGTGCTGCTATTGGAGCGGGTTTTGCAGCGTTCGAAACAGCAGGGTATGCTCTTAGGGCATTGCTTTCCGGAGACGGCAGAAATCTCTACAACACGATCCTTTGGCGGGGGATTTTTGCTCCTGGCGGCCATGTTGCCTGGGCGGCTCTGACAGGTGCAGCATTCTGCAGAGTACACGGGGACCATCCTTTTAAAATTAACATGCTATTCCGTTTAAAATTTTTACGTGTCTTTATGTTGGTTGTTGTGATACATGCTTTATGGAACACCCCTATACAAGGAATGTTTCCTTATGGGCATATTTTTTTAATGGGAGCTTCATGGATCGCTGTTTTTCTATTCATACGTGCCGGTCTTAAGGAGATAGGGGAAAGAAAAGTAAAGTTTCAGGAGTAGGGGAGATTTCTTCTGCTCCATTTTATATTGGGCCAGCATTTTTTTATTACCTGGAAAAAGACTCATAACTTAGTCTCTAAGTGTAGACAGTTAGGTATCGGGCCGAAAGCCAACCCGATGATAGGGAGTCGGATAGCAGCAGTAGTATCAATGAAGTTGGGTAATGCCTACGGACAGAAGGGCTAGCTGCCAGTTATCACCCTTACAAAAGGTATTGTCCTGTTCCAGTATGACGTTTGTATATTTAAAAGCTCAGCTTAATTAAGAAACAACCACAGGAATACCGGAACATTACACACGGAGTTAGAATGAGGATGTAGCATAGGAGGGGCAATTAGGAACCCTGATTTATCAATTATATTTGCCAGCTCTTTGGAAAAACACTTTTTCACAATAATAACTGGTGTAGGCAGAGTTTTTGATTAAATAAAAAGGAGAAAATAGAAAACGGTAACGGAAAGGGGTTCCATTACTTTGCATAATTTTATAATAAGAAAAACTTATAAAAAACAATAACTTTCTTGTTATTTACTTATAGTATAAGTTGTATTACTATTAATTTGTGAGGAAAGTTCGGAGAAGATTCAAACTTTTCGACAAAATTAAGCAAATTCTTTATATTAATTGTATGGGCATGGTTCTTTATGATTCATAGACTCATATAAACCACGTTTTACTTTTCATGGCCGGGAACTGTTCCCGACTGATCAAGAGGGGGAGAATTTGAATGGCAAAAGATGTTATCGCCAAGAATGATGTGTACCAGGCGCGCAATTTTTTTGAAGCGAACGGTAAACGCTATCACTACTACAAATTAGATGCTTTAGAAAAAGCAGGTCTAGGCAAAGTATCAACATTGCCTTATTCCATTAGAGTATTGCTTGAAGCTGTTCTTCGTCAGGTTGACGGCAAAGTAATCACTAAAGAACATGTTGAAAATTTGGCAAAATGGGGCACCCCAGCTGTACAGGAAATCGATGTTCCTTTTAAGCCTTCCCGTGTAATCCTTCAGGACTTCACAGGCGTACCAGCTGTTGTGGACCTTGCATCTCTTAGAAATGCAATGGCAGCCATTGGCGGAGACCCGGACAAAATCAATCCGGATATTCCTGTTGACCTGGTTATTGACCACTCCGTGCAGGTAGATAAAGCTGGAACTCCTGATTCATTGGCAGTTAACATGGATCTTGAATTTGAACGTAACACTGAGCGCTACCAGTTCTTAAGCTGGGCTCAAAAGTCTTTCAATAACTATCGCGCGGTACCGCCTGCAACTGGTATTGTCCACCAGGTCAACCTTGAGTATCTTGCGAATGTTGTTCACTCTGTAGAAACTCCAACTGGCGATGTAGAAGTATTCCCAGATACTGTTTTCGGAACAGATTCACATACAACCATGATCAATGGTATTGGTGTTTTAGGATGGGGTGTCGGCGGTATTGAGGCAGAAGCAGGTATGCTTGGCCAGCCTTCATACTTCCCGGTTCCTGAAGTTATTGGGGTTAAACTAACTGGTGAACTCCCGAACGGCACAACAGCAACTGACCTTGCTCTGAAAGTGACTCAGGTTCTCCGCAGCAAGGGTGTTGTAGGAAAGTTTGTTGAATTCTTTGGACCAGGAGTTGCGCTTCTGCCGCTTGCAGACCGTGCGACGATTGCCAACATGGCTCCTGAATACGGCGCAACATGCGGATTTTTCCCTGTTGATGAGGAAGCAATCAACTATCTTCGCCTGACTGGCCGCGATGCAGAGCAAATTACTGTTGTGGAAGAATACAGCAAAGCTAACGGATTATTTTACACTCCAGATTTAGAGGATCCAACATATACAGATGTAGTGGAAATAAACCTGTCTGAAATTGAGCCAAATCTCTCAGGTCCAAAGCGTCCACAGGATTTAATTCCACTTTCTCAAATGAAGACAGCTTTTAACACAGCACTTACTGCTCCAATGGGCAACCAAGGCTTTGGTCTTAACGCAAAAGAAATTGATAAAGAAGTATCCGTTAAATTTGCGGATGGCCGTGAGACAACAATGAAAACAGGTGCGATTGCGATTGCTGCAATCACAAGCTGTACAAATACTTCAAATCCTTATGTAATGCTTGGTGCGGGACTAGTTGCTAAAAAGGCTGTTGAAAAAGGACTTTCAGTTCCAGCTTTTGTTAAAACATCTTTAGCTCCAGGTTCAAAAGTAGTATCAGGATATCTCCGTGATTCCGGTCTTCTTCCTTACATGGAACATCTTGGATTTAACCTTGTCGGCTATGGCTGTACTACTTGTATTGGTAACTCAGGACCATTAGCTGATGAAATCGAGGCAGCTGTTGCTAACGCTGACCTTCTTGTAACATCAGTACTTTCCGGAAATCGTAACTTTGAAGGACGTATTCACCCATTGGTGAAAGCAAACTATCTTGCATCACCGCCTTTAGTTGTAGCATATGCTCTTGCTGGAACTGTTGATTTCGACCTTCAAAACGACTCACTTGGAAAAGATAAAGAAGGTAACGATGTTTACTTGAATGATATTTGGCCGACAACTGAAGAAGTAAATGAAGTGGTACAGAAGACAGTAACTCCTGACTTGTTCCGCAAAGAATATGAAACAGTTTTCAATGATAACGCCCGCTGGAATGAAATCCAGACAAGCAATGAGGCTTTATATAAGTTCGACAGCAACTCAACTTATATCCAAAACCCGCCATTCTTTGAAGGTTTATCTCCAGAGCCAGGTGAAGTCAGCGCCCTTACAGGCCTTCGTGTAGTCGGTAAATTCGGGGATTCCGTAACAACTGACCACATCTCTCCAGCTGGAGCAATCGGCAAGAATACTCCTGCAGGCAGATACTTGCTTGAAAATGGTGTTGAGCCTCGTGATTTCAACTCATACGGATCACGCCGTGGTAACCACGAAGTTATGATGCGCGGTACATTCGCAAATATCCGTATTCGTAACCAAATTGCACCAGGTACAGAAGGCGGCGTAACAACGTACTGGCCGACAGGCGAAGTTATGGCGATTTACGATGCGTGCATGAAGTACAAAGCAGACGGAACTGGACTTGTTGTGCTTGCTGGCAAGGACTACGGAATGGGAAGCTCCCGTGACTGGGCTGCTAAAGGTACTAACCTGCTTGGCATTAAGACAGTTATCGCTGAAAGCTTTGAACGGATCCACCGCTCTAACCTTGTATTAATGGGTGTGCTTCCACTTCAATTTAAAGCAGGCGAAAGCGCTGAAACACTTGGATTGACTGGTAAAGAAGCCATTGATGTCAATATCACTGAAAATGTTAAGCCTCGCGATATCGTTACTGTTACGGCAACTGACGAGCAGGGCAACAAAAAAGAGTTTGAAGCACTTGTACGCTTCGACAGTGAAATTGAAATCGACTACTACCGTCATGGCGGTATCCTTCAAATGGTTTTACGCGACAAGCTAAAAGCATAATTTTACACAGAAAAAGCAAACTTTACTTTTGGAGTTTGCTTTTTTTGTGAAAAAAATCGGGGGGAATGAATTACAAGAAATATGTGACAATAAATCCTTTTGTCTTCGAGGCATAATTACGCTACAATTTAGACAAGTGTTTTCCAAGGAGGATTTATTTATGTTCAAAAAAATAATTGCTTCCGTTGTCCTTATGCTTTTAATTTCGGTGGCAATTGTACAAGCAATGGAAAAGAAAAAAGTTGATAACCTGCCAGGCCTAAAAATTGGTGCAAAGGCTCCTGATATTCAGCTTTCCGACCTTGACGGCAATACAGTGAAACTGTCAGATTTAAAGGGCAAGAAGGTCATGCTCAATTTTTGGGCAACCTGGTGTCCTCCATGTAAAGAGGAAATGCCGGCAATGCAGGACTTTTATAACGAAATGGATGATAATGAAGCTATTCTGTCAGTAAATATAGATCCTGAAAATGATGTGAAAGATTTTGCCGGGAAAATGGGAATTACTTTTCCAATCGTTCTTGACCATGGAGGCAAAGTTTACGATTCATACCAGGTAATTAGTATTCCCACAACGTATTTTATTGACTCTGACGGAATCATTCGCGAAAAATTCATCGGGGCGATGACCAAAGATGAAATGGAATCAAAAATGGATAACTTATAATGAATTTCCAAGAAAACCCCAGTCCGGGGTTTTTGTTATTCTGAATAATATTATAAAAAATTGCAACAATAATGTCATAATTTTTTGTCAACTTGGAGATAATAAGTAGCAATATGATGTTAAGAAGGTGAAAACAATGAAAAGAAGGAAGCGTTCTTTTGAGGAATTAGTAACAGAAAACAAGCGCGAGCTTTTAAAAGACGCAAAATTAATGGAAAAGATTGAAGACCGGCTAGAAAAAAGGCATCTGCAAAAAGCTGAGTAATAGTATCTAAAATTTACTACTTATGCGAATTTCCTTCTGGTATAGACTATTATCAGGGGGGATGAGCAATGGGAAATCCAAAACGAAATCCAAAACCTTTTGTTCCGAATCATATTGGGACACAGCCGCGAGCAGCCGGAGGCAATAAAGGGAAACAAATGCAAGATAAAACAGGCCGGCATCCACAAGTTATTCAGACGAAAGGTGAATAAATGAATCAGTCGCTGAATTTTAATTATAAAGTGAGATAGGGCGAAATTTCGGAAAAGAATTCCTTATATGCATAATGAAAGATCCTGCCTGTTTTAACGGGCAGGATCTTTTGTTCAAGAAGTTATTTACATAACAATATTATTTAAAATATATAATTTTACCTTGGTTAATTGAGTTAAAAGAGCAAAAAATAAAAACCTACCGCTTATATGAGGAGGTCATAACCATGGCAAATCAAACACCGAAGCCAGATAATCGTTTGGATAATGTTGAAAAGCTTCAAGAAATGGTTCAAAATACAATTGAAAATATAGAAGAAGCGCAAGAATCTATGGCATTTAGCAGCCCGGATCAGCGGGAAAAAATCAAAGCTAAAAACCACCGCCGCGAGGAAAGTATTGAAAGTTTACGCCAAGAAATCCGGGATGAGTCAGAGGCACGCGAAAACGGTTATCAATAAATAATAAAGCATTTACTATAGCTAGATGTTAATTTTCGCCGGGGTCCCCCGGCTTTTTACATAAGAAAGCAATACAAGAAGCCAGTTATAAGTAAGTATGTTAAAATAACGAGTACTAAGGAAAGCAGATTGGAAGAAGTGAACAGAATGATGAATGAACGCAGTTTACATACACCATTAGCCAGCTTACTCAAGCAGGTGGAAGAAGAAGTGGGGGAAACTGGAACTGTCGGCACCCGGGGCAGGTTGATAGAGGCTATCGCTGGCCTGGAAAATGATCAAACCCTGGAGGAGGAAGCCAAGAATAAATGGAAAGCTGAACTATACAGCTTGCTGGCATTATCACGCAAGCACAGCAGCGGGGAAGATTCTATTTACGACTCTTGGTTAAGTGAATCATTGAAAGCCGATCCGGCAAATAAAAGAGCAAATGACCTTTATGCTGAGTCAAACTGGAAAAAGAATGCTGCCCTTTTTGACGAACTAATCTTTCCAGCTATACGGGAGACGGATAATCGTCCTGCCAAAAAGAAGATTGCCGATCAATATATTGCAGTATGCCGGGAATATTTAAATAAACTTGATGATGTTCAAGATGAGCTAAGCAAGAGCCGCGAAATGTCAATCAGGGTAATAAATCAAGAACTGATTGAAATATACGATAGAATGATTGATATTATCGAACAAATGCAAGAGGAACTGTCGTCGTTATTAAGGGCAGCAATAGAATATCAGGAATCCATTACTGGTGTTTTTTATACCTCTGCTCATTTTGAGAATGTAAAAATCCATGTAGATAAAGTCCTTCACCTTAAAAGCGACTGGGAAGGAATAATTCAAACAAAAGGACAGAAGAACACGAAAACAGAAACTGCACTGGAAGAATTGCATCGCATGATTGGACTGGCAGGGGTTAAAAAAAAGGTTAATGATTATTATCATTTTCTGCAATACGAGAAACAAAGAAAAGCACTTGGTTATAAAACGAAGGATGAACAAAGCCTTAATATGATACTTACCGGGAATCCAGGGACCGGTAAAACGACTCTCGCCCGGCTTCTTGCGAAAATATATTTTGAGCTTGGCGTGCTTCCGAGGGAAAATGTTCTAGAAGTTGATCGCTCACAGCTGATTGGTGCTTATGTTGGTCAAACAGAAGAAAATGTGCGGAAAATCATTGAACGCTCCTTGGGCGGAGTTTTGTTTATCGATGAAGCATACAGCCTGAAAAGATCCGGCCAAGCGGGGAATGATTATGGACAAACGGCGATCGATACGCTTGTTTCTTTAATGACGAACCAGGACTATGCCGGGAAATTCGCCGTTATCCTTGCGGGATATCCTGATGAAATGAGACAGTTCCTTGATGCCAATCCTGGTCTGCGCAGCAGGTTTCCAAGCGCTAACCATATCCATCTGCCAGATTATTCTACAGAAGAACTACTTCAAATAGCTGAAAAAACAGCGGAAGACAACGACTATATTTTAACTCAGGAAGCCCTTCAAGCAATTGAAACAGCAATAGATAAGGAACGGGTGGACGATACGTTTGGAAATGCCAGGACTGTCCGATCCATCATTACTGAGGCAATTTTTAACAAAGGTTCTCATGCGGATTTATCCAAAACTGAAACGTTTCCGTTTACACTTCTTGAAGGAAAGGACTTCGGCCGGGAAGAAGAAGTGAATGGGCGTTCACCGGTCGAAAGGCTTGATGATCTTGTTGGTCTGGAGGATATTAAAAAGGAAGTAAAAACGTTAAAGTCTTTTGTGTATATGCAGCAAATTAGAAGAGAAAAGGGGCTTCCTTCCATTCCGATCCAACTCCATGCCGTGTTTACCGGCAATCCGGGCACTGGAAAAACTACGGTTGCAAAGATTTATTCAGAAATTCTCAAAGAATGCGGCATATTGAAAAGGGGACACCTGGTCATCACCTCTAGGGCTGATTTTGTGGCCGGCTATGTCGGGCAAACCGCAATTAAAACAAAGAAAAAAATCAGAGAATCCCTTGGCGGAGTTCTTTTTATTGATGAAGCATACTCGTTCATAAGCCAATCAGGTGGTGATTTCGGAAAAGAGGCCGTAGATACCCTTGTAGACGAAATGACGAGGCATAAGGAAAACCTGGTCGTTGTGTTAGCAGGCTACACAAATGAGATGAATAACCTGCTTGAAAGTAATCCAGGCCTCCGTTCACGTTTTAAAAAGTATTTCCATTTTCCCGATTATACCGCTGCGGAAATGCTGGAGATAATGGAGCGTTATGGAGAGAGCTATCAATATTCGTTAGATGGGGAAGCTAAAGCCTGGCTGAAGGCTTACCTGGAGAAGCAGCGCGTAAAAGGGAATGGCCGTTATGCCACCAATGTTATTAATGAGGCAATACAGCATCAGGCGTTCCGGTTAATGGAACACACCACAGAGATGCTAAACGACATTGATTTATTTGAAATTCAAATGGAAGATGTTCAGGCTGCGGTTGAAAAGCTGGAAAGAGGGGAATTTTAAGTGCTGATTTCTGAAAGAAAAGTAGAAGTCCGTTATGCGGAAACAGATCAAATGGGTGTCGTATATCATGCAAATTACTTGGTATGGATGGAGTTGGGGCGGACTCAGCTCATTCATGATTTAGGTTTTAATTATGCCAGTCTGGAGGCGGATGGCATCATTTCGCCGGTAATTGATATCCAGGCCTCCTATAAAAAGCCGGTAAGGTACGGTGAGGAAGCGCTGATTAAGACTTGGATAGAGGCATATGACGGCTTTCGTGTAACATATGGATATGAAATTCTGACGCAGGCAGGGGAGCTTTCTGTTCAAGGGACTTCTGTGCATGTGTGTGTAAAAAAGGATACATTCCGTCCAATATCTTTTAGGCGTGCATACCCGGATTGGCATGAAGCATATGAGGAAAATAAGAAACTGGATTAATATATAAAAGTGGATCTTACAAATCGGGCAGGAGATAAAAATGGCATTTGGTATTAAACGGGAAGACATTGAAAATTGGAAAAAGAAAATAGACCAAGGTGAAATAGCCTTCTTAACGCATTATTGGCTAGATCCCCGTTTCCCTGGCTGTAAGACGATTACAAAGGCAGGCTGCAAAGACCTTGCCAGGCTGGCGGAATGGGGCCGACAATATGGGCTGAAGAAAGAATGGATACATATCCGAAAAGAAGGATATTCGCATTTTGATCTGTTAGGCGAAAAACAGCGGGAAATCCTTAAACTTGAGGGAATTAATGAAAGATTGGTTGAGGAAAGCGAATTAAAGTAGATAAAAACCTTGCCGCCGGCAAGGTTTTCGTTTTGTTAATTTCATTTTTGATAATCAAAAACCGGTTCATCATATTTTTCATTAAACGATATATCGAGATTATGGCCGTCAAAATACCATATATCATTTTCTTCTATAAAAAAAGAAATGCCGTTAGAAATAGCTTTTGCTGCTGCATTTACTGGCTTATCTTTATTGATCCCCAGCGAAAACCCGCTTTGCACTGCACTAGAGCCACCATATCTAACAAAAAAGCGAACAAAATCGCCCTCTTGTAAGTCTAATTCACGTTTATACCATTCAGCCGCCTTTTCAGAGATCGAAATGTTCATGTTAATCCCCTTCCGTAATTTCCTCTGCTTTTATAATTATAAAGTAAAACCCATTATCATGCGAACATACTACCTTCAAACTGATGAAATGAATGTTAGGAAATTCAATATCCTAAAAATATAATCCCGCTCCAAGTTAAAAGCAAGTTGTTAAAGAAATGCAAAATCAAGGCGGGGACGAAGCTCTTTGCCTTGATCATGAGAATCGCATAGAGCAATCCGCTAATAGCAAAAACAAGTGAAATGGGCAAAGTAAACCCAGAAGAAATGTGGCTAAGTCCATAAAAGCCCTGCTATAAGGAAATTTATATTCCAGCTGCCAAGATTATCGTTCAGCATGGGTAAAAAAACAGTTAGTCGTCAAGCATATGGCACCTAGCAGAAAGTGCTTAAGCTTTATTGTATGAAAGCCTACAATCATAAGAGGTGCCATAACCGGATGATTCCAATCGGGTCGTGAGAAACTAAATGGCTTCTGTTCCTTAAAGGATCTCATTACAATATAAACCGGAACAGCTTATCACATCAGCAGCAGCCAGGTTAGAAACTTTTACGGTTGACTGAAACGAGAAAATAACGTCAAGCTTCACATTAACTACATAAGCCAGCTCGCCTAAGGAAAAAGCAAGAATCAACCAAATAAAAACCCGATCCTTTTCCTTGAAAAACGGAATAATCACCATCGCCTCCAGAAATCAATATTTTAACCCCTAATAATTTCTTCCGTAAATGCTTCATAAATACTCTTGAGGCAGTTAGCAAAGCCCTGAATCCATCTCAAAAGATAGTATTCCAACGTTCTTTATTGTCCATACTGATGCCCATGTTGCATGTACGATAGCCTAAAAACCTCGTACACCGAAGAAGAGGTTCAATGAAACTGCACTTATTTAGTACTTATTGTTAAATAATTGCATTAGTTAGTACCGGGGAAATATGTCTAAGGTTTATTTATAACTTTAGAGGGTAATAAGAATTATTCATATAGTATGGGAGGGGGAGCAGTTGAGTATAAAAGCAATCGTATTAAACTGCAGTTTAAAGAAGAGCCCAGAACAATCAAATACACAGGCATTAATAAATGAAGTGATCCAAATATTTGATAAAGAAGGCGTCGAATCCGATGTACTCCGTTTATCTGACTATAATATGGCTTATGGAATAACGGAAGACGCAGGGGCAGGAGATCAATGGCCAGCTATTTTTCGAAAAGTCAAAGAAGCAGATATATTAATTATTGGTACACCTATCTGGCTTGGAGAAAAAAGCAGTATTGCAACCCAGGCAATTGAAAGGCTTTATGGAGGAAGTCGACTAAAAAACGATAAAGGCCAATATATTTATTACAACAAAGTGGGTGGAGCCGTCATTACTGGAAATGAAGATGGCGCGAAACATGCGGCGGCATCTATTTTATATAGTCTATCGCATATAGGGTTTACCGTCCCGCCAAATGTCGATACATACTGGGTTGGAGAAGCAGGGCCGGGACCTTCATTTATTGAAGCCGAAGGAAAAAATAATGAGTTTACAATGCAACATGCACGGATAATGGCATACAATCTCATTCACTTTGCACGCTTATTAAAAGAGAATCCAATTCCAGCTCAAGGTAATGTGGTAAAGAGTTAAATATCAAGAATCCAGTAATACTGGCAAAAGGATAGAACAATTACGGCAGTTTTAATTGATGATAACGGGAATATTTTATGAAAGGAAGATAAGTATGACTATTACTCTGAAAAAAGATGCATTAGTATCACGTTACAAGGAAGTCCGTTTGTTCACTGAGCAAATTGTTCAACCGCTGGAAGTTGAGGATTATATCATTCAGGCCAATGCCGATAGCAGCCCGCCCAAATGGCATATAGCCCATACTACTTGGTTTTTTGAACGATTTATATTAAAAGAGTTTAAAAAAGATTATCAGGAGCTTAATCCTCAATTTGATTATCTTTTCAATTCGTATTATGAAACGATTGGGCCATTCCATCCCCGTCATCATCGAGGTGTATTAGCAAGACCGAGTGTTGAAGAGGTGTATACATATCGGAAATATGTGGATGAAAATATGGTTCAGCTCATGGAAAATAGTAATGAAAGCGAAATCGATGAAATTAAAAGTTTATTAGAAATAGGTCTGCAGCATGAACAACAGCACCAAGAACTGCTTATAACTGACATCAAGTACAATTTTTCCCAAAACCCATTATTTCCGGTATATGCACCTTTGAAAACAAGTAATAATGATCAGATACCTATATTATTTAAAGAATTTCAAGGGGGATTACTGGAAATAGGGCATAGTGGGGACGATTTTTCTTTTGATAATGAGAGACCAAGACATAAAGTTTGGTTAGAGCCATTTATACTTGCCAATCGCCCTGTTACAAATCGGGAATTTTTATTGTTTATGGAAGACGGTGGTTATAAGAAACCTGAATTTTGGCTATCCGACGGCTGGGCAGCTGTAAAGAAGTTTGGCTGGCAATCTCCGCTGTATTGGAGAAAAGAAAATGAAGAGTGGATGCAATTTACTCTATCGGGGGAGAAACTATTACATTTAGATGAACCTGTATGCCACGTAAGTTTTTACGAAGCAGATGCTTATGCAAGATGGGCGGGAAAGAGACTGCCCACGGAAGCGGAGTGGGAGGTTGCAGCAGAGGGTCTCATACCTCAGGGGAATTTTGTAGAAAATCAGTATTTTCATCCATTATCCTCTTTAGAGGAACAAAAATCGCTTTTTAAAATGTTTGGAGATGTTTGGGAATGGACGAGTAGTGCATATTCACCCTATCCCCGATCCAAACCATTAGAGGGAGCATTAGGAGAATATAACGCTAAATTCATGTGTAATCAGATGGTGCTGCGAGGAGGTTCTTGTGCAACCCCATCGACCCATATTCGTGCTACGTATCGTAACTTTTTCCAGCCGGAAAAGCGCTGGCAATTCACTGGAATACGTTTAGCCGGGAATGTATGATGGAGACTAGAAATTCATAAAAAGGGAAATTTTGGTAAAGTCCTGAAACGACATGCGTGACTAGTTCAGTTCAATATTTAAAAAACAAGAGGACTGTAGTCATTCTAGATAAACAATAGAATGGCTTTTTTTATGCGTGATAATTCAGCATAACTACTGTTTAAGTGATTTTAAAATGATCTATTAATTAAGCAATAACTGATAAACTGCCAGAACAATATCAAATACTTGAAGTGTTTAAACCGCCAATATGAAAGTTTAAATAAGATTAATTAGGGTATCTATTTATTAAACGTCACTAAGGAGATGATATATGATGAAATTTAAAAACCTACTTTTATCAATCCCTTTAAGTGCGGGTTTATTAGTAGCAGGGTGTGCTGAAGCTGATCCAGCGCCTGAAGATGACAACATGGAAGAACAAGATAATATGGAGCTCGAAGTTCCAGAGGCTGATGAGGAAAATCTTGACAAAGATGAACCGGACATGACAGAAGAGCCTTCGGAAGAACAGTGATAATCTGTTTTATATAAGCACCAAGTAACAGCTGCCATGCAGCTGTTATTTGCTTTCACCGGGATTTTTTATCTTGCAGCATCTCCAACACCAGTCATGCTGTAGTTTTGTGTGTTGATGAAATTAAGGCTAGACCATAAATTTCCTTTTTAAGCAGTGCGTCTGTGTTATAAAAAACATTCAAAAACAGCAATAACACCCTTTCTGCCTGAGAGGGTATTATTGCCGTGTATATACTGCATCAATGTTTTTTATTGTCTGTTTTTTTTGGATGAGAGCCATTTTATCTTTGGCTCGGTTTTATTTCTGATTCGGCGGATGTTTGCCCTGTGGCGGTAGATAATAAAGGTCGCCATAACAAGCAGGACTATTAGCAGGGGAATGTCTTCATGGTTTGTGGCGAGAGTGTATAAAACGGCAAATACAGCTGTAATCATTGAGGCAAGTGAAACATATTTTGTAATGAAGAGCCCCAAAGCAAACACAAGAAATACCAGCAGGAACAATAACGGGGCATACCCAAGCAACACTCCTCCCGAAGTGGCTACAGCCTTTCCTCCGCGAAAGCCTGCGAAGATAGGGAACATATGTCCGATAACACTGAACACACCTGCCAATAGGGGATGTATGTCGGCGCCCAGCCAAGCTGGGACAAGGGTAGCAATCGTTCCTTTCAGAACATCCATCAGCGTAACTGCGACACCTGCTTTAACACCCAGAGTCCGAAAGGTATTGGTTCCGCCCAGGTTGCCGCTGCCATGCTCCCGGATATCTTTTTTGTAAAAAACCTTGCCAATAATCAGTCCTGAAGGAATCGAGCCTATCAGATACGCTAGAATTAATGAGATAATAGTAATCATATAAATGCCCTTTCTTACCATCTTCAAGTTTCTCTTCATTTTACCATGAGTTGGACAAAAAGCCATAAGGGAGACTATATTATGAAAAATTTATTTGGTGCCGTTCAATGGGCGGCTTTCATGATTGCTTCATCCATTGTTGCCCCTATTGCCATTGCAGATTTATTTCAGCTAAATCCGTCAGATTCCGCGGCTTTTGTCCAGAGGACTATCATGGTTCTCGGGATTGCAGGAATGATCCAGGTTACCGCCGGTCACAAGCTGCCAATTAATGAAGGTCCTGCCGGGCTTTGGTGGGGTGTTTTTGCATTGTATGCTGGTTTTGGGGCCTCACTTTTTGGTTCTGCAGCCAATACGCTCCAAGCGCTACAGGCTGCTTTGGTTGCCAGCGGATTGTTATTTGTTCTGCTTAGCCTGTCGGGTATTATCACTAAGATAAGCCGATTGTTTACGCCTGTTGTAACAGGTGTTTTTTTGCTCTTGCTTGTCTTGCAGTTAAGCAAGTCGTTTATAAGCGGAATGCTTGGGATTGGCTTTTTTAAAGAAGGAATCGATTTGAAAATTGGTGCGCTGAGTATGGCTGTTGTTTTTTTCACCTTTTACCTTACCCGCCATACTAATGGAATTATCCGTCAATATGCCATTTTGATTGCTTTAGCCGCAGGCTGGCTGTTGTTTATCCTTACAGGAGCGGTTAAACCTATTGATTTATCTGCAGAAAATGTCATTTCTTTTCCAGGGATCTTCGTTTTTGGACCGCCTGTTTTTGAACCAGGTATGATAGCTGCTTCGGCTTTTGTGACCTTGCTTTTATTAACGAATATGATTGCGAGTGTCCAGGTTGCTGAAAGCGTGATAAAATCCGCCGTCAAGGGTGATATAAAGAAGGCAAGTCTGAAAAGGGCCGGATTTGCCACAGGAATCAATCAGATGCTCGGGGGCCTTTTTAGTGCAGTTGGACCTGTACCGATATCGGGGGCGGCGGGGTTTATTGCATCAACCGGATTTACAGCACGGCTGCCTTTCTTTCTAGGCAGTTTGCTTGTCATCATATTAAGCTTTTTTCCTTTCATGATGAGGCTTTTTTCGTCCATTCCTGTCCCGGTTGGATATGCGGTAACTTTCGTCATTTTTACAAATATCCTAGGCCTGGCATTGAAAGAGTTTGAGAAAGAAACAGAGCCAGATAGGACGAAGGTCGTAATCGCTTTTTCTCTTAAGTGTGGCATAGGGGTGATGTTTTTGGAGCCAAAAGCATTTGCAGGATTGCCTGTTATTGCCACCTCAATTTTAAATAATGGAATGATTCTTGGAAGCATTATCGCAATTTTTACTGACCGTCTTACCGTTCAGATCGCAAAGCGACGTTCTAACGGCTAGCAGACATCCTATTGACCTTTATTCTTTTTCCTTTGAAGGAATTCGAAGGCAAATGTTTAATTTTAAAATAGTGGGTATTAATATTATCAGGTAGATTAGAAACTATTACAAGGAGGTCTTCTGGCATGATTGAAAATCCAGGCAGAGATGAAATAAGGGAGATTCTAAAAAAGACTAAGCGTATAGCGGTTGTTGGTTTATCCGACAATCCAGAAAGGACTTCATATATGGTTTCCCAAGCGATGCAGGCTAACGGCTATGAAATTATTCCGGTTAATCCGTCTGTCCAGGAAGTGCTTGGAGTTAAAGCGGTCGCTTCCTTAAAGGATATTGAAGGGCATGTAGATATAGTGAATGTATTCCGCAGATCTGAATACCTTGCCGAGGTTGCTGAGGAATTTATCCAAATTGATGCTGATGTGTTCTGGGCCCAGCTTGGTCTCGTGGATGAACAGGTATTTAATTCCCTAAGGGACAAGGGATACACAGTCATAATGGACCGATGCATTAAAGTAGAGCACGCATTAACTAAATAGGTACTATAGAACCATGAATTTTTATTTAACTGTGGTATTTAGGAGCGGATGTAACGCTCCTTTTGCATCTTTTCCCCTATCATTCCCCTATACAATTTTCATAGAAAGAATTTATTCCACACAAGCTAATAAACATGAATTAGCGTTTTTTTTTCGAAAGGTTATTTGCCAAATAAGAAATTATCGCTACAATAAGTCATAAGGCGTTTTATTGAGACCGTATAAAAAATTGTATACTTCAATACAGTGTGGGAACATTTGTTCTTTTTGCTAAATTGGCTTATAATAGTATTGGAGCAAGAATTGTTCGGTAGGCATCATGCATGTAGACTGGGTGATTGCGTTTGCCAGCAATGTAAAGATGCTTTGTGCTTGAAACGAAAGGGGATTTTTTAGTGGCTAGAAATGTTAAGCCAATCGAATATAATGACGATGCGATACAGGTGCTTGAAGGCCTTGAAGCCGTCAGAAAACGTCCGGGCATGTATATCGGAAGTACAGATGTACGCGGGCTTCACCATCTTGTTTATGAAATTGTAGATAATTCCGTTGACGAAGCGCTGGCAGGCTTTGGCGATCATATAATTGTGAGGATACATAAAGATAACAGTATTAGCGTAACTGATAAAGGACGCGGTATGCCAACAGGTATGCATAAAATGGGCAAACCCACTCCTGAAGTCATTTTGACTATTTTGCACGCTGGCGGAAAATTCGGCCAGGGAGGATACAAAACGAGCGGCGGTCTGCACGGAGTGGGTGCTTCGGTAGTTAATGCCTTATCAGAATGGCTCATCGTTACAATCAAACGCGACGGGTTTGTGTATGAACAGCGTTTTCATGAAGGAGGAAAGCCGCTAACTACTCTTGAAAAGACTGGAAAAACGAATCAGTCCGGAACAAAGATCCACTTTAAGCCTGATCCATCAATATTTTCAACAACAACCTTCAATTATGAAACCCTATCTGAACGCCTGCGCGAATCAGCATTCCTGTTAAAAGGGATGAAAATTGAATTGATTGATGATCGCCATGACAATCAGGACCTTTTTTATTTTGAAAATGGAATAGAAGCCTTCGTTGCCTACCTAAACGAAGAAAAAGACACGCTTCACCAGGTGGTCAGCTTTGAAGGCGAACAAAATGGAATTGAAATTGACTTTGCTTTTCAATTTAATGACGGCTTTTCTGAAAACGTCCTAAGCTTTGTCAATAATGTCCGCACCAAGGACGGTGGGACCCATGAAGTGGGTGCCAAAACGGCTATGACAAGGGCTTTCAATGAATATGCGAGAAAGACCGGCCTGTTGAAGGAAAAGGATAAAAACCTTGAAGGGTCTGATATCCGCGAGGGTCTGTCAGCTATTATTTCAGCCAGGATTCCAGAAGAACTGCTTCAATTTGAAGGCCAGACTAAAAGCAAGCTGGGGACAAGCGATGCACGATCGGCGGTTGATTCGATAGTTTCAGAGCATCTCGCTTATTTCTTTGAAGAAAATCCGGAGACAGGTACCTTGCTGGTAAAGAAATCAATTAAGGCTTTCCAGGCCAGGGAAGCTGCACGTAAAGCCAGAGAGGAAGCGAGAAGCGGAAAGAAGCGGAAGAAATCGGAAGCAATCCTTTCAGGTAAGCTGACTCCTGCCCAATCGCGCAATCCTCAAAGGAATGAATTATACCTGGTTGAGGGTGACTCTGCAGGCGGTTCGGCAAAACAGGGCCGCGATCGCCGATTCCAGGCAGTGCTGCCGCTCCGGGGTAAGGTAATCAATACAGAAAAGGCAAAGCTTCAGGATATTTTTAAAAATGAAGAGATCAATACGATTATCCATGCAATTGGCGGGGGAGTAGGCCCTGATTTTAACGTGGAAGACATAAATTACGATAAAATCATTATCATGACGGATGCCGATACGGATGGCGCCCATATCCAGGTGCTTTTGCTGACATTCTTTTATCGCTACATGAAGCCGCTAATTGAAGCCGGTAAGGTATATATTGCCCTGCCGCCGCTTTACAAGGTGAGCAAAGGGAGCGGTAAAAAGGAAGTAATAGAGTACAGCTGGAGCGATGACGATCTCCAGGATGTAATCAAAAAAGTAGGCCGCGGGTATATGCTTCAGCGCTATAAAGGGCTTGGAGAAATGAATGCAGACCAATTATGGGAAACAACCATGGATCCGGAGACAAGAACATTAATACGTGTTCGGATTGATGATGCTGCCCGTGCCGAGCGGCGGGTTACGACGCTGATGGGTGACAAGGTGGAGCCGCGCAGGAAGTGGATTGAATCAAATGTTGCCTTTGGTCTCGAAGAAGATTCGAATATTTTGGATAATGAAAATATTTCGATGATAGAGGAGGACAACCAGGCAGATGTCAGCAACTGAAAAATTTCGTGACTTGCCTCTAGAAGAGGTAATAGGCGACCGTTTTGGCCGCTATAGTAAATATATTATCCAGGATCGCGCGCTTCCTGATGCGCGTGACGGCTTGAAGCCTGTTCAGCGGCGAATCCTATTTGCGATGCATGAAGAAGGCAATACCCATGAAAAGGCATTTAGAAAGTCGGCGAAAACGGTCGGGAATGTAATTGGTAATTTCCATCCGCATGGCGACAGCTCGGTTTATGACGCCATGGTGAGGATGAGCCAGGATTGGAAGCTTCGCAAACTAATGATCGAGATGCACGGGAACAACGGGAGCATCGACGGCGATCCGCCGGCTGCCATGCGTTATACAGAAGCAAGGCTCTCTGCGATTGCCGGCGAACTGCTCAAGGATATCGATAAACGAACGGTCGAGTTTGTTCCGAACTTTGATGACACTTCAAATGAACCGGTTGTCCTTCCTGCTCTTTACCCGAACCTTCTTGTCAATGGGTCCACTGGTATTTCTGCAGGATATGCAACAGAAATCCCGCCTCATCAAATAGGCGAAGTGATAGATGCGGCAATCATGCGTATTGAGAAGCCGGATTGTACAGTCGATGAACTTATGACCGTAATTAAAGGTCCTGATTTTCCTACTGGCGGCATCATTCAAGGTGTAGATGGTATCAAAAAGGCCTATGAAACTGGTAAAGGCAAGATTATTATCCGAGGAAAAGCGGAGATTGAAGACATCCGCGGCGGCAAACAGCAAATCGTGATTACGGAAATTCCGTATGAAGTCAATAAAGCCAATCTTGTAAAAAAAATTGATGAGTTCCGGCTTGACCGCAAAGTCGAAGGTATCTCGGAAGTCCGGGATGAAACGGACCGAACTGGACTTCGGATTGTTATTGAATTGAAAAAGGATGCAGATGGTGCCGGCGTACTGAATTATTTATATAAAAACTCCGATCTTCAGGTTGCATACAACTTCAATATGGTTGCCATTTATAAGAAGCGCCCAGTGCTTATGGGGATTAAAAAGCTTCTGGATGCCTATATTGACCACCGAAAAGAAGTTATTATCAACAGGTCACGATTTGAGCTTGAAAAGGCTCGTGACCGTTCCCATATTGTTGAAGGACTAATGAAGGCATTATCTATTTTAGATGAGGTCATTGCCGCCATCCGTGCTTCGAATGACAAACGGGATGCAAAGGACAATCTGATTGCCAAGTTTGGTTTTACAGAACCACAGGCTGAAGCAATTGTATCTCTCCAGCTTTATCGATTAACAAATACAGACATCACGGCGCTTCAAGCAGAAGCTGAAGAGCTTGAAAAGAAAATTGCCGAACTAATGTCTATTTTGGATAATGAACGAAAGCTCCAGAGTGTTATAAAGAAAGAATTGAAAGAAGTCAAAAAAGACTTTAATGATGAGCGCCGTTCACGGATTGAGGATCAAATCGAAGAAATCAAAATCAATCTCGAGGTTCTAATTGCCAGTGAGGATGTAATGGCTACCGTCACTAAAGAAGGCTATGTAAAGCGTACTTCTCTTCGTTCTTATGCAGCATCTGGCGGACAATCGTTCGGCATGAAGGAATCAGACAGGATATTAGGTCAATATGAGGTAAATACGACAGATGTGCTCCTTCTTTTTACCAACAAGGGCAATTATCTATTCTGTCCTGTCCATCAGCTGCCTGATATACGCTGGAAAGATATTGGACAGCATATTGCCAATATAATTCCGATAGACCGCGATGAACAAATCATCAAGGCTATTCCAATCAAAGAATTTGATTCAGAAAGATATTTACTGTTTATTACAAAGAACGGCATGGTCAAGAAAACCGAATTAGCGGCTTATAAAGCCCAGCGATATTCGAAACCATTGGTTGCCGTCAACATTAAAGGCGAAGATTCGTTAATTGATGTGCATCTCACTACTGGCAAGTCAGAGTTATTCCTAGCCACCTACTTCGGTTATGCGTTATGGTTTGATGAAGAAGAAGTGAGCATTGTTGGTGCCCGTGCAGCCGGGGTTAAAGGGATAAGCTTGAAGGACGGGGATTTTGTCGTGGGAGGACAAGTTATTGAGGACTCTCAGTCAGATTCTGTCATCATTGCAACCCAGCGCGGAGCTGTTAAAAAAATGAAGATGTCCGAGTTCGAAAAAACAAGCAGGGCGAAGAGAGGCCTTGTTATGCTTCGAGAACTAAAATCAAATCCGCATAGAATCATCGGTGTTACAATTGGACAAAAGGGAGATACAATCTTTATTGAATCCCAAAAAGGTACAATTGAAAGCATACCGGTTGCACAGCTGAAAAATAGCGACCGCTATATGAACGGTTCATATTTAATTGATGAAGCCGAAAGCGGCAAAGTCATAGAAATGTGGAAAACCGTCCAGGAGAATGAAACCGATCCTCCAGTTGAATAATAAGGATATAAGGAAACCCTGCCGCAGTTTTTGCGTGCAGGGTTTCTGCATAAATTGATGTCAGCTGCCTAAAATTAGGGGGGGTATATTACATCAGTTGTTATAAAGATCCGTTAATATTACACAACAAAAGGTAGATGATTGACTTAAAGGAAGTATTTTTACACTAGCCTGCCAAGGTTATATGTTTGAAGTGGCAGTACTGCTTTTATAAGTCGGATTATCATCTATTATCGTCAACTTTCATCATACTATCGTTAATATTTTTCAATATATCACTGCTTTTAAAGGTCATATACCTCCCGGGGAAAGGACGTAAATATAAAATCGGCGACTTGGTACATTTTTTCATCAGCTTTTGGTCTATTTCGTCGACCTGGCTATTTTTATCGTCAACAATTGGAATATATCGATTTCTCGATAAATTTATGACAATACAAGTAGGTCATTAATCAATTTTGGAGGACCCTGCATGTGAAAAATGTTTCACGAAATCCCAAAAGATAAGGTGAATGTTAAATGGAAAAATCAAATTCCTTTATATTAAAAATTGAAAATCAAAGATGGCTTACTGACGAGGATACAGATGTATGTTCTCATGGTGAAATATACTTAAATATTAACGGTACTATTCTCACACAAACTGGTATAGAGGAGGAATGGGGAATCAGTGAGTCTGCATTAGCACTGTTAAGAACGCTTGATAGGGATTATACTTGTGATCCAGAAAAGGAAGAGGGGCTTATTCTCCACGGCTGCGGTCTCATTTTAATGATGGGCTGCCCCATTTCAATTCATTGGTCTGTAAAGCATAAAAACGATAAAGTAATTTTATCCGATTTTGTAAAAGTGACTACCACAAACCCGCAGACGGGGAGTGTTCATTACCCAGGACTCGTGGCTACAGTAAGCCGAAATGAATACCAAAATCAAATTCTTTCTTTTGCCCAGCAAGCTAAAAGATGGTTTGACAGCTCGAAAGAAAAAAGAATTACAGATAACTTTGACAAAGAGATGTATATGGATTTTTGGAGTGAATACAACAGGTTAATAAGAAAAGCTTTGCTTTAATAAAATGTAAGCAATATTATTTAATGCTTCCTTTCATCCTGCACGTTTTTACTAGTAAATCATAATTACTCGTTCATTTAGATTGCTTCTATATATTAAATCCTAAAAAACTAACAACTACTTTTCATAGCCACAAACAAAAACCCTTGCCAATTATGCTGGCAAGGGTTCTCCTTATTCTATCGTCTATGCAGCCCTTTGCTGTAATAGACAGCAATTAAGATAAAAAACCAGAGCGGGCCAACTATGAGTGCGATTCTAGTATCAGGGACATATGCCATGACGGCTATGACAACAATTAAAAACAGGAGCGCTAAAATATTGCTATATGGGAAAAGTGGCATTTTATATTCCAGCTTGTCAAATTCTTCAGAAGTTAGTTTCTTTCGGAATTTCAATTGCGAGATTAAAATAGTTGCCCATGTCCAGATAGCTCCAAATGTTGCAATGCTTGTTACCCATGTAAACACCTTGGCCGGTACTATATAGTTCAGGCAGACCCCAATCAGGAGAGCACCCGCCGAAGCGAGCAGTGCTTTACCGGGCACGCCATTTTTCGTTACCTTTCCATAGCTTCTTGGAGCTTCACCTTGCTCAGCCAGATTGAAAAGCATCCGGCCTGTACTGAAAATCCCGCTGTTACACGAAGAAAGTGCTGCGGTCAGGACAACGAAATTGATAATTCCGGCAGCGCCGGCAATCCCAATTTTTTCAAATGTTAGTACAAATGGGCTTCCCTCTGAGCCAATTTGATTCCATGGGTAAATGGACATTATGACTGCTAATGACAGCACATAAAAAATCAATATTCTCCAGAAAACAGTATCGATGGCACGCGAAATTGATTTCTTCGGATTTTTTACTTCTCCGGCGGTGACACCGATCATTTCTATGCCAAGGTATGCAAACATAACCATTTGCAGTGACATCAGGACACCGGAGAAGCCATTTGGAAAAAATCCGCCATTGTTGACTAGATGGCCAAATCCAGTAGCTACTCCTCCGTTACCCAGCCCGAAGAAAATCATTCCGGCCCCTATGATAATCATAGCCACAATAGTCACGATCTTAATAAGAGCAAACCAAAACTCAAGCTCCCCATAGGCCTTGACGGCCAGAAAGTTTACCGAAGTCATGATGATTAAGGCAGCAAGGGCCCACATCCATCGCTCTGTATCAGGAAACCAAAATTCCATATAAATTCCCACTGCGGTAATTTCCGCCATACAGGTAACGACCCAGAGAAACCAATAATTCCAGCCGGTTAAATAACCAGCTAAAGGGCTTACATAATCGCTGGCATAACGGCTAAAGGAACCAGCAACAGGATTTTTGATCGCCATTTCGCCTAGCGCCCGCATGATGAAGAAGATTGCCAGTCCGCCCGCAGCGTACGCAAGGAGGATGCCCGGGCCTGCCAGCTTGATTGCCGACGCCGATCCAAGAAAAAGCCCGACACCGATCGCAGCACCAAGTGACATTAATGAAATATGTCTTTCCTCAAGCCCTCTGTTAAGTTGTGAATTTTCATGTTCATTCCCCATCTTCTTTTTCTTCCTTTCGTTTAAGACGGAAGCAGTTCTTTCTAAAAAGATCTTTGTTCCCGAAAATTGTTGATGGCTCTTTCTATAAAATTATTCAACTCATAATAGTATACCGGAATAATTTTGTAAAGAGAGCCGAAATACTCTGGTACCAAAGAAACAGCCATATAAACCAGCTCGAAGACTTTTGCATTTCCTGATATTTTGTTAGCCAAATAATAGATATTTTTTCGGTATTTGGTAACGCTAAGATTACCTTAAAAAGCGAAAGGATGAGAAAGATGGATCATTTAACGATTGCCAGGTCGATGTTCGGGACTACCATGGCCTTTCATATTATTTTTGCCACCATCGGAGTCGGGCTTCCGATGATGATGCTGGCGGCTGAATTATTGTATCAAAAAACAAAGGACCGTGATTATGCAATCATGGCTAACCGATGGACAAAAACCTTTGCGGTACTGTTGGGAGTGGGTATTCCCACAGGTACTATCGCTGGGGTCCAATTGTCGTTGCTTTGGCCAGGATTCATGGAAGTCATTGGCCGGGTGATGGCTTTGCCGTTCCAAATTGAAATTTACGCATTCCTGATTGAAGCGCTATTTATGTCAATTTATGTGTATGCTGCTAATCGTATTTCTTCCTGGATGAGGATTGCAGCTCTTTCACTAGTGGCTTTTGGTGCTGTCGCATCGGCCATATTAATTACCAATGTTCACGCATTTCAGGGAACACCGGCAGGGTTTCGGGTGGAAGATGGCAGGATCGTAGATGTTGATCCATGGGCTGCTTTTTTTAACCCTAGCTTCCTTACATCTGCTCTCCACGTGTCGTTTTCTGCTTATACTGTAGGGGCATTTGTCATAGCTTCCGTTTCGGCATTTAAAATGCTGAGAAGAGGACTGAGCAACCGTGTTTATGAATTTCATCAAAAAGCCCTCATGCTTAGCCTTATCCTGGGATTGATTTTCTCTTTTGCCACAGCTCTGAACGGGCATGATACAACGCAAATGCTTCATGAAACGCAGCCTGAGAAGCTCGCTGCTGCAGAGGGCCTTTTTGAAACTCAGACTCATGCACCACTGACAATTGGCGGTTTTACTGATAGGGAAACGCAGGAAGTGAAATTTGGGATTGAAATTCCCTGGGCTTTAAGCTTTTTATCGGGGAACAGCTTTGATACAAAAGTGGTTGGCCTAAATGATTTTCCAGAAGAATATTGGCCGCCTTTATTTGTTCACACGCTTTTCAATGGCATGGTTTTTATTGGAACATTCTTGATACTTCTGTCCGCTGCGGGAATTGTTTGGAGAAAGTTTTTAAAGAAGGAAAAATATCCAAAAATATTTATGTGGGCTTTTTGTCTTTCAGGACCGCTCGCAGTAGCTGGAATTGAATTTGGATGGATATTTGCCTGCACTGGCAGACAGCCTTGGAATATTTACCGTATTCTTTCGACAGAGGAATCGGTGACAACCGCGACTAATCTGGGAGTGCTGTTTATTTTATTTGTAATTGTGTATGCAATTCTCGCTGCATCAGTGGTGTTTGTACTGCTTTATTATTTCAAGCGTCATACAGTAAGTGATGATTTAGCGAAAGACGAAAAGCATGGCCCGTTTTCACTTAATTCCAACTCATAAGGAGGCTCTCATGCTATGTCAGAAGCGTTATTAGCCGTTACCGTGCTATGGGGATTTGTCTTCATCTATTCGGTTATGGCAACCATGGACTTTGGTGCTGGTTTTTGGTCCATGTTTTATCTGAATAAATCAAAAACGAAGGCAACAAATATTGCTAACAGGTATTTATCCCCAACATGGGAAGTGACGAACACTTTTATTGTCGCTTTGGTAGTTGCAGTATACAGCATGTTTCCGGGGGCCGCGTATACACTGGGAACTATTCTATTGATCCCAGGAAGCGCGATCCTGCTTTTGCTTACTCTCCGAAGTGCTTTTTTGGTATTTTCCCATAACGCGGAGGATTACAAAAAAGCCCTTACCTATATTTCAGGGATAGCAGGCATTATCATTCCCGGCTTGCTGATAAGTGTCCTGCCGATAACTCATGGAGGATTTGTGGAACGTGTTGGAGAAGGGCATACCCTTAATATGGAACGCCTGTTTACCAGTCCGAATGAATACTCATTTGTAGCTTTTGCCATAAGCAGTACATTGTTTTTGTCTTCCTTGCTTTTGTCAGATTATTCCAAAACGTCTAATGCACCGGACGCCTACCGGGTTTATCGAAGGGATGCTATGATTCTTGGGCCTGTATCCCTGCTGATGGCGTTCGCAATCATGCTGACATTGCAGCGGGAAGCCAGATGGCTCTATGACCGGATGATGGATGATCTGCCGCTGCTGCTTGTATCAGTTGGTTTTTTTGTGATTAGCGGGATTGCATTATTTTTGCCTTCATTAACAAAAAAGGATGTAAAAGGGATGCCCCGTCTCGCAGTTGTAGCAGTTTGCATCCAATATTTAATAGCCAGCTATGTGTATGGAAAGGCTCATTTGCCATATATGGTGTATCCTGACGTAACGATTCAGTCTGGGTTTACAGACCCGGCTTCGTTTAGGGCTGTGTTTGCAACCTATGTGGTTGGCTTTGCCATATTGTTTCCAGGTTTCGTTTATTTTTGGAGTATGTTTATGCATGACAAAAAATATCTGCGCCAGAAGCAAACCACGAAATGATCAAACTCTCCATGGCAGCACTCAGTACTACATTAAGCGTGCCAGCCGGATGAAAAAGGCAAAGAGGGGGGAGCTATTGTGGAAAGGAAAGGTGAAGATACATGAAAAAAAGATTGATTCTAATAGGCGCTTATTTGTTTATTATTGTCATTTCTGTCCTTGGGCTTCAGCATGCGAATGCGGCAAATGAGCAGGCGTCTAAAGAGGTGCTAATCAAAACGGTTAAAAAAGATGTGACAGGTGACCGTGGCCGGGACAAGGTGTCACTGATGGGAATTCCTTACGAAGATAACAGCTCCTTTTTTAAAACCATTTATCTTGTTGTGAAGGAGAAAAATGGGAAGCAAGAAAAAGTACAGCTGGACGGAGGATATGAGCCAATAATGAAATTCGCAGATTTTAATCGCGATAAGGTTAAGGATGTCCTTGTTAATGTCAGTACCGGCGGAAGCGGTGGAACGATAAACAGCTATGTATATTCCTTTGCGGAAGGCAACGCAAAGAATCTTTCGTCCCCGCCCTCCGTGTCCGCAACGGCACAATTTGAGGATGATTACAAAGCGTCTATTGCTTTAGCAGGACAGAAACCGGTAATGATCGATGTGAGGAATAGAAAAAAAGACTATGCGAGATTAGGTTTGTATAGCAATGGAAAACTGAATGAACCTACAGAATTGATGGTTGACCTTTATTCTGTTATGAAAATTGTGAGGCTCCCCAGCGGTAAAGGACTAAAAGGGATCCAGAGGGTAAGTGGAGCTTATCGCGCTGATGCGCTTGCAGAAATAACCTCTGTTTGGTTTTATGAAAACGGAGAGTGGCGGATGGTAAGTGCATCAAGTAAGCAAATTAAATAGAACCCGGCAAAATTGGAACCATTTTTGGGCGATTATCATAAGATATGGCAAGAAACCTGACGAAGGGAGATTTGCTTGCCATGTCAAAGCTTAATCCTGAAAAGCTGTCCGTGATATATTTTCCGCCGGTAACAGAATGTATGCCTGTTGATGGCCGCAAATATACGGTAACTCATTCGGACTTAACGGGCGATCTTTTTCTAAGCGTTGGCTGCCAGTATGATTATTCCCGGATAAACGCTTCCTTGCGTGATGAAATATTAGCTGAATGGCTCCCTAAAATGGGCCAGTATATCCTGTCAGGCAGGGTTTATGTGAACGGGGGAGAATTTGACGAAAATATCACTAAGGTCAGATATATGATCTTCCGAAAAGAAATGGATTTAGCGCTTCAGGCAATTACACAGGGAGACTCCTTATTTTTCTGTCATTTTCCGTGGCTGCTGGATAGCCCTATTTATATTCACTTTGAATCAAGATTGCCGGAATATGACGAAATTGTACATTTTGGGACGCCGAGAAACTATCTGCTGACAAACATACATGGTTATAAGCCCTGACCAAGAGCAGGGCTTTTTTTCTTCCCAGAGTGATTTGTCGCTTAATTTAATCACTCTTTGCTAAGAACTATTTCAAGTTTCAGTATTATTGTCACTTATTGCTGCCTCCTTTAGCTTTTAAAAAGAATTTACACTACTCCCTAGGAAATGGCTATCAGTTTGATAGCAACTGCTATTAAAGTGATATAATGTGCATGTAATTAGCTTATGTGGATTTCGCTTGGTTTTTCAGGAGAATCTTTTAAATCTCTTTAACGGGCCAGCAGCATTCCGATTAAAAAAGCATACTTTAGAATATTTCAACGAATAATGTCCAATTTTGCAGAAGGAATTCCAGTGACTTGCAGAGAATTGCATGATAAGGAACTGAGGTGAAAAGATATGAGATTTTACTCTGAAAAAAGTCCAATTCTGTCACTCATTCTCTGGGGAACAGCAACAGCCGCTCTAATAACAGGGATTATTGATATTAACGAAGAAGGCCTGGGGCCCATCGTTATTGGAGTGCTCTTGGCACTATTTATCGGCTGGCTTTGGCTGACAACGTACTACGAAATTACGGATAACATTCTGCTTGTTTCAGCAGGGCCAATAAGAAAACGGATTGATATCTATACAATCCGCTCTCTAAATAAAACACGCAACCCAGTCTCAAGCCCGGCGCTTTCTTTTGATAGAATAGAAATTGTTTTTAACATGTATGATAGCGTAATTATTTCACCTAAGGATAAAGAGGCATTTGCCGCTGAGTTAAAGAAAATCAATCCGGACATTAAGGTAAATCTGAAGAATTGACAAAATTTTGAATGAATTGCTAAAATCAAAACAGATTTTCATTATTGGTGTGTAGGGAGGGGGATATTACGGATCTTAAGGAACGAATCATCGAAACATCACTGGTACTCTTCGAAAAACACGGCTTTCACGGTGTCACAGTAAACGACATTGTCAGGGAAAGCGGCACTTCAAAAGGTGGTTTTTACCACCACTTTCATTCAAAGGATGAGCTTCTTTTTGTCATTCATGATTATTTTATTTCATATGTTTTAACGAAAGCTCAGGAAGCAAACGCAACTAGTCAAACCCCCACGGAACAACTGCAGAAAATCATTACATCATTTGTAAAAGTATTTGACCTCTATAAACCGCATCTTACAGTATTTTACCAGGAAAGCACGTACTTAAAGCCTCAATATGAAAAAGCAATTAAAGTCAAGCGGGATTCCTATAAAAATGTTCTGTTCCAGGTATTGAGGGAAGGAATGGCATCTGGGGAATTCAGAAATGAATTGCCTGTAGAAATAACCGGCATGAGCATTCTTGGCATGGTGAATTGGACGCATAAATGGTACCAAAAGGAAGGAAAGTACACCATTGAGGAAATTGCCGATATTTATGTTGATCTTGTGCTCCAGTCATTGCTAACAGAAGAAAAAAAGCGCTCCAGCACCTATCGTGCCTACTTTTTATCCAAATCAGCAGCCAGCCATAAAAAAAATAACAATGAATTTTGTACAGGACAGACCAACCAGTCGGTCTAAGGTGGTTTGTAAGGTTATGAATGAATGCGCTTACAAAAAACATTCAGGAGGGTAACCAATGGAGTTTGCATTAACAAAAGAACAGCAGATGATCAAAGACATGGTGAGTGAATTTGCCGAAAAAGAAATTAAGCCGGTTGCCAAAGAATTGGATGAAAAATCCAAGTTTGCAGAGGATGTCTTTAAAAAGATGGGGGAGCTGGGATTGCTTGGAATTCCGTTCCCTGAACAATATGGAGGTTCTGGCGGCGATACTATCTCCTATGCTATTGCAGTCGAAGAAATTGGCAAGGCATGCGGCGGAACGGGATTAAGTTATGCAGCGGCAGTTTCACTTGGAGCGGGCCCAATCTATTATTTTGGGACAGAAGAACAGAAACAGAAATACCTTGTACCGCTTGCAAAGGGTGAAACGCTGGCCTCATTTGGTTTAACAGAGCCAAATGCTGGATCAGATGCCGGAGGAACGAGGACAAGAGCTGTACTGGACGGAGAGGAGTATGTGATAAATGGAGAGAAATGCTGGATCACAAACGCCGGTTATGCCCGGACTATCACAGTAACCGCAGTATCCGGAAAAGATGAAAAGGGCAAAAACATCATCTCAGCATTTATTGTTCCTACTGATGCAAAGGGAGTAACCATTAACTGTAATTATGAAAAAATGGGAGTAAGGGCTTCCAATACATGTGAGATCATTTTAGAAGATGTCAGAATTCCGAGAGAAAATCTTCTTGGCGATCCTCAAAAAGGCTTCAAACAATTTTTATATACGCTTGATGGCGGACGAATCTCGATAGCAGCACTGGCTGTCGGTCTTGCCCAGGCCGCTTTGGAAAGATCACTCGCTTTTGCCAAGGAACGCATACAGTTTGGCAAATCGATTTCCAATTTCCAGGCTATCCAGTTCAAGCTTGCCGATATGGCGATGGAAATTGAATTGGCAAGAAACATGGTATATAAGGCAGCCTGGCTTAAGGACCAGAGAAAACCTTTTACAAAAGAATCAGCTTATGCAAAGCTTTTTGCCTCTGAAATGGCGTTCCGTGCCTGCAATCAGGCAATCCAGATCCACGGGGGCTCCGGCTATATGCGTGAATATGAAGTGGAGCGCTATTTAAGAGATGCCAAACTATTGGAAATCGGAGAAGGAACTTCAGAGATTCAAAGACTAGTAATCGCAAGACAGCTAGGCTGTTAAGGGAAGGCCGTGGAAGGCACACATACAAGGATTCCAGAAGATAGCGTTCACCTATTTTTGTAACTAGTAAAGTGCATAGCACTTCAAATAGGGGGATATCGATGGCTGATTTATTGCAATTGACGGTAGGAAGTTATTGGAAGAAGCAGCCCTTAATTAAGGTGATAGGGATGCGGTCGTAATTCATACAGGAGACTTGCTGTGATGGATGAAAACAGCTACTGCAAAATAACAGGCAGGCTAAAGGATATGATTATCCGAGGGAAATAAAAGAATCCTTTATTAGCACCCTTTGGTCCTTGATGTCCAGATTATCGGTGTGCCGGATAAGAAATATAGTGAAGAAGGATGACATGGATTATTCCGAAAGAAGGAACAAGCCTGTCCAAGCAGGATATCAAATCGTTTTGTGAAGGGGAAATATCACGCCATAAAATACCACGTATATCGAATTTACGGATCAGTACCCAATGACCGCGTCAGGTAAGATCCAAAAGTATAAGCTGAAGGTGCAATCGTTAGATCTATTAACTGAAAAAACGAAATAGGTGGTGTCAATTATGATCGAAAAAATCCTTATTGCCAATCGGGGTGAAATTGCTTCCCGAGTTATCAGGACCTGCAAAAGAATGGGCATAAAATCGGTCGCTGTATATTCGGAGGCTGACAGTGATGCTCCTTTTGTTTCAGAAGCAGATGAGTCTTATTTGCTTGGAGGTCCCCGAGTCCAGGAAAGCTACCTGAATACTGATAAGATACTTGAAATTGCCAAATCTGCGGGATGCGACGCAGTCCACCCGGGATACGGTTTTTTAAGCGAAAATGCCGGATTTGCAAGAAAGTGCAAGGAAGAGGGACTTATTTTTATCGGCCCCTCCCCGGAAGTCATTCAAAGCATGGGAAGCAAGGTTGAGGCAAGAAAAACGATGGAAGCTGCGGGCCTTCCACTTGTTCCCGGAATTAGCAGGCCATTGAAGGATGTAGAGGAAGCTGCAAACATCGCATTGGAAATCGGTTATCCGATTATGCTAAAAGCCTCTTCAGGTGGCGGCGGCATTGGCATGCAGGCTGTCCATAATGAAGAAGAACTGCGGAAAGCTTATGAAGGAAACCAGAAGCGGGCTCAAATGTTTTTCGGAGATGGTGCGATGTTTCTTGAAAAACTGATTCAGGAGCCTAGGCATATTGAAATTCAGGTTTTGGCCGACGAGCAAGGAAATGCCGTTTATTTATGGGAGCGCGACTGCTCAATTCAACGCCGGCATCAAAAAGTTGTAGAAGAGGCACCATCCCCATTCCTTGATCAGGCAACCCGTTCCCGGATGGGGGAGGCAGCCGTCGGGGCAGTGCGGGCAATTGGCTACAGCAATGCAGGCACAATTGAATTTTTAGTAGATAGCGAGAAAAACTTCTATTTTCTTGAAATGAATACCAGGCTTCAGGTAGAGCACCCGGTAACCGAAGAGATAACGGGGCTGGATTTGGTAGAACAGCAGATCCGGATAGCTTCAGGCGATAAACTGCGGTTTAGCCAGAGTGATATAACTCTTGACGGACATGCGATAGAAGTGCGTATTTATGCGGAAGATCCGGTAACCTTTTACCCTTCTCCCGGAAAAATCACCGGGCTCAAGCTGCCATCAGGAACTGGAGTTCGCCATGAGCTGGCGATAGGAGAAACATCGACAGTTACACATTTTTACGATCCGATGATCGCGAAATTGGTGGTAAAGGGTGAAAATAGGGAACAAGCAATCACGAAGCTGGAAAAAGCACTTGGGGACTATCAAGTAGACGGAATCAAGACCAATATTCCAATGCTGCAGAAGGTTGTCGCTCATGAAGCGTTCAAAAAAGCTGAAACGACCACTAATTTTGTGGAAAAACATTATAAGCAATCCACAATTTCATCTTAGTTTAAGGAGGAAGCATGTATGTCAGAAGTAAAAGCAAGTATGGCGGGAAGCGTTTGGAAAATTATAGTGGCTGAGGGTGACAGTGTTACGAACGGACAGGACATCATCATCCTGGAATCAATGAAAATGGAAATCCCGATCGCTGCTGAAGAAGACGGCACGGTAAAGGAGATAAAAGTAGCAGAAGGAGATTTTGTAAACGAGGGCGATGTACTCGCCTTTATTGAGTAGGGGATGGACTAGGAAATGGCCAGTTTCTATCAAACTTAAAGAAGTGGGACCGCGTAATGGACTTCAAAATGAAAAAGAGATTTTATCTACTGAGGACAAAATTGCCTGGATTAATGCCCTTTCTAAAAACTGGGCTTCAGTATATCGAAATCACATCATTTGTCCATCCAAAATGATACCTCAGCTCGGTGATGCTGTGAAGGTTGCCGGCGGAATAACAAGGAACCCTTATGTTATTTATGCAGCACTTGTCCCAAATATGAAAGGGCTTGAAGAATATTCAAACCGGAATTGATGAGAAAAAAATAATGCAGGCAGCTTTACTGCTCCAGGAAAAATTAAAAAGGAATTTACCTAGCCACCAGATGGCAGTTTATAATGTTTCTAGTAACTTGCATAAGTTCCCAGGGAGTGAAATAAATGGATAAGTTGATTGAAATTCATCGGTATGATGAGGGAATATCACTTCTGGTTTTAAATCGTCCTCAAGCAGCAAATGCCTTGTCAAAACAAATGCTAAGCGAACTTTCAGCTGAAATAGCTAAATTCCGGCATGATGGAAGTGTTCGCTGTTTGATAATTACAGGTGCGGGTGATAAGGCTTTTTGTGCAGGTGCTGACCTGAAGGAACGTTCCGGGATGAATGAGACAGAGGTCAGGCAGGCTGTGGCTGCTATCAGGGATGCAATTAATGGAGTTGAGAGTCTGCCCCAGCCCGTAATAGCAGCCATTAACGGTGCGGCTTTTGGCGGTGGTCTTGAATTGGCGCTTGCATGCGACATCAGAATTTCGGCTGAGCATTCGAGGATGGGACTTACCGAAACCTCTCTTGGAATAATACCTGGAGCTGGTGGCACCCAGCGGCTTCCGCGTCTTATCGGTGTCTCGGCTGCGAAGGCATTGATCTTTACAGCCAAGAGGATTTCTGCTCAAGAAGCCGAACAGTTATGTATCACAAGTAGAACCGTTCCTGCAGATGAATTACTGCCCGCTGCTCTAGAGCTTGCCCGGGAAATTGTTAAAAATGCACCTTTAGCGCTTTATGCAGCGAAAAAAGCAATCAATAATGGAATGGAAACAGACCTGGCTACCGGTTTGAGAATAGAGGAAATGTGCTATGAAACTACGATTCATAGTGAAGACCGGAAAGAAGGGCTTCAGGCATTTAAGGAAAAACGAATGCCCGTATATACAGGCAAATAACAGGGAGGGATAAAAAGACGATGTCATTGCAGGAGAAACTGGTGGAAACCGTAGAGAAAATCAGCAAGGGCGGTTCTGTTAAATATCATGAAAAAAATGCGGAAAAAGGTAAGCTGTTTGTCCGCGAACGTTTAAAGCATTTGTTTGATAATGATGTGGAAATTGAAGATGCATTTTTTGCAAATTGTATGAAGGATGGCCTTCCAGCAGACGGGGTTGTCACCGGGATCGGCAAAATTGGCGGCAGGACTGTATGTGTCATGGCGAATGATTCAACAGTAAAAGCAGGTTCCTGGGGATCGCGGACGGTTGAAAAAATCATCAGGATCCAGGAAACAGCCGGAAAATTGAATGTGCCATTGCTATATCTTGTTGACTCAGCCGGGGCACGGATTACCGACCAGGTTGAGATGTTCCCTGGAAGGCGGGGAGCAGGCCGAATTTTTTATAATCAGGTGAAACTATCTGGAAAAGTCCCTCAAGTCTGCTTATTATTCGGTCCATCAGCTGCAGGCGGGGCTTATATCCCAGCTTTCTGTGATATCGTCGTGATGGTAGATGGAAATGCTTCCATGTATCTTGGATCACCAAGGATGGCAGAAATGGTTATCGGTGAAAAAGTAACCGAAGAACAAATGGGAGGAGCAAAAATGCATTGTTCGGTTTCAGGGTGCGGAGATGTACTGGTCAAATCTGAGGAAGAAGCGATTGATTATGCAAGAAGCTATCTGTCCTACTTCCCGGCAAATTTCCGCGAAAAGCCGCCGATTCTTGATTCAAAGAGTGTAAGAGAATTTGAAAAAAGCATGGAGGAACTAATTCCTGCAAACCAAAACGCACCATTTAATATGTACGATTTAATTGACAGGCTAATTGATGAGGATAGCTTTTGTGAAATTAAAAAACTTTTCGCACCTGAGCTAATTACTGGGCTAGCCCGGCTGGATGGTGAATCCATCGGTATCATTGCAAATCAGCCAAAGGTCAAGGGTGGCGTACTTTTCCATGATTCAGCAGATAAAGCGGCAAAATTTATTGCCCTTTGTGATGCCTTCAACATTCCGCTGCTGTTCCTTGCTGATATTCCAGGCTTTATGATCGGGACCAAAGTGGAACAAGCAGGAATTATCCGCCATGGCGCGAAGATGATTTCTGCTATGAGCGAAGCAACCGTGCCGAAAATATCTGTTGTTGTCCGCAAAGCTTATGGAGCAGGACTTTATGCGATGGCCGGCCCGGCATTTGAGCCGGATTGCTGCCTGGCGCTTCCTTCTGCTTCTATTGCTGTTATGGGCCCGGAAGCAGCTGTAAATGCCGTTTATGCTAATAAAATTAACGCACTGCCGCCTGAGGAACGCAGTACATTCATAGCGTTAAAAAGGGAAGAGTACAAAAAAGATATAGATATTTATCGCCTTGCGTCAGAAATGATCGTAGATGGAATAGTCCAGCCAAACAATTTACGAAATGAATTAATTGCCCGGTTCGATGCATACAGGAGTAAAATGCAAATCTTTACAGAACGAAAGCATGGGGTATACCCGGTCTAAAAATTAGTATGGCAGCCCTGCTGTTAAGGCGGGGTTTTTTTTGATTTGCATTAATTTTATGAGCAAATGGTTGAATTTTCCTTGAAAGGATATATTATTATTATAAATAAGAATAAGTGAACGATCTCACAAATAATATGGTTTTTAGCCTTAATTACGCAATGAATCACAGGAATGGAGAGGAGAAATACAATGACCAATAAAGCCATGATCAATATTGACTATACATATGACTTTGTTGCCGAAGATGGAGCTTTAACCTGCGGAAAGCCTGGTCAAGAGATAGAGGAAAGTATAACAAGGTTGACAAAGGAGTTCATAGATCGCGGGGATTTTGTTGTATTTGCTGTAGATGTCCACTTGTCCAAAGATGAATACCACCCTGAAACGCAGCTCTTCCCTCCTCATAATATTAAAGGAACTAAAGGCAGGGATTTATACGGGGCATTGGACAGCCTCTACGAAGATAATAAAATGAAGGAAAATGTTTATTATATGGATAAAACCCGCTACTCAGCGTTTGCCGGTACGGATCTTGAGTTGAAATTAAGGGAGCGGGGCATTTCAGAACTTCATTTAATTGGAGTCTGTACCGATATTTGCGTTCTTCATACCGCAGTTGATGCCTATAATAAAGGCTTTTCGATAGTTGTCCATAAAAATGCTGTGGCCTCTTTTAATCCAAATGGGCATGAATGGGCGTTAGGACACTTCGAAGGATCTCTCGGAGCAAAAGTATTATAATAATGGCAGTAGTTTAAACAGCTATTTTAACCTGGAGGTTTAATCATGAGTTCGCATTATGTAGATGACAGCCTGATGCTGCATACCGATCTATATCAAATTAATATGGCCCAGACTTATTGGAATGATAAAAAGCATAATAAACAAGCAGTCTTCGAGTTATATTTCCGCCACCTTCCTTTTGGAAATGGGTACGGAGTGTTTGCCGGACTTGAAAAGATCATTCACTATCTTGAGAACTTCCGGTTCACAGAGAGCGACATTTCTTATTTGCGTGAAGAACTCGGCTATGAAGAGGACTTTTTAGAATATTTAACCAGCCTCCGCTTTACTGGAACACTGCGTTCTATGCAGGAAGGTGAATTGGTTTTTGGCAATGAGCCGATCATGCGGGTCGAGGCACCGCTTGGGGTAGCTCAGCTGATTGAAACGGCACTTCTAAATATCGTGAATTATCAAACCCTGATTGCCACAAAAGCTGCAAGAATTAAAGAAGTTATCAGAGACTCAGTGGCAATGGAGTTTGGCACAAGAAGGGCACATGAAATGGATGCCGCTATTTGGGGTACAAGAGCTGCGTATATCGCCGGGTTTTCTTCAACAAGCAATGTTCGTGCCGGTAAACTATTTGGAATTCCTGTTTCCGGAACACATGCCCACTCTCTGGTTCAGGCATACAGAGACGAATATAGGGCATTCCATGAGTATGCAAGCAGCCATAAAGACTGTGTGTTCCTTGTTGATACATACGATACACTAAAGTCGGGTGTTCCCAATGCCATCAAAGTGGCAAAGGAGCTCGGCGACAAAATCAATTTTATAGGCGTTCGCCTTGATAGCGGCGATTTGGCTTACTTGTCCAAGGAAACAAGAAAAATGCTTGATGAAGCAGGTTTTACGAAAACGAAGATCATTGCCTCGAATGACTTAGATGAATACACCATCATAAATCTGCAGTCTCAAGGAGCCAAAATTGATGTCTGGGGTATCGGAACGAAGCTGATAACAGCATTCGAACAGGCTGCATTGGGAGCTGTTTATAAATTAGTTTCAATTGAAGATGAAAAAGGGAATATGGCAGATACAATAAAAATTTCCGGAAACCCTGAAAAAGTAACAACTCCGGGACTCAAGAGAGTGTACCGCATAGTTAATTCAATAAATAACCATGCGGAAGGCGATTACATCGCGATGGAGGATGAAAATCCTCAAGAAGAAGACCACCTGAAAATGTTCCATCCTGTCCATACTTATATCAGCAAATTCGTGACTAATTTTACAGCACGAGAATTGCATAAAGTGATCTTTCAGGAAGGCAGGCTGGTTTACGAACTGCCATCTCTAAATGAAGTTCGCTCATTCTTGCAGGAAAATTTGGTTCAGCTTTGGCCTGAATACAGAAGGTCTCTTAATCCGGAGGAATATCCGGTCGACTTAAGCCAGAAATGCTGGGACAATAAAATGGCAAGAATTGAAGAAATCAGAAAGAAGGTTGCGGACCTTTAAAAGCTGGCTGTTAAACATGCATAATTTCTTTCAAATCTTTTTATAGAAAGCAGGGGAATATTCATGAGGCAACTACAAAAAGAAATCATCGAAAAATTATTGGTCCAGCCAACAATTGATCCGGAAACTGAATTCCGCAGAAGTGTGGATTTCCTTAAGGGCTATTTGAAAAAATATCCGTTTCTAAAAAGCCTGGTCCTTGGTATCTCGGGCGGACAGGATTCAACCCTATGCGGTTATATCGCCCAGACAGCGGTTAACGAGCTGAATCTGGAAAAGGGTACTGATGAATATTTGTTCGCAGCTGTCAGGCTGCCATACGGTGAGCAAATAGATGAAGAGGATGCACAAGCTGCCCTTGATTGGATCAAGCCAAGCAAGTCTGTTACCGTTAATATCAAGCCTGCAGTTGATGCCAGTGTCAAAGCAGTTGAAGAAGGCACTGGCGAGAGCCTGAGCGACTTCCTTAAAGGCAATGTAAAAGCCCGAGAACGAATGAAGGTACAATATGATCTTGCAGGAATTTATAAAGGGGTTGTTCTGGGAACAGACCACGCGGCAGAAGCTGTTACCGGTTTCTTTACCAAGCATGGTGATGGCGCTGCTGATCTCGTTCCGTTATACCGTCTGAACAAACGCCAGGGGAGAGAAATCCTTAAATATCTTGGTGCCCCGGAGCGACTGTATTTAAAAGTTCCGACTGCTGACTTGGAAGATAATAAACCGCTAATTCCAGATGAAGTTGCACTTGGAGTTTCATATGAAGAAATAGATGACTATTTGGAAGGAAAAGACATTAATCCGGAAAACGCAGAAAAGCTTGAAGGTTGGTACTTAAAAACCGAGCATAAAAGACATGAAGCTATCTCTGTTTATGATAATTGGTGGAAATAAATAACAAAAGTGCAAGCTGTCAGAATTTTATCTGGCGGCTTGTTTTTATTTTAAAACAATGAAAAAATATTTATGATTTTGCTGTTAAACTTGCCTATTTATTTACGCTCCAGGTACACGCTTTTTCGCAGGCGGTTCGGGAGCCTCTCGGTGCTTGCGTCTGAGGGGTCTTCATTGACACGCGTTTCCCTAAGGACGTTGAATTGGCTTCCCCGTATAAACATCGCACGAGAAAATGCGGTTGCATTTTCGAGAAGTCTCGTACCTTCTTCTCCAATTTAGAAAAACTTAAGCGCCCTGGCCAAGGTCATTGACTAAAGTCTAGCAGGGTTGAGGTCTAAGGCCATTTCAACCTCCGTCCTGTGCCAAACGGCGACGTCAGCACATCCTTGTAGAGGAAGAGTGGCTTAGGTCGCCGCGTCCAGTGGCAACGCCGTTCTAACCCACAGTCTGTGGGTCTCCGGCAAGCATAAGACAAACGCTGGCAGAAGGGGCTTTTTTCCTACCGAAGCGTTTGGCTAGCGACCTCGAGGAGCTGGGCGCAGCAGCTAGACATCAACAAAGTTCCAAAATCAACAACATAGCTAAGATTTTAGTAAAAAAATGAAAAAACCGAGTGGATAACCTTTAAACGGGGTATACAGATAAAAGGGTTTTACTAACTATGTTTGTGAATACTATTACACTTATAGGGCTGTTATCTTATTGAAATTATCTTCGGGGGTGCGTTACATGATAGCACAGTCAAACCAAATAAAGAACCGTAACCCAAAAACACCAATTAGATTCGTGGCTAGAACTATAGGCGGAATATTGCTTTGCCAGTTTTTGTTCACTGGACAGGCATTTGCCAGCGAAACGTACACAGTGAAAAAGGGAGATACATGGGACCGGATCAGTAAAGCCGCGGGTTATCCAGCCAGTGAGCTTATGGCTCTCAACAATAAGAAAAATAATTTCCTTGCAGCGGGTGAATTGATACAGCTGCCAGAAAGTAAAAAATCAGCGGGTCAACCTGCCTTGAATAACAAGTCCATGCCTGGTGCCACCTACACCGTTGTTAAGGGAGACACACTTTATAGCATAGCTGAACGATTCGGTTCGACTATTAAAGCTTTAAAGCAGGAAAATAAATTAACGAAAAATTCTATAAAAGCTGGCCAGAAGCTGAAGATACAAACCCTTGGAGAGACAATTGCGATTATAGTAGGAGCAGCGGACGCCAATTCCGTCGAATTTAAGGTGGATTCAGAATATCAGGTTTTCAGGGTCCCAAACAGGAGCGGGGAAGTCTTTCAGGGTTTAAAAGGCAAAAAGGTGAAACTCACATATAAAAAAGCTAATAATGAAATTATCACCTATACAGTTCAATAGTTAAAGATAGCCCGCGGTGAAGTGACAATTTTCCGCGGGCTGGTTTTGTTCTATTGTCATGTAATTACTCCGGGCATTGCAATTATGATTTCGTTCCTTCCCAAAATAGGCGGATGGCTTCCACTGTTTTTGGATTTTCAAGGGATGAAATGTCACCGCAATCCTGATTAAGATAAGCTGATTTAATAACACGCCTCATTACTTTGCCATTTCTTGTTTTCGGCAGCTCTTCAACAAATAAAATATCTTTTGGGGTCAGGGCTTTTCCTAAATGCTTTGCGACAAGCTGATACAGCTCCGCCTTTAGCGCATCGTCATTCTGGATACCAGGTTTTAATACGGCAAAGCAAACCGCAGCCTCACCCTTTTCGGCATCCGGAACACCAATAGTGGCTGCCTCAATCACGGAATCATGCTCCACAAGAGCCGATTCCATTTCAGCAGGGCCCAGTCGTTTCCCGGCAACATTTAAAATATCATCCGAACGGCCTGTGATCGTCCAATAGCCTGCATCATCCCTGATTACCCAATCGCCATGTACCCAAGTATCTGGCCAGCGGCTCCAATAAGTATTTTCATACCGCTCGTTTTCTTTCCAAAATCCATTTGTCATACCTACCCAAGGCTTTGAAATAACGAGTTCACCTACTTGATTTGTTACAGGGTCGCCATTTTCATTATAGACATGGACATCCATGCCTGGAATTGGTGAATTAAATGTGATTGGTGTAATGGGTTTTACTAAAACATTGCCAAGGATCCCGCCGGATATTTCGGTTCCGCCTGAATAGTTAATGATAGGAATCCTGCTTTTTCCAACCTTTTCAAACAGCCACATCCACGGTTCCGGATTCCATGGCTCGCCTGTTGATCCGATTGCCCGGAGGGACGATAAATCGTGTTTGTTAACCCAGTCTGTATCATGTTTCATCAAGCTGCGGATGAGGGTTGGCGAAATTCCGAGATGAGTGACAGAGTGCTTGCTGACGATTTCCCAAAGCCTGCCCGGGTCAGGAAAATCAGGAGTTCCTTCGAACATTAACACGGATGCACCATTTACCAAACCTCCAAAAACAAGAAAAGGTCCCATCATCCAGCCCATATCCGTATACCAGAAGAGGGTGTCGCCTTTTTTGACATCCATGCAAATTGCGGCATCAAATGCAGCTTTAATTGGAAAGCCCGCATGTGTATGTACCGCCCCCTTCGGTTTTCCAGTAGTGCCTGAAGTATAAATCAGCATGAAAGGATCGCTAGCATCTGTATCAGCAGTTTTGTAAGTGCTTTCATTTTTAGTTGCGGAATCCCAATCGATATCCCTTTTATTGTCCCATGGAATATCTCCACCTGTTCGCCGGACGACTACTACCTTTTCGATAGAAGGTGACTGCATAACAGCACGGTCAGCTTCTTCTTTCATTGAGACATTCTTGCCCCGGCGGTAGAAACCGTCTGCTGTAATCATCACCTTTGCCTGTGCAGCGTTTATCCTTGTTGATACCGCTTCTGCTCCATACCCTGAAAAGGCTGGCGAGAAAATAGCGCCAATCTTGGCCACTGCAAGCATGGCAATCAATGTTTCAGGAATCATTGGCATATAGATAGTTACTACATCCCCAGGTTTTACACCTATTCCAGAAAGTCCGGCAGCTGCCCTGTTGACCTCACGGTCAAGTTCTGTAAATGAAAAGGTCTTTTCCTCGCCGTTATCGCCTTCCCATATCAAGGCAGGTTTACTATTAGTATTTTCAGCTTTTGCCCATTTTTCAACAGCGTTATGGACAATATTCATCCTGCCGCCAGAAAACCAACCGGGGTACTTAAGGCCATTCGACAAATCGAGCGATTTTTGGTAATCCTTTTTCCAGGATATTTTCAGCTCTTTAACAGCTTCATCCCAAAACCATCCAATATTCTCGATTGATTTTTCATAGAAAGTGTCATAATCAGAAAATCCAAGTTTGGTCATCCATTGATATAGCCTTGTATTCTTTATGTACTCTTCTTGAGGAAACCATATTGCATCAGCCTTTCCCATAGAAACCCTCCGAACAATTCAAAATATTAGATATCTTTATTATATCGCAAAGGTTCATTGAAAGAAAATTTTGTTTTCTTGGAACATGTTCACTGAAAAAAGTTAAAGGTGGAATAACCAAACATGTGATATATTTGATGAATAAACTGAACCCATAGCTGTTTATTAATTGCATAAGTAAGGGGATAAAAAAGCTGCCAACCGTAGAGATAAGGATGGGAAAGGGCAGGAGGCTTACACTCACAATCGCGTCTTCAACATAAAAATAGCACCTCAAATGAGATGCCCAGAAGGGGGAAAGAAAGGATAAAGTAATCATGAACGAATGGTTTAATCCTTTCTCATGCATATCATTTCCCAAATCACTGGGTATTATTCAATTTCCGTTAATATCTTTACCATCTTTCGGACGTAACTGAAACCCTATCCAATCATGACAATCATGACATATCGGGTCGGTATTCAAATAACTTGTTTTTTCATCAGTAGAAAACTCACCACAGAGGTTACAAATAATCACTTAATGCATCCTTTCAACTTCATTTTATAAGAAAATAGTATACCTCCATACTATGAGTAAAAAGCCTAGGAGGTTCCTTCCTGTACTTCTTTTAAATGATACTATATTCGGGTTTGAGATCTTTTACGTCCCTTTTCATTTAGATCTTTAGGTTTTCTTGCTACTATCACTAAAGTTAAAATAAAAACTATTCCCAAAATCCCATTTAATATCCAAGGAAAAAGTTTAATTTCTTCCATTAAAATTTACCTCCTTTTATGTGGAATTATCATAATATGTAATTAAAGCTGTTATTATGTTTATGTTTTTAACTGGGATCGTGCTATTTATTCAGAATAGTGTTTTTAAGACATCTTGTTCAGTAAAATCAATCTTTTTAAGGGAAAACAAGGATAAATAGGATATTACAAGCCATATATGCTAATATTAGAAGGATAATATCATTTTTTGTCGAATGATATTAAGAGGAAGGTGTGTTAACTTGGACGAAAAGATGATTTTCGCAAATAACCAAAAAGAATTAGATAACAAAATTGAGCAGATTCAGCAGGGATACGAGGATAAGTATCCAGATAAAAATGTAGAGATTGAATTCCTGAATCCGCTAGCGGACGATATTGTATTTTCAAAAAACCACACCACTCAAATGATTATTGGTATTAAAACGGTAGGAAAAGAATAGATTGAACATTAGGCATCCATACGAGTGCTATATTTTCTCGGATAAAGCATTTAATATGAAGAAATGGTTGGGAAAAGACAAGTACAGTAATGGAGGAGAAAATATGTTAAGTAAAATAAAAGGCACAAAATATATGCCAGAATATGCCCATCCAAGGTATAAAGTGAAACTTGAGACCCCTGAAGGTAAGGACTTAATAATCTTGTTTGATTATACAGAAAGTTCATTAATGAAAGGATTTATGCCTTTAAAAGTAAAGTATGATGGTCAGAATAAAGGAGCTCAACTTGCTTGGTATACTCAAGAAGTAGAAAAAATGACTGTTATAGAATTTTTGGGGATTTTAGCAGAAAAACTAAATAAAAAATATGATGTTGATGTAAAGTCTTAAAGGCATTCTTATGCCCGTATAAAAACTTTGTAATATCCATATAATTAGATAATTTTAATGGTTTGCATTGGAACAGTTTAAGTACTGTTCTTTTTTGTTTTAAAATGCGCTAATAAATAAAAGACAGTAAAGAGAATATCCTTACTGTCTAAACAGAATTGTATTAGGAATTTCAAAGAATTAGGAATATTTTACCTTTTTTTCTATAGCATTCGTTTAAGACTGCTCTAAAAATGTTAGTATTCTCGAAAACTCTTTTTATGAATCTTTTCAATAACTTCATGAAGCTCATCCGGCTTATGAAATTCAATAGGAGAAACTCCTTTTTCAAAGCTGATTGTTTCAGCTTCAATTAGAAGGACATACCGGCCATTAATTTTGGAAAGATGGATCGTATCACCAAAATCTGCAAGCAGACCGCTAACCGATACATGTCCAACTTTCATTTTCAATTCCACTTCTGGAGTATGCTCTATAATTTGGGCGGAAGCTTCCATTACTTGATGGGTAGTAAGCCTCTCCTGAATTTCCCGTTTTGGGCTGGCTTCCCAAATTTCCATGGCCTGTTCAAATTGCTGACGTTCCTCGCTGCTTTCATCAAATTCTTCAAACACATGCTCCTGAACCATAGTCATGACTTGAGATCTTAAGATTTCCGGCATGGATTCACCATACTCAACAAATTTAAGGAAATCTTCAAAATAGCGGGCATGGGATGCCTGATGAATTTTTAATTCGTTGTCCTCGATCATTCCTTCCTCGGGCATGAAAGGAAATTGAATTGACTTCATGTTTTTTGTCGTAATCGCCATCTCTACATTCCGTATTAGGCTTGATTCATCTGCAATGGAAGCGACTTTAGGTTCAAAATCGCATTTCATGATAAATACAAAAGGTTCATCGAAATATTTGCTCAGTTTTGCAGAAGCCACGAGAAAGACCCCTCCACGAACTGCGCTGGTATCAATATACGAGATTACAAATTTTTCGTTCTCGGCCTGAAAGCTTTCCATTGTCTCTGCAAAACGGACCCGATTGAATAAATTGTAGTTGGGATTTGAATCAAGATTATGTCCCTCTTCAACAATAAAATGGCCGATTTTCGTCGGTACCTGTTCAGCTTTAGGGTGGCGGTCAACCTTGCGTTTTGCAATTTTCATCAGTTCTCCGTCGAGAAATTCCTTGAGGGGGCTTTCTTCATACCCTGCTGCGTCGAGAGTCTGGAAATGCTTAAACCGCTTATCAGCCTGTTCTCCTTTTCCTTCCACATGCACGACGTAAAAGGACAGGAACTTAATATCAAAATCCATGCTATTCACCTTGTTTCTAAATTTTCGCTTTCACAAGTATAAAAAATGGCTGAACATTCGTCAATCTGAGGGGAAGCACAAAGATAGTGCTAGGGCAACGTGCTACAGTCCTGTGAGAATGAAATTAATTCCGTTAAAAACGGTCACAATTCCGTGAGAATGAAATAAATTCAGCGACAATGTGCCACATTTCCGTAAGATCAGTGAAAACGGCACACAATGCCGTGAGAAATGTATTAAAAGGCCGTGATCAACCCTCAATCCGCTTTCGGTCTAAAAACGAAAACCCCTTAAACAGAGAAACCCTGCTACATATAACAGGGTTTCTTCTCTCTTTTATTCATTTTTTGGAATTAAATTATCACGGCAGTATGCATTTACCTGTTCTTCTTCATCTTCCTCTAGCTCTAAATCTATATATTTTTCAGTTTCATTTTCATAAAAATCATACTTTGCGATATAAGCTTTATCGTCCTCAAGGACGTATATTACTTTTAAATAAACTCCATTTTCGGAATAAAGCTCATCATCTTCGGGTACATCAAGATCAATCAAGAATTCAAAACGGTTACCCGGCAAAATGCCAAACGGGTCATTAATTAGTTCGAGTTCATGGCCTGTTATGGAAAGCATCCCAATCGCCTTCTTTCTATTTTTTTAGTATGCAGTTATTCGATTATACCTGTTAAGTTAAAATTCATAAAGTTTTAGACAGCCAGGAGGGACTGTTTCCATGAAAATTATTGTACTTTCGGATACCCATATGCCAAGGATGTCAAAGAAACTTCCAGCAGCACTGCGTAAAGGCCTGCAAGGAGCTGACCTCATCATTCATGCCGGTGATTGGCAGACAGCTGATGTGTATTATGGACTCCAGCAATATGGCCAGCTGGAAGGTGTGTCAGGGAATGTTGATGGCCCTGATATTAAAGAGCTTGTCCCTGAAAAAAAGCTTGTCAAAGTCCATGGGTTTAAAATTGGGATAGTCCATGGCCATGGCAAAAAGCTTACAACAGAAAAGAGGGCTCTGGCTGCGTTTGAAAATGAAAAACCAGATGCAATCATTTATGGCCATTCACATATACCTGTCTTAACATATAAAGAAGATACATTGCTGTTCAACCCGGGTTCACCTACAGACAAACGGAAGCAGCCACTTTATTCCTATGGTGTGATAACAATAGGGGAGGAATTAAAAGCTGAACACATTTTTTTCGACAGAAAGGATTGAGGTGGCCCGTAGCTTTACGCCTTTTTTGCCAATAAATACTGCTGTACATAACTTTCTCCTTTTTTCAAAAACTATATTCAAATAGTGTGAAAAAGGCGGGGATTTCATGGCTAAAAAAACAAGCAGTCCTTGCGAACCCCAAAAAGGAAACCTGAAGTGGTGGCAGCTGTCTTTAATTGGAGTAGGCTGTATCATTGGAACGGGTTATTTTCTTGGTTCAGGGATTGCGATTAAGAAAGCGGGACCAGCGGTGTTGTTGGCATTTTTGTTGGCGGCCCTGGGTACATATGTGGTGTATGATGCCCTTGCTCGCATGAATGCTGACCATCCTGTGAAGGGGTCGTTTTGTGCTTATGCAAAAGAGGCTTATGGCCATTGGGCGGGGTTTAGTAATGGCTGGGTTTATTGGAGTGCGGAAGTTCTAATCATGGGCAGCCAGCTGACTGCTTTAGGTTTATTTACTCGCTTTTGGTTTCCGGACATCCCATTATGGATTTTTGCAGCAGTCTATGCAATTCTCGGACTATTGGTTGTTATGATCGGCTTAAATGCTTTTGAGAAAGTTGAAAATATCATGGCAGTGATAAAGATATTGGGAATTCTTATGTTTATCGTCATTGCAGCTCTGGCTGTATTTCATTTTATTGATGGGAGCAGAAAGCATCCTACGGTGCCAGCCAGCTTTGATATGATATTTCCAAATGGGTTAAAAGGTTTATGGGCTGCTATGATATATGCATTTTACACATTTGGCGGAATCGAAATAATGGCTTTAATGGCAACCAAATTGAAAAATCCAGATGATGGGCCTAAGGCTGGAAAGGTTATGCTCTCTATTCTGGCGGTAATCTATGTTTTATCCATCGGATTGGCTGTGCTTTTAGTATCTTGGAATATGTTCCAGGAAAACGAAAGTCCCTTTGTTACGGCACTTGACGGCTATAATCTTCCGTTTGTTCCTCACGTATTCAATGGAATTCTGATCATTGCGGGTTTCTCGACTATGTCGGCTTCCTTGTATTCAGTTACGGATATGTTAGTGAATCTTGCTGAAGACGGAGATGCTCCAAAGGTGTTTGCGAAAAAGGCAACAAAAAGGAAAATCCCTTTTCCTGCTTTGATCATTACCGCTTCAGGTTTAATAACTTCTATAGTATTAGCGCTGCTATTGCCCAAAAATCTCTTTGAACATATCACTACGGCTGCTGGATTGATGCTGCTGTATACCTGGCTGTTCATATTATTTACATTTGCAAGGCTGATGAAGATTAAAGGGTTTGATCAGGTAAAACGGATTGCGGGAATCGTGCTGATCTTAGCCGCAGTTAGTGGAACTCTTGTGGAACGTGCCAGCCGTCCGGGATTTTTCATAAGCCTAGCATTTCTTGCAGTTATAGGTGCAGCCACTTTAATTATGAAACGAAAATGGAAAAGCAGTGAGACAGGACAGCAGCAATCATAGAAAAGCGAAAGCGCCCTGAGTGGAGGAAGAATGGCTAAGATCGCCACGTCCTGTGGCAATGCCGTTCTGACCCACATCCTTTGGGCCTCCGACAAGCGCTGACAGAAGGCGCTTTTTGCCTTCCGAAGCGATTAGCTTATGACCAGGTTGCGATGGCACTTGATCGCAACACAAGGTTGCGATGGCACTT
>NZ_QVTE01000017.1 GCF_003429095.1 Peribacillus saganii
ATCAAAAAGTGGTGACGAGGCATATTTGGCAGGATTATGTAGAGGAAACAGATCATTTGCGACACCACAAGGATGTAAAACCAATTTATGCGAAACGGAAAGAAACGATAGAACGCGTATTCGCAGATGCAAAAGAAAAGCATGGCATGCGCCTGCCAACGTTAAGGGGACTTAAAAAATTGTCGATGCAGGCGATGCTTACTTTCGCTGCCATGAATTTGAAGAAGATGGCAAACTGGACATGGCAAGGTCCAGAAATGGCCTAATTAATAAGGCTAAGTGAGGTCCATTCACACTCAAAATAAGCAAAAAAAGAAATAATCACTAAAAAGGGGTTCGGAATGAGACCATTCCGAACCCCTTTTGTCGACAATCTGAGAGGCAATTTATTGCCTCCGACTGTATGTTAACTTATAGTTTGGCTTGCCAATACCGCAGGTGATCGTAAGGGTTGATAGCCTTCCATTTGCTATCATATAACCCAAAATGCAAGTGGGAAACAAATTTTCCTGTTGTTCCTTCAGGGCCGTACCCGCTATCTCCAACATACCCTATCACTTGTCCCTTACTCAGTTTCTTGCCGATCCCAACACCGGGTGCATATTTGCTTAAATGTGCATAATACAAATGATACCCCTCTGGCGATTTAACTGATATTCTCCAGCCGCCAAGCTGGCTCCAGCCGAAGTTTACGATTGTTCCGCCAGTTGCAGAGTAAACAGCTGTTCCCTTCGGAGCTATGATATCCGTTCCTTCATGTGTGCGAGTCCTCCCAAATTGGCGGGATGCTCCCCATGTGTCACCAAATGGAGTATAACTTTCTTTCGCTAGTGGAAAAACAGCATCAGCTAAAAATGCAGGAGTCTTTGGCGGTGGAATTGCTCCTTCTGTTATTTTTAATTCTTGCCCTATATACAAAACATCAGTGTTAAGTCCGTTTAGATATTTTATTTCAACAACCGATACTCCATATTTATTTGCAATAATCCATAATGTATCACCCGATTGAACTTTGTGGATTGTCGCAAGCTGTGTGGAACTTGGCGGCAGGAAACCTGTTTGCGAGGGAATCAAAAGCTGTTGACCTTTTTTAATAGAATTTGTATTTAATTTATTTAAAGTCCTTATCGCATCAACAGTTGTGTTTCTCGCTTTTGCTATAGAAAACAAGCTGTCCCCTGACTTAACAGTATAGGTAATTGAACTTTGGTCAGTTTCAATATGTACATTTGCTGGTTTGGCAGTACTTTGTGGAGCGCCAGGAGATACTATCAACACTTGCCCAACCTGAATCTTATCAGCCTTTAATCTGTTCCATTGCTTCAATTTAGGAATCGTAGTCTTAAACTTGGTTGAGACCTTCCAAAGAGTATCCCCAGGTTGAACTTTGTATTGAAGAGCTTGCGCTTCGGCATTTGCTCCAAAACTTGCGCAGAAGATGGTAGTAGCCAAAGTTAATGATAAAACCCAGTGCTTTTTCATGATGTTTTTTCCCCCGTAAATATCTGTTATCTTCGTCATTATGATTCTCTTTTTCTATCGACTGAAGAAAACAACTATTTACTGGAAAATATTCCAATATGGATGGAAGGCAGTTATTTAGTTCCTGCATTTCTGCCAGGTGTATCTGTTAACATTACAATCGTATATACAATACAAGTTGAAATGCAGCAGAAATGGTCAATAATGGCACCCACTACGATCTGACCCGAAATTGAAAATGACTTATGAATACTTTTCACCTTTACTTATTAGTTCGCCAGCAGTATGATTAATTAGAAAATTTCATTTTTTACTACTAGGGGTGCCCTTATCAGGGGCTGAGAGAAAAACGTACCGTTTATCAACCCTTCGGACCTGATCTGGGTGATGCCAGCGTAGGAAAGTAGTGACGGGAAATAGAATTATTCCTCTACATACTTTGCCAGGTCCACTTATGGGTCTGGTTTTTTCTATTTTAGGAGGTTAATAGTTATGAGGTTAAATGAACAAGTTGTACTGGTGACAGGAGGCAGCCGTGGCTTGGGCAGCGAAACGGCTAAGGCTTTTGCAAGAGAGGGAGCAAAAGTGGTCATTAACTATTTTAATAGTGAGGCAAAAGCCTTGGAGCTGAAGAGCCTAATTGGTGAGAATGCGATTGCGATTCAGGCCGATGTCCGCGATATTGAGCAAGTTCAAGCAATGTTCAGGGAAGCAAAGGCCCATTTTGGAAAACCTATTACTACTGTAATCAACAATGCCCTTGTAAATTTCCGGTTCGATCCAGTTACAAAAAAGGATGCATCGGAGATTTCATGGGAGGATTTCAATGTACAGCTGGAAAGTGCTGTAAGAGGGTCGCTAAATACTATACAGGCGGGACTTCCAGGCTTTAAGGAAGCTGAATTTGGACGAATTATTAACATTGGAACAAATCTGTTTCAAAACCCTGTTGTAGCCTACCACGACTACACAACCAGCAAAGCTGCTCTTTTAGGCTTTACACGTAATATGGCCAATGAATTAGGGCAATATGGCATTACCGTTAACATGGTTTCCGGCGGCCTGCTAAAAATGACAGATGCAAGCTCCGCGACATCTGCGGAGGTCTTTCAATTGATAGAGTCATCAACACCGCTACGGAAAGTAACAGACCCATCGGAAGTGGCAGATGCCATTATTTTCTTTGCTTCACCATGGGGAAGGGCAGTGACTGGGCAGAACCTGGTGGTAGACGGCGGACTAGTCATGGACTAATAAGGGGGATATAAGATGGATAAGGTATTGATTGGCCAAGCATTAGAAAGAGTAAGGGAAGTAAATCCGCTTGTGCATAATATTACGAATGTAGTTGTTACTAATTTTACCGCGAACGGATTGCTTTCATTTGGCGCATCGCCTGTTATGGCTTACGCAGAAGAGGAAGTAGCCGAGATGGCAAGCATTGCCGGTGCTCTCGTTTTAAATATCGGAACATTGAACTCCGATGTAGTGGAATCGATGATCATCGCCGGTAAAGCGGCGAACAAAAATGGAGTGTCAGTCATTTTTGATCCGGTCGGGGCGGGAGCGACAGCTTATCGGACCGAAACCGCTCAAAGAATCATCAATGAAGTAAATATCGCTGTAATAAGAGGCAACGCAGCAGAAATTGCAAACGTAGCCGGTGAGCAGGGCCAAATCAAGGGTGTTGATGCAGGAGATATGCAAGGAGACTTTGCAGAGCTTGCAGCAGCAACGGCTAAGAAATTCAAAACAGTGGTCGTGATTACAGGAAAAGAGGATATTGTCTCTAATGGCGATGCAACCTTTGTTGTGAGCAATGGGCACCCAATTCTTACAAAAGTCACGGGAACCGGCTGTCTGTTGACATCAGTCATCGGAGCTTTTGCCGCAGTTGAAAAGGATGCGGTTTTGGCTTCTGTTGCGGCATTAATTTCCTATGGAGTCGCTGCAGAAATAGCGGCGCAAAAAACGGCTGAACTTGGACCAGGGAGTTTTCAGATTGAATTTCTGAACCAATTATCCCACGTTACCATTGAAAATTTAGAACAGTATGGATCTTTTAGAAAACTATAAGGAAGTGTGATACGGATATCCAATATGACGAGGGATACCCTTTTGTCAGAAGTATGAGAGGAGCGGAAACAACCATGAAAAAAGCTTTAACAATTGCTGGTTCCGACAGTGGGGGCGGTGCAGGAATCCAGGCAGATATCAAGACGTTTCAAGAGCTTGAAGTGTTTGGCATGTCAGCCATTACGGCAGTGACGGCTCAAAATACGCTAGGCGTCCAGGCAGTATACCCAATGACAGCCGAAGCAGTTGCTAATCAGATAGAATCGATTGGTGAAGACATGGGAACAGATGCCGTTAAAACCGGGATGCTGTTTAATGCGGAGATCATTGAAGCAGTTTCAGGGAAAATAAAACAATACCAGTGGGGAAATGTCGTTGTCGATCCCGTTATGATTGCAAAAGGAGGGGCATCCTTGCTTCAGAACGAGGCCGTATATGCTTTAAAAAAATATTTACTGCCTCTTGCGATGATAATTACGCCGAATATACCTGAAGCAGAAGTATTGACAGAAATGCGAATCCAAACTGACGAGGATAAAAAAGAAGCTGCTAAAAAGCTTTTAGAGCTTGGAGTCAAGAATGTTGTGATTAAAGGCGGCCATGATGAGGATCCAAGCGAATCGATTGATCTGCTCTATACAGGCACTGATTTCTTTACGTTCAGGAGCAGGAGGATCAATACAAAAAACACCCACGGAACTGGATGCACCTTCTCTGCTGCTGTTGCTGCGGAACTGGCAAAAGGAAGCAATATTCATGAAGCGGTTTCAAAAGGGAAAGATTTTATCCAGGCGGCTATAGAAGACCAACTTTCGATTGGGCGGGGACATGGTCCAACGAATCACGGGGCCTATAGAAGATTGAGTGCCTTGAAGGAGTAAATAGGAACATGGCGAGAATCAGCAAGGAAAATTTAAAAGATGCATTAAAAGTTTATTTTATAATGGGAAGTGTGAATTGTACGATTCACCCAACTGAGGTGCTGAGACAGGCAATAGCAGGCGGTATTACAATGTTTCAATTTCGTGAAAAGGGAAAAGGCGCTTTAATAGGGGATGAAAAGTACAAGCTTGCTAAGGAATTGCAATGGATATGCCGGGACAATCAAATTCCATTCCTGGTTAATGATGATATCGAACTGGCAATGGCCCTTGATGCCGATGGTGTTCATATTGGCCAGGAGGATGAGCCTGCCGAATATGTGCGGAAGCAGATCGGCGATAAAATTCTCGGTATATCTGTCCATTCATACGAGGAAGCCACTGCAGCGATTCAGTCTGGTGCCGATTATTTTGGCATTGGACCGATTTTTCTGACTGAAACCAAGGAAGACGCCAAGCCTGTTCAGGGAACGACTGTAATCCAAGAATTCCGTGCCAATGGAATTACCATGCCGATCGTTGGAATTGGCGGGATAACACCAGAAAATGCCGCAATTGTCATCAGCGCAGGTGCCGACGGTGTTTCCGTGATTACGGCAATAAGCAAGGCTGCATCCATACCTGATGCTGTAATTGAATTGAAGAAAAGTGTATTCTCTGTGAAGAATTAATATATCGTGAGGATGGGAATCGATTTCGCGAAAGGAAAATAAATTTCGTGGAAATGGGGCTCGATTCCGTGAAGAAAAAAATAATTCCGTGAAAATGGGCCCAACTCATCCTCAGTATAGTAAAAAATCGATGAAGATTTAGCGGTAACGTTGTCCTTTAATGTATTTGGCTTTCAAACAGAGAATTGCGGTCGTTTAATTTTGTGATGATCTTAAGCAGGAGTGCATTTCCCAGCAGGAATCCACCTCCGATTAGTAACAAAATAAAAGGGCTGAGAAAGAATAGTCCTGTCACCTGGCTGATAAGGATACCTACAATCGGAAGAATCATAATCCCGCCAAACTGCTGGGCTTCCTGGAATGACTTTACCTTCGAAGAGACCAGAACATTTAAAAGAATATTAAACAGCACCAAGGCTGGGATCACCCAAAATATCAGGATTAGCCAGGTGGTATTCAAAAACAAGATCTGTTTAAAAAAAGGGTAGGTTATCAGATTGATGACAATGAAATTTAATAGAAAGGAACTGAATACAATCAATAGTGTTGGAATCAGAGAAGCAAGTACCTTACCTATAAACAGGTCCTTTACAGATAAAGGTGAGAACAATAGGCTTTCAAGAGTCTTTCGTTCCTTTTCCCCTGCAAAGCTGTTGGATGAGGTGACCATTGAATTAACGATGGCCGCCATTAGGAAAAACGGTGTAAGCATGAAATTTAAAAAGAAATACACTACTTGCTCACCAATTGTCGGAAGGGCTGCCAGAGTGGTTCGGGTTTCTTCAATTGAAAAGTTTTTTATTACCTGTTCAATTGGTTTTTTCAAGTCCTCTGATGAATGGTTTAGAAGCTCAGTATGCAGCCCAATATAAGTGAATGCAGCCGGAAAAAAGATGCAGAGAAAGACTGCAAGGATAACCATCGGCATCCAGATTTTTTTGGATGCAAATGTCGCTCTAATATCCTTTTCCGCAATAGCTGTAATTGTCGTCTTATTCATGGTCAATACCTCCAATCTTAAAATAGATTGATTCCAGACTCCTGTTAATAATTACGCTCGAGTGTACCCAAGAGTCATTAAGGATTTGCCTTAGCAATGGGGCTATCTCATCTTTTGAATCCAGCAGGAATTCAAGTTTATTTGTTCCTTTTACCTCATAAGCGAAACCATTATAATGGCTGCCCTCCTGCGGCCTTAATCCGGTTTCTACAAGTAGTCTGACATCAGTTAAATATTTATCTTCAAGCTCTCGCAGAATCCCTTTTTCTATAATTCTTCCCTCCTTTAAAAAGAGGTAGGAATCACATAAATCCTCCAGTTGATGGAGCACGTGGGAACAAATAAGGATGGTGACTTTTTCTTCCTCATTTACCTTGTGCAAATAGTGAATAACTGAGCTTATGCCTTCTGGGTCCAACCCGTTGGTCGGTTCATCAAGAAAGAGTATCTTTGGTTTATGCAGCAAAGCTTTTGCCAGCGAAATTCTTTTCTTCATACCTGTGGAAAACAATCCTACTAGCTGGTCTTTAAACGGGAGCATTTCAAACTGCTCCAGCAGCTGGGTTATTCTTTTAGGGTCATATGCATTATAAATTTTTGAATAGAATACGAGATTATCCCAGGCGCTCATATCATGGTAAAGCGAGGCGCTTTCCGTTACAATGCCTGCTCTCTTTCTGATTTCATCTCCATCTTTGCGGGGGTCTAGCCCCATCACCTTCATATCTCCGTCCGTGGCGTTTATAACACCGTTAAGCAGGCGGATAATCGTTGTTTTTCCAGCTCCGTTCGGGCCAAGCAGGCCATTGATGCTTCCTTCCTTAATGCTAAAAGAAACGTCCTTTAAAATAGGCTTTCTGTTAAATTCCTTTTGTATATTTTCCACTTCAATTATGTTGGCCATATTGGCACCTCTTTTTTTGCCAGGTTTAATTATATGTATGACGGTTAATGAAACCAATTCGTTCACCGCCCAGGAAAAATTTCCTTGTATGTATAAAAGCTGCCAAATACTCGGCAGCCTTTTTGCTTTTCTGTATTAGGAAATTCGTTTTCCGAGGATATCCAGATCTCTTTCAACGCCATCAAGCTCGGCGATACGAGGAAGGTGGGCCCACGTTTCAAACCCAAATGCCTCAAACAGTTTTAGGCTTGGCCGGTTATGGTGAAAAATAAATCCAAGTATAGTTTTGATTCCAAGTTCAGGTGCACTTTCGATTGCTTTTGAAAGGGCGGACCGGCCAAGGCCTTGTCCCCTAAAGGCTTCATCAAGGTAAATGCTGATTTCTGCTGTCGCCTGATAGGCAGGCCTTCCGTAAAAAGATTGGAAGCTTAACCATCCAGCAATTTTTTCATCTTTAGTAATGACCCATAAAGGACGAGTTTCCGCACTGTGTTCATTAAACCAGCCTAATCGATCCTTAACAGATACAGGTTCTGTATCAGCCGTTACCATTCTGGAGGCAACCGTGCTGTTATAAATTTCAATAATTTTTGGAAGATCATTATATTTTGCGTCTCTGAAGATTACATTTTCCATCTGATTGTCTCCCTGCTGATTAAGCTTTTTCTTCATATTTTACACTCAACCAGCATGTGTTTCTATATAATGTTGTATTAAGCTTTACTTGCACTAGTTTAATAGGCTGACACTCTTCCCCGTGCCAGTTCTCTACAGCCTGTTCCTTCCAAAAGGCAAAAAACAATGGAGAAAAAAGTGGTTACCACACAGGCTGGTCAATGTAATAGACAACAAACAAAATCTCTGCCCACAACTTAGGGCAGAGATTTTTAATTACGGCAATATGGATTTTGATAATCTTCAATTTATTCAAAGTGCTTTTTTCTGAAGCTGAGGATCCCGCATTTTAGGCTGATTTATTACTTGTTTAAAAAACGCTAAAGATCTCTGAAAGATAGGACTTTGAATAAAGGTATAAATGAAAGAAACAACGAATACCGGTCCTCCGATGAAAAATCCGATTAGCAATACGATGCTTTCCACGAGAATACGCGCTTTGCTGACTGATAATCCAGTTGTATCAGAAATAGAAAGCATGAAACCGTCACGCGGTCCGGCTCCAAGTCCTGCCGCTACATACATGCCTCCGCCTATCCCGGTAAGTATAATGCCGCTTAAAATAATCAGATAGTCAACCCAAGTATGAGTGGCTGTAGGCAAAAAGTCGAGCCATAAATAAAAATCCATAAACGGACCGATCAGTGCTGCGTTCAAAAAAGTTCCAATACTGATATATTGGCGCGCCTTTGTCCAGGAAATAGTAAGCAGAACCAATCCGCATAGTACCGACCATGATCCAATCGTAAGTCCAAACTGTTCAAAAAGGCCGACATTCAGCACATCCCATGGATGAAGTCCCAAATGTTTAACTTTGACCGTAATAGCAGCTCCCAATGCAAAAATCATCAGACCAGCAAAAAACAGGATAATTCGTATGTATCGTCTCAAAACAGGTCTCTCCCTTTGATATACTTCCTGAAATAAAGTGTTCATTTTTTGATTATTTAAATAATATACTCCTCAATGTAAGAAAATGCCATAGGAAAACTGGTTTTATATACTTGGTTGTCCGGACGGTACCCACAGTAAATACGGATATTATAAAAGATAATCAGTATCAACGTTGGTGGATGGAATTTTCAAAATCACATAAAAAGTGAAAAGCCCCTTAAGTTTTCTTTCCCTCGGATCATCGGAATAATTGGTTCGAAACAAATAGCTCCCAACACCATATCATCCAGTGAATCAAAATCTTCTCTCCTCATTGTTAACAACAAATTGTGGTAACTCCTACTTCACTATTATACTGTGGGATTTAAACAGTAATATTAAAAATTGCCATAGAAAAGAGCTATCCCTTTATCTTTAAATGAAGGAATAGCTCTACCTTAATTATAGTAGCTTATTAGTTAGGCTGCGTTGAGAAACTTCCCATTCATGCCGTAAAACGCCCATAACAATCATATCGTACCGCTTTCCGTCCCGGTACACCACTGATCTCTTTCTGCCTTCCTGTTGAAAACCAGCCTTTTCGTACGCTCTGACTCCACCTTTGTTATATTCAATAACTTCCAAGCCGACCCGATCTAAATTTAACTCGTGGAAAGCATAACGAAGAATTAGTTTCAAAGCTTCGGTTCCATAACCTTTATTGTGATTTGAAGGATCACCAATTCCTATTGCCAAGAGTCCCGTGCGATTATTCCATTCAATGCTGTGGATAGCGATAAATCCGATCAATTGATCATCCTCAATGGTTCTCAGCCGGAAATACACTTCATTTGGAGAAGCCTTTCCCTCTAATGCTAGCTCTTCTTTATTTTTAGGAAAGGCAATCTCTGTATCTACGTTACGCAAGTATTCAGCATCTTCTCCCCACTTCATCATAATGGAGATATCTTCTTCCCTGGCCGCTGAAAGTCTTATCCTCTCACCGTAAAAAAGATTAAAATTAGTTGTAGTCATGAAACTCTCCTTGAACTTGTTAAAATTTAAACAACCATTGCTCACTGATAAAACATTAACCATACGCAATAAACTTATCCCTTTGGTTATAATTGAAATAATCATATATTTTTCTGGAAAAATTAACAATCTAATTCATCAATTTAGCGGAAGGCATTTTGTTTTATTAAATCATGGATTTAACGATTGAGGGACCATGATTTCAAGGGTTATTGAAAGTTTCTTAGGCCTGCCCTTTGGGTCTACTACTTTAGATCTGGATCACTCCCCCTTTTCCCGTATAATCCAAAAAGTGAATTCTCGTATCATCCGTTTTGAAAAAATATGTAGAATAATTAAAAGGATAGGACAGTCAGAAATTAATTCGGCTGCCTATCCTTTATTATTTTTATAAAATTCGTATGTTGAACTACTGCTTCTTATTTAAATTTTCCTGCGCCATTTTAACTAATTCCCGTACCATGTCTCCGCCTAGTCTTCCGCCGATTTTTCCGGCCTGTTTGGGAGTTAACTGACCGTTATAGCCTTTTTGCAGCGGTACACCAACTTCAGCAGCTGCTTCAAATCTGGCATCTTCCGGATTTTGCGTGCCTGCAACCTTTGCTTTTAATTGATCTAATTGTTGTCTAGCTTCCGGTACCAATATGCTGTTTCTTCTTCGTGCCATTTTTATCCCTCCTTCATTTTAGATTTTCCGTTATGTTTATGTCTTATTAATTCATCCATGATTTTAAAATAAAACAATTTTTTTTGATAAAAGGGTTGAAAGTCAGAAAAGGTCAGAGTATAATGGGTTTAGAAAGTCAAAGATAGTCAAAGTTAAAGGGTAAATTAATCACCTTAACCTACTACGCTTACGCTTACTCAAATAATCAATTAAAATAATGTAGAAATTTCAAGGAGGAGACACATATGCATTGTCAAAAATGTCAAAGTAATCAAGCGAATATTCAATTACGTGTAAGTATTAATGGCAGCCAGCAAAATTTTCATTTGTGCTCCGAATGCTATAAAGAAGAACAAAATAAGCTAGGGGCAGCCATGGGAGGAAATAAGCACATGGGTAATTTCCCGTTTGATGATTTCTTTAAAGGATTTAGCCATAACCCAGGGCAAGCTGATATAGATGAACAAATACAACCGAAGCCAGCACAGGGTGGCAGAGGCGGTTTGCTCGACCAATATGGACGCAACTTGACTCAAAATGCGAAGGCTGGGCTTATCGATCCGGTCATTGGGCGTGATGAGGAAGTAAAGCGTGTTATTGAAATTTTAAATAGAAGAAATAAAAATAACCCTGTTTTGATAGGGGAACCAGGTGTCGGTAAAACAGCAATTGCTGAAGGGCTTGCACTGAAGATTGCCGATGGGGATGTGCCTGTAAAACTGCGTACAAAAGAGGTTTACCTTCTAGATGTTGCTTCACTTGTTTCGAATACAGGAATCCGCGGCCAATTTGAAGAGCGGATGAAACAGCTTATTTCCGAACTGCAGCAACGCAAAAACGTTATTCTATTCATTGATGAAATTCATCAAATCGTTGGAGCTGGTTCTGCCGAAGGATCTATGGATGCAGGAAATATCCTAAAACCAGCGTTGGCACGCGGTGAAATGCAGCTTGTCGGCGCAACTACTTTGAAGGAATACAGAAAGATTGAAAAGGACGCTGCACTCGAACGCCGCTTCCAGCCTGTTCAAGTCAACGAGCCAACTCCGGGTGAAGCGCTTGAAATTCTCAAAGGCCTGAAAGACCGTTATGAAGCATACCATGCAGTAGGGTACAGCGATGAAGCCCTAAAAGCAGCAGTTGAGCTTTCTCACCGCTACATCCAGGACCGCTTCCTTCCTGACAAAGCGATTGACCTGATGGATGAAGCCGGTTCAAAATTGAACTTAACTATAGAAGATGGACAAGAAGAAGATGTTAAAGAACGCCTTGCCCAGATTCATGAAGAAAAAGAACAGGCATTAAAGAAAGAAGCCTATGAAGAAGCTGCCAAGCTAAGAGATGAGGAAGCAAAACTCGAAAAAATGCTTGAAGCTGGTGAAAATACTTCACGCCCAACAGTAACTGTGGAGCATATTCAAGAAATCATTGAACAAAAAACTGGTATTCCTGTAGGCAAATTGCAGGAGGATGAGCAAGCGAAAATGATCCGCCTTCAAGAGGAGCTTTCCAAGAAGGTTATCGGGCAGGAAGAAGCGGTGCGCAAAGTAGCTAAAGCAATCCGCAGAAGCCGTGCCGGTCTGAAATCCAAAACTCGCCCAATCGGTTCATTCCTCTTTTTAGGTCCAACCGGGGTAGGTAAAACAGAGCTATCCAAAACTTTGGCTGAAGAACTATTTGGAGCTAAGGATTCCATGATCCGCCTTGATATGAGTGAATTTATGGAGAAGCACAGCGTATCTAAGCTTATCGGTTCACCTCCAGGATATGTTGGCCATGAGGAAGCGGGCCAGCTGACTGAAAAAGTCCGCCGCAAGCCTTACAGCATTATCCTGCTTGATGAAATTGAAAAGGCCCACCCGGATGTAATGCATATGTTCCTGCAAATTCTTGAGGATGGCCGCTTGACCGATAGCCAGGGCCGAACTGTCAACTTTAAGGATACAGTTATCATTATGACAAGTAACGCAGGGGTTGGAGAAAAGAGAAAAACGATGGGCTTTGGAACAAATACTGTCATGGAAGAAGCATCTATTCTTCAATCATTAGGCAGCTACTTTAAGCCGGAATTCCTAAACCGTTTTGACAGCATTATTGAATTCTCTGCATTGCAAAAGGACGATCTTCTGAAGATTGTTGATATTATGCTGAAAGATCTTCATGAAACACTTGAGGGTCAGGGACTTTCACTTAATGTAACGGCTGAGGCTAAAGAAAAGCTTGCCGAGCTTGGTTATCACCCATCATTTGGTGCAAGACCGCTGCGCCGAGTAATTCAGGAACAGCTCGAAGATGGCATTGCTGATTTCATTTTTGAAAAGCCTGAAGTGAAAAACTTTACAACAACTGTAGAAGAAGGCAAGCTGACAATTAAAGAAGCATAAATGTAAAAATAGCCTCCCAGAAATAACTGGGAGGCTATTTTTTTCGGACATTATACTGATGAACATGGCATGCCGTCCTAGTGCGGTTTCTCGACACACGATATGGAGCAGCGATACATGCACGGAACAAAGCGACAGCTTTGTGAGGACGGGGCGAAGTTAGCCGTTTTTCCTCCGCATGGAGATGGATACGGTGATGTTCTCTGTCAGTGCGCTTGTCGCTTTTCTACTTTTGATCGATTTTGTAGCGAATAGAAGAAAAGTTTCCGGTCGGTACAGTCTTAGTTATGATTCCATTCTTATTTCTATATACCTCGTACTCCTGGTATGTTTCTACAAGATAGCCGTTTGCTTCTCTGCTGTCATCTAGAATATTTTCCAATGAGGGAAGTTCTTCATCGGTTTTAAAATCGGAGGATACTGGCCTGGAAACTTTTTCGTCAAAATTAAAAAATTCCGTTTCCAAATAGGCGACTGAACCCATTAACAATATCAATCCTATCAAAGAAATGCTCTTTATGATCTGTTTCATTCTTTCCATCTCCCATGCAGCTACACTTATTGAAAAAATATGCATGTCCCTTTTGCTATATGCTTTTTATTTCGCAAGTATTTAAGTTAATGCCATGACTACCTTGAAACTCCTGTAAAGGGAAGACTGGGCATAAGATAGGACTTTTCTGCCGTAATGCAATTCTGTAATACTCATTCATCTGATTAACCGGTATTTCCTTGTGAGGAAAGTGAGTACCAATGATGTTATTTTTTTGTTATTCGTTTTTGTTTAAACAATAAAATAATCGGGAAATAAGTTGACAAGCAGTAAAACAAAAAGAGGAGGAACATTTTTATGGCAAAGAATATGAAGAGCGATAACAGTACAAACAATTACGATGGAAACAGAATGAGTGAAAACAACAGGGTAAACAACTATGCAGGAACAAGAATGAACGAAACTGGAAATGGCAATACCTATGAAGCTAACAGAATGACTGCAACCAGCAACGTTAACAACTATGAAACTAACAGAACGACTTCAAATAGCAATGCTGATAGCTATGCTTCCAACGGAATGAGTACTTACCCAGGCAATACAAGTAACTTCATGCATGATGGAGTAAATGTAAAGCACACAATGACTGCTGAAAGCGACAAAAACAGTAAGTTACTAAGAGGCTTAATTATAGGAGGACTTATTGGAGTAGGTCTTGCACTGCTCGATACAAATACCCGCCGGAAGGTTAAGGAAACTGCTGTAGGTCTTAAGGATAATTCCATAGATGTGATTAATGAAGCGAAGGAAAACCCAATGACCATGATGGCACGCTTTAAAGAGGCTTCCAATACATTAAAAGAAGCAATCAGCAATGCCCAGCATTTATACGAAGTTGTGAATGAAGATATTTTCGGAAAAGTAAATGAAGTGAAAACTATCTCAAGCGATGCAATGGCTACTGCGAAGGAAGCAACTACCGAGTTAAAGGAAATTGGATCTAAAGTCGTTGAGGCAACCAGCAAGCTTACGGAAACTACCGGTTCATCTTCTGCAACAACTTCATCACCATCTAATACATCAGGAGATGCTGCCGGAGAGGGTCTAAATACAATGGCTACAGCTACAAATACAAATTCAGCAACTGAAGGAGTTACAGCTACTGGGACTAATAAAACTGCAGGCTCAAATACATCAAAGCTTTAATTCCAGAATAATATTAAGAAACCCCTTGCCTTATGGAAAGGGGTTTTCTGCTGCTTAAACTGCTATCTTAAAGTTTACTTTCAATTTCTTTAATCAGATTATCCATAGTATTTGCCGTGATCATTTCGTCATTCAATTTGACATACGGTGATTTTTTGCATTCCTTACAATGGCTCAGACACTCAAATTCTTTATATTGAATGGCATTTTCGCGTAAAAGGTGTCCAAGGGATGATTGAGTATCTTTATCTAAAAACCGGTCGAGATTGTTTTGGCAGAATTCTATCGAAAGCTTTTTTTTCTTAGAAAATATACTTGATAACAAGGATTTCATTTTATTTTGACAGCCCTCAGTTCATATGAAAATAACCTGCATACCTAGTTTACATAATCAATTTTCAAAATGTAAAGAGATTTATCCTTTCCCTATTTGATGCAAGAGATCTTACCCATGCACTTTTCATTTTTCTTTCTGTGTAATAAATAATACTCCTGACCATGGGCATGATAATGGGGGTAAGGAGGATGTTCATGTTACGACTGTTGACGCATAATGACCTTGATGGGGTAGGCTGCGGCATTCTTGCAAAAGCTGCTTTTGGAAAAGAAGTGGATGTCAGCTATAACTCCATTGACAGCATTAATCATCAAACTGCTATTTTTCTTGATAAAAATAATACAAATGTAGAACTGCTGATCACGGACTTATCCGTGAATGAAGAAAATGAGAAAAAAATAGATGAATTTGTACAATCCGGAGGAAATGCAATTCTCATTGACCACCATAAGTCTGCAGAGCATTTTAACCGTCATCCATGGGCAAGGGTAGATATTACACATGCTGATGGCAGTCCGGCTTCAGCGACATCACTGCTCTATCGGTACTTGCAGGAGAACGGCTACCTTCAGCCTGCACCAGCAATGGACCAATTTGTAGAGCTTGTTCGCCAGTACGATACATGGGAATGGGACAGGCTTAATAATATACATGCTAAACGGCTTAATGATCTCTTCTTCATGTTTTCAATCGAGGATTTTGAAGAGAAAATGCTTCGCAAGCTAGCTGACGGCAATGATTTTGCCTTTGATGAACTTGAAACAAAGCTATTGGAAATAGAAGAAGAACGAGTGGAGCGATACATACGCAGGAAAAAACGCGAGGTATACCAAGCGCAGATTAATGGCTTTTTTGTTGGGATCGTCCATGCTGAGTCTTATCATTCGGAGCTTGGAAATGAATTATCTAAGGAATTCCCATATCTCGATTATATTTCTATAGTCATGCTTGGCCGCAAACGAATGAGCTTAAGGACAATCCATGATGATGTAGATGTATCAGCAATAGCTGCCGAATATGATGGAGGCGGTCACCAAAAGGCAGCTGGCTGTAATCTCACATTAGAGGCTTATCTTCAATTTGTTGAACAAACCTTTCATTCTGAACCTATTCAGCAGGACGCTCATAGAAACAGATACAATCTTAAAGATAACCCTTCAGGAAGTCTTTTTATGAATTCAAATGATGACTTTTTCTTTATTTTCAAAGAACAGGACCACTGGAATTTGCATATCAATCACATCCCGCAGCCAGAACAGTATGATTCCTATGATGAAGTAGAAAAATTTGTGAAAAGGAATTATGCCTCATGGCTGGTTAGGGATGACAGGTTCGTGAAATACCTGCTGAAGTCGCATATGGACTCAAGATTAGTTACACAAGAACAAGAAGGGTATTAATCTGAAAATATCATATATAAAATCAAATATAATCTGGAGGGTGGCTTTTGGAATTCTCTGAGCAACTACAGCAGACATTGCTTTCATTCTTGCCCCTTATCATAATGGCCCTTATAGTAGGTGCTTATTTTTTATACAAAATGAAAAGCAAAAGCAGAATTAGAAGGTAGCGGAAAATCTTAAAGACAAGCCTTGTCACAATTGTTTACTGGCAAGGTTTTTTCGTTGCTTTGCACTTTTTTCTTTTGACTTATTGAAAGGCGGTGGTGGGATGCTTACTTTAATAAAAAATGGATTGGTATACAGTCCTGACTTTATCGGGAAAAAGGACATTCTTATAACTAGTGATAAAATTGGCTATATATTGGATACAATCGAGACGCCAGCTGTCCCCGCCACTATTATTGATGCCGAGGGGAAACTCGTATTTCCAGGTTTTATTGATTCACATATTCACATTATTGGAGCCGGAGGAGAAGAGGGGTTTCATACAAGGACTCCGGAACTGCGCATGACAGATGCTACAACGGCTGGAATAACAACGGTAGTGGGTGTGATTGGAACGGATGGTACCACCCGGACAATGGAAGCACTGCTTGCAAAGGCATATTCGCTTGAAAACGAAGGAATCAGTGCGTTTATTCATACCGGATCCTACCAAGTCCCTGTCAAGACATTATCAGGTAAAATCGAGAATGATATTATGCTGATTGATAAAATAATTGGTGTTGGGGAGGTGGCCATCGCTGATGCGCGGTCCTCTCAGCCGACTTCAAGGGAACTTGCACGAATAGCTTCACTGGCTATGATTTCAGGCAAAGCTTGCGGTGTAAAAGGAGTTGTAAATGTGCATGTCGGTGAGGGGCCAGACCGGTTATCACTTCTGGAAGAGGTAGTCTCCACAACCAATGTGAGCATTACCCAGTTTCATTGTACACATATTAACCGGACAAGGAATTTGTTCGAAGCAGGGATTGAGTATGCTAAACGGGGCGGGTTTGTAGATTTTACTACCTGTACAGATCCAAAATCAATGCAAAAAGAAGTAAAATGTTCAAAAGCATTAAAGGAAATGCTCGAACATGGTGTACCCATCGAACAGATAACCTTTACGTCAGACGGTCAGATCTCTTTGCCTGTTTTCGATGACAATTTAAAACAAGTTGGGTTCAAGGTTGGCAAGCCAGCCACACTCTACCGCGAAGTTAAGGATGCTATCCTAGAGGAGCAGCTGCCAATTGAAACAGCTATTCGCGTCATTACCTCAAACCCTGCCGAAATACTTGGGCTTAATGCGAAAGGATCAATTAAAGAAGGCAAGGATGCAGATGTAGTTATCGTAGACAAAGAGACAATGGTGATTGACACAGTACTCGCAAGAGGAAAAGTAATGGTTCAAGGCGGGGAAGCAGTGGTAAAAGATGTTTTTGAATGGTAGCTTGCAGCGGGTTTGGCGATCTGAACACCCTCCGTTCAGAAACCTACATGTTAACCAGCAAAAAAACCGGCACAGCTTTCCTCAGCTATGCCGGTTTTTTTAGTTAAGACATCTTATGTGGTAAGCGCAGAGCTTCTTTTCGAACTTCTTTTTTCATTCTCGGCAGTCATTTTCTCCCTGTGGTAAACAGCATTGACCTCTCCTCCCAGCACAAGGGCGAGTCCTGTAAAATACAGCCAAAGCATAAGGATTATTACGCCTCCTAGACTTCCGTATGTGGAAGCGTAATTTCCAAAGTGGCTGACATAGAAGGAAAAACCGAGGGAAATCAGCTGCCAAACCAATGTGGCGGTAAGGGCTCCCGGTAATACATGCTTGAATGGGAAATGCTTATTGGGCGCCAGACGGTATAACAAGGCTAGCACAACAACCATTACCGATATGGAAATCGCCCAGCGAAGTACACGGAATAAGATTTCCATGCTGTCCGGAAGGAATAAGAGTTTTTTAATCAGGTCAATGATGACATCCCCAAAGACGGGAAGAACCAAAGCCACAAGAAATGCAACTATCATCCCTAGTGTTAAGCCGATTGAAAGAAGCCGTGTTTTTATGAAGGACCTTGTCTCATCCACATCAAAGGCGAAGTTCATAGCACGTATAAAGGCATTCATCCCATTTGAGGCAGACCAGATGGTGCCCAGAATACCAAAGGTGAGCAAGCCACCGTTCCTCTCGCTTACAATATCAACGACGGTTTCCTCCATAAGGGAAGCCGTTTCAGACGGCAAATAGCTATTAATGAACCCTATCGCTTTTTGCGGGTCAATATTTAAATATGGAACAATAGAAAGCAGCAAAATTAAGATGGGAAATAGAGCGAGCATATAGTAGTAAGCTTGTTCTGCTGCCAGTCCCGTAGCCCTGTCATCTTTCAGTTCCTTTTTAACTTTCTTTCCGATGCCCAACCACCGATTCATCATTCGCATCAGCTCCTATTGTTTGCAAGTGATTTTTTTATCCTTTTCCCGTTTCGAAGGCAGATTAACCGCAAGATCGGGAAATAAAAGCTGTCAATGTTTACAAATGAGCTGGTGTGGCTGCGGAGAAGTAATAATATTACTCTCTCGGATCATTTATTCTATCATTTGTGGACATATATTGAGAGTCTGGGTAAAATTCCTTTATTATTTCTAAATGATTACAATTTAATAAAAAGAAAATTAATTCTTTAAAACTAGTTTGGGAAGTCCAAAAATAGGCTATTTAACACAAGTGTACACCCCAAAAAAACTTAAGGAGTGATTTTCATGGCAAAGAACAATGATGGAAAAATGTCTCGTGAAGAAGCAGGACGCATGGGTGGGGAAGCAACTTCTAGAAATCACGACAAAGAGTTTTACCAGGAAATCGGCCGTAAAGGCGGAGAGGCTACTTCTGACAATCATGACAAAGAGTTCTATCAGGAAATTGGAAAAAAAGGCGGAGAAACAACCGCAGAAAATCACGGTGAGGAATTCTATCAGGAAATCGGCCGTAAAGGCGGAGAGGCTACCTCTGAGAATCATGATAAGGAATTTTATCAGGAGATTGGCCGCAAAGGCGGAGAAGCAACTTCGGACAACCATGATAAAGATTTTTATCGGGAAATTGGTGAAAAGGGCGGCAATGCCCGCGCAAAACAACGTGATAATGACTAAGCTAGTATCGATATAAATAATGATGAACGAAACTCCCCGGTGGTCACAAAGACTGCCGGGGTTTTTCTTGTTCCGTATTACAATCTTAGCCCTTCTTCCTATGCTAGGGCGCTTACGCATTTCTGATAGTAATTTGTTAAAAGGCGTAACAAAAGGACCGGTCAATTGCTTTTTACCAGGATGTGCTGGGGGAAAAATTATTAGTCAAAGGAAGGAAGCTGGCATACTTTGATTTAAATGGCATTTGGCTTGCATTAAATACAGAAGAAGGCATTCAGCGAAATGACATCCACCAATTCTATACACACATTGCCTTTAGTATTGATCCGGGGGATATCAATGAGATGGAAGCAAAGCTTAAGGATCTTGGCGTTAATATCCTGCAGGGCCGGGAAAGAAATGAAAGAGATAAACAATCAATCTACTTCACTGATCCGGATGGACATACATTTGAGTTTCATACAGGAACACTTGAAGACCGGCTTTCCTATTATCGGGATGAAAAGGACCATATGGTTTTCTTTGATTGATGATAGCTTGCCTGCTCTTTGTTTCATTCTATTCGCTGTTTCCGGAAGAGGCCAAAAGGGTAAATAAAAAGAAACAACGATAGGAGGTATATTCAGCATGGTCATCGTTTATCTGAGTGTTTTAATTGTAGTCGGGAGCCTTGTATATTTAGCAATTTCTGCAGTAAGAACTTTTAAGGCTACCAAACCGATATTACAGGATGTGACAGATACAACTGCCCGCATTCAGGCAAAAACCGATACCATTATGCAAGAAAAAGACCGGCTTATGCTAAACCAGCAGCAATTCACGGAAGATATTCAGGAAAAGAAAGAAGTTGTAATGGCCGTAGTTGAAAAAGCCAAGGAGACTCCCGAGCCAATAAAACAGTTTTGGAAAGAGGCAAAACGCAAGCCTGTCACTGCTAATAGCAGACAATAGGCTTAAGGAGAAAAATCCCTTGTCCAGATAATCTCAGGACAAAGGGATTTTTTTGGATATTCGGATCATTTTTTATTGAAGATGATTATTGTTCTCTACTGATTGAATAATACTTTGCAAAAAACATATATCCTCTGAAATTTCTTTTCTAACGCTGTTTACCGGACAGCGTTCAAAATCAGTCTTTAATCGGCTAAGTTCTTTTTTGAAAATTTTTATTTCTTCTTGGTCGTACAATTACGATCACTCCTATAGCTACTGTGCATATTCTAGGCTCAGTATGCTTTTCTCGTCGGAAAATATACACTCATCTGCTCATTAAGTTGTTTAAGTTATCCATCAGAGCTACACGAAGTGGAAAATCAGCAAAATAACACTTCTGTAATAAGGAAGACAAACCGTTACGCAATAGGTAACGATCAAGAAGCCGGTACGGATAAAATGGTCAAATCTTTATGTGAAATTAGTAATTTATACCCTTTAATGAAAACATGTCAAACATCCAGGGGGATATTCACTTCAACCATTAATTGGTACTTCCCTGGGAGCATTGCATATTAATAACACTCCATGGGGAACTCCAGTAAAATGAACTACAGTAGGAGAAATGATCTGCAAATTTAAAGCATGGAATCTTTTACGCTCTTTAACAAGAGGGAAAACGGATCGTCTGAATACATAAGTATCAAAACTCTGCTCTTTTGATGGTCGGATATTAGTGTACCTGATACTGGAATTTTAAAATGATTAGCAAAAAACGCATGGACAGCTCCATGCGTTTTAATCTTTAAAATATAATTAGCCCCGTCCTGAGCCGAATTCAGCTTCTTGCCGGCTTAAAAAAGCGGCACAGTTCAAGCGAAAGCAATTGATTTATTTCTGATTCGTTTATATGGTAGTAACTCCAGGTACCCTTCGTTTCCTTGGAGATTAGGTCAGCATCCAAAAGAATTTTTAAGTGGTATGATAGTTTTGACTGGGTCAGCCCCATAATCTCGGTTAAATCGTAAACACAGATGGATCCTTTTGTGCAAAGCAAATGCAAAATATGCAGTCTTTTCTCATCTGCCAAAGCTTTGAAGCTGCGTTCATAACCTTGGAACCGATTTAGTACGGACGCATTTTCCGGCGTTTCGCTGCCCATTTTTCTTCACCCCATTTTAATCAAATTAAATTGATTTACTTTCATTATTATATCGCAGTACATCAAAGGGAGACAAGAGGGGGAAGAAATTGGCCTTTCTTAAATTCCGTAAAGCTTGCACTTTTCGTATAGACTCGTGTTACTGATATGCAATAGCTTTGCAGCTTCCAGTTTATTTCCTTCTGTAAGATGCAGCCTTTCATAATCGCACGTTTTTCAGCGATTGCAATTAAAAGCCAAATTATTTAGCATTTTTTATGCTTTTAACTATAATACATAATCAACCCAATCAAAACTTAATAAATTGGTTTTCCGTTTTTGGGGAATCAGTTATCTCTGAAAGTCAGTTTTAGATTCTCTAGGGAGATTAGTGATAAATATACGGTTAACCCTTATAGAACTAAGGTAACTAAAAAGGAAAGCGCTCGCAATAAAATGGGAAGTTACTCTTAATCGGAATCTGCATTTCCTTTATGTATAATAATTGGTATAGAAATAATATCCAGCCCATTATTGAGCGTTGAGATTTCATCTTGATGAAGTATAATGGGTAAGGTATGATTAGCGGTTATTATTGCAAGTAACAGAACTTGCGCATGATCTTGAATGTAAAAAGTATAACTGTCTCAACATGTACTGATGACTAGATCCAGCGCCCAGCAACTTTTTTTCCGCAGGAAAATAAAGCCCCGACGCACACGACGTGCTAGTGCCGACGTCGCCACAGGACGTGGCGAACTTAGTCGGCTCCGAATGTTGTGACCAAAGGCCGTCACAACCCTTTGTTGCGGTCAAGTTCCATCCCAACTCAGGTCATAAGCCAATCGCTTCAGAAGGCAAAGAGAGCCTTCCATCAGCGTTCGTCTTATGCTTGCCGGACTTGCACAGGATGTGCTGGCGTCGGCGATTGGCACAGGACGTGCCAGTCATTAGCCGACGTTCCTTTAGTCAGGATGTGGGTCAGAACGGCGAAGACATGCGGACGTGGCGAATTTAGCCGTTCTTCCTCTAAAACAGGGCGCTTGCGCTTTTCTATAAGGAGAGTTAATATGCAATCGGATAAAAATTTTTCTTCTCGTATTGATTATGGACTTGCCCTGATTTTATTTCTTTTATTTCTGACCAGCTGCCTTTCCATTTACAGTGCCCAAACAACCGGGCAATATGGAAGCACGAACTTCCTCTTAAAACAGCTGGTTTTTTACACGGTCGGTACTGGTATCATCTTTGGAGTAATTAGTCTCGACTCGGACCAGCTTAGAAAATTGTCTTGGTATGCGTACGGATTCGGGATAGTGCTGCTGGTTCTTTTAATTATTTCACCGGACAGTCTTGTGCCAAAAATTAATGGAGCCCGCAGCTGGTTTAGGGTTCCACTGATCGGATCGCTTCAGCCTTCAGAGTTTATGAAAGTATTTCTGATTTTGGCATTGGCCAATACGGTTTCCGTCCATAACCAAAACAATCGGATAAAAACCGTTCAAACCGATTTATGGCTTCTGGCTAAAATTGGTCTGATCACATTCCTTCCTATCGGGTTAGTCATGAAACAGCCCGATTTAGGGACATCTCTTGTTTTATTGTCAATTATGCTGGGGATGATTTTTATTTCAGGGATTTCCTGGAAGATTTTGTTCCCTATCTTTGCTACTGGGGTTACGATAATATCGGTGATTTTTTACTTTGTTCTCTGGCATCCAGAAATACTTGAAAAATACCTTGGTGTCGAACAATATAAATTTGACCGTATTTACTCCTGGCTTGATCCATATAATAACGCCGGATCAACTGGATATCAGTTAACGAGGTCACTTCTGGCAATTGGTTCTGGGCAAACAATAGGCAAGGGAGTAGGTTCCAGGGAAGTATACTTACCGGAAAGCCAGACTGACTTCATTTTTAGTGTTATAGGCGAGGAATTTGGATTCCTTGGCTCAAGCATTGTGATTTCCCTGTTCTTTCTGCTGATTTACCACATTACCAAAATCGGTATGGAAACGAAGAACGATTTTTATACGTATCTCTGCGTTGGTGTCATTAGTATGATTACCTTCCACGTTTTCCAGAATGTCGGCATGACGATTGGCGTGCTGCCTATCACAGGTATTCCGCTTCCATTCATCAGTTACGGAGGAAGCTCGCTTTTGGGAAATATGCTTGGTATTGGGTTAATTTTCAGTATCCGTTACCATCATAAAAAGTACATGTTCTCTACTGATACTTAAAGGTTAAATTAAATGTTTTTAGTAAAACAGGTGCAAAATCAAAGGCACCTGTTTTTTTTATTTAAGAATAAAGTACTATTGGAGGGTTTCTACATGCTTTAACTGGGTATTTATTTATGGTAAGAAATGCGGGCAAAGGAGTTACTGGGGGGCTATCAATGAAAAAGCTAAAAGAGAAAAAGAGTGCTAAATACTTTTATATATTGATTTTTCTGATTGCTGTTGTAGTGGTTATTGATATATCAGCATTATTTTTTGAAGTAGATAGCATTCCGCAAAGAATGCTGTATACAGTAATGCATACAGCATTAATCGTAACACTTGTTTTGGCATATCGAAATGTTTGCCTGCTTCAAAAAAGGAATGAGAAGTTAAAAGAACTTTCCTATACAGATGGATTAACAGGAATTCCAAACAGGAGATTTTTCGATGTTTATTATACTGAAACTTGGAAAGAAATGGCGGAGGAAAACCAGCCTCTGACTATTATGATCCTTGACCTCGATTACTTCAAATCATACAACGATACGTATGGCCATTTAGCGGGGGATGATTGTTTAAAAACTGTTGCACGCACCCTAGAAGCTGCTATTGACTATCCTGGGATGGTTTTCCGTTTTGGCGGTGAAGAATTTGTAATAATCCTCCCTCGTACAAGTTATGCAGATGGACAAAAAATGGCGGAGGAATTAAAAAACAACATTAACAAGCTCGGAATCGTTCATGAGAATTCTCTAAAGTCTCCTTACTTAACGGCAAGTCATGGTTTGGCATCTGCGACCCCCTATAATGAGGAGGAGGCCAAGGATTTGCTTCAGCTGGCGGATGATATGTTATATGAGGTAAAGAGAGGAAGAACAGATCTGGTAAATTCGCAGGCAGTTCAATAGTCAGCAAAACAAGGAAAGCAAAGTTATATAAATTACATAATCGCCCAATGCATTTCATGCGCGTAAAAAGCAGTTAAAGGATAGGATGCTTCCGTCTCTCCTTCAACTGCTTTTTGGTGCCTGCCAAGGATTGTACCGATGACTTGAAATAGATTGAAGTGATAATGAAAATCATTTACAATTATATATAATACAATTAATACAGCATAATTCAACAGCAGGCGGAGGGATTTAAGCATATGGACCCCTTATTGGGACCTTCTGAAATCGGTTATCTTTCAAGGAATTTTCGCTTTACCACACATGCATCGAGGATGCAAAATGGATCCGTTAACGCACTGGAATTATGGGATACAGAAAAATGCCTGTCTTATATAAAAGACCTAAAGGATGTATTTCAGTCACCTTCTGACATTGTCACAGCCTCACAATTTTCGAAAAGGTACAGCTTTTTGACTACCGCTCCAGTTTTATATGCTATGTCTGTTTTTTCAAAAGGGTTGAATTCAACAATAGAGAATACTCAGATTGAGGCTGAATATTTGTGTGATCAATGGGTGCCTAACCTGCGGTTACTGGACTTAAGTGTAAGCGAGCCGGATCAAAATCATTCCGAATGGAGAGAAAAGGTCCTTACGGAGCTCTTTGCCGGCAATATTACAAAAATATGGCATTCTCTTTCGGCAGCAACCAGAATTCCTAAAGCTATTTTGTGGGAAAACACCGCGGTTTATGTCTTCTGGCTATATGAAAAGAAAATAGGGGAAAAGCTCGATTTAAAAGCAAATACCCGTACGCAGGAGGATTTGCTTTATTTGATTAAAGATGCACCAGGGCATGTTTTCGGGGAAAAGGAAAATCCTCTGAAAAGATACTGCCCTGAAGCTGGCGTTAATCAATCAATCCGAATCCGGAAAACGTGTTGCCTATACCACGAACTGGCTGGCAGCAAGGACTTCTGTTCCAATTGCCCTAAAGGGAACTGTGCGTTTCGAAGTAAAAAAAACGCAGAAACTAATTGCAATAATCTTCCGTCCACCAAGAGTCAATAAGCTGTATCTTTCCTCCTTCCAAAGCCAAGAATAGAGGTAAGGGGGTGGAAACTATGGCTAAAGATGTTCTTTGTGAAGTAAATAATTGCAGCTATTGGGCCTCTGGAAATAAGTGCAGCGCTGATTCTATTTATGTAGTAAGCCATAAAGGGAAACAGGCTTCTACTACGGAGGAAACAGATTGCAAAACATTTGAACCGCAAGTCTAAAAGCGTTTTTAATTACACCTAAAAAACCCGGCCAATTTTTCCTGGCCGGGTTTGTGTTTTTAAGAAAGTATTACGTTTTTAACTAGATGTCTAGCTCCATCCGCCAGCAACTTTTTCGGAGGAAAATAAAACCCCGACGCACAGGAGTGCTAGTGCCGACGACACTACAGGGCGTGGCGATCTTAGACCGCCGAGGTTTCTTTTTCACGCCGTTTTTGCTCTTGCAGAGCGTTTGCGCTTTTATTGCATAATTTTTTCTAGATCATCAAGCATAATGTTTGCAGCGAGCACCCCGCCAGCAGTATTCCAGGTCGCATCACTAACTTCGTGGGCATTTCCATTTTTTACAACATCAAGATTCTTCCAAAGCGGATCTTCTGTCCATTCTTTTGCAGTATTCAATGCTTCTTTATCCCCTTGTGGAGCATATGTGAAGTAGAAAAGGATATCGCCATCCATTTTCGGTAATACTTCTTTTCCAACATCGATCGCAAGTTTACCTAGTTTATTTTCTGGGGTAAACAGCTCTTCCTGTTCTTTGACGCGTTTAAATCCTAATTGGTCAAAAATAATCCCGGAAAATGAATCAGTATAGTATATTCGAGTTTTGCCAGCCATAAATCTTACAACAGACACTTCTTGATTGACCTTATCGCCCAGTTTTTGTTTTACTTCTTCAACATGTGCATCAAAATCGCTTAACACTTTAGTTCCCTCATCTTCGAGATTAAGCGCCTTAGAGTATAGCTTAAAGTTCTCTTTCCAATCTCCCCGTAATGTTTCTGAAAAGACTGTAGGGGCAATCGAACTTAATTGTTCATATACAGCTTCTTGCCTTAATTTGTTCCCGATAATTAAATCCGGTTTTAACGCTGCAATTTTCTCTAAATTTACTTCTCCTTCAACTCCGACCACTTCTACATCATCCATATCATCTTTTATATGGTCGTACCAAGGATCGCCAAGCCAGGATTGAACAGCACCAACCGGTTTTACTCCTAAAGCGAGTAATGCCTCTGTACCCTCGTTTGTTAGAACGACAACTTTTTCAGGCTTCTTTTCCAGAGTAGCAGTTCCCATTGCATGTTCTACAGTGTAACTTGTATCCGCTGTTTTTTTGTCCGCTTGATTGCTGGCAGCTGGCTTTTCCGATGTATTTCCACAAGCTGCAAGAAGGATTAATGCAAATAACGAAATGATGGTAAAAGAAAGTTTAAAACCTTTCATGTTATGTATCCTCCTAAAAAATATAAATGATAACCGTTTTCAGTTACAAATTTATCTTAAAACGCTTAACCATCTATGTCAATAATAAAATGATAATGATTTTCATCTTCATTTATAAAAGAAAAAGATGCTGGTAATTGAAAATGATTTTCATTGACAGAGTTAGACGGTTACCATAGACTGAAAACTGAAAAAGAATCTTTCAATATTTTGGTGGAAGGATTATATAGGTATGCTTTTGAAAAATACAGGACAGAGATGGAATGGACTCCTTTTAGGAACTATATTTTTGCTATTTTTAATGTGTGCTAGTGTTGTTTATGGATATACAGATACCACGTGGAAGATGGCTATTGATGCCTTCACTGCGTTTGATGGTTCAAATGAACATATTATTATTCAGTCGGTAAGATTGCCCCGGTCATTAATTGCTGCTGCGGTGGGTGCAAGTTTAGCTATTTCAGGTGTTCTAATGCAGACATTAACAAAAAATCCGTTAGCATCACCTGACATCATCGGAATAAATGCCGGAGCAGGTATGGCTGTCGTAATAGCCGTAACTGTGTTCAGTGCTGGCAATTTGCAATTGTTCACTTGGTTATCATTTGCGGGGGCAGCTATAGCTGCAATAAGTGTTTATTTCATTGGCTCCTACGGAAGGGAAGGATTAACCCCGATGAAGCTTACTCTAGCAGGAGCAGCCATGACCGCGCTGTTTGCATCCTTAACCCAGGGACTTCTTGTATTAAATGAAGCTGCCTTGGAGCAGGTACTGTTTTGGCTGGCTGGATCAGTTTCCGGCCGCAAGCTTGATAATTTAACAGCTGTGCTTCCATATTTGGCAGCGGGAGGGGCTATTGCTTTTCTGATTGCTGCAAAGCTGAATGTTTTATCAATGGGCGAGGACGTAGCAAAAGGCCTTGGTGTAAACACTGGACTCTTAAAAATAATCATCGGGATGATTGTTATCGTTCTGTCAGGCGGAGCAGTAGCCGTTGCAGGTCCAATAGGATTCATAGGTATTGTGGTACCGCATCTAACACGTTTCATTGTCGGCATTGACCATAGGTGGGTTATTCCGTGTTCCGGCATATTGGGCGGGGTATTGCTCCTTGTGGCTGATATAGCGTCCAGATACATTTTGATGCCTCAGGAAGTCCCAGTTGGTGTAATGACAGCGGTTATCGGAACCCCCTTCTTCATTTATATCGCGAGAAAGGGGTTTAATGGGTAATGGGGCAATACAAAATCTTTCGGCCGTTTAAAGGGAATATTTCCTTCTTAATTGATAAAAAGGCATTACTCGTTTTCATTGCACTCCTTGCCGGCGCATTGTCTGTCTTTCTGATTAGTGTCGGTTTAGGTGAATTAAAGCTCAGTCCTCTTACGGTGCTGCAAGTATTATTCGGCGGGGGAACGGAAATGGACCGCCTTGTTATCAACTCATTCCGTTTGCCAAGAATAATTGTAGCTGCAATGGCTGGAATGGGATTAGCAGTCGCTGGAGGGTTGCTGCAGGGGATGATCCGGAATCCGCTTGCTTCTCCAGACATCTTGGGAATTACCGGAGGTGCAGCGGTTGCGGTAGTCGGCTTTTTAGCCATTTTCAGTGATAAAAATCATGTACTCACAGTCAGTGTTAAATGGATGCCTGTTGCTGCATTTGTAGGGGCGGCAATTATCGCGTTTCTTATTTATATGTTCGCTTGGAACAAAGGAGTTTCTCCTGTCCGCCTTGTACTCATAGGAATCGGCATGATGGGATTAACCAAGGCTTTAACAACCTTGATGATGCTTTTGGGACCGATCTATCAGACCAGTCAGGCAAACATGTGGATTACTGGAACAGTATACGGTTCAACGTGGAGAAACGTGGCTGTTTTAGTACCATGGATATTGGTGCTTACAGCGTTTGCCTTTATATACGCACGCAATGTAAATATTCAAGAACTCGGTGATGAGGTAGCGACAGGTTTAGGAGGACTAGTACAACGGCAACGGTTCACGTTATTAATGCTTAGTACGGGCCTTATTGCTGGATCCGTTGCTTTTGCCGGCGGAATCGGTTTCGTAGGACTGATGGCGCCGCACATGGCCAGACGAATGGTTGGATCAGCTTTTGGAGCGTTGTTGCCTGTGTCAGCATTATTGGGAGGAATAATCGTAATGCTAGCTGATTTGGCAGGCCGAGTATTATTTTCTCCTTTGGAAGTACCTGCTGGTGTTTTTACTGCATGTATAGGAGCACCATATTTTATTTACCTATTATTTAAAACCAGGAATGCTTAGAAAAGCGGAAGCGCCCTGGTCAGCCCTGACAGCATAAGACAAGCGGTGACAGAAGGCGCCTTTTGCCTTCCGAAGTGATTGGCTTATGACCAAGGTTGTGACGGCTCTTAGTCACAACATTCGAGGGGCTGGGCGCTGGAGCTAGACAGCATAGAAAAGCGGAAGCGCCCTCAAAAAGGAACGTCGGCTAAGGTCTAGGACGTCCGGTGCGCCGGGGCTTTATTTTCCTGAGGAAAAAAAGTTGCTGGGCACTGTAGCTAGACATCGGTACATGTTAAAAATGCAATATTTACATCTTTGAAAAAGGAGCGGGCATTATTGGAACTTTCAATTGAAACAAATAACCTGACACTTTCATATGGGGATTCGGTGGTTATAAATGAACTTAATCTTGAGATTCCAAAAGGAGAAATTACAGTATTTATCGGGGGAAATGGCTGCGGGAAATCTACAATTTTGCGTTCCATTGCCCGGCTTCTTAAACCTAGTTCAGGGGCAGTACTGCTGGAAGGGCAGAAGATAGCCAAGCTTTCTACAAAGGATGTAGCTCAAAAAATGGCGATATTGCCACAATCTCCAACAGCTCCGGAAGGTCTTACGGTACTTCAGTTGGTGAAGCAGGGCCGATATCCGTATCAATCGTGGCTGAAACAGTGGTCCATAGAAGACGAAACTAAGGTAAGATATGCTTTAAAAGCAACGGGGCTTGAAGAGCTGAAAGATCGCACAGTCGATTCATTGTCTGGGGGACAGAGGCAGCGTGCGTGGATAGCAATGACTCTTGCCCAGGACACGGATATTCTTTTATTGGATGAACCGACCACCTATTTAGATATGACTCATCAGATTGAAATTCTCGATTTGCTATTCGAGCTTAATGAGAAGGAGCAAAGAACAATTGTAATGGTTCTTCATGATCTTAACCTTGCTTGCCGCTATGCGCATAATATCGTTGCGATTAAAGATCAAGGAATTTATGCCCAAGGCAAACCAGAGCATGTAATTAACTGTAATCTAGTGAAGAGCGTGTTCAGCATGGATTGTGAAGTGACGGTGGACCCATTATTTGGAACGCCGTTGTGTATCCCTTATGGAAAAGGAAGATGCATTCTTAAGGGTCAGTGAATACTATGATAATAGAAGATATGATTAAATTGGACCTATTTTGATAGGTCTTTATTTACGAAGCATAGCTTTTCAAAGATTGCAGATGTCTAGTTCTTCCGCCAGTTTTTCGTACAGGAGAAGGAACGCTTCGGCAGCGAAGTATCACACGAAACAAAAGCTGCACTTTGTGACGATGCACTGACGTTGATGCCGGACGGAGGTTGAAATGGCCTTAGATTTCATCCCTGCCAGAACTTATTCCACATTTCTTAAGGCAGGGCTTAACACGGCGATTGCCTTTTTCTAAATAATCTTCATATTCAAATATCAGGAATGATGCTAAAATGGATCTGTCGAAATTTAGATTTATTTCTATATTAAAATAATAAAGCGTTTTCAGGGGGCGTTTTATGGAGCAGGCAATGAGAAATTTCTTTCTCTTCCTTTCTAAAAATAGAAGTTTAACAAGAATGGCAAAAAAATATGGCTTGAAATTTGGGGCTGCCAGATTTGTTGCGGGAGAAACTGTTGAAAAAGCAGCAGCAGTTATCCAGAATCTAAATAAGCAAGGCCTTGCAGTGACAATTGATTATTTAGGGGAATTTGTCGATAATGAGCGCGAAGCAGATGAAATGGCTGACAACTCAATCAAGGCCATTGAAGCAATCGGCAAACAAAAACTGAATTCCCAGCTATCATTGAAAATGACCTCAATGGGACTTGATATTTCCGATGAAGTAGTTATGAGGAACATGCGCCGCATACTTGAAGCAGCAAAGAAAAATCATGTATTTGTAACCATTGATATGGAGGATTTTTCAAGGTGCCAAAAGAGTCTAGATATTTTTAAAAGGCTTAAATCCGAATACGATAACGTCGGTACGGTTATCCAGGCATACCTGTACAGGACAGTAAATGATATTAAAGATCTTAATGAATTTCATCCAAATTTGAGGCTGGTAAAAGGAGCCTATAAAGAATCTCCTGAAGTGGCCTTTCCTGAAAAAAAGGATGTAGACGACAACTTTAAAACCATTATTAAAATGCATTTGCTCAATGGAAACTATACAGCTGTCGCCACACATGATGATGCAATGATCGAATATACAAAACAGCTGGTAAAAGATCATAATATTTCTAATGACCAATTTGAGTTCCAGATGTTATATGGCATTCGGTCAGAAAGACAGCTGGAATTGGTTAAGGAAGGCTATAAAATGCGAGTGTATGTACCTTATGGGACGGATTGGTACGGATACTTCATGCGCCGCCTGGCAGAAAGACCGGCAAACGTAGCATTTGTGCTTAAGGGAATGTTCAAGTAATAAATTACGTTTTCTTTCTTGGAACTATCACCAGGATGAATGATTAAAAGCAGAGACCCGTATCACTTTTAATAGTAAATACGGGTCTTCTGCGGATTTATCAACATGCGGGCATTTTATGGAATAAATTTAATTTTCAATATAAGTCTTGCGGAAAAGAGAGGAATTTTTCCGGAAAAACTTTTATAATCACAGATTAAATTTATTTTCACGGAAATAACATTTTGTGACAGCAGGTTGTCTTCTTTTGACCTAGCCCTACTTTTTAAACTGGTTGTTCTGGCTGTTTACTTTTTTCGGTCCTTCTCGTTCCGCATGGGGACCTGCATTTCCCTTCACGCTTGCAGCGCTGACGCCTGACTTAGAAGGATTCTTTTTTAGTCTGGCCATTTTTTCACCCCCCATTATATATTTCCCCTGATTAGCAAAAAAAGTTTAAAAAATAGATATTAGTGATTGCGGAATTTTCCAACTTCTTTTATAGTTAAAGTATCAGGAAATTGCTTGAAATTTTTTTTGAAAATAAAATGAATGAGTATTCATTCAACAAATATGTAAGGGGGATATGAACTTGGTTCGACAAATTCAAAGGGCTGCTGTTTTAGGTTCAGGTGTTATGGGATCAGGAATTGCTGCACATCTTGCGAACATCGGCATACCTACATTGTTATTGGATATAGTGCCTCGGGAAGTGTCTGTGGATGAAAAGAAAAAAGGATTGACCCTTGAAGATAGAGCCGTTAGAAACAGAATCAGCCAGGGAGCCATACAAAAGCTGTTAAAACAAAAGCCGGCTCCGCTGACCTCAAAGAAAAACCTTACTTTGATCGAAGCAGGGAACTTCGAGGATGATATGAAACGTCTCAGTGAAGTTGACTGGGTAATTGAAGTAGTTGTTGAAAACCTTGCTGTTAAGAAAACTGTTTTTGAACAGGTTGACAAATACCGGAAGCAAGGAAGTATCATATCATCAAATACATCAGGAATTTCAATTGAAGCCATGGCAGAAGGTCGTTCTGAGGATTTCAGAAAGAATTTTCTTGGCACTCATTTCTTTAACCCGCCAAGGTATTTGAAACTTCTTGAAGTTATACCGACTAAGGATACTGATCCTGACGTTCTTTCATTCATGAAGCTTTTCGGTGAAGACGTGCTTGGAAAAGGTGTAGTTGAAGCAAAGGACACGCCCAACTTCATTGCGAACCGGATTGGAACATATGGGCTGCTGGTGACTGTCCGCGAAATGCTGAAAGGCGGGTACAGTGTAGGAGAAGTTGACTCTGTAACAGGCCCGCTCATCGGCCGTCCGAAAAGTGCCACCTTCCGTACCTTGGACGTAGTAGGGCTTGATACATTCGTCCATGTAGCAAAGAACGTATATGACCAGGTTGAAGGTGATGAAAAAGAAATTTTTGAAATCCCGGCATTTCTGAAGAAAATGGTGGAAAATGGGTGGATTGGAAGTAAATCTGGACAAGGCTTTTTCCTGAAGAAAGGAAAAGAGATCCTCGAATTGAATCCGGAGACTCTTGAATATGAAGAAAGAAAGAAATTAAAAGCGGCTTCGGTAGAGTTAAGTAAACAGGAAAAAGGGTTAGCGAACAAAATGAAAGCGCTTGTATATAGCGATGACCGTGCGGGCGAACTATTATGGAATATTTTCAGCCCTGTAATGCTGTATTCGGCTGACCTGCTTGGCATAATAGCTGATGATATTGTAGCGATTGACCAGGCGATGAAATGGGGGTTTGGCTGGTCACAGGGACCTTTTGAGACATGGGATGCAATTGGCCTAGAGAAATCAACAGCCAAAATGGAGGAACAAGGACTACAGGTTCCAGAGTGGATCAAGCAGATGCTAAAAAACGGAAATACATCCTTCTACAAAGAAGCGGAAGGGAAAGTTCTATATTATTCCAACGGTGAATATAAAGAATTGGTTGAGAATCCGAAAGTTATCAATCTGCAAGCACTGAAAAAACAGAAGGGTGTCATCAAGAAAAATACAAGCGCCAGTCTTATTGATATTGGTGATGGAGTTGCGTTACTCGAATTCCATTCCCAAAGCAACGCAATCGGCCTTGATATCGTGCAAATGATTAATTTCGCTGTGGATGAAGTTGAAAAGAACTATAAGGGCTTGGTAATTGGAAATCAGGGCAAAAATTTCTGTGTAGGCGCAAACCTCGCAATGATGCTTATGGAAGCACAGGACGACAATATTTTTGAATTGGATATGGTTGTCCGCCATTTCCAGCAAGCTATGATGAAAATCAAATATAGTAATAAACCTGTAGTGGCTGCTCCGTTTGCTATGGCACTCGGAGGAGGAGCAGAGGTTTGTCTCCCTGCTGCACATATCCAGGCATCCTCTGAAACATACATGGGACTTGTGGAAGTAGGCGTCGGTCTCATTCCAGGAGGCGGCGGCAATAAAGAATTATATATTAAGCATTTGAAGAGCATGCCGAAGGGTGTAGAGTTTGACCTTCAGAAGGTGGCGAATAAAGTATTTGAAACAATTGCGATGGCAAAGGTATCCACTTCTGCTGCCGAAGCTAGAGAATACAATTTCTTAAACTTCGCAGATGGCATCAGCGTGAATGGCGACCATTTGCTTTACGATGCCAAGCAGGTTGTACTTGCCCTTCAGGAGAGCGGATATACAGCACCGATCCGCCAAAAGGTTCCGGTTGTTGGTGAAACAGGCTATGCAGCATTGCTTCTGGGAGCCGAAGCTATGCGTCTATCAGGTTTTATTTCTGACCACGATATGCAAATTGCGAAGAAACTTGCTTATGTAATCGCTGGCGGCAAGGTACCATACGGTACGGAAGTCGATGAGCAATACCTGCTGGACTTGGAACGCGAAGCATTCCTAAGCCTGATTGCACTGCCAAAATCACAGCAAAGAATGCAGCACATGCTTTTAAAAGGCAAACCTCTTCGTAACTAGTTTAGATTGTTAATAAATTTTCACTTATTATAAATTTCTAGCTCCAGCGCCCAGCAATTTTTTTCCGTAAGAATAAAAGCTCGACACCAGCACATCAAGCACAACGGAAGCGATACATCGCACGAAACAGAGCGGAGAAGCTTTGTGAGGACGTGGCGGTACTAGCCGTTATTCCGTTGCTTGGGCGCTTGCGCATTTCTAATTAAGGGGGATCCTCATGAGAGAAGCGGTAATTGTAGCAGGAGCCAGGACTCCTGTAGGTAAGGCGAAAAAAGGTTCTCTTGCCACTGTAAGGCCGGATGATTTAGGGGCTTTGGTAGTAAAAGAGACAATAAAGCGTGCCGGAAATTATGAAGGAAATATAGATGATTTAATAATTGGCTGCGCCATGCCTGAAGCCGAACAAGGTTTGAACATGGCGAGAAATATTGGTGCACTGGCTGGGCTTCCCTACACAGTGCCAGCCATAACAATAAACCGCTACTGCTCAAGCGGTCTGCAGAGCATTGCTTATGGTGCAGAACGTATTATGCTTGGACAGAGCGACACCATTATTGCTGGCGGAGCAGAGTCGATGAGCCTAGTGCCGATGATGGGCCATGTTACCCGCCCTAATGCGAAGCTTGCTGAAACAGCTCCTGAATATTACATGGGTATGGGCCATACAGCAGAAGAGGTTGCGAAGAAATTCGGCATTTCCCGAGAAGACCAGGATGCATTCGCAGTACGCAGCCATCAAAAGGCAGCAAAAGCTATTGCAGAAGGCAAATTCCTCGATGAGATAGTTCCGGTGGATGTAACAATTCGGTCTGTTAGTGCAGACAACAAACTGAAGGAACAATCTTTTCAATTTTCCCAGGACGAGGGTGTCCGTGAAGGCACTACAGCTCAGGTTCTGGGTAAATTAAGGCCTGCTTTCTCAGTAACAGGCTCTGTAACCGCAGGAAACGCTTCGCAAACAAGCGATGGAGCAGCAGCAGTAATGGTAATGGACAGTGAAAAAGCGTCCTCACTTGGTTTAATGCCAATGGGCAAATTCCGATCTTTCGCCGTAGCGGGAGTCCCGCCGGAAATCATGGGTGTAGGGCCGGTTGCGGCTATTCCCAAGGCTTTAAAGCTGGCTGGACTTGAGCTGTCTGATATTGGCTTGTTTGAACTGAACGAAGCCTTTGCATCCCAATCCATACAGATTATCCGGGAGCTGGGACTGGATGAGGGAATTGTGAACGTGAACGGTGGAGCAATAGCACTTGGCCACCCGCTTGGCTGTACAGGAGCCAAGCTGACACTTTCCCTGCTGCATGAAATGAAGCGCAGAAATACTCAATTCGGTGTTGTAACAATGTGTATCGGTGGCGGAATGGGCGCTGCCGGGGTATTCGAACTTTTGGCTTAATGAACAAAATGCCGTATTCCCTAAGTGGAATCAAAAATATAATTATTCCTATATTTTAAGGAGGAAAAAGGATGTCAAATCAAACAGAGAGCATTATTAAAGGCGGCAGCTTTTTAATTGAAGATGTTGCATATGAAAACGTTTTTACTCCAGAGGACTATACGGACGAGCAGAAAATGATCGCGAAAACAGCAGAAGACTTCGTAGTAAATGAAGTACTCCCGGTTGTAGAAAAGCTTGAAAACCATGAATTTGAGCATTCAGTAAGATTGCTGAAAGAAGCAGGCGAACTTGGTCTCCTTGGAGCTGATGTTCCGGAGGAATATGGCGGCCTTGGCCTTGATAAAATCAGTTCTGCTTTGATTTCAGAAAAGATGTCGCAGGCAGGAGGATTCTCCATCACTCATGGAGCACATGTTGGGATCGGTTCTCTTCCAATCGTCCTGTTCGGTAACGAAGAACAAAAACAAAAATATCTTCCTCTATTGGCTACCGGAGAAAAAATTGCTGCTTACGCATTGACTGAACCAGGATCTGGCTCAGACGCCTTAGGGGCAAAAACAACAGCTAAATTGAATGCTGAAGGCACTCACTTTGTATTGAATGGTGAAAAGCAATGGATCACCAATGCCGGTTTTGCCGACGTTTTCGTAGTATATGCAAAAATTGATGGAGAGCAATTTTCGGCCTTTATCGTTGAGCGGGAATATTCAGGTGTATCTGTTGGGCCTGAAGAAAAGAAAATGGGTATCAAGAGCTCGTCTACACGTACATTGATTCTCGAGGATGCTATGGTCCCAAAAGAAAACTTGCTTGGCGAAGCTGGGAAAGGCCATGTTATTGCGTTTAACATCCTTAATATTGGCCGTTACAAGCTTGGAGTGGGAGCTGTAGGCGGATCAAAACGTGCATTCCAAATCGCTGCTGCCTACACAAACCAGCGACAGCAGTTTAAGACGCCGATCTCTTCTTTTAACCTCACAAGAGAAAAGCTAGCCACAATGGCTTCTAAAATCTATGCAGCAGAAAGCTCAGTTTACCGTACAGTAGGTCTATTCGAAGACCACATGGGCAGACTGACGAATGAAGAAGCAAAAGACCGTAAAAAGGTAGCGGCATCCGTTGCAGAATATGCGATCGAGTGTTCTTTAAACAAATTTTTCGCATCTGAAGTGCTGGATTATGTAGTCGATGAAGGCGTACAGCTGCATGGCGGCTATGGATTTATGGCAGAGTATGAAATTGAGAGAGCTTACCGCGATTCAAGAATTAACCGTATTTTTGAAGGGACAAATGAAATTAACCGCCTGCTAGTGCCAGGCACTTTCATCCGTAAAGCAATGAAGGGCGAGCTGCCGTTATTCCAGAAAGCTCAGGCTCTACAGGAAGAATTGATGATGATGATGCCTGAAGAACCAGGCGACGAGCCGCTTGCAGCCCAGAAACATTTAGTGAAAAATGCCAAGAAAATCGGCTTGCTTTCAGCAGGATTAGCAGTTCAGAAATTCGGTAAAGCGCTTGAAAATGAGCAAGAGGTGCTTGTGAATATAGCTGATATCGTTTCCTTGGCATATGCAATGGAATCAGCCGTTTTGCGCACAGAAAAAGCAATTGCGAAATCTGGCCTCGAAAAGAATCAGCAAAAACTGCTTTATACTGAAATTTTCTGCCAGGAAGCGTTCAACTTAATTGAACAGCATGCAAAAGAGACCCTATTGGCTGTTGAAAGCGGAGATACTCTTCGGATGATGCTTTCCGCACTGCGCAAATTCACTAGACATACACCGATCAATGTAATCGGCAAAAAGCGTGAAGCAGCTGAGAAGCTGGTTGAAGCTGAAAGATTTGTTTTATAAAAATATGAGTCTACTGGCTACTGAAGCTTTTTTGGCCAAGGAATACAGACGAGAATATCCAAATGGATATTCTCGTTTTTATTAGAGATTGGTTAAAGCTTTTCTAAATTATAGGCCATGTTAAAACTCATTGTTGATAGTGGCACTTTGTTGATGTCTAGCTGCAGCAGCCAGCACCTTTTTCCGCAGGAAAATAAAGCTCCGACGCACAGGACGTTCCAGCCTATAGCCGACGTTCCTCTACTCAGGGCGCTTTCGCTTTTCTATAGTGGAGAGGAAGGTGTGAGACTCCTTGAAAATGCATCTGCAATTTCTCGTGCGGTGCTTATTCGGCGAATCCAATTCAAAGTACTGTGGGAAAAGCGGGTCAAGGGAGACCCTGCAGGCAGAGATGCGCCGAGGAGGCTACCGAACCGCCACTAGAGCGGAAATCAACAGGCAAGTTTAACAGCGAAATTATATTAAATTTTGACAGCATATTTTTTGTATTCAGGCAACAGAACGGTTATGCTAACTTAAGGTGGTGAATTTATGACGGTAACGTTTTATTGGTATCCGAAATGCGGATCTTGCCGTAACGCAAAAAAATGGCTGGATAGCCATAATATCAAGTATGAGCCTGTACATATCGCGGAAAATCCGCCAGCCAGACAGCAAATCGAGGAATTATATAAGAAGAGCGGGCTAGACATAAAAAAGTTTTTTAATACCAGTGGCCAGAAGTATAGGGAACTGGGATTAAAGGATAGGATAAAGGATGCATCAATCGGAGAACTTCTGGACATCCTTTCAACCGACGGAATGCTGCTTAAAAGGCCAATTGTTACGGACGGATCTTCGGTGACTGTCGGATTTAAGGAAGATGAATTTTCCGAAAAATGGCTTTAAATACAAAAAACAGCAAATTTTGAAGGCGCTCACCTTTAAAAAAAGGAAAAATCTATTATACTAAAATAGATCTATTATTAATTTGGAGGGATTGTTATGAGTACACCTAAAGAACTTCGCTACTCAGAAGAACATGAATGGGTAAAAACCGAGGGAGAAAACGTGCGTGTAGGCATTACGCATTTTGCCCAATCTGAGCTTGGGGATATCGTATTCGTGGAGCTTCCGGAAGTTGGGGATACAGTAACTGCTGATGAGCCTTTTGGGAGCGTTGAGTCTGTAAAAACGGTTTCTGAACTTTATGCGCCAATTAGCGGAAAAGTAATTGAAGTAAATGAGGATCTTAATGATAATCCTGAATATGTAAACGAATCTCCGTATGAAAAAGCATGGATGATCGTTATCGAGCCTTCTGACGTAAGTGAATTGGATAACCTTATGTCCGCAGAGCAATACGAAGAAATGACAAAAGAAGATTAATTGCTTAAGGAGAGGCATGGGCCTTTCCTTTTTTTGACCAATTAACAAGGAAAAAGCACATCTTTATATTTCTATTCAGCTGAATATAGAATTTAGGGTATTGCCTGACTCTTTTATATTACTTTAAAACACATTGTGGCTTCACAGTTGCTGTTCTTCCGTCAAATGACTTTATATAAGTGGGACGAAGTCTCGGTACACCATCCGTTTTTTTCTTGTCAGGAGGATAAGTTATGGAAAGTGTTTATTCTGAAAAGGTTATCATTGTCGAAGGATCTTCGGATAAGCGCAAGGTTGAAAGTGTAGTTAAAGAGGATGTTGAAATAATCTGTACGAATGGAACCATTTCCTTAACGAGACTGGATGAACTTGTGGATGAATTGTATAACAAAGATGTCTTTATCCTGGTAGATGCGGACGAGTCAGGAGAAAAGCTTAGAAAGCAATTTAAAAGGGAAATGCCTGACGCGGTTCATCTCTATATCGATAGGATGTATCGTGAGGTGGCAACTGCTCCGAAGTATCACATTGCCACAGTATTGCTGACCGCGAATATAGATGTTTACGCAGAATATTTGGAACAAAGGATGAATTAAAAATATGAAGGAATGGGCAGAGGAAGAACTGAACCTATCAATTCAATGGAAGCAGTCATTCTGTTTGTTTTTATATACCCCAATGTGTGGTACTTGCCAGGTCGCAACGAAGATGCTAACGGTTACCCTGGAGGTTCAGCCTGGGATAAAATGCGGAAAAATGAACCTTAATTATATGAAGAATATTGCCTCACAATATGAAATCGAAAGTGTTCCCTGTTTATTGATTTTTAAAAATGGGAAGCTGGAAAAGAAAATTTATGCATTTCACTCAGTCCCATACTTATTTGAAGAATTAAAGGGAATCTCTTAATACTGCCTGATATAAGTTCTTAGAATAGATAGCTATCGGTTTGATTCCAAATAAATAATGAAATTAAGAATCCTTGTCTAGAGACAGGGATTTTTTTATTTTCGTTTATCTATACACTATGAGATAGCTGTACGCATATCTACATATACCGACAGAAAACTTATTTTCTGGGAAATATGACAGACATTGCTTAGCTGATTGTCTCTTTATCTCATTAAATGTCGACAGGATATAAAAGGATTTTTGTTTATCTTCGTGGAAATATTTTACTAAAACCATTATGAAATGGGGGATTTTCATAGAGGAGCTACTGGCACTGCTTAAAGATAATATAAAGGATAGAAAACATTTAAAATCACTTATACAGCAAAAGAATATTAGGGTTCACTTTATCTCGGGGGAAGAAGAAAGCCACTTCACATTGAGCGGAAGTGAAGATGCTAGGGAAGGGGACACCAATAGGGACGTAATTATTTCTGGCAACCTGCAATCAATACATGAGATTTTGAATGGGAAAGCAAGACTGCAAACGATGATGAGAAGAGGTGACATTAAAGTTACAGGCAGATTCAGAGAAATTCTATTTTTGGAATCCTTGTTTTTACTATGTAAGCCTTATGCAGTGAAATAATTGTGAATATTCACGCAAATAATTGACCGGCTGACGTTACCGTGATATATTTCCTATAAAGACTTGATGAATAGCTATCAAGAAAGGCGGAGGGACTGGCCCGACGAAGCCCGGCAACCGGTATGTAGTACACGGTGCTAATTCCAGCAGAGTATAACTCTGAAAGATAGGGAGAGATAGACCAGCCTCTTCTTGGAAGAGGTTTTTTATTTGTTTTTTACTTTAACTTATCAAATAACCAGTTAGGAGATGAGAGTATGGCAGAAAGCAAAAATTACCGTTTTGAAACTCTAAGTATTCATGGCGGCCTTAATGCAGATCCCGTTACTGGTGCGCGGGCGGTTCCGATTTACCAGAGCAACGCGTTTCTCTTTAAGGACACAGATCATGCAGCAAATTTGTTTGGCCTAAAGGAAGAGGGCTACATTTATACACGTATTCATAACCCTACAGTCACAGTATTTGAGGAAAGGACTGCACTGCTGGAGGGAGGCATCGGGGCCTTAGCAGTTTCAAGCGGGATGGCAGCCATTATGGTTTCCATTCTTAACATTGCAGGTGCTGGAGATGAAATCGTATCTGCTTCCACGTTGTATGGGGGGACATACAATTTATTTGCCAATACTTTCCCGAAATACGGAATCAAGGTTCACTTTGTCGATCCGAAAGACCCTGAAAACTTTCGCAATGCCATTACGCCAAAGACTAAGGCGCTCTTTGGGGAAACGATTGGTAATCCAAGCTTGGATGTCCTGGATATTGAAGAGGTGGCGAAGATTGCCCATGAGGAAGGAATTCCTCTTATAGTAGATAATACTTTTGCTACGCCATATCTTTGCCGTCCGATTGACCACGGAGCGGATATTGTCGTTCATTCTGCTACAAAATGGCTGCTTGGAAATGGCACCACTATGGGCGGCATAATCGTAGATGGTGGCAAGTTTGACTGGAATTCTCCTAAATTCCCAGCATTCACAGAGCCTGATTCAAGCTATAACAATTTGGTATACAGCGAGGCACTGGGGGCTGCAGCATTCATTGCAAAAGCGCGGGTACAGCTGCTGAGGGATTTAGGGCCGGCATTAAGCCCGACCAGCGCGTTTCAATTCACGCTGGGGCTGGAAACACTGCATGTAAGAATGAAGGAGCATATTGCCAATACAAAGATAGTCTTGGATTATTTAAAAAACCACCCTGCAGTTAAATGGGTTTCCTATCCCGGGGATGAAAACCACCCTTCAAAGAAGCTTGCTGAAAAATATCTGCCAAAGGGGGCTGGCTCTGTTTTAACATTTGGCATTGTGGGGGGGAGAGAAGCAGGTGCCAAGCTAATCAATCATATAGTCCTGTGGTCACACGTTGCCAATGTAGGTGATGCAAAGAGCTTGATTATCCACCCAGCCAGCACAACCCACCAGCAGCTGCTGCCGGAGGATTTGAAAAAGTCCGGTGTAACTGAGGATTTGGTCCGGCTCTCAATAGGTATTGAAAACGCTAATGACCTTATTGATGATTTGGAGCAGGCAATTGAAATAGCTACAGGTATAACTTCACGAGCCGTAAGAACTGTGTAGGATTTCGAAAATAAGCAGCTTTCTTGTTTCTGCTGAAGCTTCCTCCTGAGTTCAAAATATTGGCTGCTAATTTTTATATCTAATCCGTTGACACTTACTTTTCACCGTGATAAAATCACACTCGTACCTGAAAATAGAACATACTTTTTAACAATCAAATAGATAGCTCTTATCACGAGAGGTGGAGGGATGTGCCCGATGAAACCCGGCAACCGGCAAGGAATTTTCCTTGAAAAGGTGCCAATTCACACAGAGCCGGAAAACGGCTCTGAAAGATGAGAGAAAGGTAAAAACGTAAAGCCTTTCTGCTCATGTGCAGAAAGGCTTTTATTATTTTTTCAGGCTATTCGAGGGAACATATAAATTAGAGTCAAAGATTAATGGAGAAGAGGGGGGGAGAAGCAGTGATTACACTTTCAAATGTAAGCAAGATATTTAAATCGGGTCTGAAAGCAAAAGACTCAATTGTGGCCGTTGATGATATCAGCCTTACTATCGATGAGGGTGAGATATTTGGTGTCATTGGGTACAGCGGTGCAGGAAAAAGTACGCTTATCCGAATGCTTAATGGACTGGAAACACCATCATCCGGTTCTGTAGTTGTTGCGGGAAAAGAGGTTTCCAAAATCAAGGGTTCGAGCTTGCGAAAAGCACGTCATGAAATCAGTATGATTTTTCAGCATTTTAATCTTCTTTGGTCTAGGACGGTAAGGGAGAACATTGCTTTTCCTCTAGAGATTACCGGGCTGCCAAAAGAAGAAAGACGGCAGCGGGTAAATGAACTGATTAAGCTGGTTGGGCTTGAAGGAAGAGAAGATGCCTATCCATCTCAGCTTAGCGGGGGGCAAAAGCAAAGAGTAGGTATTGCAAGAGCTCTTGCCAACAATCCGAAAGTATTGCTCTGTGATGAAGCTACTTCAGCGCTTGATCCCCAAACCACAGACTCTATTCTGGAGTTATTGGTGGATATCAATAAAAGACTGGGATTAACGATTGTACTGATTACCCATGAAATGCATGTCATCCGGAAAATTTGCAATCGCGTTGCTGTAATGGAAGCAGGAAAAGTAGTTGAAATCGGACCGGTGCTTAATGTGTTTAAAAATCCGGAGCAGCCTATTACAAAGCGGTTTGTCCAGCAGGTAACCGAGCCTGAAGAAACGAAGGAAACAGTGGAACATCTGCTTGACCGTTTCCCTGATGGTGAAGTGATACAGCTGACCTTTGTAGGGGAAAGTGCTGAGAATCCGCTAATTACTCAGCTTATCCGCAATTTTAAATTGGATGTCAATATCGTTCAAGGGAAGATTTCCCAAACGAGGGATGGCAGCTATGGAACGTTATTTATCCATATTGACGGACCTGCGGAAGAAATTGACCACGCTCTTGAATTCATTAAGCAGCAGCAGGTAGGGGTGGAGGTCATTTCAAATGATTGAAAACATGTTTCCAAATGTTAGTTGGGATCGAATACTTGAAGCAACAAATGAAACATTATATATGACTGCTATTTCAGTTGCTGTAACTTTTATACTTGGAATAGCACTAGGATTATTGCTTTTCCTTACATCAAAGGGAAATATTTGGGAGAATAGAATGATCAACGGAATTATCAGTGCATTCGTCAACATCTTCCGTTCTATACCATTTATTATCCTAATCGTTCTGCTTATTCCATTTACAATGTTTATCATGCAAACGATGATCGGGGAAAACGCGGCACTGCCTGCACTTATAATCGGTTCTGCTCCATTTTATGCTAGGATGGTAGAAATCGGGCTCAGGGAAATAGATAAAGGTGTTATCGAAGCAGCCAGGTCAATGGGTGCGAAGACTAGTACAATTATTTGGAAGGTCCTTCTTCCAGAATCAATGCCTGCTCTTATTTCAGGAATAACAGTTACCGCTATTGCACTTGTTGGCTATACAGCGATGGCCGGAGTAATTGGTGCAGGCGGCCTTGGAAATCTCGCCTATCTGGAAGGTTTTCAGCGGAACCGAAATGATGTAACACTTGTTGCGACAATTGTTGTATTATTAATTGTATTTATCATCCAATTTATTGGAGATTTAATAACTTCTAAATTAGATAAACGTTAAAGGAGATGGGAAAATTGAAAAAGTTAACAGGTTTTATTTTATTGTTAGTGCTGGCGCTGGCACTGGCTGCCTGCGGTACAAAGAAAGAAGAAAGCGGAAATGGCGGCACCGCGGATAATGGAAGCAAAGAAAATACAAGCGAAGAAACAAAAAAGCTTATTGTTGGTGCATCAAATGTTCCGCACGCAGTAATTTTGGAAAAGGCACAGCCTATTCTTGAAGAAAAGGGAGTTGAATTGGAAATCGTTCCTTTTCAAGACTACATCCTGCCTAACAAGAACTTAGATCAAGGTCAGCTTGACGCCAATTACTTCCAACATATTCCATATCTAGAAGCGCAAAAGAAAGAATTTGGTTATGATTTTGTAAATGCCGGCGGAATTCACATTGAACCAATTGGTATTTACTCAAAGAAACACAAAAAACTTGAAGACCTTCCAGAAGGTGCTGAAATCATTATGAGCAGCTCTGTTGCAGATCATGGACGCGCTCTTTCTATGCTTGAAGCAAAAGGTGTGATCAAGCTTAAAGAAGGTATCGACAAGACAACTGCAACTGTTGATGATATTACAGAAAACAGCAAAAAGCTTAAGTTCAAAACTGATATTGAAGCTTCATTATTAACACAGGTATATGAAAAAAATGAAGGTGACGCTGTAATGATCAACAGCAACTATGCGATTGACGCTGGCTTGAATCCAATGGAAGATGCAATTGAAATTGAAGATTCAGAATCTCCATATGTCAATGTTATTGCTGTAAGAGCAGGAGACGAAAACCGTGAAGAAATCAAAACACTGGTTGAAGTTCTTCGCTCACAAGAAATCCAAGACTTTATTAAATCTGAATACAAAGGTGCAGTTGTTCCTGTAACAGAATAATAAAATACTTAAGAAGGGCCCGTACACTAATAGTAGTGGTGCGGGTTTTTTTGTTAGATAAGAACTCCTGTTTTAACAAGAACAGACTATTTTTCCCTGGGAGGATGCGTGTCCGTCCATGTTTGGGACAAGGATTGCCAGAACTTAGTCGAAGTTACTTTTGTCAGGGCACTTACTCTTTTCTGAGGAAAGAAGGTAATTTTTAAACATGGAACGGCCACAAGCTCAGGCCGGCACAGCACATACGATCCTATTAGTTCTGGAAAAGCACTTTTCTTATCTTCATGTTTGGATAGAACCCCTTTGCAGGTTTCATACTAATCCAGATACTATTTGTTAGGAGTGACTGGAATGACTGTTGAACTGAATAATGCAACTGAAGCAGCGATTTACGATTATAAGGAAGGCTTGGGCAAGTTTATGCAAAAAATGCCCGAAATCGCACAGCACTATAATGCTTTTACTGAAGCATGCTTTAAAGAAGGTGTACTGTCTCAAAGAGAAAAACAGCTGATTGCCTTAGGGATAAGCCTGTACACTCAGGATGAATACTGCATTCTTTATCATGTAAAGGGATGCCTGGACCATGGAGCAACAGAGGAAGCCATTTATGAAGCAGTTGGGGTAACGGCTGCATTTGGAGGAGGGACTGCAATGAGCCAGGCAGTTACCCTTATTCAAGAAGCTATACAGGATTTAAAAGGAATGCAGCAATAAGGTTGGTAATCTGTTATTTTTTGCAAGAAAGTATGCATTAGCCGTTTAATCTTAATTCAATGGGGTAAAGAATGAGTGAGTTTAAATAGAGAAAGGATGATTCATTATTTACCCGTTAGAACTAAAAGTGACTACCGAGATGGAGAAAGCAATGCAGCAAGCTCACGGGATTGGTTATAATGAATACAGTTTGAATCTTGATAAGCGAATACAGGTTGAACAGCAAAGAGAAAAGGATTATGCACAAAGCGCTCAAATGATAAATGATTTGCAGCGGAGAGTTCACGTATAAATTTTAAAGGAAGAAAAAAGGCATCCCTATTATTGGCGATGCCTTTTTACATTTTTTGGCGCGGCAAAGAATGAATCAGAGGCAGAATAGAAAAACTATCGGAGATGCAAATTTGTTTGGAATGACACAGTATTTGCCTACCTTAATTAATGGAAAGGCTGTGTTAAAGCTCATTGTTGATTTTGGCACTTTGCTGATGTCTAGCTGCAGCGCCCAGCCCCTCGAGGTCATAAGCCAATCACTTCGGAAGGCAAAGTACGCCTTCTGTCAGCGCTTGTCTTATGCTTTTCAGGGCTGACCAGGCCGCTTTCGCTTTTCTATGATGTCTAGCTGCAGCGCCCAGCAACTTTTTTTCTTAGGAAAAAAAAGCCCTCGAATGTTGTGACCGCCGTCACAACCCTGTGTTGGAATCAAGTGCCATCGCAACCTTGGTCATAAGCCAATCACTTCGGAAGGCAAAAAAACGCCTTCTGTCAGCGCTTGTCTTATGCTTGTCAGGGCGCTTCCGCATTTCCACCCGCATTTTCTTGAGCGGTTTTTATTCGGGGAAGCCAACTCTACGTCCTGCGGGGAAACCGGGTAAAGGCAGACCCCGCAGGCACAAGCGCTAAGGAGGCTTCCGATCCACCCGCAGAAAGCGAGTATTGGAGCGGAAATTACAGGCATGTTAACAATGCCAATGGAAAAAACAAACGACTATAGAGATAGGAGAAACATTTCTTTATTAGTTGCTTACAGTTTTAATTTGTTATAAGATTGTAATGAGAATAAAATGAGAATGGATGTTTTCAAACCATTACAAAAACTTTTCTACACAATCAAACAGGATATATGACGGAGGTTATATTATGGCAGGTTCAACTTTAACAATTAAAGATCTTTATGTTTCTATTGAAGGCAAAGAGATATTAAAAGGCGTAAACCTCGAAATAAAGGGCGGCGAAATCCACGCAGTCATGGGACCAAATGGTACAGGAAAATCAACACTTTCCTCTGCCATCATGGGCCATCCAAAATATGAAGTAACAAGCGGAAGCATTACTTTCGACGGTGAAGATGTACTGGAAATGGAAGTGGACGAGCGTGCACGCGTCGGTCTTTTCCTTGCTATGCAATATCCATCTGAAATCAGCGGAGTTACAAATGCAGACTTCCTTCGCTCTGCCATTAATGCCCGCCGTGAAGAAGGCGATGAAATTTCATTAATGAAGTTCATCCGCGAAATGGATAAGAAAATGGATTTTCTTGAAATGGACCAAGACATGGCACAGCGTTATTTAAATGAAGGGTTTTCCGGCGGTGAGAAAAAACGTAACGAGATTCTTCAGCTTATGATGCTTCAGCCTAAAATTGCGATCCTGGACGAAATTGATTCCGGTTTGGACATTGACGCATTGAAAGTTGTTTCAAATGGTATTAATGAAATGCGCGGTGAGGATTTTGGCTGCTTGATCATCACTCATTACCAGCGTTTATTAAACTATATTACTCCTGACTTCGTACACGTTATGATGCAAGGCCGCGTCGTAAAATCTGGAGGTCCTGAGCTGGCACAGCGTTTGGAAGCTGAAGGATATGACTGGATTAAAAAAGAACTAGGCATCGAAGACGAAACTGTCGGCCAAGAAGCGTAGTAAGGAGGATTGCCATGACAACGGAAACGAAATTCCCAATGGATTTGGAGTCTGTTAACTCCTATTCAAAACAAAATAATGAACCTGCCTGGCTGACAAAGAAACGCGAAGAAGCTTTCGCCGGATTTGAAACACTCCCAATGCCACGGCCTGATAAAACAAAGATTGATAAATGGAACTTTACATCTTTTGCCCAGCATACTGTAGAGAGCGAAGCGTTCACCAGCCTGCAGGAGCTTCCAGAAGATGTAAAAGCACTAATTAATATTGAAAATGAGTCACAAAATTTATATATTCAAAGAAATAATACGCCTGCATACTTCTCAATGTCTCAGGAGTTAAAGGACCAAGGCGTGATTTTTACTGATATCTTTACGGCTGCGCGTGAGCATAGCGATCTGCTTGAATCCTTCTTTATGAGAAACGGAGTAAAGGCAGATGAACATCGTTTAACAGCTCTTCATGCAGCGTTGATGAACGGGGGAGCATTTTTATATGTTCCGAAGAATGTCGAAATTAAGGAGCCTATTCAGGCAGTTTACATTATCGATACAGTGGAAACCGCCCTTTTCAATCATGTTTTGGTCGTTGCTGATGAGAACAGTTCAGTGACATATGTTGAAAACTATTTTTCAACAGGCTCTTCTGAAAGTGGGATTGTAAATACCATTTCAGAGGTTATTGCGAATAACAATGCAAAAATTACCTATGGCGCAGTAGATACACTGGCAAAAGGAATTACAGCATATGTTAACCGCCGTGGTGTTGCAATGAGAGATGCGCGGATAGATTGGGCCCTTGGGCTTATGAATGACGGCGATACAATTTCTGAGAACATTACCTACCTGCTGGGCGATGGATCAATTGGTGATACAAAGACTGTAGTTGTGGGCCGTGGTGAACAAAAGCAAAACTTTACCACAAGCGTTATCCACCACGGAAAACGTTCAGAAGGCTATATATTAAAGCATGGTGTAATGAAGGACAGTGCCTCTTCCATCTTTAACGGGATCGGCAAAATTGAGCATGGTGCAACTAAGTCAAATGCTGAACAGGAATCGCGTGTATTGATGCTGAGTGAAAAAGCACGCGGAGATGCAAATCCAATCTTGCTTATTGATGAAGATGATGTAACGGCAGGGCATGCTGCGTCTGTCGGACGTGTCGATCCTCTACAGCTTTACTATTTGATGAGCCGGGGGATTTCAAAAACTGAAGCAGAGCGATTAGTCATCCATGGATTCCTTGCACCGGTTGTAAACGAACTGCCAATTGAAGGAGTCAAAAAGCAGCTGGTAGAGGTAATCGAAAGGAAAGTGCAATAATGATTGCAGCTGAAATTCGCAGCCAGTTCCCTATTTTGGATCAGGAAGTGAACGGACATCCTTTGGTTTATCTTGACAGTGCCGCTACTTCCCAAAAGCCCATTCAAGTGATCGATGCTTTATCAAAGTATTACCGCGAGTACAACTCGAATGTCCATCGCGGTGTCCATACCCTGGGCACAAAAGCAACCGATGGTTATGAAGGAGCACGGGAAAAGGTCCGCAGGTTTATCAATGCTAAATCTGCTGAAGAGGTTATTTTTACAAGGGGAACGACCACATCCTTAAATATGGTTGCCAGAAGCTATGGAGGCGCCAATCTTTCCGAAGGCGACGAAATTGTTATTTCCTATATGGAGCATCACAGCAACATCATCCCTTGGCAGCAGATAGCTAAACAAACTGGAGCGACACTAAAATATCTGCCGCTTCAGGAAGATGGCACGATCTCCCTTGAGGATGCCAGGGAAACTATAACTGGGAATACAAAGATTGTTTCCATTATGCATGTCTCCAATGTACTGGGTGTAATCAATCCTATTAAAGAAATCGCGAAAATTGCCCATGAAAATAGTGCGATTATGGTGGTCGATGGAGCCCAGAGCGCGCCGCATATTAAAATAGATGTTCAGGATTTGGATTGCGATTTCTTTGCTTTTTCTGGGCATAAAATGTGTGGCCCTACCGGCATCGGGGTATTATACGGAAAGAGGGAACTCCTTGAAACTATGGAGCCGGTGGAATTCGGCGGCGAAATGATCGATTTTGTTGATCTGTATGATTCCACATGGAAGGAGCTTCCTTGGAAATTTGAAGGAGGGACTCCGATCATAGCAGGCGCGATTGGGCTGGGAGCCGCTATTGACTTCCTGGAACAGATCGGCCTGGACCATATTGAAAAACATGAACACAAACTCGCTGCTTATGCTCTTGATAAAATGTCTGCTATAGAAGGTCTGACTATTTATGGACCTGAAAACGCAGATCAGCGCGCGGGTGTAGTAACATTTAACATAACTGATGTTCATCCACATGACGTCGCAACAGTTCTCGACGCAGAGGGAATCGCTGTCCGGGCAGGTCATCACTGTGCCCAGCCGCTGATGCGATGGCTCAAGGTTTCAGCAACTGCACGCGCCAGTTTTTACCTGTACAACACAGAAGAAGATATTGATAAGCTGGTTGAAGGGCTTGTCAGAACAAAGGAGTATTTTGGCGATGTCTTCTAATAACTTAGATACACTATATCGGCAGGTTATTATGGATCATTATAAGAACCCCCGAAATAAGGGTGCGCTTGAGGATGGCAGTCTAATTATTGATATGAATAATCCAACATGCGGAGACCGGATCAGGTTAACACTTAAAGTGGAAGACGGTAAAGTTACTGATGCAAAATTCGACGGTGAAGGATGTTCTATATCCATGTCTTCTGCCTCCATGATGACTCAGGCAATAAAGGGGAAAGATATCGAAACAGCTTTAAAGTTTTCCCGAATCTTTTCAGATATGATTCAAGGAAAAGAATATGACGATGAAGGATTGGACCTTGGCGATATCGAAGCCCTTCAGGGGGTCTCCAAATTCCCTGCGAGAATAAAATGTGCAACGCTGGCATGGAAAGCAATGGAGAAGGGCCTGAACGACAAATAATGATAATAGTTTCATGGACTTGCAGCTAAGTCCTGGCTATTTACGAATGGAGGAAACGACCAATGGCTAAGAAAATGCCAGAGATCGGTGATTATAAATATGGTTTTTCTGATAGAGACGTATCTATTTTCCGGTCAAAGCGCGGCCTGACCCGTGAGATCGTTGAAGAGATTTCCCGAATGAAGAGCGAGCCGCAGTGGATGCTTGATTTCCGCTTAAAATCATTGGAGCATTTCTATGAAATGCCAATGCCGCAATGGGGCGGAGACATGGCCAGCCTAAACTTTGACGAAATCACTTACTATGTTAAGCCTTCTGAGAAATCAGAACGTTCATGGGATGAGGTTCCAGAAGAAATTAAACAAACATTTGATAAGCTTGGGATTCCTGAAGCTGAACAAAAGTATTTGGCTGGGGTATCAGCACAATACGAATCAGAAGTAGTGTACCATAACATGAAGGAAGATCTTGAAGAAATGGGAATCGTGTTTAAGGATACTGATTCCGCTCTTAAGGAAAATGAAGATATTTTCCGCGAGCACTTTGGGAAGACTATTCCTCCTACTGATAACAAGTTTTCTGCATTGAACTCTGCTGTGTGGTCCGGAGGTTCATTCATATATGTTCCAAAAGGAATCAAAGTAGATACGCCTCTTCAGGCTTATTTCCGCATTAACTCTGAAAACATGGGTCAATTTGAGCGTACGTTAATCATTGTTGATGAAGGCGCGTCTGTACATTATGTAGAGGGCTGTACAGCTCCTGTATATACGACAAATTCACTTCACAGTGCTGTTGTAGAAATAATCGTTAAGAAAGATGCTTATTGCCGTTATACGACAATCCAAAACTGGGCCAACAACGTATTCAACCTGGTTACAAAACGTGCCGTTTGTGAAGCAAACGCCACCATGGAATGGATCGACGGAAATATTGGCTCTAAGCTGACAATGAAGTATCCTGCCGTTATCCTAAAAGGAGAAGGCGCACGTGGGCTGACATTGTCTATTGCAATCGCTGGTAAAGGACAGCACCAGGATGCAGGAGCGAAGATGATTCACCTTGCACCAAATACATCTTCAACGATTGTTTCCAAGTCCATCTCGAAGCATGGCGGTAAAGTAACATACCGCGGAATCGTTCACTTTGGCCGCAAAGCGGATGGAGCCCGTTCTAATATTGAGTGTGATACTCTAATTATGGATAACCAATCAACATCTGATACAATTCCATACAATGAAATTCTGAACGATAATATTTCACTAGAGCATGAAGCAAAGGTATCCAAGGTTTCAGAGGAACAGTTATTCTACCTCATGAGCCGCGGTGTATCAGAGCAGGAAGCAACGGAAATGATCGTAATGGGCTTCATTGAGCCATTCACAAAAGAACTTCCTATGGAATATGCAGTTGAAATGAACCGCCTGATCAAGTTTGAAATGGAAGGTTCCATTGGATAAGAAAAGCGTAAGCACCCTGTCACAAAGGAACGGCCAGCACACCCTGTGCAAGACCTACAAGCATGAGTAAATCGCTGACAGAAGGCGCTTTTTGCCTTCCGAAGTGATTGGCTTATGACCAAGGTTGCGATGGCACTTGATCGCAACACAGGGTTGTGACGGCACTTGGTCACAACATTCGAGGCCGATTAGGATCGCCACGTCGTGTGGAGACATCGGCACTAGCACGTCCTGTGCGTCGGGGCTTTATTTTACTCCGTAAAAAAAATTGCTGGGCGCTGAAGCTAGACATCTTTACTTCTTCAAAAAGCATACTTTCTTATCTAAACAACCCCGCCCTTGATAGGCGGGGTTTGCTTTTTGGGAAAATCTATGTTTATCAAGGGAGCTTGCTTTTTTGTGTTCTTGAAACTAATAGCTCTGTTTGTTGTCATTTAGTTTCCTTGCTTCTTCTGGTCCGGACATTTTAGTGGCTCCTGGATAATGCAGGTCATGATCCCGATCTGATTCAACTCTGCCGCTATTCCTTAACTTTTTTTCCTGGCGGTCTCTTCCCATGTTTACACACCTCCCTTTCTTAACTTGACCGATAGATGAAAGATTATTCAAATTTGAACTGTCGATGGGTTCATTCCCGACGCCTACATTTCGCTACTCTTTAACAAGAGCGTGTTCTTCGAAGAGTTAGAAATCTCAAGGAAAAGGGTAATATTTTATACAGCTTCTCCTTTTAAATAATTTTGTAAAGTAGAGGATACTATGATATACATTGGTGTAACTGGTTGGGGAGATCATGATAGTCTTTATCATGAGGGGATTTCTCCAAGAAATAAACTAAAGGAATACGCTTCTCACTTTCCAGTTGTGGAGGTGGATGCATCCTTTTATGCAATACAGCCGAAACGGAATATTGAAAAATGGGTGTCGGATACACCTGCAAATTTTCTGTTTATTGTTAAAGCATATCAGGGGATGACAGGTCATCAGCGCGGACAAATTCCTTTTACAAGCAAACAGGAAATGTTTAAGGCATTCCGTGAGTCACTGCAATTGTATCTGGAGGCAGATAAATTGGCTATGTCTTTGTTTCAATTTCCCCCTTGGTTTGATTGCACAAAGGAGAATGTAGATTATTTGCGCTGGTGTAAAGAACAGCTCGGGGAAATTCCAGCTGCGCTAGAATTTAGGAATCAGTCCTGGTTTGCACCAAAATTTTACGATAAAACGCTAGCATTCATGGAATCAGAAGGATGGATCCATAGTATTTGTGATGAACCGCAGGCTGGGGATGGTTCCGTTCCTATCGTTTTGAAGTCTACGAACAAAGAAAAAACACTTGTCCGTTTTCATGGCCGTAATCTGCATGGGTGGCAAAAAACCGGCGGAAAAGATTGGCGGGAGGTAAGATATTTATACCGATACAATCAGCAGGAACTGGAGGAATGGGCAAAGATGCTGATCCAGCTTACAAACGAAAGTGAAGATGTGTATGTTATGTTCAATAATAATTCGGGTGGAGATGCGGCTGATAATGCAAAGCAACTGATGCGTATCCTCGGCATAGAATATAAAGGGCTGGCACCCCAACAGCTGGATTTATTTTAAGACAGCGGGGAATTTAATCGGGCAAGCAAAGAGGGTTGAACGATGTCAGAAATATTACATTTTTACCACATAAACGATTTTCACAGCCATTTTGAAAACTGGCCACGGATCTGTAATTTCCTGAAGAAGCGAAAGGAGCTCCACACCGATACGGGTGAAGAGTTTTTGCTGGTGGATCTCGGCGATCATATGGATCGATGGCATCCATATACGGAAGCAACATTAGGGAAAGGGAATGTAAAGCTTTTAAATGAGGCGGGGTTTCAGTATGCGGCTGTGGGTAATAATGAAGGGATTACCTTGCCGCATATAGCTCTGGATTCCCTATATAAAGAAGCGAATTTTAAAGTTCTTGCTGCCAATTTATATGAAGTCGACGGCAGAAGGCCGAAATGGTTGCTTCCGTATGCTATACATAATACGAATAAAGGTACCAGGATTGGCCTGGTGGGGTTAACAGCCTATTTTCATGCTTTTTATTCGGAACTGGGCTGGCAAGTGTCCGAACCATTTCAAGAATTGAAGCATCAGCTCCAAGATCTGAAAGGTAAAACTGACATAATTGTCGTTTTATCTCACTTGGGACTCTCAGAAGATGAGAGGATGGCTGAGGATTTTCCGGAAATCGATATCATTCTTGGCGCACATACCCATCATATCCTTCATGAGGGGAAGCTTAGCAATCAGAGCTTATTATGCTGTGCAGGAAAATACGGCGAATTTATAGGCCACGTTCAGGTTACTATCGATAAAAATCAAGCTGTAAAAAAGGCGGCACAGCTATATGATACAAACAAGCTTGCTTATAGTCATGGTGAAAAGGAATGGGAGGATACACTATTCGAATTAGGTAAATCAATGCTTGGGGAAGTAGTAGCGGTTTTACCGGAAAAGTTATCAAATGATTGGTTTGCTCCTTCAGTTCTTCCTGATCTATTATGTGAGGCACTTCGGGAATGGTGCGATGCTGATTGCTCCTTTTTGAATGCTGGACTTCTTATGTCCAGCCTTAACAAAGGACCTGTTACAAGAGCGATGCTCCATTTCATCTGTCCTCATCCGATCAATCCTTGTACGGTAACCCTAACCGGTTCAGAATTAAAAGAAGTTCTGTTGGAATCCAGGAATGAGGAATGGCCACATCTCCAAATTAAAGGTTTCGGTTTTAGGGGAAAGATTATGGGTTCAATGGTCTATCACGGAATTGAATTTAAAAACAATAATTCCGGCGGACAGCTGCATGTCACCATTAATGGCAATCCAATCGTCCCTGATCAGCTTTACCGTCTTGCTATTCCTGATATGTTTACGTTTGGGAATTTCTTTCCGGGAATAAGGCGATCTCCCGATAAACGGTATTATATGCCGGAATTTATGAGGGATCTGCTGGCCTGGAAGCTAAAAAAGTAAAGTACCGTAACCGTTTCTTTTTCTTTTTCATAAATTAACATTGTGAAAGGAAAGGAGCGGTTTATCCATGATTACCATTGAGCCAATCGTCGTAAATGGTTACACATTTCTTGGTGTTTCAGTTCAGCTCCCGAAAACCAATCTGCTATCTATTTCTTCGGAGAAGGGATATATCATGTGCGGTGCACTTGATGTGGCACTATTGAATGAAAAACTCAGCAGCAGGGAAATAATTGCTGCCAGGGCGGTTGGGGTCAGAACATTAGATGAACTGCTGGAAGCCAGTATGGAATCTGTCACAACCCATGCAGAAAAATTGGGAATTACAAAAGGAATGATAGGCAGGGATGCGCTCCTGAAAATGCTATAGTCCGTCCCAGGTGTGAGCCTTTTTCATTCTCAATGAAAAATTTCATTGCCCTTGCCTTTATTGGCGGGGCTTTTTTAACTTCATTTATCTTTTCTGTAAGAAATGAGAGATGTGGTAAAGCGGAAACACTATTAGAGTGCTCTAACCTTAAGCGAAAATGGCAAGGCGCTAGGAGGAACCAGTCTATCAATGTAAGGAAAACTATTAGTCATTAAGTAAAAGACTCTTTGAAACATAATCAGCGAGGGATGGCAAACAATCTTCCAAACGCTGTTCTGGGAAGAATTCTGTAAAAAGTTTTAGGCTGAAAACAACCTGGAATGGGCAATACATGCTTTGCCAGAAATATGAGTAAAAATTCACCAAAGCGAAAAAAAATATCTAATAATCAATAAAATTCTTTATTTTTTTTTCAAATATCCGATAATGGAAGATGAGAATTGTGTTGTAGGATAGGTGGGTTAATGGACAACATTTACATTTTAAACTAGGGCTATGTTAAAGCTCATTGTTGATTTTGGCACTTTGTTGATGTCTAGCTGCAGCGCCCAGCCCCTCGAATGTTGTGACCAAAGGCCGTCACAACCCTGTGTTGCGATCAAGTGCCATCGCAACCTTGGTCATAAGCCAATCACTTCGGAAGGCAAAAAGTGCCTTCTGTCAGTGCTTGTCTTATGCTTGTCGGAGGCCCACAGGATGTGGGTCAGAACGGCGTTGCCACAGGACGTGGCGAATTTAGCCGTTCTTCCTCTAAAACAGGGCGCTTCCGCTTTTCTATGATGTCTAGCTCATCGCCACGTCATGTGGCGGCATCGGCACTAGCACGTCCTCTACGTCAGGGCTGGAACCACCACTAGAGCGGAAATCAACAGGCAAGTTTAACAGAGCCCAAATATGAAAAGAGAATCAGGGGTAAAAACATGAGGTTAATTAACACGGACACACTTATCCCCGGTTTAAAGCTTGGGAGAAGCCTTTATAATGAGAACGGTCAAATCCTTCTCAAGGATGGCGTTGAATTAACAGAAAGAATGATACAGCGATTGATGGAACTTAATATACCTTTTGTGTACATTCAGGAACGGAGAACAGAACATATCAAGCCTGCCAGGGCCATTTCGGAAGACCTGCAACGTGAAGCTATAAAAACGATTGTTGATACCTTTGCCCATATACAGAAGGAAGACAAAAATGCGTCAATTGTCATTGAAAAAGCTGCAAAACAGATTAACGAGCTGATTCGCCATATACTAAAGGAGATTCACGGAAATAAAGAGCTGCTATCTCTTCTGGCGGATGTTTTTATCCATGATAATTATATTTTTACACACTCCTTGAATGTAACTTTATATTCTTTGGCAATTGGGATTGAAATGAAACTGAATCAAAAGCAGATTGAGACGCTGGGAATGGGCGCAATATTACATGATGTAGGAAAAATGCTTGTGCCGGCAAAAATATTGATGAAACCTGATAAGCTGACTGCGGAGGAGTTTGCTGAAATGAAGAAGCATTCAGAACTAGGTTTCCAGCTGCTTCGTAACGCAGTAACTGTTCCACTGGTTGTTGCCCATTGTGCCTATCAGCATCATGAAAGGCTTGATGGTACAGGATATCCGCGAGGTATTAAAGGAGAAGATATCCACCTTTTTGGGCGGATTATCGCGGTGGCCGATGTATTTGATGCAGTGACTTCCAATCGTGTGTACCGAAAAGCAATGCTGCCTCATGAAGGTCTGGAAATTTTATATGCAGGTTCTGCAACCCAGTTTGAAGTCCATATTGTGGAAGCCTTTCGGAGGGCCGTTGCCATATATCCGGTTGGCCTGATGGTGGAATTAAGCGATGGGAGAATAGGGGTAGTTTCAAAGCAAAATCCCGGTTTAAGTGATCGTCCGGTTATTGAAATTCTCGAGGAAAACGCCCAGGCTGTTGAGCCTTATGAGGTTAATTTAAAGGATCGTTTCGACCTGTTAATCGTGAGTTGTGATACAGCTATTTCAGTTGCCGCCATCACAGGATAAGAAAGTAATGATAGTAATTTGCACGGCAGATAAATTATTGTCGAGCAAGTTATTTTAACAAACTACAAAAAACCTTGTCTAAGGCTGCAATCCATCAGACAAGGTCCTGTACACAGCAATTAAGGGAAGGCCGGGAATGGAATCATTCCCGCTTGCCGCAACATCTGTTACCGCCTTTTTTTCTTAGCGAGGTCTTTCCTTTCCCAAAGCTTTAGGTGAGGATATGGATCAAAGCTCCACTCAGTAACACCGTTATCCTTGTAAAGGCCATAATGTAAGTGCGGCGGGAATTTCCCGGAAGTACCGGGTGGCCCATATCCAGTGCTGCCGACTCCGCCAATCAGCATTCCAGGTTCGACAATCTGCCCTGTTTGAAGTCCTTTTGCAAAACCGCTGAGATGAGCGAAATAGTGATAAGTATTGTTGATATCTCTTATCCCGACACGCCAGCCTCCAAATCGGTTCCATCCTTTCATTTCGACGATGCCGTAACATGTTGACCTTACAGGCAGCCCGTAATCAGCGAATACGTCTGTTCCTTCGTGAGAACGCCTGCCACCCCATCCGCGTGCAACTCCCCATGTGCTCCTATAGCTATAGTGCGTCCTGACTGGCACAGGGAAAGCTTTTTCATGTAAATCCAACCGTCCAAAATGCTTGTATAATTTGGCATTGCCCATTATGAGACCTACTGTTTTATCCCTTTTATAATAATCCCATAAAGCCATTCTTATATGATCTTCATCAGTTCCGAATTTCAAAAGGAAATTTGTAAAGCTATATAACACATCTTCATCATCTTTTGGTGATGCTTTGCCATCAGCGTTTCCGTCCTGTCCCATTCCGCCAAAGTAACGGATGGTCAATGGATTTTCATCTTCCTTATCCGGGTTGATGGCACCGGCCCATTTTTCAGAAGGGATATTGATACCTATTGCGCCTTTTGCCGGCTCCACATTCCTTCGTGTGTTCCTGACGGTATGTTCAAATTGGTCAACTGCTGCAAGGTAATACCATGGAACGTAAAGAGAGGCTTCCATCCTTTGATAAAGTCCCATTCGTTCCTTCAAAACGATATCATCAGGGGTTTTTGCGGCAGTTGCTTCGTTTATATTAAGCGGGCTAAAAGTCATCATAAGAATGACAGCAATGAGGGCCCGTTTATAGCGCATATCCATTCTCCTTTCCAATTTCAGCATAATGTTAGTTTGTAACCCAAATTGTAATTTCATATGCTCAAAATTATGGTAATGAAGCCACAAACTTGTCTCCATCCGATCCTATATGATAAAGTGACAAGGAAGTGAAAAACGTGAGCAACCACGGAAACCAAAAATGTCAAGTAGCTGCGGCGGCCTCTTTGCTTTGTATGGGATGTCCTTTCCAAAGCGCGCAGGCTTGTGCCAAAAACAGCACTTAATAAAACGTCAATTTTTATACTACAATGAAATGGAGTTGACATCTTCATGAGCACAAGAGAAGATCATCTTCGCAAACCAGAATGGTTGAAGATTAAATTAAATACTAATGAAAACTATACGGGCCTCAAAAAAATGATGCGTGAAAAAAAATTACATACAGTTTGTGAAGAAGCAAAATGCCCAAACATCCATGAGTGCTGGGCAGTAAGACGAACTGCTACTTTTATGATCCTTGGTGATGTTTGTACTAGGGCTTGCCGTTTCTGCGCGGTTAAGACAGGGCTGCCGACAGAGCTGGATTTAGCTGAACCGGAACGGGTTGCTGATTCTGTTGCATTAATGAATTTAAAGCACGCTGTTATAACAGCTGTTGCCCGTGATGATCTAAAGGATGGCGGAGCTGCTGTATTTGCGGAGACAGTCAGGGCTATTAGAAGGAAAAATCCATTTACAACAATTGAAGTTTTACCTTCTGATATGGGTGGTGTATACGACAACCTGAAAACACTGATGGACAGCAAGCCAGATATTCTCAACCATAATATTGAAACTGTCAGCCGCTTATCTGATCGTGTCCGTGCCCGAGCGAAGTATAATCGCTCACTTGAGTTCCTTCAAAGAGCAAAAGAAATGCAGCCAGATATTCCAACTAAATCAAGTTTAATGGTTGGACTGGGAGAAACGAAGGAAGAAATAATCCAGACGATGGATGACCTGCGTGCCCATAATGTAGATATCATGACAATTGGGCAGTATTTACAGCCATCCAAAAAGCATTTGAAAGTGGAAAAGTATTATAGTCCAGACGAGTTTGCTGAGCTTAAGGAAATTGCCATGCAAAAAGGGTTCAGTCATTGTGAAGCCGGTCCTCTTGTACGTTCATCCTATCACGCGGATGAACAAGTTAGCTCCGCGGCAAAGCAGCTGCACCGAGAAGGAGAACAGGCTCTGGAAGCATAGTATGAAGTATCTGATTTGCCTATGTAAAACAAAGAGAAAGAACCAATTACGGTCTTTCTCTTTTTTAGCTTGGCAGCGGCCATTTTTTTCCATGGTACTTAATAGTGCCAGAAAAACGACCTTTAATGTTTCACCTGTTTAACATGTGGGCTTATGTTATCATCATCACCTGCATTACCGTTTGTTTCATTTTCCATTTCACCGTTGGCATTCTCGCCGTCACTAAGTTTTCGGCCCTGAGGGGATTTAAGCATCTCGCGTATGGTAGCATCAATGCTGCCATCGATCCCTCTGCTATTCGAATCAAGTGTTGCAAAGTTTTCGATATCCCGTATTAATGCTTTGTTGTCACTAACGTACACGTGATAATACCGAGGGACAACTGAAATGGCTGTTCTTTTAACTTGGTCAGCAGTCTCAGATCGGTGTTTGGAATCTGTTTCATAAACAACTAAAACTTCGCCATCGGTAACAAGTGCCGCAACATCTTTAATGTTTGGCAGCTGCAGGCTTAACCGTGTAATAATATCTGAAAGCTGCTCTCTATCTATGCTCGGTGCATCTGCGCTGCCAAGGTTTCTTCCGTCAATGTTGGCGTTATCAGATCGGGTATATCCAAAATCATCTTTGTTTTTATTCCGGTCCCGATAATCTTCATCGTAAACCCTAGTTGGAGTATTCACTCTTGAAGGGCTGGCCGTATCATTAAATGAATTACTGTCTCCGTTTCCCTCAGTGTTATAATTGCATGCAGATAAAGCAAAAATAGAGCATAACCCAAGAGTAAGAAAAGTGTTCTTCATTTTAAAAAAACCCCCTCTTTAGTAGGATGGGCAAGTTTCTGTAAAATTCGCCTAGAAATTGATGGGGAATCAGTTATAATTTAAGGAGCGGGCATTAGTTTATTTATCCCGGGAGCATGAGCATGCAATGTGAGGTGAAACGGATGATCAGCATCAATAATATTTTGTATGAGGTAATAGAAGAACGCAGGGATGGTTTTAATGAAGAAGCTTTCCGTGCTAGATATAGTGAAATTTTAACCAAGTATGATTATATTGTCGGGGACTGGGGCTATGGTCAGCTTCGGCTTCGCGGATTTTTTGATGACCAGAGTCAAAAAGCTACATTTGATACAAAAATTAGCACCCTGACGGAATACCTTTATGAATATTGCAACTTTGGTTGTCCTTATTTTGTTGTAAAGAAAATCAAGAAATAACTAAGGTGCTTAAACCCAAGTGATGATTGGGTTCAAGCACCTCTTTATTTGTCTACTTTTCCATGCTCCAAGGGACTTGGAAAATCATTTCTGAATGCACTGTAATAACGTTGTCCTTTGCGCCACTCCGAGGACTTATTTTGAACAGGCTCGTCTTTTCCAAACGGAGAACCGTACGGGCCTTCCGGCAACTCTTCAATTGCCAGCATATTCCGATGGCTTTGGACGTTTGTAAAATCGCAATATTCCTCGTTTTTATCCATAAGCGGCCTCCCATTGATCGATCTCCAGTTCCGAAAAACCTTTAAACGGGATCTAAATAAGACCCTATACCTAGTCTTCCTTCAGGAGAAAATGGTATTCTAATCAAAAGGAGGCCTGGTCCTCAATGTATGCTACACTATCTCCCATAAAAAGGAACGCAGCTCAGCAGCATTTTCCTCACTCAGCTGAAATACGTGCTCAAGATAACCCTCTTCCTCTAAATCATCCTGGCCAATGATGGCAAAACGGTTACTTTGTAAGTCCAGTACCAATTTTTTTCCGTAAAAGCGGTCCGTTATGGTTATAGCCAGATCCAACCTTGCATTTTCCCCCATAAAACTGACAAAACGTGTTTTTGTATCGATTAAATCGTTATATAAGAAAAAGCGTTCTTCCATTTCTCCGTCTCCTTTCCCCGCATAATCGCTGTGTGTATAAATATCATAATACCAATTAATACAGCTTTTGAGAACTTGTTCCTCATTTTTTAAATTATCTTATTCAAGAGAAAAAATATTTACAAAAACAATTATAGATATTTACAGATAAATTATGGAAATTACAGCAGAATTCGACATTACTGTGATAAAATATACCTATAACGAGTGCCAGGAAGGATTGGAACCTATGGCTCATAATAATAATAATAATAAACATGGATTCTTGGACAAATGGCTCAGGTTCTTTTACCCGGATTCCAAAATCCGGTTTTATCCGCCGCAATTCATTATCAGAAACCCGATGGTAACCATAGTGAACAAAGCATTAAATGAAGGCTATGAAGTGGCTGTCATCGCCTACAATCTCAATAATCTCAGAGAACTTGCAGAGAATTTGGGGAAAAATAGCTATAACAAGTATATAATAAATTTAAAATCTGTATTTATGGAAGTAATTAAAAGAATTGTGCCTAAGGAAGACATTTTAATCATCCATGATTATTACAGTGACGGGCTAACTTTGCTGCTTAAAGTGAATCCGAAAAAACAGTTTCCTGCTGACCTGGATGGACTCACATCCAAAGTTGCTGAAGATACGGCTAAACACATGAAAGCTTTGTTTTCCGGCGCAGCCCTTGATGTGCGGCCAGGATATATGTTCATAGAAAAAAAACATTACTCAATAGAAGACGCTTTAAATAAGGCCCACCATCAAGCAGTGGCCATGGCGGAAAAAAGGGTTCATTCCGGATTCAATCAAATGCTGTATTCTATGAATAAAATCGTATCGGGCAAAAGTATCCGCCTGTTAGCTCAGCCCATTTTCGACGTAGCGACAAGGGAAATAAAGGCTTATGAAGTCCTGACACGAGGACCTGCAGGTACTGAGCTGGAAAACCCTCTATCGCTGTTTTCGGTGGCAAGGCAGACTAATATGCTATATGACCTTGAAATAATTGTACTCCATAAAACGCTGGAACAAATCAGTTTAAACGGCTCGGCGCAGAATGTCTTTATTAATTTGACACCGATAACTGTCGGAAGCAAGAGATTTCTGGATGATTTAAAGATCATTCTTGATTTATACAAGGATGTCTCTCCGAGTCAAATTGTTATTGAGCTTACAGAACGGGATTCATTTGAAGATATTGAATATCTTCAAATGAATATAAAAAAGCTGCGCAAGATGGGGTTCCGAATAGCTATAGATGATACCGGAGCCGGTTATGCCAGCCTTCATACGATTAGTGAAATCATGCCTGACATCATTAAAATAGACCGATCAGTGATTCAAAATATTGACAGCAATTCTGTAAAGGAGTCTATGCTAAAGGGCTTGCTTCTTATCGCCAATGAAGCCGGGGCCAGTGTTGTGGCCGAAGGCATTGAGAGTGAAAAGGAAGCTATGGTATTATCAAGGAATAAGGTTGATTTTGCCCAAGGCTATTATTATGCCAAACCGGCAAAGATAGAAAAAATCCGGAATTCATGGCATATGGAAAGGACATCTTAATATGTATTTTGTTGACCGAGATCAATTAGAACTTACTTTACAATATATGGAGCGGCAAATCCGCACTTTTCAGAAACAGTCTCAATGGGAAAGTGAAATGGAGCTTCTATCCCTTGAAAGGATAGTACAGACATCGATTGAGGCGGTTCTGGATGTGGGCAATGCTATGATAGATGGTTTTATCATGCGCGATCCGGGCAGCTATGAGGATATTATTGATATCCTGCTTGATGAGAAAGTTATTACGGAGGAAGTGGAGCAACAGTTAAAGCGGGTGCTGCCGCTCAGAAAGGCTCTTGTCCAGGATTATATAAGCATAGATCATTCTTCTGTTTTTCAAACGTTTAAGGATAATACCCGCGCTTTTGAGTTGTTTCCAGAAGCAGTGAGAACTTATTTAGTGAATGAACTAGGTCCGGTATCTGCTTTTAAAAACTGACTATAAGTGTGGTTTAAATCCTGGATATCTGCTATAGAAGTATGCATAATAGCTTTATGTGCAGTTTTTACAAAGTAGGAGTGATAGCAGTGAAGCAATACAAAGGTTATTTAATCGATCTGGATGGCACTATATACAAAGGCACCGAAAAGATTGAAGAAGCTGGTGACTTTGTCAAAGAGCTGGGGGAGCGTGGCATTCCTTATTTGTTTGTTACGAACAACTCTTCCCGAACACCGGCCCAGGTAGCCGAAAAACTGCGGGGATTTGATATTGCTGCGGAAGAAAGCCACGTATTCACCACGAGCCAGGCCACAGCAAACTTCATCGCTGAGCGCAAAAGCGATGCTTCTGTATACGTTATTGGCGAAGAGGGCATCCGAACAGCACTGGAGGAAAAGGGATTTACGTTTGAAGAGGAAAACCCTGATTTTGTCGTAATGGGGATTGACCGGAGCATTAATTATGAGAAGCTGACCAAGGCATGTCTAGCGGTCAGGAACGGCGCGGTCTTTATCTCAACCAATGGAGATATTGCCTTGCCCACTGAAAGAGGACTTGTGCCAGGGAACGGTTCATTAACCTCCGTCGTTGCGGTTTCAACACAAGTTCAGCCGATTTTTATCGGCAAACCTGAAGCAGTGATTATGGAACAAGCATTGAAAGTGCTTGGCACGCGGAAAGAGGATACGCTGATGGTTGGCGATTACTTTGATACTGATATCCTTGCAGGCATACGTGCCGGCATGGACACTTTGCTGGTGCATACGGGAGTTACGACTAAGGAACACTTAAAAAATTATAAGGAGCAGCCTACTTACACATTGGACAGCCTTGACCAATGGCGTTTTGAATAGGCGGCAAAAAGAACCCTGTCAAACGACGGGGTTTTACTTTTGGGGAGGGAGGTGAAGTAAAGGTAAGAATTGTGGATAACGAAAGTAACTGTTTCTATCTCTAGCGCCAGCACCCAGCTTCTTTTTTTCCGCAGGAAAAGCCCTTCGAATGTTGGGAGCAGAGGCCGTCACAACCCTGTGTTGCGATCAAGTGCCATCGCAACCTTGGTCATAAGCCAATCGCTTCTGAAGGCAAAAGCGCCTTCTACCAGCACTTATCTTATGCTTGCCGGACTTGCACAGGATGTGCTGGCGTCGGCGTTTGGCGCAGGACGTGCCAGTCATTAGCCGACGTTCCTTTAGTCACGATGTGGGTCAGAACAGCGTTGCCACAGGAAGTGGCGACTTTAGCCGTTCTTCCTCTGAACAGGGTGCTTGCGCTTTTGTTCCTCACCAATCAGCAAGCTGACAAGCTTATTTACCAAAATATACTCAGGCATTATTTTGTCTTCACCAAAAGGGGAAACTTCTTTTCTACATATAATAACGACATCACTGCTTAAAGGAGTTTAAACATGAACCCACAAACATTAATATTCGACTTAGATGATACACTTATTGAATGCAATAAGTATTTCAGGGACGCAACCAACAAATTCGCGGATCAGATGCATGAATGGTTCCCTAACGTATCGAAGGAACAGATTAAAGAAAAGCAGCTGGAAATTGATATCAAGAGTATTGAAAAATATGGTTTAAATTCCTCCCGTTTTCCTGAATCCCTTGTTAACACATATAAATATTATTGTGATTCAGAAGGCAGAGAAGAAAAAGACAGTGAAATGGAAAGTGTCCGTATAATTGGCCTCCAGGTATTTCAAATAGAGGTGCAAGCCTTTCCATATATGTACGAAGTGTTAAATGAGCTAAAGGAAGATGGACACCGTCTTTACCTGTTCACAGGTGGAGACGAGGCCAACCAAAGCAGAAAAATCATTCAGCTGGAACTGGAAACATACTTTGAAGATCGGGTTTTTATTGCTAATCACAAAAATGCGGATGCGCTAAGGAAAGTATTGGAAACAGTAGAGTGCAGCCGGGAATCGACATGGATGATCGGAAACTCATTAAAAACGGATATTTCTCCGGCGCTGGAATTAGGGATAAATACTGTTCATATTCCTTCTGATATTGAATGGAGCTATAACAATAATCTGGATGCGAATGTACAACAGCTTGGCCGTGTTAAAACCATAAAAAAACTGACTGACCTCCCGCGGTTTATTCGGGAGAATTCTTTCGAAAGCTGCTATACAAATAATTCAGGCTTTCTTGCAAATGGCCAAACAGGGAATGTTCAACCCGGAATTTAAATCCAAATCTTAACCAAAAATGAAAAAGCCCCCGTTAACACGGGGCAAGCCTTCCTCATACCAACAATTATCATTCTGTATTTTCCGCGCGATGTGCCAGCCTGCTTGATGCGGCAGCTGCTATGGCACCGACAATATCATCCAAAAACGTATGGCACATGCCCGAGCTTTTATCATTTAAAGCCTTTAATATCCCCGGCTTTTGCTTATCGATATAACCGTAATTTGTAAAACCGATCGATCCATATACGTTAACGATCGAGAATGCCAGAATTTCATCCACTCCATAAAGACCTTCATCCGCTTCAATGATTGATTGAAGTGGTTCCTCAAGCATTTTCTTTTCCGCAAGCATATCGAGCTGAATTCCGGTAAGGATTGCATTTTGCACTTCTCGTTTAGAAAGGACCCGTTCCACATTGTGAATGCAATCTTCCATTAGTAAATTACTGTGATAGCGCTTTTGCAGGTACATAACCAAATCAGCAATATCTTGAATAGTAATTCCTCGTTCAATAAGCCATCTTCTTGCTGTCTTTTCGGATAAGCTTACCTTCTTGTCACCCATCATATCACCTTTTTCACTAGGCTTTTCTAATGTTTATGAATGTGAAATAAAGAAAATGCCTTTTCATCTGAATCAGAATAATCATTTAAAGTTACGGTTAAAATTCTTTTTTTTTCATATAGTGTATAGAGCTCCCGGTATTTGTTACTTCATAAAGGGACTCAGGCGAGTTAAAAGGAGGGTCTTATATGCAGCTGCAGGAGGCTTTACTAAAAAATTATGGAATTAGCGTTGAAAGCGGACTGATTTCTGGAAAGAATCAGATGTTCCAATTAGGGAACAGCCTGTTTACAATTGTATATACAGATGGAGTAAAGCCGGAAGAACTGCTTGAACGGCAGCGAATGTCACATCATCTGCTCCAGCAGGGGGATAGGTATGTATCGAGGTTTGTGCTGGCGGCCCATCAAACATATATATCTGAAGCAGACGACAAAACGTTTATATTATTGGAGAACAATTTTCTGGCTGAGCCCCGGAATCATAAGCTGGGCAGGAAACTTGCTAAGTTTCACAACCGTGCAAGGTCACTTTCACATCCAATCAAAGAATGCAGCCGCATCGGGAAATGGAACGAGTTTTGGGAACAAAGAATCGACCAGCTGGAAAAAGTATGGCAGGAAAAGGCCCAATCCCATCCAGGTAATGAATTTGAAGAGCTGTTTGTTGACACGTTCCCATACTATATGGCACTTGGTGAAAATGCTATCCAGTATTTAGTTGATACTGAAATAGATGATGATCCCTCTGCGCAGGATGCAGGGACAGTTTGTTATGATAGATTTTCTGACCATACATGGAGCGGAAGCTATTGCATCAAAAATCCGTTTGATTGGGTATTTGATCATGGCTGCAGGGATATTTCCGAATGGATCCGCCAACATTTCTTTGACAATCCTCATACTTTCCAGCCAGGTATCAGAAAGTTTTTGCAGGAATACCAGAGCGTACAAAGTTTATCGCCTTTTTCGTTCAGGCTGTTGTATGCGCGCCTGCTGTTTCCTATTCATTATTATGAAGTGATTGAAGAACTGCTGCTGAATCCAATAGAAGCCAGAAGAAAATTGCTTGAGGAAAAACTTCAGGCTTTTGTTGACCAATCAGGGCATTATCAAGAATTCTTGCGCCGCTTTTATGAGACAGCTGAAGTACCTGCCAAAAAGCTTCAAATTCCATCGATAGATTGGTTATAGGACTATTTCCATTTTGTTCAATTTTCCCCTTGTGTTATGATACATAAAAACAACTCCTTTCATAATGAGGTGGCTGTATGAAGAAACTCCTTATTGGGGGAATTATTCTCCTTTTTCTATTTGATATGTTCCGTGCAAAAGCCGTTGCATCTGGAAAACAAGAAAGCTGCAGCCGGACCAGTTTTCAAATAGCCGTTAAACAGCCTGTTTCCTTAAAGGACAAACCCTCTACAGGTGCCAGCGCAGTAGCTATTATTCCGGACAAAACCATACTAAATGTTATGGAGCGGATTGGTTCATGGTATAAGGTATGCCGTTCTAACAGTGTAGCCTACACTGAAATGAAAACAGCAAGGGAGATTTACTCTGCAAATGAAGCAATGGTTTTTGCCAAATTCAAAAATCGCCCAAAGACAGGCCAAGTCATGACTGCTATCGGAAAAACCGCATCAGGGACAACAGCTAAAGTGAATACATATGTAAAGTTATACGGTGAGTGGCGCCGGTCCTTAAATCAGATGGATGCAGTGTTAGGCTATAATGGATTTTCCTCCGCTAAACGGGAGGGGGATGGAGCAACTCCGGCAGGTATCTATAAACTTGGTACCGTTTTTGGCACAGGTGTTAAGCCTCCAGGTGTAAAAATGTATTATAAGCGTGCAGGGAAGTATGATTATTGGGTAGATGATCCTGCTTCACCTGACTATAATAAGTGGGTTACTTACAGTGGCGATCCGAAACGAAAATGGCGATCCTTTGAAAGGATGAACCAGCCGCTTTATAAATATGGTATGGTAATAGAATATAATAGAAATCCCATTATTAAGAATAAGGGAAGTGCGATATTCCTCCATACATGGAAGGGCCCAGCAAGCAAAACGGCAGGCTGTGTAGCCCTCAGTGAAACAAACCTGATAACTCTGCTGAAATGGTTTGATCCGAAACAGCAGCCTGCTATTGTTATGGGCACGTATTCGCAGCTTAAAACTATTCAGTAAATTGCGTTTATGCTATATAATGAATGTATTGCCCTGTCATCTTCTTGACAGGGTTTTATCTTAGACAGGGATTTTGAAAAATTCCAAAAAATATTTTACCCGCATATAACAGGACATTAAGCGCTTTCACGAAAACTTGTTTACTGTTGCACTATTGAAATAATATGTTGAACCACGTATAATGTCTACTATATAAAAACACTTGTCTTTTCTATATAAACATTGCATAGGGGGAATCCATGTGAAGGCAATATCTATCGGTTTACTTGGACTCGGAACAGTCGGGTCTGGTGTAGTACAAATCATTGAAAACCATCAGGATAAACTAATGCACCAAATCGGCTGTCCTGTTATGATAAAAAAAATATTAGTTAAAGATGAAAACAAAGAACGTACAGTACATATTGAACGTGAACTGCTGACAACAAATCCGGATGACATTCTGGAAAGCCCGGAAATTGATATAGTCATTGAAGTTATGGGTGGCGTGGAGGAAACAAAGAACTACCTTCTAAAGGCTCTGCAAAACCGGAAGCATATCGTAACTGCTAATAAGGATTTAATGGCTGTTTATGGATCGGAGTTATTATCCGTTGCTACGGAAAATGGCTGTGACCTATTCTATGAAGCTAGCGTTGCCGGAGGTATCCCAATTTTAAGAGGCCTGGTAGACGGACTTGCTTCTGACAGGATTACAAAGATGATGGGAATTGTTAATGGAACAACAAATTATATATTAACGAAAATGAGCAAACAGGGAAGCCGTTATGAGGATGTTCTGAAGGAAGCTCAGGAATTAGGTTATGCTGAAGCTGACCCAACTTCTGATGTGGGCGGCTGGGATGCTGCGAGAAAGATGGCGATTCTTGCTACACTTGGATTTTCGATGAATATTGATCTGGATGATGTGAAAGTAAAGGGAATCACCGAGATTTCTGAAGAGGATTTGAGCTATAGCAAAAAGCTGGGATATACAATGAAGCTGATCGGCATTGCTTCCAGACTTGAAAATAAAGTAGAAGTCAGTGTCCAGCCGACCCTGCTTCCTGAATCCCATCCACTTGCATCTGTGAATGATGAATATAATGCGGTGTATGTATATGGTGAAGCTGTTGGTGAAACAATGTTTTACGGTCCCGGAGCAGGAAGCCTTCCTACCGCAACAGCGGTTGTGTCCGATTTGGTCGGGGTAATGAAGAACATGAGATTGGGTGTTAATGGCAGAAGTGCTGTGTCCCCGCAATTTGAGAAATCCCTTAAGCAGCCAGGTGAGATATTTTCAAAATATTTTGTCCGCTTGCATGTAAAGGATGAGGTAGGGGTATTTGCCGCCATTACTTCTATATTCTCAGAGCATGGTGCCAGCTTTGAGAAAATCCTCCAGATGCCGCTTAAACAAAATGAACTGGCTGAAATCGTCCTGGTTACACACAGGACCTCACTGCAGGACTATGAAGATATACTGCAAAAGCTAAATGACTATGAAATGGTTAAAGAAATAAAGAGCACATACAGGGTTGAAGGAGAGGGAGTAATATGAGCTGGAAAGGTCTGCTAAACGAATATGAACAATATCTGCCGATAAATGAACAAACACCAAAGCTTACACTTTTAGAAGGAAACACTCCTCTTGTAAAGTGTGAACGTCTTTCGGAAGAATGGGGTATCGAACTTTATGTAAAATATGAGGGTGCAAACCCGACTGGTTCATTTAAAGACAGAGGCATGGTGATGGCTGTAGCGAAGGCGGCAGAAGAAGGAGCCAAGGCGATTATCTGTGCATCAACAGGAAACACGTCTGCTGCTGCGGCTGCATATGCTGCAAGAGCCGGTTTGCGCTGCATCGTTATTATTCCAAATGGAAAGATTGCAATGGGAAAAATGGCTCAGGCTGTCATGTATGGAGCGGAAATCGTATCAATCGACGGCAACTTTGATCAAGCGCTTAAAATTGTCCGCAATATTAGCGAAAATTCGCCTATTGCACTTGTAAACTCTGTTAACCCTTACCGCATCGAAGGCCAAAAGACTGCCGCTTTTGAAATTTGTGATGCATTAGGGTCCGCGCCTGATGTTCTTGCACTGCCAGTAGGCAACGCCGGGAATATCACTGCTTACTGGAAGGGGTTCAAGGAATACCATGAAGCTAAGGGAACTGGCCTGCCGGAAATGAGAGGTTTTGAGGCCGAAGGTGCAGCTGCAATTGTCCATGATAAGGTGTTTGAAAACCCTGAAACAATTGCAACGGCCATCCGGATCGGCAACCCTGCTAGCTGGCAATTTGCAGTCAATGCCGCTAAAGAATCAAATGGAAAAATAGATGAAGTGAGTGACGAGGAAATTCTCGCTGCCTATAAACTGCTGGCCCGTAAGGAAGGGGTCTTTGCAGAACCGGCATCCTGTGCTTCCATTGCAGGAATCATCAAACAGCTGGAGAGCGGGGAAATTTCAAAAGGCAGCCGTGTGGTTGCTGTGCTTACAGGCAATGGCCTAAAGGATCCAAATGTTGCAGTGGATCATAGTGAAATTAAACCGGTTCTTCTGCCGATGGATGAGGAAGTTATCATTAAACACCTTCAGGACGCGATTACGGTATGAGTACAGAAGGTAACATGTTTTCCATAAGGGTACCGGCCAGTACTGCGAATCTGGGCCCAGGTTTTGATTCTGTGGGTTTGGCACTGGGTCTTTATTTGCACCTGGATGCCGAACGCTCACAACAATGGGAAGTTATTGCGCTTACGGATGAGCTTAAGCAATTCCCGAGTGATGAACAAAACTATATTGTAAAAGTAGCGCAAAAGACAGCTGCCTATTACGGCAAACAATTAGAGCCGCATGTTTTATACGTTTCCAGTGATATTCCTCTTGCGAGAGGGCTTGGCAGCAGTGCTTCTGCTATCGTTGCGGGGATAGAGCTTGCTGATGCAGCCTGTGGATTGGGATTGACAATTCAGGAGAAGGCTCACCACGCTTCCCTAATAGAAGGGCATCCAGATAATGCGGGTGCTTCAGTTCTGGGTGGGTTAGTGGTAGGAAAGCACACTGAAGAACATACCGATATTCTTTCCTTCATGCTCGAGGAAGTTAAGGTTATTGCGGTAATCCCGGACTACGAACTGTTAACCGAGAAGTCCCGGGATGTTTTGCCGGCAGATGTGACTTTTGGTGAGGCAGTCAGAGCAAGTGCTGTTTCCAATATGCTGGTTGCTGCACTACTGTCAAAAAACTGGCAGCTTGCCGGGAAGATGATGAAAGAAGATCGTTTCCATCAGCCATATCGGACAGCACTGATTCCCCACTTTCCTGAAATTGAAAAGGCTGCAGAACAATCAGGTGCCTTTGGAGTGGCCATCAGTGGAGCTGGACCTACTGTCGTTTGTTTTACTGAAAGTGAATCCGCTGTTCAAGTCTGTGAGCAACTTTCGTCTGCGTTCCCTCAGTTTGCTGTAAAGATTGTGGATATTGACTATCAGGGCAGCGTGGTCACACGCCATAAGGATGGTCATGGAGAAGAAAGAACAGTCAACGCCAGGGGATTGGCTGAATAAATGCGGGGATTTACAAAAGATCTTTTGTAAAGGAAATTTTTATGCAAAAAGCGATTCTGGCCAGCCAGAATCGCTTATTTTATGAGGGTATTAAAATACTTGTTCAACTTCCACAACGCCTGGAACTTCCTCAAGAAGAGCGCGTTCAATACCGGCTTTTAACGTAATTGTAGAACTTGGGCAGCTTCCGCAAGCTCCAAGCAAACGCAGTTTCACGATGCCATCCTCTACGTCTACCAGTTCACAATCCCCGCCGTCACGAAGAAGAAATGGGCGAAGCTTATCCAATACTTCTTGAACTTGTTCCTGCATTTCTAGGTCAGCCATTGCAATCGACTCCTTTCCTATCTTCAATTATAATCAAAAACTGAAAAAAAATCCATCCGAAATCCTTACAGAAAATTCGCAGCGGGATAGCTCAGAGCTGTTATGCGATAATTCTCTGATCCCTTTCAAGGACTTCAGAATTCGTGTATCTTTCACTCTTGTTACCTCATATTCTTTTTACCGCTAGCCATAAAATAAGGTAAAATGGAACGAGAGAACAAAGGGGTGTCTTTATGGGAAAAACAGAAGTGGAAATCCAGGTATATGGGGCTGAACAAATTTGCGCAAGCTGCGTAAATCTGCCCTCTTCAAAGGAAACATATGAATGGCTCGAGGCAGCGTTAAAACGAAAGTTCCCAGACCAGCTTTTCAAAATTGTATATATTGATATATTCGATCCGCCAGCAGATAGAGAAAAACAGGAATTCTCCCGCCGGGTTATTGAGGAGGAAATGTTTTATCCGGTGGTTGCTATTGGCGGAGAAATCGTTGGGGAAGGAAATCCAAAATTAAAAACCATTGTCAGTGAAATGAAGAAGTTCGGGTATAAGAGCGAGTAAGGCGATACAATACAATGTTTTACTGGGAGTTGCTTCGGCAGCTCTTTTTCTTTTTGTTATAAACGGGCACAATTACCTTTTGGTTTGGCTGAATAATATAGTGTCCTTTGTCATAAGGATTCCCAGTACTCTTATCCTGATAAAGAAACTTTCGAAATTTATCAAATATTTTGAATCGATATGAATCGATAAGCGTTATAATAGACTAAAGCTATTCTCAGCGCAAAGGGAACGCTTTTTTAATAAGCAGTGATAAAAACAAAGGGTGAGAATTAGTGGGAAGAAGGGTTAGAAATAAACAGGTTTTCTATTGGATTCATTTTGTGCATGGCTTCCTTATTCTTTTTTTACTTATAAGTGGACTTTTTCTTTACAACCCCGACCTCCGCACGTTTCTGGGGGAATTTAGGGCGGAGTTCAGGGAGTTTCATTCTGCTTTAGGGATAGTCTATACTATATTTCTTTGTCTTGTAATGCCTTTTATTATCCGCTATGACAGACTTCAACGGAGATGGCAGAAAACCTTTCATCTTTCCTTGCAGCTGCTTTTTGGTTTGGGCTGGATTACAAGCGGAATTTACTTATGGGTTAACAGTACAGAATACGTTAGCATTAGGCAGGCTGCTTTACTAATACATGATGTACTCAGCTTGGCTATCATTCCATGGGTAGCTGTTCACATTTTACTATGGTATTTGCGTCGGGATAATAAGATTGATAGAAGGGATAAACGGAAAACCCAGGATAAGGAACAACGGAACCGGGGAATCGTTATCTCGCGACGTGACGTGCTTTTACTTTTTGGCGGAGCCGTTGTTTCATTTGCAGCAGGCGGCTTACTGCGATGGTATCAGCCTCTGTCTGAAAACTTTACAAATGCACTAGAGACAGTAAAAACAAAGGGGTACTTTCGAATTTATTCTATACGGAGTGAAAATCCTGTCTTTCAGAGAGAAACGTGGCGGTTAACGGTGGATGGCCTCGTTGACAACCCGTCATCCTTCTCATTTGATGAACTGCTGACATGGAAGGCCAGCACATTTTCCAGTGATTTTCATTGTGTAACAGGCTGGAGTGTACTTGACGTGAAATGGAAAGGAATTCTATTCAAGGATGTTATGGAGCGTGTGAAAGCAAGAAGTGGAGGGGTGTATGTGAAAATGTATTCAGCGGACCTGGTTTACACAGAGACATTTGAATTAAGCCAATTGTTGGAACAAAATGTTATCCTGGCATATGAACTGGATGGAAGACCATTAATTGATGACCAGGGGGCACCCCTTCGTCTGCTTCATCCGAATATGTATGGGTATAAATCAATAAAGTGGCTCAATCGAATTGAGATAGTAAAAGATAGAGGATTAGGATATTGGGAAGAAAAAGAGGGATACGACTTAAATGGCTACCTGGATTAAATTTTGTACAATAATCGCAGTATGGGCCATTTTTTTTATATCCGCTTATTCACTTTTTACTAGCAGGTCTAATGAACAAGTAATGACCTTGCAGAAAGCAATGAACCAAGTGAATTCCTGGCAATCCTATCAAATGGTTCAAACCTTACGGCTGAATAATGAGGAAGAAGTTCATATAAAATCTACATCTCATCAGGATCCCTATCTTGCCCATGTAAAATCGCGTGCGAGGTTAACAGATACAGAGGATTTTTTGTTTGAGATCTATTTTCAGCCTGATGTTATTTACGTTCATACAGTAAATAGTAATGCCTGGAATAAAGCGGATTACACCCATCCGATGACTGGTGAATTGGAAGGGATGAAGGATCCAATGGTTTTCTGGCTTCGAATGTTAAAACACTCAGATAAAATAAAAAAATTGGAGATTCCTAATGATGGATACCATTTTATAGTGAAGCTTCGTCCTTTTCGTGATGAGGTTCATGGGTTTCAATTTAACGACATGTTATCTGCTCAGCTAGAAGCATGGGTATCTAAAGAACCCGTGAAGATTGAACGTATGAAACTGGTAATAGATTATAAACCCAGTATTTTGAGAAGATACGACCAAGTTACATATTCTGTTACATTTTCAAGTATAAATCATGCACCAACCATTCTCCTGCCCGAACAAGCGTATCAGGCCACAACCTTGAAATAGGTTCATTATACCCTATCATTACAATTTGTTGAATATTTAATCATCTATAGGTACAATTAGTGTAGTAAAATGCAACAACTTGAAAAAAGATGGGGAGAAAATGATGGCAAGGATATTGGTGATTGCTCCATACCCGGGGTTAAGGGATTTGTTTGAAGAAGTGAACAATGACTTGAAGAAGGACATCCATATTGAAGTGGGTGATTTATATCGAGGGCTTTCAATAGCGAAAGAGATGGAGCAAGAGGGCTTTGATATTATAATCAGCCGGGGTGCTACCGCAAGACTGATACGGAAGCATTGCAATATTCCGGTCATTGAGGTGAAAATATCTGGCTATGATATTCTACGTACATTAACGCTAGTTAAGGGATATCCCGGGAAAATGGGGCTGATGAGCTATTTTAATACGATCCAGGGTGCTGACGCCATTGGAACCCTGTTAGAGATGGATCTTTCTTTTTACTCGATTGATCGCGAAGAGGAGATAAAACAGGGAATTAGAAAAGCTGTCGAAGACGAAGTTCAAGTGATCATCGGTGATGTTATTACAACCTCGGTAGCTAGCGGATTTGGTTTGAATGCGATTCTTATTACATCGGGCAGAGAATCGGTTATAGAATCGATCGAAGAGGCCGAACAAGTGGCTTTTTATACACAAAAGGAAAGGAAAGGGCGCCGATTTTTTGAAACTGTAAGCAGAAGCTTCCATGAAGGAGTAATCGCTGTGAACGCCCAGGAGGAAGTACAACTCATAAATGAGAAAGCAGAAAAGTTTTTAGGAATCAAAGAAGAACAAATTATTGGGCAACAGGCCGCGAAAATTCATCAGCTTCTGCAATTTGACGTTTTGTTCAGTAGAAAGCAGGCATCTTTTGAGACAATCTGTAAGCTGCACGGCGAAGACTTTGTTCTTAGGAAGTTTATTTTAGAAGAAAATGGAGAAATTGTAGGCGGGCTAGCTTTTTTGGAGGAGATAGGCGAAGTACAAAGAATGGAAAGCCGCATTCGTCAAAAGTTCTTCGCGAAACCTATGCAAGCCAGAATGCATTTTAACCAGCTGGTAGCAATTAATGAAACGTTAAAAGAACAATTTGAACTCGGTTCCAAGTTTAGCAGGAATGATTCCCCTGTACTAATTTACGGAGAGCCTGGAAGCGGTAAACAAAGCCTGGGGCAGGCCATTCACAATGAGAGCGTCAGGAAAGATTTTCCATTTGTTTTTATAAATTGCGAAGCATATACGGCAGAACAATTGGAAGCAGAATTGTTTGGTACAACCGGGGGAGATGAGAAAGCCGGAGCATTTGAGGCAGCGCATAATGGCACCCTTTTTATTGATGCCGTCGGAAAAATGCCGCTATCTGTTCAAGCGAAACTCATTAATGTACTCCAGGAAAGCAAAATAACCCATGTGCAGGGGGATCAATCTATCCCTGTGAATGTTCGTCTCATTTCTGCTCATTCTTGCGATTTAAAAGAAGAAATCACAGCAGGCGGTTTTAGAGAGGATTTGTTTCATATGATTAACGGAGCAACACTCACCATTCCCGCTCTGAGGGAACGAAAGGAAGATATCCCGGAATTAGTGCGCTGGTTTATTGCTTCGTTTAATGCAAAGTATGGAAAGCAAATCGTGGGCCTTCGCCCTGATGTTATGGAACGGTTGAAAGCTGCGGATTGGCCCGGAAATGTACAGCAGTTAAAAAATATGATCGAAAGAATTTGTATTTCCACCAGTACAGGACCTTTTATTGAACTTGCAGAAATTATGGATATACTTAATGATTTATTTGAGGAGCAAACACCTATCGGACTTAAGGGAAATGTCATTGATATAGAGAATAAAACACTTGAGGAGCTGGAAAAAGAAATCATCGCCCGTGTGCTGGAGGAGGAAGATTACAACCAGTCACATGCTGCTAAGCGGTTAGGCATCAATCGATCAACTCTTTGGAGAAAAATAAGAGAGGATAATGTAACAGGGTAACCCTGTTATTTTTTTGTTCCTTTTTACAACATAATTTCAAGTGTTTTGAAACTGTTGTAAAAAGAAACAATATTAAAATAAAATCTATTGAATTTTGCAACAATATAATGTATTCTAAAATTATAAAAGTTCACAAAATTGTAATTACTCAACGCGGAGGATGTGAGGTGAAGAGAATTTGAACAAGGTTCTAATTATTGCAGACGATTTAACAGGAGCAAATGATACCGGGGTTCAATTTGCAAAGCAAGGTTTTCATACTCTCTCGCTCATAGAGCTGCAGGAGAATATCTATAGGCATGAAGCAGATGTAATAGTTTTTAATGCAGAAACAAGAGCTATGGATGCAGAAAAAGCTTTTCAAAAAATGAAAGCGGTAGCTGAAACGCTCGCCATTTCAGACTTCCCTGTTGTTTACAAAAAAATTGACTCAACCATGCGGGGGAATATTGGGGCTGAAATCGATGCGCTCCTTGACACTGGGATTTTTGATGCAGCAGTCGTCCTTCCTGCCTATCCAAAGAACGGCAGAGTAACAGCAGGCGGCTATCATATCGTGCATGAATGTTTGCTGGAAGATACAGAGACTGCTAGGGATCCTAAATGTCCAGTTGGCGAGTCGCATCTTCCGACACTTCTTGCCTCTCAAAGCAGAAGAGTGATCGGGCACATTGATATTAGAATGATAAGAAAAAGGCAAATAGTAAATGAAATGCGGAAATGTTTGAATCGCAACGCAGAAATTGTAGTGTTTGATAGTTTTTTGCAAGAAGATTTGAAATCGGTTACAGCAGCTGTTAAGGAAAGTGGTTTGAAAGTGCTTTGGGTAGGGTCGGCAGGTATGGCAGAAAGTCTATCTGATTCAATGGAACAGCCAGTTGAGCAAGAGCAAAGCAGACGTTTACCTGCTGGACCAGAAGGAAATCCTTCGGTGTTTATCATTGCAGGAAGTGTAAGCGCTGCCACCAGAAGGCAAATCAGTGCTCTGACAGAACAAAGTGACTGCCGGCTCATTGTAGCGAATCCGCTGTTTCTCTTAGATGATTCCCGCCGAGAGCAGGAGATGGCCCAATTATTGGGCGCTATCGTCGAAATTGCAGCGAATGGACATTCTCCAGTGCTTACAACAGATGTATCTAGTCAAGTGATAGAAGATTTACATAGTTTCCAAGAAAAAACTGGAAAAGGCAGCATGGAGATAGGTAACACCATTGCTGAATGTCTTGGAAAGGTTAGTGCGGCTGTTATATCAAGCCAGGATTTCGCAGGACTTATCCTTACTGGAGGTGATATCGCCTATAGTACCTGTAAGCATTTAGGAGTAACCGCTCTGCGAATAATAGATGAAGTGGAAGAAGGCATTCCTCTTTCTGAAATCGTTGGAGGCAGGCTAAATGGGCTGCCGTTGGTTACAAAAGCCGGTGGTTTCGGCGATGCAGATTCTTTAGTAAATGCAATGAATAAAATTAATAGATTAATAAGGGGGTCAATTTAATGAAAAAGGTTCTAAGTATTGTTGCACTATCTTCAATGGTTCTATTGTCAGCTTGCGGAGGTGGCGGAAGCACTAAAACGGGAGCGGATGAAAAGAGCGGTTCCGGCAGCACTGGAGAGAAAATAACTCTAAAGGTGGGGCATACGCTAGCTGATACATCCCACTACCAAGAAGGAATGAAAAAATTTCAAGAACTAATCAAAGAAAAATCAAATGGAACGATTGAGCTGGAAGTTTTCCCAAATGGATCACTTGGCGGAGAACGTGACATGATTGAAGGCTTGAATGTAGGCAGTGTTGATATGGTGCTTACTTCCACTGGACCGATGAGCGGTTTTGCACCCGAAGTAACGGTTGTTGACCTTCCGTTCTTATTCGAAAATGAAGATCATGCACATAAAGTGCTAGATGGCGAGATTGGTAATGATTTACGTAAAAAAGTGGAAGAAACAATGAGTGTGAAAACTCTTGCCTGGTGGGAAAATGGTTTCCGCAACGTTACAACCGGTAAACAGGCTGTCGAAAAACCAGAAGATTTAAAGGGAATCAAAATCCGTACGATGGAGAATGACATCCACATGGATTCGTTCAGTGCAATGGGGGCACAGCCGACACCAATGTCATTCACAGAGCTTTTTACAGCTTTGCAGCAGGGCGTAATTGATGCAGAGGAAAACCCGGTGCCTGTTATCATGACTTCCCGTTTCTATGAAGTCCAGGATCATTTAACCATGACACGCCATTTCTATAATCCTTCCCTTGTCTTAATGTCTCCAAGCAAATTTGATTCATTAACACCGGAGCAGCAAAAGGCTCTTGAAGAGGCAGCGGTAGAGGCTGGAAATTATGAGCGCCAGGTTGTCCAAGACATGGAGAAGCAATATCTTGGTGAACTGAAAGAAAAAGGGATGAAAATAATTGAAAACCCTGATTTAGGACCATTCAAGGAAGCAGTTAAGCCAGTTTATGAAAAATACGAATCTGTTTTCGGAAAAGAACTGATCGAAAGCATTCGTAACACAAAATAATAGCTGCTTCAGCGGATAGGCAACCGACCTATCCGCTGATGTTTATACTAAGAGGTGAGATTGCATGGGATTGTATGTAAGATTTGCTGATAAAGTAAACTTTTTTATTCGCTATTTATTGGCCGCCTTATTGATGTTAATGTCAGGACTCATTATTTTTCAGGTAATAATCCGATTTTCCGCTCGTTACATAGACCTAACATTGCCAAGATGGACGGAAGAAATAGCCCGTTATTCAATGGTATGGCTAGTTCTGCTTGGCGCCGCATTAGCGGTTAGATATAGTGCCTTAATTGGGATGGAAGCTATAGCTGAGAGACTGAGTCCTAATGCCCAGCGTGTACTTAGAGGGATTACAATCGTTATTTCAATGGTGTTTTATGTAATATTGACCGTTTATGGTTTTGAAATGCTTAGCCATGTTTCTGCACAGCTTTCCCCAGGTGCGAAAATATCGATGGCTATTCCATATGCCGCCCTTCCAGTGGGAGGAATATTGATGCTGATGAATTCGATTGCCGTTCTCATTGAGACCTTAAAAGGGGATCTGAACCGGGAATTCTTTAAGGGGAGTGAATAACTATGGCATTAACAATGTTTATATCGTTACTTATTTTATTATTTTTAAGTGTCCCGGTTGCCTTATCACTCGGCCTTGCTTCAAGTATTTCACTTGTAAGTGATGGAAATATGCCGCTGATCGTATTAATTCAGAGGATGTTCGCTGCCCTTGATTTATTTCCGTTAATGGCAATCCCATTCTTTATTCTGGCTGGCTCCCTCATGGAAACAGGCGGTATTTCACGCAGGCTTGTTAACTTTGCAAACTCCCTTGTTGGAGGAATGACTGGCGGGCTTGCGGTAGTTACAGTTGTAACAGCAATGTTTTTTTCAGCTATTTCCGGTTCTAGTGCAGCTACTACAGCTGCCATTGGTTCGATTCTTATCCCGGCAATGGTTAAGAAAGGCTATGATGTGGGATTTGCCGGAGCGACAACTGCTGTTTCCGGTGAGCTTGGAGTTATTATCCCGCCGTCTATTCCAATGATTATATTTGGGATTTCGGCTGGAGTCTCCATGACCGACCTATTTATTGCTGGATTTTTACCTGGACTTTGGATTGGCGGTTCTTTAATCCTCCTTGTTTGGTTCCTTGCAAAAAGAAAGGGATACCAGGGAGAGACAGGGATTACATGGGAAATGAGAATAAAATATTTTAAAGATGCTATCTTGGCTCTATTGATGCCAGTTATCATTCTTGGCGGAATTTATGGCGGGATTTTCACGCCAACAGAAGCAGCGGTGGTTGCAGTTTTCTATTCCTTTATCGTCGGTGTTTTCGTTTATCGTGAAGTAACATGGAAGGACCTTGTTGAAATTTTCTCAAAGTCTGCCATTACAACTTCCATCATTATGATAATTATTGCGAATGCGGGGATGTTTGGCTGGATTTTAACAAGGGATCAAGTGCCGCAGAAGGTTGCTGCCTTCTTCACTGCCTTCTCAGATAGCCCATATGTATTTTTAATTCTAGTAAACATTTTGCTGCTATTTGTAGGGATGTTCTTTGAAACATCAGCTGCCATTATAATATTAGCGCCTCTATTGACACCAGTAGCAGTTGCGCTTGGAATTGACCCTGTACACTTTGGTATGATTGTCATCGTAAACCTTGCAATGGGAATGGTAACACCGCCGGTTGGGGTTAACTTGTTTGTAGCGGCCCAGGTAGCCAATATAAAACTGGAACGGTTAACCAAGGCACTCATCCCATTCTTTATTGTACTGGTAATGAACATCTTAATCATTACCTATATTCCAGCTCTTTCCACATGGCTTCCATCACTTTTAAAATAGTAGTGAGCTAAAAATAAAGGAGGAACAGTCAAAATGGAATTTCCTCGCATTGTAAAGATAAAGCAGCGCTTTAACGGCCCGCTTGTTGAAGACATTGATACAGAGATTGCTAATCAGTTTTCCCGGCTGGAGCTTGCAAGACAAGTGAAGCCGGGAATGAGAATTGCCATCACAGCAGGCAGCCGCGGAATCGCAAACATTGCCGCCATTATTCGGGCTTCCGTAAATGAGCTGAAAAAACTGGGGGCAGAACCATTTATTGTACCAACGATGGGCAGCCACGGGGGAGCAACGGCCGAGGGGCAGGTTGAAGTGCTGAATAGCCTTGGCATTACAGAAGATTTCTGCGGAGCTCCCATACTTTCTTCAATGGATGTAGTACAGGTAGGGGAAACACCAGGAGGAATGCCGGTTCATATTGATAAAAATGCCTATGAGGCAGACAGCATTCTTCTAATGGGACGAGTCAAAGTTCATACCGATTTCAAATCACCGATCGGGATTGAAAGCGGACTAATGAAAATGGCCGCTATCGGTCTTGGCAAGCACAAGCAGGCACTCCTCATTCACACTCATGGTGTAAGGGGGATTCGGGACATTATGCCAGAGGTTGCAAAGGTACTGTTTGAGAAAGCGAAGATCCTGTGCGGTGTCGCGATTATCGAGAATGCCTTTGAACAGACAGCCATATTGGAGGCCATTCCGACAGCCTCCATCCCGGAGCGGGAAAAAGAGCTTCTTGCAGAATCGGCTGCGCTCATGCCTAAGCTTCCATTAGAGGATATTGATGTACTGGTAGTAGATGAAATCGGAAAAAATTACAGCGGTACGGGAATGGACACGAATATCATTGGCAGAATCCGGATTCTCGGTGTGCAGGAGCCGGTATCACCGCGTATTAAATATATTGTAGCCAGCAACGTCAGTGAGGAATCGCATGGAAATGCCCTTGGTATTGGGCTGGCCGATCTAACAACCCGCCGTCTGTTCGATCAAATTGATCATCAGACAATGAATGAGAATGTAATTACGAGTACATTCCTTCATCGGGCCATGATTCCGATTGTGCTTGAGAATGATCGTGAAGCCATTAGGGCCGCGATGAGAGGGAACTGGGGCGTTGAGCCGGAAAAAACCAGGTTTATGCGCATTCCTAATACGCTGCATCTTGAGTATATATATGTGTCCGAGGCTTTGCTGCCTGAGTTATCTGGTTTAGATCATATCGAAATTATAGGTGAGCCACAGGAGATGGAATTTGATGAAAAAGGTTATTTTCCACAATGGAATCACTAAATATCATTCAGGAGGGAACAAAAGCGATGACTGGAAATATTGATAAAAATATACTTACATACGGCCAATTTATAAACGGTGAGTGGCATGCATCAAAAGAAAGCTTTTCTGTTGCCAATAAATTCACCGGGGAAGAATTCGCGATCATTGGAAAAGCAACCCGGGAAGAGGTTGAACAAGCGGTCACAAATGCTGAAGAAACATTTCGAACAAAAAAGCTAAGTCCAAATGAAAGATATGAGATTTTAATGAGGACCGCTGAAATTGTAAAAGAACGAAAAGAAGAACTGGCTCTTATTCTCGTTCGTGAAGTGGGAAAAGTGTTAAAGGATGCACGAGGTGAAATCGACCGTGGAATACAGACGCTTATAGCTTCTGCAGAAGAAGCCAAGCGAATCGCCGGATCAGGCGTTCCGCTGGGACAGCCGGGCAATGAAAACAAACTTGCATTTACTGTACGTGTCCCTGTTGGAGTTGTAGCAGCTATAACGCCGTTTAACTTCCCATTTAATCTAACAGTTCACAAACTTGGTCCTGCTATTGCCGCAGGAAACACAGTTGTTTTAAAACCGGCTGAATTAACACCGGTTATTGCATGTGTGCTTGCTGAAATTTTTATCGAAGCAGGCTTGCCTGCTGGATTCCTTAATGTGGTTAACGGATTCGGCCAGGAAACAGGACAATACTTGTTGGAAGAAGATCGCATCGCCCATTTCACATTTACCGGAAGTCCAGGCGTAGGCCGCCATATCAAAAGTACAACAGGAATTCGTCCTGTAACCTTGGAGTTAGGGAACAATTCACCAAACATAGTCCATCATGATGCACCGGACCTTGATAAAGCTGCAGAATTATGTGTAACACGCGGGTATTCAAATGCCGGCCAAGCTTGTATTTCCGTCCAGCGTGTTTATGTACATGAAGATGTATATGAGTCGTTCCTTGAGAAAGCTGTCAAGGCTGCCCAGTCCCTAAAAGTAGGAAATCCAGAAGATCCTGAAACTGATATTGGGCCGATGATTACTGAAAAAGAAGCTAAGCGGGCAGAAGAATGGATTAAGGAAGCAGAAGAGCATGGCGCCAGAGTAGTTTTTGGCGGAAAAAGAACCGGCAGCATCCTCGAGCCTGCCATTCTATCAGACGTAAAACCTGAAATGAAGGTAGTTTGCCAGGAAGTATTTGCTCCGGTGATTAATATCATTCCATATTCAGAGATTCAAGATGCGTTTGATCAGGCAAATGACAGCCGCTTTGGCTTGCAGGCGGGCTTATTCACCTCAAATATTCAATTAGCGATGCGCGCAGCACATGAGCTTCATTTTGGCGGAGTGATTATTAACGATGTGTCTACATACCGTGCAGACGTTATGCCATATGGCGGAGTAAAGGACAGCGGAATTGGCAAAGAGGGTCCTCGCTATGCAATCCAGGAAATGACAGATGAAAAAATAATTGTAATAAACTTATAGAAAGAGTGGAGGAGAGAAACTGTGAGAAATAGCTGGGAGTTTTTTTCAACAAAACGAATTGTATATGGAAAAGGTGCAATCGAACAGCTTGATAGCATTCTAAAGAGCCTTAAGGCGAAAAATGTTCTGCTTGTTACGGATCCTGGTATTGTGAATGCGGGAATTGCAGATCGGGTCATTTCTCTCTTGAGAAATGCAGATTATAATGTCGTTACGTACGACAAGGTAGTTCCTGAACCCCCGGTATCCAGTGCCATTGAGTGCTACGAGTTTGCGAAATCACAAATGGAAACAGATGCAATTATCGGTCTTGGAGGCGGAAGCAGCATTGATATGGCGAAAATTGCTGCTCTTCTAATAAAGTATGGCGGACACCCTCTTGATTACTATGGCGGTGAAAATCAAATTCCTGGCCCAATTGCGCCACTAATCGCGATTCCAACGACAGCAGGTACTGGCTCAGAGGTAACGTCTGTTGCTGTGTTAACGGATACGGAAAACAACATTAAAGCAGGAATCTCTGATAATTATTTGCGTCCGGAGGTAGCTCTGCTTGATCCAGAGCTTACTATAGGGCTTCCGGCATACGTTACAGCTTGTTCCGGAATTGATGCGTTATCCCATGCTGTGGAAGCATACACAGCTAAAAATTTCCAATATATTCAAGCGGAAGGAAATATCTTGTTCCAGGGTGCACTTCCAATTAGTGATGCACTTGCCCTTGAAGCAATTAAGCTCATCGCGGAAAACTTGCCTCTTGCTGTACAGCAGGGAAGCAATGTGGAAGCTAGAGGAAATATGCTTATTGGAAGCCTTCTTGCAGGAATGGCGTTTTCGAATGCTGGAACAGCGGCAGCTCATGCACTTGCTTATCCGATTGGAGGGCTAGTTAAATCTCCTCATGGAGAAGTAACAGGATTGCTGCTGCCGTATGTGATGAAATTCAATAGTGCGGTTGAAATGGAAAAAATGGGAAAAATTGCAGAAGCATTCGGAGTGCAGGTCGATGGACTTAGCGCAAAGGAAAAAGCATTGGCTGCTTCCGATGCTGTGCTCGAACTGCTGGCAGAAATCGGATTGCCTGCTCATTTATCACAAATCGGCATTAAAGAAGATGATATTCCGTCCATTGCAGAAAAAGCGTTAGAGATTGCCAGATTGGTTCGCAATAATCCAAGAGTACCTACTCAAAAAGGATTTGAGGAGCTTCTGCGTTCAGCTTTTTAAGAGACGAAGGGAAGTGTGACAGCGATGCAAACAAACAAGCCGATTATCGGGATTACTATGGGGGACGGTGCCGGCGTAGGCCCTGAAATCATCATGAAGGCTCTAAACGATGAGAAGATTTTTAAATCTTGCGCTCCTTTTGTGATTGGAGATTCAAAGCTGCTTGAAAGAGCCGGTAAAATTGTCGGAAATGATGCGCAGATCAAGAAGATTTCTTCACCAGATGAAGCTGTATTTCAGTATGGGACTGTAGAAGTTGTTGACTTGAATTTGCTTCCGGAAGATTTACCGTTTGGACAAATTTCGGCAGAGGCAGGAAATGCAGCATTCCGTTATCTGGAAAGAGCGATACAATTAGCGAATGAAGGTAAAATTGATGCAATCTGTACGGCACCGTTAAATAAGGAGGCTCTCCATAAAGGAGGGCATCTCTTCCCTGGCCATACGGAAATTCTCGCTGAACTTACAAATACAGAAGATTATTCTATGATGCTATCGGCTCCAAACTTGAAGGTTATCCATGTGACTACACATGTCGGCATTATTGATGCAGTAAAAAGAATCAACCCTGCCAGGGTACAAAAGGTTATTCAATTAGCGCATGACACGCTGAAAAAAGCTGGATATGAAGAACCGCGAATTGCAGTATGTGGAATTAATCCTCACGCCGGAGAAAATGGTTTATTCGGGAACGGTGAAGAAGAGGAGAAAATCATTCCTGCCGTGAAGCAGGCACAATCTGAAGGAATTAATGTAGTTGGGCCGCTTCCTGCAGATACGCTGTTTTTCCGGACTGTGCGCGGAGATTTTGATATTGTCGTAGCCATGTATCATGACCAGGGACATGGACCTGTAAAAGTACTAGGCCTTGAAGCTGGTGTAAACATAACGGTTGGCCTGCCAATCATCCGAACAAGCGTAGATCATGGCACCGCATTTGACATCGCAGGACAAGGGATCGCTGACGAGCTCAGCCTGAAGGAAGCCATCCGCCAGGCCATAGACCTAGCGCCTAAACGCCAAATATAAAATAAATCCAAAGGGAACAGCATATGCTGTTTCCCTTTCTTTAGGAGAGGTAAAGTATTTTCTTTAGGAGGGGTAGTATGAGTAAAATTGTTGTGACGAGAAGGATACCAAAACAAGCCCTTGAATTATTAAAGGAGAACGGAGAAGTTTTTCTTTGGGATAGGGAAGAGGAACCCATTCCCCATGAAGTGCTGCTGGAAGAGATTAAAGAGGCAGCCGGAGTATTTACAAACGTAGGAGACCGGATTGATAAAGAACTTTTCGATCATGCACCAAATTTGAAAGTAGTAAGTACAATGGCAGTCGGGTATGACAATATTGATGTACGTGAAGCAGCTAAGAGAGGAATTGCAGTTGGCCATACACCAGGCATTTTAACAGAAACAACAGCCGATTTAACATTTGCTTTACTGATGGCCACCGCCCGCAGAGTAGTAGAAGGGTCTGATTATGTAAGGCAAGGGCGCTGGAAGAGCTGGGGGCCGATGCTGTTAACCGGTCAGGACATTTTTGGGGCTACAATTGGCATTATTGGAATGGGCCGGATCGGCGAGGGAGTTGCGCGCCGTGCATCAGGATTTAACATGAATATTTTATACCATAATCGAAGCCGCCGCCGTGAAATAGAAGAGAGCTTGAATGCCGCTTATAGTACTTTAGAAGAACTGTTATCGAAATCAGACTTTGTTGTCCTGCTGGCACCAGGAAATACCCAGACACGCCATATCATCGGGAAAGAAGAGTTAAAGCTGATGAAGCCAAGTTCAGTGTTCATCAATGCATCACGCGGCACAAATGTAGATGAAAGGGCGTTATATGAAGCCCTTAAAAATGAAGAGATTTGGGCTGCCGGACTGGATGTGTTTGAAGAAGAACCTGTTTCCGCGGAACATCCTCTTTTAACCTTGCCGAATGTAACAGTACTTCCGCATATTGGAAGTGCAAGTATTGCTACCCGCACAAAAATGGCTGTAACAGCTGCCCAAAATCTTGTTGCTGGAATAATGGGAAAAGAATTGCCTTTTCAAGTAAAGATTAACGAAAATTAGGATGGAAGAGATTCTATGAGTCGATACCTGAATTGTCAGAGAAGATGAACCATGATCGGGAAAGAGAGCTGATAGAGTGGGTGAAAAAAAACCAAGCAGCCGAGCAAGAGTGAAATTGAAAAAAATAAAGCAGCCACTTTTCATCTTTCTAACGATTTTGCTGTTTGCAGTCGGAAATATCATGTTTGCAGTCCCGAATACCATAATGAATGGCGGTATGACAGGCCTGAGCCAGATTGGCTATTATTTGTTTGATTTCAATATTGGCTTAGGCATTTTTCTTCTAAACGTACCGCTGTTCATTACAGCGTTTTTGTTTTATAGAGATCTATTCTATAAGTCTGCTGTTTCCATGGCAGTTGTTTCCCTGTTAATCGGACTTCTTCAGGAACCGCTGCTTCAGTTTGGAATCGAAAATATTTGGATTGGCAGCGTTGTTGGGGGTTTATGGATGGGAGTTACGCTTGGGATCCTTGCTCGTATGAATGCAAGCCTGGGCGGGGGGTCCATGCTCGGAAAAATGCTGCATGAACGGTATGGTATATCACTAACAAAAGCTATATTTTTTATTGATTCATCCATATACCCTTTATCTCTTTTTTTGATAGGTGTAATAGAAACAATATTTTCACTGGTGCTGACTTTTTTTAGTGCCGTCGGTGTATTCCTTGTTACCAGAAAGAAAGAGAAGATTATTAGCTCAAAAGACTTATCGGCATGAATAATCTTGCCGTTTCTTTCTAAAGTGTATTATGATGAATTCAAAACGAAAATATGAAAACGCTTTTTTATAACGATGCAACTAGGAGGGAATGTCTCATATGGAAAAAACACTAGAGCAGAAAAATCTGCATTTAAAAGAAATTCTTGAGAGTATGGGGCAGGTTTTAGTTGCCTTTTCTGGAGGGGTGGACAGTACCTTTTTATTAGCGAAAGCAAAAGAAGTACTGGGAGATAAGGTTTTTGCCGTAACCGCTGCATCAGAAACTTTTCCAACCCGTGAATTCAATTTGGCTGTCAGCCTTGCAAAACAGATTGGTGTGAAGCATGTTCAAACCAGTGTAAGCGAGTTGACGAATGCGGATTTTGTCAAGAATGATCCGAGCCGGTGTTTTCACTGTAAAAATGGATTGTACAGCCATTTGCAGGAGCTGATGGATGAGTACGGACAAATCTACACGATTGTGGATGGATCCAACATGGATGATCTTGGAGAGTATCGTCCAGGGATGAAAGCTGCTAGGGATTTAGGAGTTCGAAGCCCTCTGCAGGAAGCTGGGTTTTTCAAGGAAGAGATTCGTATCTTATCAAAGGAAATGGGCTTGCCTACATGGAATAAACCGTCTTTTGCCTGCCTGTCCTCACGAATTCCTTATGGTACGGAGATTACGCAGGAGAAGATTGATCAGCTAGACCTTGCGGAAACTTTCCTTCTCGGGCTTGGGCTTTACCAGGTTCGTGTCCGCCACCATGATAAGATCGCTAGAATCGAAGTTATTCCTGAGGATATGACAAGAGTACTTGAACATCACGAGGAAATCGACAAAGCCTTTAAATCTTATGGATTTTCCTATGTTACCATGGATTTGAAAGGCTATCGTTCAGGAAGTATGAATGAAGTATTAAAAGCAGGTGCAGTGAAATGAAAGATCAACTAACTGATTGGCTGATTCAGGTGCAAAATGGAACGCTTACTGTTGAAGATGCACGCCAAAAGCTGCAAACCTATGATTCTCTTGGATATGCAACATTGGATACACACCGGGAAAAGCGAACCGGTTTTCCTGAGGTAATCTTTGGAGAGGGCAAAACTGCCGAACATCTGCTTGGAATTTTCGAGAGATTAATGCACCATCATAAAAAAGTATTAGCAACCCGTGTGGACAAACAAAAGGCAGCGTACCTCCTGGAACATTTAGAAACGAAGTATTCCGATGAGACATTTCATTACCATAAGGATGCACGGACGTTTCACTGGGTTACCCGGGATTATAAAGAAGAATGGAAAGATGGTTTCATTGCAGTGGTTTGCGCAGGAACTTCCGATTTTCCGGTTGCAGAAGAAGCGGCGATTACAGCTGAGATTATGGGCAATCGTGTTCAGAAAATGTACGATATTGGAGTGGCCGGTATTCACCGTCTGCTTGATAAAGTTGAACAGATTGAACAAGCAAACGCCATTATCGTGGTTGCGGGAATGGAAGGAGCACTGGCGAGTGTAATGGGCGGACTTGTATCCAAGCCTGTCGTTGCTGTACCCACAAGTGTAGGGTATGGTGCAAGCATGAATGGAATTGCGGCATTGCTTTCGATGCTCAGTTCCTGCGCGAGCGGAGTATCAGTAGTGAACATCGATAACGGTTTTGGCGCTGGATATTATGCAGCCACACTTACCCATACAATAGATCGAGCTGTTAAAAAAGCATTACTGGAAAAGAGGGACTAACATGCGTTTATTATATCTAGACTGCTTTTCGGGGATAAGCGGGGACATGATGGTCGGTGCACTCATCGATGCAGGTGCTTCGCCTGAACATATTGAGCAGGAATTAAAGAAGATTCCTGTCAGCGGATATGCATTGAATTGGAGCAGGGTTGTGAAACAGGGGATTAGTGCGACAAAGTTTGACGTTACTCTTGATGATCAAGAAGAAGTAGACCATGATCACGACCATCACGATCACAATCACCATCATCATCACCACGGGTCTGAAGTTTCACATTCCCATCACGCTCACAGCCATTATTCAGATATTCTCAGGATGATCGAAGAATCTGCGCTTGACGAAAAAGTAAAAGAACGCAGTAAGGAAATATTTGCGCCCATAGCTGCTTCTGAAGCGAAAATACATAATATTCCACTGGAAAGCGTTCATTTTCATGAGGTAGGGGCAATCGATTCAATTGTGGATATTGTAGCTGCAGCAATAGCCCTGGAGGAGCTGGAGATTGATAAAATTGTTTCCTCGCCAGTTCCGCTCGGTTCCGGACATATTCACTGCGCACATGGGGTTTACCCCGTACCGGCTCCTGCGACCTTGGACATGCTCGTAAATGTACCGATTGCTCAGAGCTCTTTAAAATATGAGCTGACCACTCCTACAGGGGCAGGAATCATTGCCAGCCAAGCAGAGTCATTTGGGCCGCTTCCTTCTATGACCGTAACAGCAGTGGGGTATGGGGCAGGCACTCGCGATATCCCTGGGAAGCCGAACGTCCTTAGGGTGGTAGTAGGAGAAGCTAAATAGAGGAGGGGAGCACTATGGAAAAGTTTCTCTATTTGGATGGGTCATATGGTATTTCTGAAGACAGGCTAGTAGGGGCACTGTTTGATTTAGGAGCTGACCAGTCATATGTAAACCGTTTTTTACAAAAGCTGCCGTTTGGTAGCTTTGTTTTCGAGGTTGAACGTGTGAAGAAACACGGAATAGATGCAAAACAAGTGCTCCTCCGTTCTCATACAGTTGCGAATGAGGAAGGCGAAACAAAGGCTACTGAAATTTTATCTATGATTATGAAAAGTAAGCTGCCCGAGCGTGTTAAAGAGAGAACCCATTTCATTTTTCATGCCCTAGTATCAGCTTATTGCACGAATCAGGGAATTCATATTGAAGACATTACTTTCCCGAATGGTAAATGGAAAACCTGGACAGCAAAAATTTTGGGAATCTGTCTTGCAATAGAAAGTATTGGGATACATCAGATCCTAGCATCACCTATTTTGATTGGGAAAGGAATTGTGCAAAAGGATACCGGATTATCCTTTTTTCCTGAGCCAGCAGTATATGAACTGTTAAGAGGAATTCCAATTACTGAAGTAAATATGACTCAGCCCATAACTACTGTTGTTGGTGCCAGCTTGCTGGCCTGTCTTGCAAAAAGCTTCAGCGGGCTAAATCAAATGAAAATGAAAAGAATTGGATATGGAGCAGCAGAAGATCAGGAAGTTACATTTCGAGCCTCCATTGTTGAACAGTTCCGGAATATTGAATCTAAAAAGTGTAATAGCAGTGCTAGGGAAGAATCCATTTTCATCCTGGAGTTCCAGGTGGATGATATGACTGGCGAAGCCCTTGGATACCTTATGCAGGAGCTTTTAGAAATAGGGGTGCTTGACGTTTATTATACACCGGTATATATGAAGAAAAATCGGCCAGGTACGCTTATATCAGTTCTCACTTTACTGGAGAATGTTGAAAGATGTGAGGAAGTGATCTTAACAGAAACAACTACTCTTGGAGTACGAAAAAGCCTTTGGACAAGGCGGATATTAGAGCGTAAAATAGTCCATGTTGATTCGAAATTCGGACCGATCCGACTAAAGCAGGCCATCAAGGATGGAAAAGTGTTGAGGCAAATTCCCGAGTATGAAGATGTACAGAAGGCAGCCAAGGAGCATCATGTTCCTTTTTATGAGGTTTATATGAATGTTTTTTCAGGAATACATAAACGTTGAAGAGAAAGTCATCGCGTATGACACTAACGGGCTGGCTGTTAGATTTGGACGATACTGAATAAAAAATAAAGGATCTTGTTCTACAGGTGAGTTGTGATTATAAGGTCAACCAGTTTTTTGAAGTAATCACTAAGTACAATAAAAAGGACGGGAAAAACCCGTCCTATTTTTAGGTTGCTTACTAGTAATAGATATTAACAACCGGACTTGACCAACATTTATTTGTCTAGTTCAATACGTTAGAATATATCATCCATTATGATGCTTATACATCCATAAAATCCCTGATTTTAATAGCCTCGCGACTCTGCCGGTTATCGCGCGGTCCGCAACCAGGCCGAACCCATGCTTTTTGCCAAGGGATCCGAGGATACCCTTTAGTTTAATAGCCGGGAAGCTTTCAGGCAGCGGATCATTAGCCCATTTTTTTAAGAGCACCTGAACGATTTGTTCCGCTTGCCCCTCAGCTAGCTGCGCGCTTGGTGCATGAGGAAGGCTTGCGCAATCTCCAACTACGAAAACACTATTGTCGTTAGGCAAATGGTGCTGTGGAGTAAGGACGACGCGTCCCTGAGTATCCTTTTCTACATCCATTTCCCTTACAATGATACTGGGCTGAATGCCTGCCGTCCAAACAATAACATCACAGTTAATTGCTGTGCCGTGGTTGTACAATATATTCTCTTCTACAGCAGTAATGTTGGAGTTGCTGACAATTTCCACTCCGTGTGATACAAACCACTCTTCTACATAGACACTCAAACGAGTCGGGAAAGCTGAAAGGATATGGTCGCCCCGATCAAATAGCTTGATTTTGAGGTCCGGCCGGCTCTCAATTAGTTCACTGGCAAGTTCTACCCCGCTAAGCCCTGCTCCCACAATAGCCACGGTTGCCTCTGCCCCCAGGTTACCCAGCGCTTGATAGGTGCGGCGTGATTTATCGATAGTTTGAATGCTGTATGTGAATTTATCAGCGCCAGGTACATTGTGGTATTTGTCCTCGCAGCCAAGGCCGATGACAAGGTCATCATAAGAAACCGGTTCTTTGCCTTGGATAAGGACTGCTTTGTTTTCAAGGTCGATTCCAGTAACCTCGCCATAAACGTTTTTAATCCTTGGATCTTCAGGAAAAGCAACGCGAATATGCTGATCGGAAATAGTACCTGCAGCCAGTGCATAATACTCTGTTTTTAAACAATGATATGGATTACGATCGACAAGCGTAATGGTAACATCATCAGGAAGCTGATTTGGAAGAAGTTTATGGAGCATCCTCATACCACCATAGCCGCCGCCAAGAATGAGCAAGTTTTTCATCTTTGATTTCCCCTTTGTGAAGAAGCGATGTTTGTTAATAAGTTCACTAATCTCAAGAGATAAAGTGTGACATATTGAAAACGGAATCATAGCCTTAATCGTTTTCAAATGCACTTAAATGGGCCAAAAATGCAAAAAATGTAGAAAAATAAATGAATTCCATAAAAAAGTATAACGAAATTGTGTCGAAATCACAACAATATTCTCTAGTACTTAAACTTGAATCGTTGACTCTAACTTGTAAAAACTGTAGGATATTCTGTTAGTACTAGTGAGGTGAAAAGCAATGATGGATATTATTGAGTTTTGTGTTAGCAACCTTGCCAGCGGCTCATATGAAGCCATGCAGAAACTAGAACAAGATCCCAATCTGGATATAGTTGAATATGGTTGTCTTAGTTATTGTGGAAAATGCGCAAGAAGCATGTTTGCCCTTGTGAATGGGGAAGTGGTTACAGGGGAAACAGCAGAAGAGCTGGTTGCCAATATCTACAAGCACTTAGAAGAGAACCCATTATTTTAATTATGAGTTTATATAATATAGTGCTATATTTTTAATAAAATATCCAGTAATGAGGGCTAGACACTGCCTATTTACTTTTGGCTAATTACTTAGCATTTTTGCTTAATTTATCTGTTTTCCGCTACATTAATCGGAAAACAGATAAATTAATTCCGGCAAAGGAGCCTGCTGCTTAAGAAAACACGGACAGGAGATTTCCAGACGTGAAATTAAAGAATGTTTGTCCTGAAAGATTTTTGGAAACCCTTGCCAAATGTGATTGGCAAGGGTTTTGTTCTAAAATAAGACAGCATTTTTTATTAAACAAGTACAGATGCTTTGGCTCCAGTGCCCAGTAACTTTCTTCCGTAGGAAAATCAAGCCCCTCGAATGTTGTGACCAAGAGCTGTCACAACCCTGTGTTGCTATCAAGTGCCTTCCGAAGCGGTTGGCTTATGCTAGTCGGAGGCCCTCAGGATGTGGGTCAGAACGGTGTTGCCACAGGACGTGGCGACATTAGCCGTTCTTTCTTAGCCAGCCAGGGCGCTTTTCGCTTGTCTTATCTGCTCATTGATTCACCAAGCTTTTTCTCGTCCCTGATTTCCTGCCAGCGCTCTCTGGCCATATCAATGATTTTTGTTTCTATAGATGTACTTTTCCTTTCAATTACCATGGAGAAATATTTTACGGATTTATCTGTTTCCCCGCATCTTCTATATAAATCCCCAATTAAATACAAGAGCCGGACTTCAGAAACCTGGGTACCTTTGAAATCATCCGTCGAGAAGGATTCTAAGTATTCATTGATGGCCAGTTTCATGAACCTTATTTCCTGATCCTCATTTTCCAATTTTCTGTTCAGCCAGGCTATCCTTAAATACAGGCCTGCGATGACAATATGCTTTTCCTTTTTTAAAACGGCACAATAGGAGGCGAGCTTATAGGTTTGTATCGCCTCCTGAATTGAACGGATACCGCTGAAGTCTTGAGGTACCCAATTTGTGTGGACTTTTGCAGCAATCATTTCTTTTGTTGCAGGAGGAAAATATTTTGCAAAATCGTCAGAAGCAGAGAAGCCACAATGCGGGCACACATAAATATTATATAATAATGCATTATGATCATCCGAAGCATAATACGGACAAAAATCTGAATCATAACTAGTAACCTTAATAAATCGGGATCTAATCTTTTTAGTAGTAAATTTTCCTTTACAAAACAAGCATTCTATATTGCGGTCAAATAACGGTTCAATGGTATCCATCATCTCCCCCTCTTGGCAGTTAGTATTTTATGTTGATATTTTAAAATAATTATAACTCTTTTTTCTATCTAAAGAACTATTTAAATGTGAGAAAATACCTAAACTATAAAAGTTATGCGACTTTTTGATAAAATGCAGTTAGCCCAATTCACTATTTTCAGTGTGGTAAAGTTGAGCCTTGATCTTTTTTTGTTATATACTATAAGTAAAGACCTCATATTATTTAAAGGAGGATGAGTTATGAGCGAAATCGTAATTATTACAGAAGCAGCAGCTTTTCAGATAAAAGAAATGATGAAGCATAATGATGAGGAGGGTTCTTTCCTGCGGGTAGCCGTAAAGGGAGGGGGCTGCAGCGGCCTCTCATATGGAATGGGCTTTGAACAGGACTCCGATGAAAAAGATACGATATTGAGTCAGCATGGCATTAATATTTTAGTAAGCAAAGACGATGCCCCAATTTTAAATGGAACTGTTGTTGATTATAAACAGTCCATGATGGGCGGAGGGTTTACCATTGACAATCCAAATGCCATCGCTTCCTGCGGCTGCGGATCATCCTTCCGTACAGCAACAGCAACGGGTACACCGGAAGAGTGTTAATTACCTGAATCTAAAAAATCATTGAGTCCGGTTTAAAAAACCGGACTTTTTTTGTGCGTAATTATTCTCAATTAAGGAAGGATGAAATGACTCGGATTGCAAAAGGAACAATAGCAAACTTAAAGGAAATCGCTGCGATCAGCAACGAAACGGTCGGCAAAGAAAGCAGGCTGGAATTCCTCCGTTTGGGCTTTTTCTGAAAAACGTTGCTTCATTGCCCCCTGTTGTTATGAAAAAATGATAAAATTTTTACCAAAGTTCAATCATTTTTCAAAAGACATTTTTAGAGCGAAGGAGTCGTTAACATGGAGGGGAATATGTTAATGCAGTCGTCAGAACAAATGCTGAATATTTTAAATGATCTTGTATCGATTGGGAGCATTACCTTATCTGAAGCCGAAAAGCATATTCCACTTAGAATAGAACACTACGTAAAGCAAATAAGTCATTTTCAGGAAAATCCCTCATATATCAGCCGTCATCCCACCATGGATGGCCGTTCATTTTTAACTGCGTTATATAAACATGATGAAGCAGAGAAAACGGTGATTATGCTCAGCCATTTTGATGTAGTAGACGTAGAGGAATACGGTGATCTCAAGCATCTGGCTTTTCGCCCAATTGAGCTGACGAATGCTCTTTTTAAGAGGCTCGATGAGCTTCCTGCTGATGCGCGAAAGGATTTGGAAAGCGGCGATTGGCTTTTTGGGCGTGGGACTATGGATATGAAGTGCGGTCTTGTCCAACACCTTTCGCTTTTGGAAAAAGCATCAGCAGAAAAGTGGAAAATTAACCTCTTGTTACTGACCGTTCCAGATGAAGAGGTTAATTCAGCCGGTATGCGTGAAGCTGTCCAGAAACTTTTGGATATTGCTGCTGACCATAAATTAACCTTCACATTATGTTTAAATTCTGAGCCGATGTTTACACAAGTCCCAGGAGATGAAAACCATTATTTCTATACTGGATCAATCGGCAAAATTATGCCTGGCGTGCTTTGCTTTGGAAGAGAAAGCCACGTTGGGGAACCATTATCCGGCATTAACGCTGCGTGGATGTCGTCAGTTGTTTCACAGGAAATCGAGTGGAATGAAAAACTGTGCGAAACTGTAAACGGCCAGGTCAGCCCGCCGCCAACAGTATTGCTGCAGCGAGACTTAAAAAAAGAATACTCAGCCCAGCTCCCAAGCCTTTCCGTCAGTTTATACAATTTATTATTAATGAAAAGGAATCCTGCCGATGTGCTGGGGGCTATGCGCGAAGCTGCTGACAGTGCTGCACAGAAAATCACATCATTTATACAGGAGAAGTACCGTACATACAGTATTTCGCACCGCCAGCCTGACCATATCCGGGTGCTCTCTTATGAAGAATTAAAGCAATATGCTTGCGAAAAGTCTACTTGTGAGCAAATTACGGCATTAGAGTATTCGGCCGCCATGAATACACCTGGCGATAACCGAGAACAATCTATCAAGGCAGTCGAACAAATGGCCTTGTTTTGCCGAGAGCTTGCCCCGATGATCGTCTTGTTTTTCGCTCCGCCATATTATCCAGCCGTGAACACAAGCGACAATAAAGATATCCAGAAGCTTAGCAGGTCCCTTATTGAATACACTAATAAACATTTTGGCTATAAACTGCTGCCTGTAGACTATTTTAACGGCATTTCAGATTTAAGCTATGCTGTGCTTCAGGCACCGCTGTCTGATATGGATATGTATAACACTAATCTGCCTGGAGGTCGAGAGCTGTATTCGATTCCGTTTCAGGAAATGGCATGCCTCACTGCACCGGTCCTAAACGTGGGTCCGATCGGAAAAGATGCCCATAAGAAAACAGAACGGCTTTATTTGCCATTTGCCTTTGATCAATTGCCAAAAATATTGAAAAATCTGTTATTAATGCATCAGGATCAATAAGGTATAAAAAGTCCGATCCCCTAAAAGTTCAACAGGGGATACGGACTTTTCCAGTTGTTTAAAGTTAAGAAAGTTAACGCTTTAACGAGTTCAGATATCTAGCTCCAGCGCCCAGCCCCGACGCACACGATGTTCTTGCCGGTCTTGCACAGGACAAGGAATGCTACGTCAGCAATACATCGCACGAAACAAAGCGACAGTTTTGTGAGGATGTGCTGGCGTCGACGTTTGGCACAGGACGGAGGTTGAAATGGTCTTAAATTTTAACCCTGCCAGAACTTAGCCGGCGTTCCTTTAACAGGATGTGGCAACGCCGTTCTTCCTCTGTCAGGGCGCTTTCGCTTTTCTATGATATCTAGCTGCGCCGTCTACACCCGATATTCTGGATAAGGAACGCTTTGGCAGCGACCCACGTTCGAGGATACATGCACTTTTCTTATTCAGAGAAAAGGGAAGAGCTGTGAAGCGGCTGAGCCTTCGCCTTAGGATCCATGAAAGCTTTAGCATTGTTAACAGCTGTAGGTGCTTCACCGAATCCGGTCGCGATTAGCTTAACTTTTCCGTCATAGGTGCAAATGTCACCTGCAGCATAGATGCCAGGAACGTTTGTCTCCATTTTGGAGTTCACAACGATTGAGTTTTTCTGAATTTCGAGTCCCCATTCCTTGATCGGTCCCAGTGAAGAAACGAAACCATAGTTGACAATGACCGCATCTACGTCGATGACTTCTTGGTCATCACTATTTGCACCATTGATGACAACTTGATGTATTTTGTTTTCATCACCGATGAATTCAGCAGGGACAAAAGGAGTCTTTATTTCAACTTTACTGTTTTGTAAATTTTCAACGCTGTGTTCATGTGCGCGGAATTTATCACGGCGGTGAACGATTGTCACTTTTTCAGCGATTGGTTCCAGCATTAGGGCCCAGTCAACGGCTGAATCGCCGCCGCCAAAAACTACAACCTTTTGGCCGGCAAATTGATTTAAATCATCGATGAAATAATGAAGGTTCTTGCCTTCATATTTTGCACCCGCTTCAAGCTCTATGCGTCGGGGCTGGAAAGCTCCATTTCCAGCAGTAATGATAACTGTTTTAGAATAATGCACTTCTTTATTCGTAATAAGTTTGAAATTGCCGTCTTCCTGCTTTTCAAGCTTCTCAACTGACTGCTCCAGTGCAACAGCTGGCTCAAATTTAGCCATTTGTTCCTTTAAATTATTAACAAGCTCTTGTGCACGCACCTTGGGAAAGCCGGCAACATCGTAGATATATTTTTCAGGGTAAAGTGCAGAAAGCTGCCCGCCTAGCTGCGGGAGGCTTTCAATGATCTTTACCGAAGCTTGTCTCATACCACCATAGAATGCTGTAAATAGTCCAGCGGGACCACCGCCAATTATCGTAATATCATACAATTTTTGATCCTCGTTCACTATATAAATCCCCCTATCGATAGTTCAATCCAAAGTACATTTTAACATAAATTATTTAGGAAGGAGATGAATTTGAGAAAGATAGAAGAATTTTTTGAATAGAAAAACTTTTCCAAGTAATATGCTTTTCTCCTTGATTAAAATCCTGAATACTATATTGGAAGACATGGTGGTAACTTCCTGTTTGATTTTTCGGATGATACTTGTTTATTTTGGCTAAAAATCCTCTAAATGAACCTTCCATTTTTCCATTTGTGCAGTGTAAAATTACTATTTGTCTCTTGAAAAAGTATTGGATATGGAATACTATTTATTTAGATCTCATATTGTTACTTTTCTTTGATAAAATCAGTACATTTTTTTGAATGAGTTCGTGAATTACATCACAAACTTTTGTTTTTATTTTATAATTTTTTTAACATGCGGTGAGATGATAAGAAATAAGCTTAGCATCGCGAGAAAAATACTGTAAAGGTGGTTCCGATACCATTGAAAACAAAGAAAATTGTTATCCTGGGCGCAGGGTACGGCGGCCTAATGACAGCTACTCGTTTACAAAAAGCTATAGGCGTAAATGAAGCTGAAATTGTTCTTGTTAATAAAAATGATTATCATTATGAAACAACTTGGCTACATGAGGCATCAGCAGGAACTTTACACCATGATCGTGTTCGCTATGATATTCGCTCGGTTATTGATAGTCATAAGGTCGGCTTTATCCAGGATTCAGTTGTTGAAGTTAAGACCTCTGAAAAGCTGGTTATTTTAGAAAACGGCGAAATTTCTTATGATTATTTAGTCATCGCTCTTGGCGGGGAGTCTGAGACATTTGGAATTCAAGGCCTTAAGGAATATGCATTCTCTATCTCGAATGTTAATTCTGCACGCCAAATCCGTGGACATATTGAATATCAGTTTGCTACCTACCAGACTGAAGTGGAAAAGAAAGACGAAAGATTAACCATTGTTGTAGGTGGTGCTGGCTTTACCGGAATTGAGTTCCTTGGAGAATTGGCTAACCGTATTCCGGAGCTTTGCAAGGAATATGATGTAGACTTCCAAAAGGTGCGCTTAATATGTGTTGAAGCTGCTCCAACCGCATTACCTGGCTTTGACCCTGAATTGGTTTCTTATGCCGTTTCTCACTTAGAGAAAAAAGGTGTTGAATTCAAAATCGGTACTGCGATCAAAGAATGTACACCTGACGGAATCATCGTTGCAAAAGGTGAAAATGAAACAGAAGAAATCAAAGCTGGCACTGTTGTTTGGGCTGCTGGTGTTCGAGGTAACGCTGTTATTGAAAAGTCAGGTATTGAGGCAATGCGCGGACGTGTGAAGGTGCAGCCGGATTTACGGGCTCCTGGCCATGATGATATCTTTGTTATTGGTGACTCTTCCCTTGTTATTAATGAAGAAATTAACCGTCCTTATCCTCCTACAGCTCAAATTGCTATGCAGCAGGGTGAGATAGTTGCAAAGAATCTCGTGTCACTTATCCGTAATAATCCTCACCTGGAAACATTCAAGCCGGATATTAAAGGAACTGTATGTTCACTGGGCGAAGATGATGCAATTGGCGTTGTTTACGGAAAGAAACTAGTAGGCACAAAAGCATCCATCATGAAGAAAGTGATTGATAACCGTGCGCTTCTTATGATTGGCGGCCCTTCATTAGTTCTGAAAAAAGGTAAATTTAAATTATTATAATGTATTTAATAAATAGTGCTTTGAAAGGCTGTCCGCAGGTTAATCCTGGACAGCCTTTTATATTGGCCGCATTTGTACAATGAAAGAATGAGATATATTTAAATTTTCTGAATATCTTTAAAAGATAGAGAAAGAAGGAGAAATATAATAATGTATCCGCTTTCATGGCTGTTTTTGCATAAAATAGGTTTTTTCAAAATTAGGATTTTCATGATATATTATCAGAAAATTTAATTAATTTTAATTCTCGAGGAGATGGCGACGATGTCAAAAATTACGGTTAAAACGTACGATTGTGTATATTGTTCAGGAAAAGGGTATTTCCAGTTATTGCTTGGAGGATCCGAGACTTGTTCATGCTGTGGAGGAAGCGGCAAATTGGAAGAAAAATAATAGAACGGACAACAAAAGCCAGGTAAATAAATAATGTGATTTTCATTTCAAAGACTGGCAAATAGATGATTGACGGGTCTTTTCCGATTAAGTACACTAGAATTAGTGCTTCTAGGGAGGGGCTATAGAAAATGCAAATGTCTTTACCAGTTTTAATTATTTCAGTTGTTTTATTTTTTGTTTTATTCTTTGGCATTGGATTTTTGCTGAATATGCTGTTTCGTTCTTCATGGATTATGGTTATTATTTTTCCATTAGTTGCCGTTTTCATTATTAATAATAAAAAATTAATCGAGTATTTCAGAAGCCCGGCAGATACATTCGGTCAGCTTGGGGGCAGACTTTCTTCCCTTGCTCCAGCTGATGTTACGATTTTAGCAAGTGGATTAGCAGGTGCGATTCTTGCAGGAGTGGTCATTAAAACCCTCAGAAACAAAGGGTATAGAATGTTTTAACCGGATTCCAATAAAATTCCCAAAAACTCTGTCATAAGCAAAATATGATGGGGTTTTTTTAATGGCTTTTTTTCTAAGAAAGTATAACGATTGCTTTTAACAAGTACAGATGTCTAGATAGCAGCAACTTTTTATTCTGCTAAAAATAAAGCGAATTTTTTTCTGGAAAATAAAGCTCCGACGTACAGGACGTGCCAGCGCCGGCGTCGCCAAAGACAAGGAATGAATGCTTTGGCAGCGATACATCGCACGAAACAAAGCATTTGCTTTGTGAGGACGAGGCAATTTTAGCCGTTCTTCCTCTGTTAGGATGTGCTAGCGTCGACGTTTGGCCCAGGAGGACGTGCCAGTACTTAGTCAACGTTCCTTGTTTTATAGGGCGCTTTCACTTTTCTTATTGTAATAAATATTTTCACTCTTTATGAATATTCTTTCTTTTTTTGGGAAAGTAATATGTCAGAGAGGAGTGAAGAAATTTTATATGAGTAAATTGAAAAACTTAAGCCAAAGGGCCGTAATTGCCCTATTACTAGTTTTTGCGGTTCAATCCACCCTCTGTCATGTGACTGGGGTTTCTGCAATGGCAGCGCTAAATTGGGGTGAGTTTCGTTCAGACTTCAGTCCCGATCGGAATACAAGGGTGATTGGGTTAGATTATAAGTATCTGAACAGCTCAATGCCAACTAAAACAGAAATATCTTTTTCTAAACCGATAACCTCGCCAAAGACGATAGAAGAAGCGGTAGATTTTACACAGTACCCCACTAAAGAAGTGGTGGCTACCGGTTATACGGCCGGGGTTGAATCGACCGGTAAAAGTCCAGGTAATCCATCGTACGGCATTACATATTCCGGAGTAAGAGTAAAAAGAGACTTATTCTCGACAGTGGCAGCTGATTTAAATGTTTTCCCGATTGGGACAATCCTTTATATCCCAGGGTATGGATATGGAGTTGTAGCGGATAAGGGCGGGGCCATTAAAGGCAATGAATTGGACCTTTATTATGAGACCGTTGATGATGTTTTTAATCAGTGGGGCAAAAAAACCATCGATGTTTACGTAGTTAAAAAGGGAAAAGGAAAATTGACCGAAAATGATCTGACTGTGTTAAATGAGGATAGTGAATTACAGGTATTCCGCCAGCAGTTTAAAGGAAAATTAAAAAAATAAATATAATGTAATACATAGAATTTACATAACATAATACATAGAATTGATGATCTAAGCATATGCAAAAAATATAAGAAACTGTTCCAGGTTGTGTCCCTTGGAACAAAAAGCCCCGTACTCACAACTGGTACGGGGCTTTCCTTTTTTTTCAGAATTATCAAAAGTACAAAGAATAATCAATCAAGATCATTGTTAAATAAAGATGACTTTCGAAAATTAATATTTTTTTACAGTTTATTTCTCTATATACAAGCTTTCAGGAAATGCTTTTCGTTCCTGACTGCAAAGCAAAAATTTTTGCCTTAATACTGTTATCTGGTTTTTAAAGAACAAAGTTTTCCTTCCGCTCCTGCATTATTTAACGCTGAACAAAAGGAAATGAAGGAGAAGGGTCAAAACGATTCCAGTAAGGCCTCCAAAGAATACTTCAACCGGTTTGTGGCCAAGCAGCTCCTTAAGTTCCCTTTGCTTTTGTTTTTCTTCCTTCTTGGGCCATTTTTTTGCTTCTGCGACGAAAGTATTGAAGTCTGCCACAAGCCTGTTTAATACAGCTGCTTGCTCTCCTGCCTGTCTTCTGACACCTGTTGCATCAAACATCGTTATGATTGCAAATACGGTTGCAACTGCGAAAACGGTAGAGTTGACGCCGGACTCCAAGGCTACACCGGTGGCAAGTGCTGTTACGGCAGCTGAATGGGAGCTGGGCATGCCTCCGGTTGAGTGGATCAATGACCAATCCAATTTTCTAATGGCAATGTACTGAATCGGCACTTTCACAAACTGGGCGAAGAAAATGGCTGTTAATGAAGCAACTAGAGGGAAATTAAACCATAATTCCATGGATCGGCCACCTTTCATGTAAAGTATTAATTTATGGCTATTTTCTGGATACACAGCTTCGGGTACGGTGCTTTGCCCGCCGTAAAGGCAAGCTGTGGCGAATCGGCAAAGGGATATGTAAGGTGATCTATGAAGTCACAAAACGTGCTGAAAAATATGGTTCCTCTTGTACAGTCCTCTTATATAATCATTATGTCTCAATCTCACTTATTAGATAATGTTTTTATCATAAAGTTAAAAAGGACTGGATTATGAATTGTCTGTTATTATGTTTTTAAACCAAATGAGCAGTAGTTAAACATAAAAGGCAAGGATGTGAGGAAATGGAAAGTTACCCTATGGAATATTATACATTCTTTATTTCGTTTAACGAGGGTGATTATTATACCTGCCACGATTTGCTTGAGGAAATGTGGATGACGGATAAGGGGAATTTATTTTTAAAAGGGCTGCTGCAGCTTAGTGTGGCGATTTACCATTATGAATATGGTAATGTAAAGGGAGCAAGGTCGATGCTGGAGGCCGCATACCGCTATTTGACCCCATACAGCCCCTTTCATTGGGGATTGAAGCTGGAGCCGGTGCTTGCTTATATTGAATACGCTCAGGCTATTATCCCTCCTATCGATAAGGTTCCTTTCTCTGAAGTTGGAACGCTTCCTAAGCTTCCTCGTTTATATATAAATATCGAGAATTAAAAAGAATGGTGAGTCTGTTATAATCTAAGCATGGATCGAAAAGGGAGGAATTTTTTTGTTCAATGTAGCAGATCAATTAAATTTTGCTGACAAACATGAGTATGTACTATCCGGTGTATTTGAAAAGGGCGGCAGACTGGAAGGGTTTGCTGCAGAGGCTGACGAGAAACTCGGAGGGCAATTGACCGAGCTTTTGAAGAATGGAGAGATTTCTTCAAAGAAAAAGATCGTTGGAAAAATACATACACTTGGCCTAATGGGGCCAAAGAGACTTATTTTTTTAGGGCTTGGAAAAGAAAAGGGATTGTCATTTGAATTTTTAAGAGAAGCGTTTGGCAAAGTATTTAAAAGCTTGCAAGAGGCAAAAGCTAATTCTGTTACGGTTATACTGGATTCCTTTACTAATGATTCTGTCGATGCTAATGACGCTGCTCATGCACTTGGCGAGGCTTTTGCGCTCGCAACCTATAAATTTGAGGGATACAAGCAAAAATCGAATGAAACGGAAAAGCAAATAGAAGCTATTACAGTAGTTAGCAATACTGAAAGCCATGAAATCAATGCTTCCTTGACGGTTGGGTATATGTATGGCCGAGGCACAAACTCTGCACGTACACTGGTCAATCTTCCTGGTAATATGCTGACGGCTGCTGACATGGCCGCTTATGCCTCAGAACTTGCAGACCGTTATGGTTTTGAATCTGAAATTCTTGTTAAGGAAGACATGCTGAAGCTTGGAATGGGGGCTTTGCTGGCAGTAAACCAAGGATCCCATGAAGAGCCAAGAATGATTGTCCTTAAATATCAGGGCAAGGAAGAGTGGACCGATGTAATTGGTCTTGTCGGAAAAGGAGTTACCTATGATACAGGAGGCTATTCCCTTAAGCCGAGAGAAGGGATGGTCGGAATGAAAACCGATATGGGCGGAGCAGCAGCTGTTCTTGGTGCAATGGAAATCATCGGTGAATTAAGGCCGGAGCAGAATGTAGTGGCTGTTATCCCGTCTACCGACAATATGGTAAGCGGAACTGCATTTAAGCCGGATGACGTCATTACTTCTATGAGCGGAAAGACGATCGAAGTGCTTAATACGGATGCTGAAGGCCGGCTTGTGCTGGCAGACGCTGTAACATACGCTAAGCAGCATGGTGCGGAATATCTGGTCGATGTGGCTACCCTGACAGGCGGGGTTATCGTTGCATTGGGCAATGAAATGACAGGGGCAATGACCAATAATGAGGGTCTATTCGAGCAGGTTCTGGAAGCTTCATATGAAGCAGGTGAACCAATGTGGCGCTTGCCAATTACAGAAAAGGATAAAGAGCGTGTAAGAAACAGCCCGGTTGCTGATTTGAATAATTCACCTGGCCGGGATGGCCATGCCATCATGGGAGGCGCATTCATTGGAGAATTTGCCGAAGACACGCCTTGGGTTCATTTGGACATAGCGGGAACATCTGTTACAAAAAAAGCATCCGAATTAGGACCAGCTGGCGCTACGGGAGTAATGACACGTACCCTAGCCCTGCTGGTGGAACGATTTCAAGTAAATTAAAATAATGATTGTCCTTCTGTCTTGGGATAGGCTGCCTACCCATACGATTGTTGGTGTTTCCGCATATAAAATAGGGAGGCAAATATAACGACAGGAGGATTCAAATGAACAATTATCACAGACAATATTATGGCGGTTATGGCCGAAATCCGTTTTTCTTTGCCGGTCCATTTGTTGGAGGATTGCTTGGCGGGCTGCTCACCACAGCTGTATTAGGCCCAAGGCCGTTTTATCCGGCTCCATACTATCCGGCTCCATACTATCCGTATTATCCTTACTCATATGGCGGCTACTACTATTGATCTTTATCGGCTGCATGCCAAAACACACCTCTGCTTAAAATAGCAGAGGTATTTTTATGAAAATACTGGACCAACCACCCGACGCGGATGTGCCTGGCTTTACAGATCAGGATACTTTCATTGCTGGGAAAATATAACTCAAGTTACTGGGAAGATGGAGATTAAGGGCTTCTCCATTTGAGGAAGAACCGTTATGGCTAATTTCGCTGTGTTTCTCTTCCGTGAAATCTAATATAATTCGATCAGGATTAAATTGGAGTTTAGGCTTTGCGGACTCCAGGTGAACGGATCATATCATTAACCTGGCTTGTTTTTGATGCTTTGGCGTCATTCATCAGTTTTTCGGAAAATTCCCTGGAATGGGCAATGGTTTGGGTGATTTTTTGGGCATCATTCAGTAACGCACCTGCCGACTGAGCAGATTTTATTAAAAAAGCAGTATTTACAGGAGGAAATTGGCGATAGAGCGGGAAACCATATACATGGTGGTATCCCTGGTTAAAGGATATTGGTCTGGAAATCGGCCCATGTTATTGCCTGGATAAGGGTATGGACGGTATTCCAAATGGTTATCTCCTTTATCTTTTTTTAAAAGTTATGTAAAAGGGTATAGGAAATAAGTTATTAAGATTCAGGTATGGCTTTTGGCGGATAGAGGGGGTGGATATATGGAGTGGGAATCAATATTACATATTCTAGGCGAGTATGGCTACCCTGGCCTATTTTTTTATCTGTGGGTCGGCATCTTTATTTTTCCTCTCCCAAATGAAGTCATTGTTATGTCGGTTGCAATTGCGGCTGAACAAGGAGTTCTTGACCCGGTTTTTGCATTTGCCACTGCTTATGCAGGTATACTGTTTGCGATAACTTCTATGTATTTCCTGGGTAGATATACTGGAAAATATTTGATGGGTTATTTTAACCGGAGAGATAAATTTAAGAGACTTATTTTTCAATCCAATATCCTGATAAATAAATATCATGCGTTCTCACTTTCTATCAGTTATTTTATCCCGGGAATCCGTTTATTTCTGCCGTTTATTTATGGATTCAGCAGGCTTTCATTATCATCCTTTGCCCTGTTTTCCTACACAGGTGCCTTGTTGTGGCTCAGTCTTACTTTTTACCTTGGATATCAATTTGGGGACGAATTTGACAGAGTCTTATTTTATGAGAAAGAAGTTTTATTTGTCCTGCTTGCGATTGCTGCTATTTATATCTTTTTCCAACTGCATAAAATAGCCCGATCTCGGGGAAAGGAAACCGGAAAAGAAACAAGCAGGAATACGTTGAAGCAAAAAGAGCGAGCTTAACAGAAGGGGGAAAAAGAATTGAAAACGGTTAATACATTATTGGAAGCACTTGGGATAGAAATCCTGGAGGTTGAAAATGGCCGGGTTACCGCCAAAATGCCCGTGGATCAAAGGACACGCCAGCCTTTTGGCCTGCTGCATGGAGGTGCATCAGTTGCCCTGGCTGAAACAGTAGCCAGCATTGGCGGGTATGAACTTGTCGATAAAGCAACGGAAGCAGTCGTTGGCCTCGAGATTAATGCCAATCATGTTAGGGGAAAGAAAGAAGGGAATGTGTTTGCTGAAGCGCGGGTGCTTCATCGCGGGAGGAAAACAATGGTATGGGATATACAAATAAGAGACGAAGAAGGTAAACTCATATCGGTTTCCAGATGTACGCTTTCGGTAATACAGATTAAGTAGGGACAAAAGCAAAACAGTCATCCGGTTATAATGGATGGCTGTTTTTTATACTTATTCCTATAGTGAATTCTACAAAACTGAATAATAATTCTGGAAACTATGCATTCAAATCTATCATTCACTATACTATTTTTACCAATTCCGCGTGAATTGCAGTGTATGAAAAAGCATTTTAACTTTTTTTATTTTAATCGTAAAAGCAAAACTGCCGGCCAGGAGGCCAGCAGCAGAGTGAAATCACACCATTTTACTTTTCAGCTTGGCGGATTTGATTTTTACCTTTTAAATCATCCTGCACACTTTTTTCCCACAATGGAACCCCGCTATTATATGCAGCCCTGCTTATCAAATGTCCGGCCACAGGAGACGTCGCAAAAATGAATACAATTGCTAGGATGACGCGGGAATTAAAATGGCCATGTTCAATCCAGAAGTAAAGAAATGTTCCGAGCAGGATGCTCATTACCCCAAGTGTGGCACTTTTGGAGGCGGCATGATTCCTTGTATACACATCTGGAAGCCTGATTACCCCAAATGTTGCTACAACACTTAAAAAAGCACCAAATAATATCAAGGCTCCTGCAATAATTTTAACGATTTCGATCATGCTCTATTATTTCCCCCTTCTCTAGAAACTTTGAAAAGGCTACTGTCCCGATGAACGCCAAAATTCCGACAAGCAATATTACTTCAAGAAATGCGCTTGTATCGAGAAGAATTGAAATTAGAGCAACAATCGCAATCAAATTGATTCCCATGGCATCCAGTGCGATAACGCGGTCCGCTGCCGAAGGTCCTTTGACCACCCTATATAACAGGCCGAGCATGGCTAGTGAAATACATAAGAGGCTTATTCTTAAGATTATTTCTAACATTAGCGGCTTACCTCCAGGATTGCATTTTCAAAAGTGCTTTTGATACCTTGGATCACGTCTTCAGCATCTTCTATATCCACTGCATGGATATAGAGAGTTTTATTGTCGTCTGAAACATCGACAACCAAGGTGCCGGGAGTAAGAGTGATTAAATTCGCAAGGACTGTTATTTCCCAATCCTTTTCGAGGACGGTCTGCATGGCGAAAATTCCTGGCCGCATATCTAACTTTGGCTTTAATACCACTTTTAAAACAGCAATATTAGCTAAAATCAGTTCCTTGATAAAGATTAGAAACAGCCTGAATACTGCATATGCCCGGATTAAATAAAATCTGCCGCTAAAGCAATTCCTAAACGCGAAGATGATTAAAAGGCCAAGGAGATAGCCTACAAAGAAAGTTGAACTTGTATAAGAGGTTTTTAGGAACATCCAGGTAAAAGCGAGCACAACATTTAACAATATTTGAAAAGCCATCAACCCTCCTCCTTTAGTACGGCGTCAATATAAATTTGCGGGTCTACAAGAGGTTCTGTTCCCTGAATAATAAAAGGATACACAAATTCGGTACCAATCCCATACAAAACCGAAACCGCCACCAATATAACTGCAGGTGTTAATAACTTTGTTACAGGAACGGAAGATGCTGGAGTATAACTGGTCACATTTCCCCAAAATCCATATATGAAGATCCTCATGATTGAATATAAAACAAGCAAACTTGAAATCAGGACAACTGCCATTCCTATAAAGGCTCCTTTTTCAGCGGCTCCCTGCAAAATCAGCAGCTTTCCTGAGAACCCGCTAAACGGGGGAATACCGGCAAGGGAAATCGCTGCCAGAAAGAAGGTCCATCCAAGACCAGGATTGGTTCTGATTAGTCCGCCCATCTCCCGCAGGCTGCTGCTTCCGGTCACCTTCATCATAATGCCAGCCAAAAGAAATAGCGCTGCTTTAATGATCATGTCGTGGATCAAATAAAAGAGAGAACCTGCCAGTCCATCCTGGTTCATCAATGAAATTCCAAATGCTATAACACCTACTGCAATTACGATATTGTAGATAATGATTTTTTTGACATCCCAGTATGCGATTGCTCCTATCACTCCAACGATAATTGTTAGAATTGACAGAATTCCCAGCAGCTCATGGGTATAACCTTGCTGATGAGGAAACATAAGTGTATAGGTCCTTAGGATTGAGTATATGCCTACTTTGGTTAACAAAGCTCCAAATAAGGCGAGAACGGGAATCGGAGCGGCAAAATAGGAGCCTGGGAGCCAGTAAAACAGCGGAAAGATGGCTCCTTTTAGACCGAAAACGATAAGGAACATTACAGCAATAACAGTAATGATCCCTGGCTGGCCAGCTTCCCCAATCCTTCTTCCGATATCGGCCATGTTCAGTGTGCCGACAACAGAATATAAATAGGCAACCGTAATGACAAAAAAAGCTGAGGAAATAACATTAACCAATATATATTTTAAAGATTCCCTCAGCTGGCCTTTCGTGCCCCCCAATACCAATAGCACATAAGAGGACATCAGCATTACTTCGAAAAAAACAAATAAGTTGAATATGTCACCTGTCAGAAAAGCTCCATTTACCCCAACCAATAAAAATTGAAATATAGAATAGTAATAGAATTTTTCCCGCTCCTTGCCGATACCCCGGAAGGAGTACAGCAATACGGCAAACCCAACGAGGCTTGTGGTAAGCACTAAAAGGGAAGCCAGCATGTCGGCAACAATGACAATACCAAAAGGTGCTTTCCAGCTCCCTACTTCAAGGACCTTAATACCATTATTGGATATGTAATGTACCAGATATAACGCAACAGCCATTCCGCACAGAGATGAAAGGAAGGATATTCCTTTCTGGATCCCAGTCTTTCTGGCAAAGAATATCAAGATAACGCCTGTTAAAAGAGGCAATAAAACAGGCAGGAACACTATATTATTCATTAGCTTCGTTTCCTCTCAAATGATCCATATTATCTGTTCCCAGCTCTTGGTATGTTCTGTAGGCAAGAACGAGGAAAAGGGACGTAACCCCAAAGCTGATGACAATCGCTGTTAAAATCAAAGCCTGGGGCAGCGGATCGACATATGCTTCAGCATGCTCACCGAGAAGCGGAACGGCGCCTCTTTTTAAGCCGCCCATCGTCAATATGAGAAGATGGGCACCGTGGCTTAATAAGCCAGTTCCGACGATGATCCGCAAAATACTTTTTGAAAGCATAAGATACGTAGCAGTGGTAAATAAAATACCAATGACAATTGCCATTAAAATTTCCATTATTCACTCTCCCCTATCGTCTGAATAATGGTCATCGTGACACCAATAACCACCAGATAAACTCCCAAATCAAATAGTACAGCCGTATGCAATGATGTTTTGCCCAGGATTGGCAAATTAAAATAGCTGTAAGCATGTGTCATAAGAGGGGCATGGAATAGCCATGACCCGGCAACGGTTGAGGCGGAGATCAGGAGCCCGCAAGCGATCATTATCTTATAATCAATTGGCAGCAGGGCCGCCACGGTTTTTAGATCATAGGCCAGGAGCAGCAGTACTATTGCACAGGATGTCATCAATCCGCCAACAAAGCCGCCTCCTGGTGAGTAATGCCCTCCTAAAAATATCGATATGGAAAACAGGATGATTACGAAGGCGCAAACCTTAGTGACGGTTTGCAGGATTAAATCATTTGTTTTCATCCGCTTCCCTCCCCCTTGTCATGCGAAGCTTAATCAACGAATAAATGCCGATTGCCGCGATGCCCAGCACCGTGATTTCAAACATTGTATCCAATCCGCGGAAGTCGACCAGTATGACATTCACAACATTTTTGCCGCCGGCTTCCTTATAGGAATTCTCGAGGTAAAAGCTTGCAATAGAATCAAAAAGTTTATTGCTGTGGGCAGACAATGCTATTAAAGCAATAATTACTCCAACGCCAAGCGAAATCAGTGCATTATTCAGCTTAAAGGTCATTCTCTCCTCTTTCAGGTTAATCTTCGGTAAGTGGTAGAAACAGAGGAGAAACAATGCAACTGAAATAGTTTCAATAATCAGCTGGGTCAGGGCAAGGTCCGGTGCCCGGAAAAGAACATAAAACAATGAAACGGTATAGCCAACAGCACCGAGCAGAATGATTGAGGTTAAACGGGACTTTACGAACAATATAGCAACAGAGCCAATCGCTATGATAATAGCGAGGATCAATTCATACATACGAATCGGGGCTGTATTATCAGTATCGAGCTTAAAAGCATCTTGCCAATACAGCGTAAAGCCTAACGAAATAATAAAGAACAAGAAGATATAAACGAGATAGCTGCGGATAAAGCCGGTCATAAACAAGCGGGTGACCCATATTGAAGCCCGTTCAGCCAGTTCAATGGTTTTATCATATAAGCGATTTAATGACCATGCTTCTGGCAAAGCATAATATACTTTTTTCCACCTTGGAACCGTTAAATAAAGCAGGATACCAATTGCGATAACACCTATTGTCATAAAAAGCTCAGGTGTAAATCCATGCCAAAAACCGATGTGGACGTGAAATTCCCCATCAAGCAAACTGGGAATAATGGATGCTACTGCGGGCTCAATAAGAGTTCCGGACAATAGGTTCGGAAAGATACCAAAAATAATAACCAATGAAGCAAGTATAACCGGTGAAATCAGCATACCAAGCGGAGCTTCGTGAGGTGTTCTTTCCAATTTATCAGGCTGATGCTTCCCGCCAAAAACTTTAAAAACAACAATCATACTGTAAACAAATGTAAAAATGCTTCCAATCCAAGCAAGGACAGGAAAAAGGATTCCCCAGGCATCAAGATTAAAAATGTCCATATTCAGAACATTCACCATACCTGTAAAGAACATTTCCTTACTTAAAAATCCGTTGAACGGAGGAAGCCCTGCCATTGAAAATGCGCCAATGACAGCGATGGTGAAGGTAATCGGCATAAAAGCCATCAGCCCGCCCAGCTTTCGGATATCCCTTGTACCGGTTTCATGATCAATGATGCCCACTACCATAAACAGGGTTCCCTTGAAGGTGGCATGATTAATTAAGTGGAATACAGCGGCTACAGTAGCAACCATATAAACATTTTCTCCGATTGATTCGTAATGCAGAGCGGCGGCACCTACTCCCAGCAGCGACATAATCAAACCAAGCTGACTGACTGTAGAGAAAGCCAGAATACCTTTTAAATCGGTTTGTTTTACCGCAGAGAATGATCCCCAAAAAAGCGTTGCGATCCCAAATGAAGCGATCAGCCATAGCCATACTCCGGATTCAGCGAATATAGGGCTCATTCTTGCGACAAGGTAAATCCCCGCTTTAACCATTGTTGCTGAATGCAGATAAGCACTTACCGGCGTTGGAGCTTCCATCGCATCTGGCAGCCAGATATGAAAAGGGAATTGTGCAGACTTTGTAAAGGCACCAAGCAGCACAAGCAGTAGTGCGGGTGTGAACAACGGATGTTCAAACAGGCTATCAGCTTGTCCAATCAGCTCGCGAATACTGAAGGTTCCTCCCATGATATAGAGAAGCACGAATCCTCCCAGCATGGCTAATCCGCCCAAAACAGTTATCAGCATGGATTTTTGGGCACCGTACCGGGACCTTTCGCGGTGATGCCAGTAGCCGATCAGCAGGAAGGAAGATAGGCTGGTAAACTCCCAAAATGTGTATAGGACAATCAAATTATCAGATAACACGACACCCAGCATTGCTCCCATGAACAAAAGCAGGAAGGTGTAAAAACTGCCCAGCCGTTCTTTTTCCTTCTGTAAATAGAAAATGGAATATAAGACGACAAGGGATCCAATCCCAGTAATCAGCAGAGCAAAAAGCAGGCCCAATCCGTCGACATAAACATCGAAGCTTACATTAAGAGACGGAATCCAGGCAAAGCTTTCTGCCACGGTTTCCCCGTTTTGGGTAGCAGACAGGAAACGGAAAAAGTATGTAAATAGAATTACTGGCAATCCGAGTACAAACCAGCCGGTGTGTACGCTGCGGATATGCTTATACAAAATTGGCACTGCTATAGCAAGCAGAAAAGGCGAAAGAATAGCAAGGTGCAATAATGACATGAAATCCCCCCATCATCGTTTTTTATCTAATCTATATTTTGAAAATGATTAGCATTAGTAACTGAGCCCTCACCTAGGGAACAGACAATTACCTCCGTTAATAAACGAAACCGTATCGATAACGGTATGTTAACCATATTCTTAACATAAAAATTATATCTTAATTTAAGATTGCTTGCATTCGTTGTATATCAGAGTATTTATATTTTCTGAAAATTATTAAATAGGAAGAAAGGCATCAAAACTTTAAAAAATTTTTTTAAAAGTATTACTTCCTTCTATTACAGAAAGACTAGAAAAAGGAAGGTGATCAAAATGGTCAGGATGAAAGCCGTCGCCTGCAGCAGCATTTTCTTATTACTTTTTACCGGCGCATGGATAATGAATGAGGGAAACAAAAGGGAGTATATTATCTTTAATTATCGTAGTGATTCCCTGCCTGGATCAAGCTTTTCAGAGCCGTTTATTATTCCTGTACAAGAAGGCGAGCTTGATATTTCAAAGCAATGGAACTTCAAATCAAGGGAGTATATCCAAATCCGTAAAACGGACCATAGTATGTGATGTTTTCTAAAAGGATGCCCGTCTGAAAAATCCGCTGTTACATCAGGCAGTTTGTCTATCCTCCTTTTTCATCCCTGAATATACTGCTTGTAAGTCAAATGAAGGGAGAAAGATAAATGGGTAAAATATGGTTTCCAAATAGCGGAAAAGGCTACGGAAATGGATATAATGGCGGCAATGGAGGGTCTTCCAGAAGCGACTCCGAGAGCGATTCCCGCTCCGATGTGGATTTTGAAATAGACAACGATACAAGAAGCGACAGTGAAGTGGATAGTGAAAACGAAGTAAAAAACGTTACCCGTAACGTCAACGTTGCGAGGTTATCTGACAGCGGTAATTCAAAAATCGATCTTAACATCGATGTGGATTCTGATTCCCGGGCAAGAGTCCGTTCCCGCTCTGAATCTGATTCAGACCAAGAACAGGATCAAGACCAAGACCAGGATATTGAAGATTAATTATAACAGCGGAGCATGGGACAACCACCCAGCTCCGCTGTTTTTACTAGACAAGACATAACATTAAAGTATTTATGTCTAGCTCCAGCGCCCAGCAACTTTTTTTACGGAGTAAAATAAAGCCCCGACGCACAGGACGTGCTAGTGCCGACGTCGCCACAGGACGTGGCGAACTTAGCCGGCCTCGAGGTCATAAGCCAATCACTTCGGAAGGCAAAAAGCGCCTTCTGTCAGCGCTTGTCTTATGCTTGCCGGACTTGCACAGGACGTGCTGGCGCCGACGTTCCTTTTGTCAGGGCGCTTCTGCTTTTCAAAATATGCTATATAATCATAATTCCGCGTTTGCCCTGTGTGTTTGTCCATTCTCCTCCTTCGATTATGAATATACTACTCATATCAAAGCAGAAGGGAGAGGTTATGATGGGAATTAATGATTGGTTTTCTCGTGGCAGAGACCGTTCAGATTCACAGTCCGATAGCCGGTCTGATGTGGACTTCGATATCGACAACGATGTAAGGAGCGACAGTGAGGCTGATAGCGACAATGAAGTGAAAAACTCTACACGCAATACCAATATCGCTAAGATCGCTGACAGCGGAAATTCTAAAATAAATCTGGATATTGATGTAGATTCTGATTCCGTTGCCAGGGTTCGTTCAAGAGCAGATTCTGAATCCGAGCAGGATCAGGACCAGGATCAGAGCCAGGACATCGAAGACTAAAAATGCTTGGCGGAATATGGGGTTCTCCTATTCCGCCTTATTATAGAAAGATAGAGAGTGAGATTATGGATAAATTTTTTCGTTCTATGTCATCTAGTGCTTCGAATAACAATACTGAAACGCAGGAAATTGCAAAAAATAATTCAGCGATTGGCCACAGCGGGAATTCCAATGTGGATGTCCACGTAAGTGTCGAGGTGGACACAAGGCCTATAGCCTATGCTATGCTTTGTGCACTATTAGCTTCAAACCAGCTATCTAACCAGCAATTTGAGACAGCTGTTAAAAAATGGGAGGATTTATCCGATTCAAAGAAGGATAAATCGAGCGAGGAGAAATCAGAGCCATCATCCAAAGTTAGATTATTCGGCCAAGCGAGAAGGGAAGCCAAATAATTGGCAGTTATTTGCCTTCCTTTTACATAGTCTTAATAGATGAAAGATGGATTCGTTAAAGATTGCAAACTGCTAAGCTCTGTTCTCCACTTCGCCAGCCGGGGTGGGTGTGACGAATAAAATTATGTTTTTAAATATTAACTCGTACAGATGGTTCTTGATAAAGTTTCAAGGTATCCGCAATATCTCACTTCGCGTCGAATGACTGAATCTGCATCAGCAGAATAATGAAAACAGAGCCTCGAAATACCGTAACAATCAAAATAGGTAATCCCAAGCCGGTATATGATTTCTTGGCTGCTCTTCCTTTTAACAATTGATAATAAAAGATTGGGAAAAACGGGTTAAATAGTTGGAAGGTAATAGGGGGATTTTGTTGTAGGAAAGAAGAAACTTTAGCATAATGGGAGAGTACCATTTTGAAAGATGAGGATTACAATTATGAAAAATACATACTTAACTGGCTATTTCCCCTTGATTTCAATTATGCTCTTCAGCCTATCCTTTTCGATTTATACAGAATTGAAGGCTGTCGTTCTTCTGAAAAGTGTAGGGGTTTATAACGGCATGCTTGAATTTGTGCCGGATGCAGGCATCAAATTGTCCCTGCTGCTCGTATTATTTATCCTTTTCTTTATGCTGTTTGCTGCTTTAAAACTCATATCAGATACTGTGCTCGAGCTGTCCCTGCTTTTCTTTTCGAAGGAATCTGAGGGAGAGGGACTGAAAAGCATCCGGCTTGGATCAGTCATTTATTTCATAGGCGGAGCACTTTCACTTTTGAGCATTAAGTTTATAGCAGGTATTATTGGAATCTTTATTGCAGCAACGATAACTGCCTTTATTTATTTTGTCTATAAAATCCAGTCAAGCCTGTCAACTGTGCGATTGATTGGATTAATCTTTTTTCATACCTTTATTTGGGCCGCATTAGTTTTTACAGTTGTGTTCGCCTTCCTGAAGCTGTACAACAGCATAATGGCCAGCCTGCCTGTTTAAGAGGTCTGTGAATGGAACTCGGAGATTTTAACTGGGTTTCTGTTTGATTATAGGAGGTGTGAAAAGTGGTGCAGTTTCGCTCCCTTCGATACAGGCTTTGGCGGGAGTGGAAAGATGAGGGGTGATATTCCGGCAGGGGCAATAAAGAACAGTTATATTCGCCCTTCAAGGCAATTTTTTAACTGAAAATAATTATTTTAAGCTTGCTTGCCAAGGGAAAGGTTTTTAAAGTGGCAATGTTATTTCTATCAATTTTTATCTGTTATCGTCAACTTTTGGAATATATCGATTTCTTGGCAAGGTTCGCACCCTCAGGGTAGACTAATTGCGGTGCAGCAGGGCGAAGCAGAGCTGCTGAGTAGCAACTCGAGCTTCTGCTGGTTTTTTACATACCTATAAGTATCTTCACTTCACCTGCTTCATGACTTCCTTCCAAATCTCAAGATGCGGGCCTGAAGGCTGAATGTTTAACATGCTTGCAGGCTGGTCTTTGCCAATCCAGACACCGGCTGTGTAATCATCAGTGAGACCCACGAACCAAAGGTCTTTTACATCATTTGTAGTCCCTGTTTTGCCTCCAATATAATCTCCGGAAACATACGCTTTCCTGGCCGTTCCGCTTATCATCGTTTCATGGAGCAGGATTCTCATTTTTCTGACAGTCGGTTCTGACCATACTCTTACAGGTGTATCCTTCCACTTATATAGCACATTGCCTTGTTTATCAAGAATCTGGGTGATGGCACGCGCAGGCTGGTAGGAGCCATTGTGAAACGATGAATAGGCATTTGTCAGTTCAAGCGTGCTCACCCCATCTGTCAGTCCGCCAAGTGCAGCGGAAAGGACATGGTCTTTTTCATTTACCTTCTTAAAATGAAATGGATCAAGCCTCTGGAAGCTTTCATCAATACCTGTTTGCTGAAGCAGCCTTACTGCAGGTGTGTTATAGGATTGGGCGAAAGCTTTCCGGATGGAAACCATTCCATAACTGTCTCCAGAATAATTCTTTGGGCAATAATCCTTTTCACAGAAGGAGGCGGCACTGATTTTCCGGTCTATATCTGCATTCATTGCTTCCAGATACGGACCATAGACAAGAAGTGGCTTTATTGAAGAGCCCGGCTGCCGGTAACTTTGAAACGCTCTGTTAAAAGATTTTTTTATATAATCTTTTCCCCCAATCAAAGAGACAAGCTGGTGCGTATTATGCTGTAAAACCACTATTGCACCCTGCACCGGAATCGAGTTCAGTCTGCGTTCTAATGTCTGTTCTGCTTTTTCCTGCAATCGGGTATCAAGGGCCGTTTGGACAACAATTCCTGATTGGTTCAAATCTTTAATCCTATCTGTGAGTTTTTGCTGTGCGAGCTCCCGTGTTGCGGTTCCTGGACTGGACAGGTCCTTCTGCAGTCCTTCCGATTGGGCAATTAGCTCTTCCAGCTCTGATTCAACGTAAGTAACATAGTCTGGATATTTATCTTTACCCTTGGTAACATGCAGAACAACAGGTTCTTTAATCAGCCTCTTATACTCATCATGCGATAATTTTCCGACATCTTCCAGCTGCTTGAGAATTCGTTCCTGTCGAAGCTTAGTGTCGGGGAAATGGGTCAGCGGATTATATTTCTCCGGATTGTTCGGGATAGCAGCCAAAAAGGCAAGCTCTGCTTTGGTCAGATCTTTCGTTTCCTTACCGAAGTAATAGCGTGCAGCCGATTCAATCCCGTATCTGCCATTTTGAAAGAATATCGCATTCACATAAAGCTCAAGAATTTTCTTTTTTGATAGCTTTCGTTCGAGCTGATAGGAGAAGAGTACCTCAGATAGCTTTCGATTATACGATTTTTCATGTGTCAGATAGAGATTACGAGCCAGCTGCTGGGTAATAGTGCTTCCTCCCTGCTCAATTGAATTATTCTGGGAATTGGCAATCAGCGCCCTACTGATGGCACTGCCGTCAATTCCGGCATGCTCATAAAATTGCCGGTCTTCTATCGTGACGAAAATATCCTTAAGAAAGTCAGGAATTTTCTCGTCTGGCAGGTAAATTCGCTTTTCGTCAGCAGATAACTCGGATATGATTGTTCCGTCAGCCGCTGTAATAAAACTGGATTCAGGCAGCTTTATTCCCTTAAGATCAATCTTGTCATCCAAAAATTGGTGGAAGCCTTGAGCATTGGCCCATTCGCTATAGCTAAAAAAGACAAGCATGGAAAGCAAAGGAACCAGTAGGAGAATCATCATAAAACCTAAAAGTGTGCGCAAACAATCAATCTTCCAATCTATTTAAAATTTTGTTTCGCGGGCATCGCAAGGCCTGGATTTCGTAATGGAATCCCCGCAAATGAATTAACCTGCTTGGGTCTCTTTCATTTTACTCCACCATAATAAGGCAAAACCTGTAAGGAATAAAGAGCTTGTCAGGAAAAAAACTGAGGAAATTCCGGCAATGCTTGCGACTATTCCTCCAGCTGTTGGGCCTATAACATTTCCAAGGAAGCGGAAGCTAACATTATAGCCTAAAATTTCGCCCTGCATGGAAGCCGGGGCAGCCTGCCTGATATAAGCGGTAATACAAGGCAGCAGACCGCCAAGAGCAATTCCTTGCATAAAGCGGAGCAGCATTAGCTGCCAAAGTTCAGTAACGAATGACTGCGGAATAACGATAATAGCTGCTGAGACTAAAAGCATCATGATTACCTTCTCGTAGCCGATTCGATCGCCTAGATTACCCCAATGTCTTGCTGAGAGAAGGTTGCCAAACCCAGCTGATGAGAACACAAGGCCGGCCAGGAATGCGATTGTATTGCCATGTGTCAGCTGTCCAACGTATAGAGCCAGCAATGGCTGAATACTAAAATTCGCAGCCTGCATGCAAGTTGAAATTAGCATGACCGATATCAAAACGGGATTCTTGAAAATATAGCTAAGCACTTGCCTTCTGTTGTAAGTTTTTTCCTTTTCCTTTTTATTTTCCTTTTTCGATTCATGAACTCCGAATGCTACTGCAGTTGCAGCCAGTGAAATACCTCCGGCAGTTAGGATAAAGGTATACTCGAAGCCAAAAGTATCAGCCAGAAGACCGCCAATCAAGGGTCCGCACAAACCGCCTGTCACTGTTCCGGTTTGCAAAGTTCCCAGTGTTTTGCCAGCCGTTTCTTTAGGCGTTTGGGATACGATAAGTGCCATCGAGGTTGGAATAAAGCCGGTTACAGCTCCCATGGCCATTCTCAAGAAAAAAAGCGTATAAACGGATTCAGCAAAACCCATCAGGAAAATGCATAAAGCGATCCCATATCCAGTAATCATAAGAATCGGCTTGTATCCGTGCCTGTCGCCAAATCTTCCCCACATAGGAGAAAAAATGAAGGCGGTCACGAAGGTAACACTAAACACATAACCGGCCCATCGCTGCACAAAATCTCCACTGTAGGATCCCATACTATCAATGTAAAGTGACAAATATGGAAGTATCATGGTAGCGCTGGCAGATACTAAAAAGTTGCTGATCCACATAATAGTTAAGTTTCTTTTTTGCTGAATTGTGAACACCTCTTTTGGTTGCTTTGTAAGTATTTCGCAACTCTAAATATTAGTATACATGAATCCTTCAGAAAATTTAAAAAAACGATTAATGAAAGAAGAAAATCTGCTATAATGTGAAAAAGCAAGTGCCGGCTATGTTTCTAAGTGAAAATTTTTATAGAGAACTAAGTATGAAAGGAGGAATCCAAATGGAGGGTGAAGAACAATATCTTTTCATCGATTTTGAATTTACAATGCCTGAGGGGAAAGCCAAACCAGAAGGCTTCTATCCGGAAATTATCGAAGTGGGATTGGTATCAGTCATTGGGGACCGTATCTATGACCAATATTCTTCATTCGTCGCTCCTGTTAAATTTCCTGTATTAACTGACCGCTGCAAAAAATTCCTGAACATTACACAGGAGCAGGTGGAAAAGGGGATTACTTTTCAGGAATTGGTATTCTGGCTTAGCGAATATGATAAGCTGCAGTCAAGCATAGTGGTAACTTGGGGAAATATGGATATGAAGGTACTGCGCCAAAATTGTCAGCAGGCAGGTCTGGAATTTCCTTTAAACGGTAAAAAAGTTGATCTTTCGATGGAATACAAACGTTTCTTCGGGGACCAAAACCAAACAGGTCTTTGGAAAGCTGTTAAGGAATATGGCAGCGAAGGAACAGGGAAGCACCATCGGGCATTGGATGACGCGTTAACCACATATAATATTTTTAAGTTGGTAGAACAGGATAAAAAATATATGAAAAACCATCAGTCGACCACCATTGGTGACCGGATTGATTTATCCCAGGTTTTAAACAAACTAGCATTATAAAAGCCAAATCATCCTAATATGATTTGGCTTTTGTTTTTATAAGAAAGAATTGTGGATTGCAAAAGTAGTGAAGTTTATATCCAGCTCCAGCGCCGATTAACTTTTTTACGAAGTAAAAATAAACATCTTTTTTCGCCGGGAAAAAAAGCCCCGACACACAAGGCACGCTGTGGCAACGATACATCACACGAATTTAGGCGTAAGGATGGGGCTCTGGTGCCAGCGTTGCAGCACGACATGGATACGCCGTTCTTCGCCTCCCAGGGATTTACTTAAAATAATCCTCTTCCAATCCTCTGATCAGTTCCAGGCTTTTTTCTTTCCATTCATTGTCTCCGTCGTCCAAGTTTTCCTTCATTTTTTCGACAGCTTCCTTGAGTGATTCCTTATAGTCAGGGATTTCCCCATCGTATGGCTTTACCATATTTACAGGGATATTTGCCTGCTCACGGAAAGCGAGGGCACGCCTTTGGTGAAAGAAATCGACATCAACTTGCTTCGGGTTATGCAAATCCCCCTGCATCGGATGTTTGGCTACTGCAAGCACTCTGACAAGAATTGCGTTTGGTTTGATATCGGTAATCTCCCCAATATATTTTCCGGTTTTGTATATGGCTGTTACTTTATTTCCGATCTGAAGCATGCTATCGCTCATTAATATTCTCTCCTATCGGTATTTGTTTAAATTAGATAACAACTATTCCCTTTTGTTGTTATTTTCCAAGAAAAGATTCTAAGTAGAATTGGAATAGAAAAAATTGTTATAATAGCAGAAGTGATTCTGTCAGAGAAGAAAGGATGTAAGGCATGACCTTTATTAATAGCTTTGTAGTAGCACTGTTCCTCTATTTCCCTGAGGATAAATCTGAATATCTACCTGCTTTTATTACGTCATTAATTTTCCTTGTCGGTGCTGTCCTAACTACGATATTTATTATCCGTTATTCTAAAAAGGAAGCACTGAAAACAAAAAAGCTTGAGGAAGAAATTTTAAAAAATAATGAGAATGAACAGCATTCGATTAACTAAAACGGCGGAATCCCGCCGTTTTTTTTATTAGGAGGTATGACTTAATTAAACAAGTACAGTTCTTGTTTCTACCGCGCTTGAAGCTTTACCCGAAAAGCCCCGAGTCTAGGATATAAACGGATTATGGGGAGCATTTAAGCGAAAGCACAAACCGAATTAAGGTCTTTAACGCTGTATAAAAGCAAGACTGTCAAGAATTAGTCGAACCTTAATGTGAAGAATCATTCGTATACTTTTGTACAAGCCCTCATAACATCCGAAAGTTAAGCAAAGGCCTTCTTCAATCTTTCTAATCCATCCATAAGAATGCTTCTTGGGCACCCTATATTCATTCGTACAAAGCCTTCACCACCTGGGCCGTACTTTGGTCCAGGCTCAAGAGCAAGCCTGCCTTCCTTTATCAGCCTTGTGCGTAATTCCTCATCTGTCAGCCCCAGCTGTCTGCAATCGAGCCATAAAAGGTAGGAGGCATTAGGATACATTGGCGAAACACCCGGGATCTCTTTGTTGATAAAGTCAATTGCAATCTCAACGTTCTTCTTGATATATGTCATGAGATTTTCAAGCCATTCAGCGCCATCCTTATAGGCAGCTTCCATTGCTGTCAGGCCGATCAGGTTCAAGCCATGGAATCCATTCCGCCGATTCACAAGGCTGATTTTATCCTGCAATTCCGTATTGGACGTAATCAAGATGGAAGCCTGAAGACCTGCTATATTAAAAGTTTTGCTCGGTGCCATGCATGTAATCGTTATGTTTGCGTACCGTTGATCCAGTGCTGCAAGCGGCCGATGCTTAGCGGGTTCTATGTAAAGGTCAGCATGGATTTCATCTGAAACGATCGTTACTCCATGTGCTGCACAAAGGTCGCCGATTTTTGTAAGTTCTTCCTCTGTCCATACTCTTCCACCCGGATTATGAGGGCTGCAAAGAAGGAATAACTTCACACCATTCTTCAGCTTTGCTTCCAGGTCTATAAAATCTATCTCAAAACGTCCGTTTTCTATTGTCAATTGGCTGTTAACGACAACCCGCTCATTACTTTTGATAAGATCAAAAAATGGTGTATAGACTGGTGATTGAAGGAGTATTTTATCCCCAGGTTCTGTGCATGCCTGTATCACGGTACTCAATGCAGTGACCACACCGGGACTAAAGGTAATCCAATTTTTCCTTACTTCCCATTGATGCCGATACTTAATCCAGTCCTGAATGGCAGTGTATACCGAGGGTGCCGTGCCAGTATAGCCATAAAGCGGATGTTTAACCCGATTCATCAGCGCTTCCTGAACTGCAGCAGGTGAAGGGAAATCCATATCTGCCACCCACATTGGCAGCAATTCTTTGTCCCCGTATATTTGCAGCAGGTTATCCCATTTGACAGCACCGCTGTTATTTCTGTCTATAAGGGTTTCAAATAAGTCTTCGCTCAAAGCAATATGCCTCCTAATCTTGATTCATTATCGTACTATGCATATGATAACATGTAGAGTGAAATATATAACAGGGTGATGATTTTCGATGGAAATACAAGATGTTCATAGAGAGATGAAAGCAGCATTAAAAAAATGGGATCCCTTCGGCTGGGGAAATGATGAATATGACACAGAAATCGCTGATGTGATCATGGCAGTTCATGACTTTAATGATCCGGACGTATTAGCGAAGGAAATCCAGAGAATTTACGAATTTTCGTTTGAGCAAGAAATAGAAATGAAGTCTTGCCTTGAAATGGCGACAGAGCTGCTCGCTATTAAAAACCGTGCTTCTTGTTCCTTTTAGCTGAATTAAAAAGTTACCAGGCAAAAGCCGGGTGGTTTTTTGAGGAAGCTATTTGAAAGTTTCTTCCAAAAAATGATTAATATATCCAAACACTTCTTCAGGCTTTTCTTCTGGAACAAGATGTCCTGTGTCTTTCATTACGATAAGTTTTGAGTTTGGCAGGTCTCTCTGCAAGCGTTTTCCAATATGCAGTGGAACCACTTTGTCCTGTTCACCCCAGATTAACAGGCATGGAGTGTGGATTTTTCTTAGGTCCGCTTCAGGGAGATCGCCTTCATGATGCCTAATAAATCGCGCCAGGCCTCGAAAAATATCATCTTTTAAAAATGGCTGTAAATAGCCATCGACCATTTCCTGATCGATTAAATCATGATTGTATACAACATTCTGCAGGTTCTTTTCAATGCCTGTTTTTGCAAGCCACCTTTTTACATATAAATGGAAAAAAGGTATATAGCTCGACAAAATAATTCCTTGATTCACTTTGGGTGCGTATCCAGAACTGCACAATAAAATGCATGCTGCAAAAAGCTCAGGGCGCTGCTTGATCATATTTAAAGCGATTTGTCCACCCATCGAGTGGCCGACCAATACAGAATGACCTATTTCAAGTCGCTCCAGCAATGAAATCACTGTTTTGGCAAGGTTCTGGTACGAATACATAAACCGCTGTTCTTTGCCGCTTTGTCCAAATGGCGGAAGGTCTATGGAAACGATATTATAGCTGGCATTTAAATGTGGGATTAATCTTCTGTAGCTGAATGTGGACGATAGAAACCCGTGCAGCAAGATCAGCGTAGGGGCCGTCTTGGAGTGGTGAAAGGCTTCGTAATAAAACTCATTGCCTTCCAATTTTATCCTTTGGCCTGTTATAACAGCAGTCAAATTCCTTCACACCTTTTTTAAGATACTTTACCCCAAATGCCCATGAGATATTATGGAAAAATTAATTCACTGAAAATTCTTTTTTTAATAGAGAGTATTTTGATATAATGGATAAAGTTTATCCCGTGAATTGGGGCAACCGATGTCTGATAAAGCACAGAATGTAATGAATGTTACATACGATTTGTCCGGAATTGAATGAAAAGCTGCGGGATTTAATCGCGAAAATCAGGAATTAGGCAAATTGAGCCGCCGGAATTAATCGTGAATATCAGGAATTAACCCGCTGTTTAAACGAAGCTCGTCTCGCTATTTGCCTCAACAATAGTGGCTAATAGCCAATTAAGCGAACAGAACTTGGTACACGATTCTCGTAAAAGCTATGGTAGACTTGAAAGGGACAGCGGCCTATACTGTGGTTCGTCCAAAAATAAGGAAAATAATGGTTTCATTTATCTATATACAAACAAGGAGGATACATTAGGTATGCATTTGAATGAAAAAGAACTAGAAATTCTAAGTATTATTGAAACCAATAGCAGGATAGATATTAGTGATCTTGGAAAGATGGCTGATGTGCCAGAATCGGAAATTGAATTAACGCTGCAAAAGCTTCAGGAAATGAAGGTCATTGTCCGTTATGCGACTATTATTGATTGGTCCAAGGTTGACGAGCATCAGGGAGTAACAGCAATGATTGATGTTAAGGTTACACCAAAACGGGGAGTGGGCTTTGATGAAGTGGCCCAAAGAATTTATAAATTCAAAGAGGTCAAATCCGTTTATTTGATGTCCGGTGCCTACGATTTGTCCGTTATTGTTGAAGGAAGCTCCATGAATGAGCTGGCGCGATTTGTTTCTGAAAAATTATCAACCCTTGATTCTGTTATTTCTACCACAACCCACTTTATTTTGAAAAAATATAAGCATGACGGAACAATTTTTGACCAGACGGAAGAAGATAAGCGAATTGTGGTGTCACCATGATCAAAACAAGTTTTATTTCAAAAACGGTTTCGGAACTAAAACCTTCGGGAATCCGCCGGTTCTTTGATCTGGCCGCGAATATGGAAGGGGTTATTTCTTTAGGGGTTGGCGAGCCGGATTTTGTAACATCCTGGTCTGTGAGGGAAGCCGCAATCCTTTCGCTGGAACAGGGGCATACCTCTTACACCGCCAACGCCGGACTGCTTGAACTCCGGAGGGAGATTGCCGATTACATGCATAAATCCTTTGAGGTTACATACAATCCTGCGGATGAAATCATCGTTACTGTTGGTGCAAGCCAGGCGATCGATATTGCACTGAGGGCAACTGTGAGTCCCGGTGAGGAAGTCCTGATTGTTGAGCCCAGCTTCGTTTCATATGCACCGCTTGTAATGCTGGCTGGCGGAATTGCTAAAACAATCCAGACTGCTAATGAAAACGAGTTCAAGCTTATGCCTCAGCAGCTTGAGGAAGCAATTACACCAAATACCAAAGCAATAATGCTATGTTCACCGAACAATCCGACCGGAACGCAGCTTGGCAAGGAGGATTTAATTAAGCTGAGCCAAATTGTGAAAAAACACGACTTGCTCGTTATTTCAGATGAAATATATTCTGAGCTGGCATATGATGAATCCTATACCTCCATGGCTGCGATCGAAGAGATGAGAGAACGGACGATTGTCATAAATGGATTTTCCAAGGGGTTTGCAATGACTGGCTGGCGGCTTGGCTTCGTTTGTGCACCTGCGGATATCGCTTCAGCTATGCTGAAAATTCATCAATATACCATGATGTGTGCTTCCACAATGGCCCAATATGCTGCGTTGGAGGCACTTAAAAACGGAGGTTCGGATGTTGAAGAAATGAGGAGCAGCTACAGGCGGAGGCGCAATTATATTGTTAAATCCTTTAATGAAATTGGACTCGACTGCCACACCCCAGGTGGAGCTTTTTACGCGTTTCCATCCATTCGCTTAACGGGACTGTCCTCAGAGGAATTTGCCGAAAAATTGCTAATGGAAGAGAAAGTTGCGGTCGTTCCCGGCAATGTATTTGGCGATAGCGGGGAAGGCCATATCCGCTGTTCATATGCCACTTCAATGGATCAGCTTCAAGAAGCGGTTAAGCGAATCGGCCGATTTATAGAGAAATATAAGGTGGAGTAACCGAATAGCCCTTACTTAAAATCCTGGATCCAAAACGGTCCAGGATTTTTTTAAAATATTATGTATAACAATATTTGTCACTAATACAGATGTCTAATTCCAGCATCTAGCTGCTTTATTCCGCAGAAAAATAAAGCCTCGACGCTCAGGACAAAGAACGCTGCTGCGACAATACATCGAACGAATAAAGCTGCAGCTTTGTGAGGACACGATAGTGCAGATGTCACCACTGGAGTTGGCAATTATAGTCGGCCTTGAGGTAAAACCAATGGCTTCCGAGACAGCCAGTGCTCTCTGTCGGACTGCTTCTTATACTTTACAGAGGCCCTATGATGTTAGGTGAGAACAGTGTTGCCAAAGGAAGTCACAAACATAGCCGTTCTTTCTCTGACCGCGGCCCTCCTGCTGTTCTAATAAAAAAATGGACAAAAACGACTGTTTTTGTCCACCAAAAAGGGGGGAATACTCAAAAACGGATATGAGCCATGTATTGGCAAATTACCGTTTTAAGAAGGCAACCATCATGGCTTGCCTAGAAAGCTTATAACTACAGGATGGACGGTATACTGCCATTTTATACATGGCAGAGCGATAAATTTGGATTTGTTGCTTAGAACAAGATTTGTCTATATTCATCGGCACCCAGCAACTTTTTATGGAGGACTTAAAGCCCCTATGCACAGGTGTAGGAACACTTCGGCAGCGGATACATTGCATGAACAAAGCGGTAGCTTTGTGTGGTTGTAAACTGGCATCGCTTTTGGCACATGACAGAGGCTGTAATTGTAATAGCCGTAAATTACAAACTGTACTAGTCGACGTTCTTTTTGTCGGGTTGCGGGGCAGAAGCGTTGCCAAAGGACGTAGCACGCTCAGGTGTTTATCTTTTCTTAGGCACTTCCGCTTTCATTTCTGGAAGAGGATAATTTCCGCAGGGGGAAAATTGAGTATTTTTCTCCATCAGCAAATAGGTATGTTTTTCCAGTCCTCTTGCATACGATGTAAGGATTCAAAAAAAGCGTAAGCAAGAGGGAAGGAAAACAATGAAGAAAATACTCGTTTGTCTGGTGCTGCTGTCTTTTCTCTGGTTCGGTACACAACCCGTCATGGCCTCCGCAAACCAACTTATTATCATAAACAAGTCCACCAACCAATTAGCATTTTATGAAAACAGCAGGATGGTAAAGGTTTTTAGGGTGGCTACAGGGAGAAAAGCTGCATACACGCCGGAAGGAAAGTTTAAAGTCGTTAACAAGATTGTCAACAGGCCTTATTATAAAGAAAAAATTCCAGGCGGAGATCCGCGTAACCCTCTTGGTACCCGCTGGCTGGGCTTGAATGCACGAGGAACCTGGGGTACAACCTATGCGATTCATGGCAACAGCAATCCTGCTTCGATTGGAAAATATGTAAGTTCAGGCTGTATCCGAATGCATAATGAAGAAGTAAAATGGCTGTTTTCAAAAATAAAGATAAACACTCCGGTAGTTATTACTTCTGCAAAGAAATCCTTCCATTCGCTTGCATCAGCAAATGGCTATAAACCAATAGGTCCTGAAGCCAAATTTGTAAACTCCTATGCGTTGAAAATTGGCAGCAGAGGCGAAGAAGTTAAAGTACTTCAGAGGAAGCTAAATGCTCTAGGATACTCAGTCGGAACGGTGGACGGGGTATTTGGAGCTAAAACAGACCTAGCTGTTAAGAAATTCCAGTCTGCTCATAAACTCAAGGCGGATGGCATTGTAGGTGCTGCAACGAAAAAAGCACTGGAAATGGTTTGGATCAACCAGGTGTAAAATAATTAAAAAGGCTGGCCTGTTAAGCGCTGGGTTTGTATACCGGCAGTTGATACAGCCGGCTTTTTTAACTTTAAAAGGCTTCGTTAGTGGTAAAGGCTGTTTATTGAATTGTTTGACAGGGCTAAGGAAAGCCTGTCACTCATTATATAACAGGCTTTTTAGCAAATTTGATGTAGATAGCTTAAAATTTTAAATCTGGATATGTAATGTTAAAATACCCGGAAACTTTTACAAGATGTTGAAGTTCTTCTAAAGAAGGCGGTTTCACTTCAGGAAGAGGTGCATCTTTTGGAACTGAGGTACCAAGTTGTTTCACAAATTGGTCAAATCCTGCTGGTGATGCAGTAACGATAAATTCTGATTGCTCTGAACCCGACAAGAATCTATGGGGAATGCCGCGAGGAGCAAACACATAATCTCCGGGTTTTGCCTCGATAATATCATCACCAACAAAAAAGGTAAACTGACCCTTTAGAATATAAAAAGTTTCATCATCGTTTTCATGAATGTGAAGTGGTGGTCCTAATTTTGGAGGTTCAATGATATGTGCTACAGAATATTCTCCATTTGTGTCCTCTCCTGATACTAAGACCGTTACTTTTTCAGATAGGAAGTGATACGTGTTCGTATCATTTGGAGTACGATGAAACGCCTTGCTAATTTTGCCGCTAGTGACTGTCATAATTCTATCTCCCTTTAAACTTTGAATTCTTTAAAATCCGATGAAATAAGAAATTTTAAGCAACAAAGGAATAAATTCGATATAGTAGTCTATTGTTCCTGCTTGTTTTATTTAAAAATCCATCTAATTACCCTGTAGTGATAGGATCACATTTCTGTCCACCACAAAGAAAAAGCCAAATACAACAGGTTATCGAAATTATTAAATGCTCAAAAAAGGCTTATCACCCATTATAAGTTGTTTTAACCAACCATTTAACAAGACAACACTTTGTTCCGCAGCGCACTTTAATAGCAAGGTCCTGCTGTCTCATGTTTCTTTTTTCAGGGCAGTTTTTTTGCCAAATTGGCCAAGTTTTCTGCCCTCCTGAACCGTTATACTCATATCATCTCACTTATTTTTGATCTGAAATAAGAATAATATGAAACTATTATGAAGAGAGCTTCGTTTAATAAGCAAACGCAAGTTAATTAGGAACTGTTTGAAATGGAGGGGTGCCTAGTGAATGAGGAAGAGCTGATCCGCAGAGCTCAGGCTGGGGATAAGCAGGCCTTAAGTGATCTGATAGCAATGTATTATCCTGCTGTTGAAAGGTTTGCCTATCAGATGGGAAATACAGCGGACGAGGTACAGGATATTACCCAGGAAGTATTTATTAAAGTTTTCAGGTTTATTCATCAATTTTCCCATGCGAAGTTTTCGACATGGCTTTATAAGATAACCTTAAACACCTCAAAGGATTATTCTCGAAAAAAATCTAGCTATTTGAAAAAACTCCTGCGCCTGCAAAAGGAACGTCCTTCAGAAGTGCTTAACTCAGAGCAGTTCACATTAAAAGGGGAGGAAGAAAAATGTCTGCATGAATGCATCCAGCAGCTGGATGATAAATATAAGATTCCAATCATTCTATTCTACTTCCATGACAAAAAGTACGAAGAGATTGCTGAAATTTTGGGGCTTAACCTGTCCACTGTAAAAGTGCGGATATTGCGGGCAAAGGAAGCATTGAAAAAACGTCTGCAGCAATATGGAGAAAAGGAGGGGGAGCAAAAATGGATGACAAAATACTAGAGCAGAAATTAGAAAGTCTAAAAAAATCGTATAATGAGCTGCCTTTATTATCAGATACTGAAGCGATCACTTCGGCAGTCAGAAAAAGCTCAAAGAAGCGATATAGGCCCGTCCCATTGGTTGCATACGCTGCAAGTTTAATTGGTGTGGCGATTATTTCTGTTATTCTTGCTCTGTTTTTAATGGAGAGCAGCAAAGAAAAAAATAGTAGGCAGCCAAGCGGTACCCCTCCGAAACAGGAAGAAGAACAGCCCAAAACGGCACCCGCCTATGAAATACAAAGCTTTGAAGAATTAGAAGAATATTATTTGAAAAAGGAACAAGAAACAGAGAATCTAACTGGAATTGCAAATTTTTCTGAAACGGAGCTGGCCATTGGGGTACAGGCTGAGATTGGAACAGCGAAGCAGGAAAATCTGTCAGGAGAGCCATTACTTCAGAAATTTGCCTCGCTAAAAGAAGAAATTGACCTGCTCCTAACCGCACCGGTACAATTCAAGCCTGAATTAACTTCAGTTGGTTCCGAAAAAGAACAAGAAAGCAAGTTTGAGCGATATAATGAGCAACAGCAGCGATTCCTGCCAGTGTATCAGGAAAAGCTTGTACCGATATCTGAATTGGTGTATCGGGAAAATATTTCTCAGGATTTTTTTCAGATGCTTGAAAAGTTAAATGAAGGCAGCGGGATAACTTCAAATCAGGAGCTGAATATGTATCTGGAAGGTCTTAAGAAGAACGGGTATTACTTTGTGGACAGCGGGGAAGGTATGTTAAATATAAAAATCGATTATGAAAGCATCTATAAGGAAGCTTCAACGGGAGCGAGTGCTTATATTAAGGATTACCTGGACATAAAGAAGTCGCAGCCTGAAATAAAAGATGGCGCACTGCTGTCGTCGTGGCAAGACCTTGGAAGACACTTGGCACAAACAGAAGAAATTATTATTGACATGCGAGAGGGGAAGCTAACAGACGCATTAAAGCAGGACTACAGAAGATACTTTGGATTTTTCTTAAAGGGTATCGACAATACGAGAGTACTCGGTGATGATGGAATAGTTAAAAGTGATGTAAGAGATGCCTGGCAAGCTGTCATAATGGAATATCCTGAAACTGAAACTGCGACAGCTTTAGAGCAGTATTATCAGGCACTTGAGGAGAAAGGATTTAGAGCAGAGGATGATTTTGATTACACTAACTTGCCATATCCTTCTTTTGTCATCGAGAAATAAGCTGTTCAACAGGTTTAAATTTATTATGAAGAGGAAACATCTTAAATGGATGGCTCCTCTTTTTCGTATACGGCTTCTATAGAAATTGAGGACAGGTATAAGGGTTTTTGATTAAAAACCAAAAATATGCTATAATATTTTATTGTGTGAAAAAGACGAAAAAATTTATTTAAATTAGGAGTGTTACCATGTCAGGAAAATACGAAGTTGGAACAGTAACCACCGGTAAAATTACAGGAATTCAGCCATACGGAGCGTTCGTTGCTCTAGATGAATCTACACAAGGATTAGTGCATATTTCTGAAATTACCCACGGATATGTAAAGGATATTAACGAGCACTTAAAGGTCGGCGATGAAGTGAACGTTAAAGTTCTATCTGTTGATGAAGAAAAAGGCAAGATCGGATTATCAATCCGTGCAACAGAGGAAGCTCCTGAGCGCCCAGCAAGCCAAGCGAAAAAAGCTCCAAAGAAGCGCCAAGCTGCTGTAAAAACTACAACAGAATCAACTGAAGGATTCAACACATTAAAAGATAAGCTTCAGGAATGGATCGACCAATCACAGCGTGACGATTTAATTAAAAAATAAAAATGCAAAAACCAGATGCTAAAAGTATCTGGTTTTTTATTGCCCTTTTTTAGGTTTTACCCCTGTTTCGTTGGGGTAACCTTCAGGGTTAAAGATAATTTAAGTCAATAGTTAATGAATTAAGCGGTACTTTATTATCAAGGTGTTTGCTTCTAAACTAGAGTCTGCCATTTATCATCGAGTTTTGAGATATATCTCAGCCATATTTCCAAATTATTTCGTCGACTTTGCTTCAACTTCAGAAATATATCGATTTGCCGACAAACTTTGCGTCCGTTCACGTTATAACGGACCCAATGTACTCTTACTTTTTGGACTTTGATTTCCCAAATTAAGGACGGTGTATTTGCCATTTCTTTATTCGATACTGCAGATTTTGCCTGCTCATGCCGAGTGATTCTGCTGTTCTGGTAATGTTATAGTTATGCTGATTAAGGACCTTTGCAATGTAGTCTCTTTCCGCCTTTGCCATGTACTCCACCAGAGATTTGATTGCTGGGCAATTGTTCTTAGGCATGTCATCTGTTTCCATTGAATAACTCTTAAATTGAGTTTTTTTTCGAAAGTGCAATGGGAGATGTTCGAAGGAAATCCTTGATTCATATTCAATCAGATTCATGGAACCCTCGATGAGATGTTCCAGCTCACGAACATTTCCTGGCCAATCATAAGAATGAAAACATTCAAGCACATCATCATCAAAGGATTTAACTTCCATTCCAAATAGCTGGCTGTATTTTTCGATAAAAAACTGTGAAAGCGCCGCCAGGTCTTCCAGACGGTCCCGAAGCGGCGGAATGAATAGTGAGACAACGCTCAGCCGGTAATATAAGTCCTTCCTCAGCCGCCCCCCTGCAATCGCATCTATCGGGTCTTCGTTAATGGTCGCCATGATTCTTACATCGACAGCCAGGTCCTTTGTACCGCCAACGCGGCGAACAGACTTTTCCTGTATAACCCGGAGCAGCTTTGCCTGAAGGGATGGATTTAGGGCGTTGATCTCGTCCAATAGCAGTGTCCCGCCCTGGGCCTGTTCAAAGAGGCCCGGCCGATCAACAGATCCAGTAAAAGCGCCTTTCTTTGTCCCAAACAGGATTCCTTCAATCAGCGTAACGGGAAGTGCAGCGCAGTTCTGCGAAATAAAGGGGGCGCCAGAGCGGCTGCTGCCATTGTGAATGCTTTGCGCAAACAACTCTTTCCCGGTTCCGGTCTCACCTGTAATCAGAACTGTTGAATTGGTGCGGGTAGCCCTTTTTCCTGCTTCCATAACTTCCTGGATATGCGGACTTACCCCGATGATACTGTTAAAGGTATATCGGGTATTGCCTTTCTGAAGAATGTTTTCAGAGATGATTTTTTCCAGCCTCGTCACATCCCGTGCAATTTCCATGGCGCCAATCCTGTTCGGGCCATCGGTTATGGGAATGGTTTTATTGATCGCGGTTATCTTCTGCCCTTTGTTGTTAAAATAAGATTGCTTCACATTTTCTGTTGCCTTGCCTTTTTGCAAAGCTTGAATAAGTGTACTTTCACCTTTTTTATAGAAGGAGAAAACCTCAAGAATGTTTTTATCAAGGACATCCTCCATGTCCATACCTTCAATGTCCATCATCTTCTTATTGTAAATAATTGTGTTGCCTTCAGAGTCAATTGCATGTATCCCAACATCAATTTCATTAAGTATTCTTTGATAAATCTGCAGCATGCGCGTTTTGTTTTGATCGCTTTTCATTTTCGGCTCCCTTTAACGTCTTTGTTAATATTCATGTTAAAGAAGAAAAGTAAAGTTATGCAAGGAAATTTTGCTTTTTTGCGTATTGTAAGCAAAGTAATTTTGCACTTTAACACGCTCAATCAAGGGGAAAGGTTTTTACATTAGTAACAAATGCTCGGTTTATGCTAAAACTAGAGCTTTTTAAGATATATGAGAAAATACTTAACGATTGCCCTTTCAATTGGCACAGATATTGCATGTTATATTATAAAACAAACGTAGAAACAGTCCTAAGATAAGATAAGTACGTTTGAAGGAGGACACTAACAATGAATATTTCTAAGACTAAATCGACTGAATTAATCGAACAAACGGAGAAATTTGGAGCCCATAATTATCACCCACTGCCAATTGTAATTACAGAAGCAGAGGGAGTATGGGTAAAGGATCCCGAAGGCAATAAATATATGGATATGCTGAGTGCCTACTCTGCGGTAAATCAGGGGCACCGCCACCCGAAAATTATTCAGGCTTTAAAAGACCAGGCTGACCGCGTAACCTTGACTTCAAGGGCCTTCCATAATGACCAGCTCGGTCCGTGGTACGAAAAAATCTGTACGTTAACGAATAAGAAAATGGCACTTCCAATGAATACAGGTGCAGAAGCAGTCGAAACTGCAGTTAAAGCAGCACGCCGCTGGGCATATGATGTGAAGGGTGTAGCAGAAAACCATGCAGAAATCATTGCCTGCACCGGCAATTTCCATGGACGTACAATGACAGCTGTTTCCCTCTCTTCCGAAGAGGAATATAAACGCGGATTCGGTCCAATGCTTCCAGGAGTTAAGTTAATACCATATGGTGATTTAGAAGCACTGAAGAGTGCTATCACTCCTAACACAGCTGCGTTCCTGATTGAACCGATTCAAGGTGAAGCCGGGATTGTCATCCCTAAGGAAGGTTTCCTGAAAGCGGCCAGTGATTTATGTAAAGAAAACAAAGTTCTTTTCATTGCAGATGAAATTCAGACTGGATTAGCCCGCTCAGGCAAGATGTTCGCGTGTGAGTGGGAGGAAGTAGTACCTGACATGTATATCCTCGGTAAGGCATTGGGCGGGGGTGTTTTCCCGATTTCCTGCGTTGTTGCGGATGAGGAAATTCTAGGAGTCTTCAATCCAGGCTCCCATGGATCAACATTTGGCGGAAACCCAATGGCGTGTGCCGTTTCAGTTGCTGCTCTTGATGTGTTGATAGATGAAAAGCTGGCAGATCGTTCGTTGGAGCTTGGGAAATTTTTTGTGGATGGGCTAAAAAAAATTAACAATCCTGCAATCAAGGAAGTTCGCGGACGCGGCTTGTTTATTGGTGTTGAACTGAATGTACCAGCCCGTCATTATTGTGAGAAATTAAAAGAAGAAGGACTGCTGTGCAAGGAGACACATGAAACTGTCATCCGTTTTGCCCCTCCCCTTGTGATTAACAATGAAGAACTTAATTGGGCAATTGAAAGAATTAAAAAGGTTTTTAGCTGATTTTAGTAAAATGAACTGCAAAGAAACGCTCTGCCTGTAAAAAACGGCAGAGCTAGTTTTTTTTATTAGCGTGTTGTAGAAGCTTCAGGCTCTCTGGATCTCTCTTCGCTCGGTGCGAAAAGAAGTCCCAGATTTATCAAGCCTGCAATTCCAACTAAAGCATAAATGATACGAGCCATTGCGGTATCTGCGCCGCCAAAGATTGCAGCTACCAGGTCAAATTGAAAAAAGCCGACTAATCCCCAGTTAATTGCCCCAATAATGGTGAGGACAAGTGCGATTCGCTGAATTCCACTCATAATATATCCTCCTTTATTATGTTTCACTTCTTAAGATGGATTAATTTAAAGAAAATATTCAAACTCCCCTTTTCAATCGGATGTTTTGTATTTGAAATCCTGATTAGGCATAATAGAAAAAAAGGAGGTAATACAATATGGAAAATTTTACATATAAAAACCCGACTAAATTGATTTTTGGAAAAGGACAGCTAGAACACCTGAAGACGGAAATTCCCGCTTATGGCAAAAAGGTTCTTCTTGTATACGGGGGAGGCAGCATCAAAAAGAACGGTCTGTATGACCGTGTCCTTTCCCAGCTTTCTGAAATAAACGCCGAAGTATTCGAGCTGTCAGGCGTTGAACCGAATCCGCGAATTTCCACTGTACGCAAAGGGGTAGAAATCTGCAAGGAGCAAGGAATCGATTTTATTCTAGCGGTGGGCGGCGGAAGTGTAATTGACTGTACAAAAGCAATTGCTGCAGGTTCTAAATATGACGGAGACCCATGGGACATTGTCATCAAAAAAGCATCAGTTCAAAACGCATTGCCTTTCGGGACTGTGCTTACACTGGCGGCAACAGGGTCTGAAATGAACTCAGGTTCAGTTATAACCAACTGGGAAACACAAGAAAAATACGGCTGGGGAAGCCCGCTGACTTTCCCTCAGTTCTCAATCCTTGACCCGGAAAATACCTTTACGGTACCAAGGGACCAAACAATCTATGGAATTGTCGACATGATGTCCCATGTATTTGAACAATATTTCCATCAGCCGACTAATGCACCGCTTCAGGACAGGTTTTGTGAATCGCTGCTGCGTACAGTGATTGAAACAGCGCCTAAGCTGCTGGAGAACCTTGAAAGCTATGAACATCGCGAAACGATTCTTTATTCAGGAACAATTGCTCTTAATGGCTATCTGCAAATGGGTTATCGCGGTGACTGGGCTACCCATAATATTGAACATTCTGTTTCAGCCGTTTACGACATTCCACATGCCGGCGGACTCGCAATTCTTTTTCCTAACTGGATGAAGCATGTGCTTCCTGTAAACGTAGATCGCTTTAAACAGATGGCTATAAGGGTCTTTGACGTAAATCCTGCCGGCAAGACCAATGAGGAGGCTGCTCTTGAAGGAATTGACAGGCTTCGTGAATTCTGGAGAAGCCTTGGAGCTCCGAGCCGTCTCGCAGAGTATGACATTGATGATTCCAAAATTGAAACAATGGCTGACAAGGCTATGGTTTATGGAGAATTCGGTAACTTCAAAAAGCTAAATCGCGAGGATGTTTTGGCAATTCTGCGTGCATCCCTGTAATGTATAAAAAGATTCAAAGGGGTGCTGTGTGCACCTCGGTTTCACCTAGATAAATGCTTTTTAACCGATAATAGAGGGTATCACCCATTCTTGGAGCTATACTCTGAAACGAGTTCTGCGCGGTTTATTTCAACTATTTACCGGGAAAATGTAAACAGTTCCTGGTTTAAATAATTTTTTTATCGCTGGGTACGCTTACATAAAGGGTCCCGCCTTGATTAACATTGGATCATTCGCTAAAGTGTAAGGGTAATCTTTAATAGATGGAGGAACAGACATGACACATGTAAGTTTCGATTATTCAAAAGCATTAACTTTTTTTGGTGAACATGAAATTACATACTTAAGGGATGCGGTTAAGGTTGCGCATCATTCACTACATGAAAAAACAGGAGCCGGAAGTGATTATCTGGGCTGGATTGATCTTCCTGTAGATTATGACAAGGAAGAGTTTTCACGTATTCAGAAAGCGGCTGAAAAAATTAAAAGTGATTCGGATGTCCTTCTGGTAATCGGTATCGGAGGCTCCTATCTTGGCGCACGCGCAGCGATTGAAATGCTGCAGCACAGCTTTTATAATGCCCTGCCAAAAGAAAAGCGCAACACGCCGCAAATCCTTTTTGCCGGAAACAATATTAGCCCGACTTATATGAAAGATCTTATGGATCTTTTAGATGGCAAGGACTTTTCGATTAATGTTATTTCAAAGTCTGGCACCACAACCGAACCAGCGTTGGCATTCCGTATCTTCAGAAAGCTTCTTGAAGAAAAATATGGACGGGATGAAGCGAAGAGCAGGATCTATGCTACTACTGATAAAGCAAGAGGTGCCCTAAAGACCGTTGCTGCCGAAGAAGGTTTCGAAACATTTGTTATACCTGATGATATCGGCGGCCGGTACTCCGTTCTGACTGCAGTTGGATTACTTCCAATTGCCGCTAGCGGGGCAGATATCGAAAAAATGATGCAGGGAGCAGCACAAGCCCGTGAAGATTTCGGAACTTCAGAGCTTGAAGAAAACGCGGCTTATCAATACGCTGCTGTAAGAAATGTCCTATACAATAAAGGCAAAACGATTGAAATGCTGATCAACTATGAGCCGGGCCTCCAGTATTTTGCTGAATGGTGGAAGCAGCTATTTGGCGAAAGTGAAGGAAAGGACCAGAAAGGAATTTATCCTTCATCCGCAAACTTCTCAACTGACCTTCACTCTCTTGGACAGTACGTTCAGGAAGGCCGCCGGGATCTGTTTGAGACAGTTATCAAGGTAGAAAATTCCCGCCATGATCTAATTATTGAAGAGGAAGCAAATGACCTCGATGGCTTGAACTACTTGGCAGGCCAGACCGTCAGTTTTGTTAATAACAAAGCATTTGAAGGAACACTGCTCGCCCATACTGACGGAGGAGTTCCAAACCTGATTGTCAGCATACCGGCTATGGATGCCTACACTTTCGGCTACTTGGTATATTTCTTTGAAAAAGCATGTGCAATGAGCGGCTATCTCCTTGGTGTAAATCCATTCGATCAGCCAGGAGTGGAAGCATATAAGGTTAATATGTTCGCATTGCTTGGCAAGCCCGGATTCGAGGAAAAGAAAGCCGAGCTAGAGAAACGTTTAAAATAAAATTGTTATTTTTTGGTTCTCCGTCAAATGTTGGGGTGATGACGATATGTCGTCACCCT
>NZ_QVTE01000018.1 GCF_003429095.1 Peribacillus saganii
AGGGTGACGACATATCGTCATCACCCCAACATTTGACGGAGAACCATAAATCATGAATTAGGCACTTGCTTTTAAAGGAGCCACTCCAATGAAGGGAAGAAGGGGCAGTTAATCATTAATCGCTTTTTATGGCTCTGGAGCACCACCTTTGTGAATGTCCTTTTATTCTGCATGTATCCAGGAGTTTTCGTTTCTGTTTATTTTCGCATAGTTATACATCTTTTTGCGTGGTTGAACCATCTGAATTTTCTGATATAAAATAATAGTATGAAATTATGAAAACTTGGATTTGCAGAAAAAGAAAGTAAATCTTTTTTAAACAAAACAGATGTCTAGCTAGGGTTCTCAACCCGGATGCAAAGGAATTGCTAGTTCTGGGATCACCACAAGATAAGGAATGCTTCGCGGCGAGAACATCGCATGAAACAAGGCGACAGCTTGGTGAGTTTAAGCAGGCCTCGATTGTTGTGATTAAAACCCGTCAACCGGTCATAAACCAATCGTTTCGGAAGGCAAAGTCGGCTTTCTGTCAACGTTTGCTTTGTACCTGTCGGACTTGTACTAGACGAAGAATGCGTTTCAGCGATACATCTCACAAACAAAGCAGCTTTTAAGGATGTGCTAGCATCGGTGGATAAGGAATGAACTAGTCCGCTTTCTTTTTGTCAGGAGGTGGGTGAGGACGACGCCGTTACAGGAGTTGGCGAACTTACCCGTTCTTCCTCTTTGGTGGCGCACAGACTTATCTTAGAAAGGGAGATGGAGATATGAAAATCAAGAAGCTTTCAATTGTGGGGCTGCCGATGGATCTGGGCCAGACTCGAAGGGGAGTCGATATGGGACCTAGTGCAATCCGCTATGCCGGAGTCGTAGAACGACTTGAGAATTTAAATTTAGAAATAGACGATTTAGGGGATATTGTTGTTGGCAGACCAAAATTAATCGAAAACCCCAATTCCAATTTAAAAAATTTGGAATTGGTTGCAAAGATGAACACCGAGCTTGCACAAAAGGTGGATGAAATTGTAAAGGGCGGCTCTTTTCCTCTTGTACTGGGCGGGGATCACAGTATTGCAATTGGAACGCTCGCAGGAATCTCTAAGCATTATAAAAACCTGGGTGTGATTTGGTATGATGCTCATGGCGATTTAAACACAGAAGCTACATCACCATCAGGCAATATCCATGGGATGCCTCTTGCTGTCAGTCTAGGCCTGGGCCATCCGGATTTAACGGATATCTTGGATTATACACCTAAGGTTAAGCCTGAAAACGTGGTAATAATCGGTGCCCGATCTCTGGATGAAGGAGAGAGAGAACTCATCAAGGAGAAAGGCATAAGAGTTTTCACAATGCATGAAATTGACAGACTTGGAATGACCCGTGTGATGGAGGAAGCGATAGACTATTTAAAAGGAAGGACAGATGGAGTTCATTTGTCACTTGATTTGGATGGGCTTGATCCAAATGATGCCCCTGGTGTGGGAACCCCTGTTATCGGTGGGATAAGTTATCGGGAAAGTCATTTGGCGATGGAAATGCTTGCTGAGTCAAATATGATAACATCAGCAGAGTTTGTCGAAGTAAATCCTATTTTAGATGAACGAAACAAGACAGCTACGGTGGCTGTTGCATTAATGGGATCTTTATTTGGAGAAAAGTTATTGTAGGATCGTAAATAAAAGCTAAAACCCCTTGGACAAAAGACAAGGGGTTATTTATATAAAGCATCTATTTAGTAAAGATTTTCTTTAGACGTAAGTGTAAAATACTTATTTAATAAGGTATCAAGTTTAGTGCTTGCTTCAACAACCTTATCGTCCGCCATGGATGAGTGAGTTGCTAGTGTAATCATCTTTTCGCGGCATTCTTCGATATTCTTCAGTAATTGTCCAAGCTCTGAGGCCATTAAGCATCCCCACTTTCCATTTATTCCTTATACTATATACCCACGTTCAAAAATATTAAACAACAAATTGTAAAACTTTGTTAAAATAAAGGAAATAAATTTTTGAAACCTTTCAGCTTGCGATTCGTAATTATCGTATAGCCGCATAGAGCGGGGGTAAAACGGAATGGATGCGCTTGTAAAATTAAGAATTAAGCAGGTTTTAAAGGGTGACCAAAATGCATTTGGTGAGGTAGTTGAACTGTATAAAGACAAGGTGTTTCAATTATGCTTTCGGATGCTGGGGAATCGCCATGAAGCGGAGGATATAGCTCAGGAAGCTTTTGTAAGGGCATATGTAAATATACGAAGTTTTAATATCGATCTTAAATTTTCAACTTGGCTTTACCGCATTGCAACGAACCTTTGTATAGACCGGATGAGGAAGAAAAAGCCGTCTGTTTATCTGGATGCTGAGGTGGCGGGAACAGACGGGCTTGATATGTATTCCCAGTTAGCTTCAGACATCCCATTGCCAGAGGATGAACTCGAAACCCTCGAACTGCAGGAAACTATCCAGGCGCAGATTATTAAGCTGCCTGAAAAATATCGATCGGTTATCGTATTAAAATATATAGAAGAATTGTCGTTAAAAGAAATCAGTGATATTTTAGATCTGCCAATTGGCACGGTAAAGACAAGGATTCATCGCGGCCGGGAAGCGCTGAGAAATCAATTGCGCCATTTATGAGAGGTGAAAAGAAATGAAATGCCCTAATGAGGCCATTGAATATATGCATGAGTATTTAGACGAAGAAATCAGTGAGGAAAATAAAGAACTCTTAAAAAAACATCTGCAAGAATGTGAGGACTGCCGGAATTATTTTCATGAATTAAAAAAGGCAATTGCTTTGGTGCAAAGTACCTCCCACATTGCTGCACCGGCGGATTTTACAGCAAGAGTCATGGCAAATCTCCCGGAGGAAAACAAAAAGGTTAAAGCAAAACGGTGGTTTCGAAACCATCCATTTCTCACAGCTGCTGCCATGTTTTTCGTGTTAATGTCAGGAACTGTGTTATCTACATGGAACCAGGATCAGCAATTCTCCTTTTCGAAGCAGCCAAGTCTTGTGGTGGAGAATGGTACGGTGATTGTTCCAAAGGGAAAAACCGTGGAGGGAGATATAGTTGTCCGGAATGGCGATATTAAAGTTGAGGGTAGAGTAAAAGGGAATGTAACGGTCATTAATGGAAAACAATATATGGCATCTGCGGGCAATGTGACAGGAGAAATAGAAGAAGTTGACCAGTTGTTTGAGTGGCTGTGGTATAACATTAAAGGAACCGGCAAAGAAGTATTAGATATAAACGAAAATGAAGAAAAAAAGTGACCGTTTTGGCTGGGTTACCAACCTTCGAACTTAGTAACTTTGATAGTTGCAGGTTTAAATGGAGGGAGGCGGGCCGGCTTTTTATTATGGCATGAAACCGGAACTGTTTGTTCATTTATTTAAATTCCAGTACCAAAACATTCAATAAAATAAATACGAAAAGGTAAAAACAGCCATATTTATAATAGCTATTTCAAAATTGGAGTTCATCTTTTTTATGTTATAATAAAAGGGTTATGGTTAATGATAAATGCCCTGCCTCTATGCAACCACGTTTTTACATAATGACAAAAACTTTTTGCGTATGGCGTTATTAATTTATCTTATTAATACTGCGACGAAAGAGCACTTTTCTAAAATTTATTCTTTTCATGCTAAGCTCCGGTTCAATTCAAAGTATCAACAGCTAAGCCGAAACGGAAATTCCATTTGGCTTAAGACGGGGAAGCGCAGGCTGGAATATCTCGTATTTGTCATCTTTGGGCCCGGATGCTTATCTTAACTACCGACTGGAGGAAGTATCATGTCACTACCCGATTTTACTTTCTTGGAGTTCTTGGTGAATTCCATTGATATTCTCCTTGTCTGGTTTGTGATATATAAACTGTTGATGGTTATAAAAGGAACAAAGGCTGTCCAGCTGCTTAAAGGTATCTTCGTCATCGTTGTAGTTCGAAGTTTGAGCGCGGCCTTTGGGCTAAATACCCTTTTATGGTTAATGGATCAAGCGCTGACTTGGGGATTTCTCGCAATTATTATTATTTTTCAGCCGGAACTACGCCGTGCTTTGGAGCAGCTGGGACGAGGGAAATTATTTACCCGGTCGGCTGTTCAGGAAGATGATAATCCGGATCAATTAATTGAAGCAATCATTAAAGCTACTAGCTATATGGCGAAGCGGCGAATTGGCGCACTGATTTCTGTAGAACGGGAAACAGGGATGAACGATTATATTGAAACAGGTATACCGTTGCAATCGCAAATTTCTTCGGAGTTACTAATCAATATTTTTATACCAAACACTCCTCTCCATGATGGAGCAGTTATTATCCAGAATAGTCATGTAGCTGCAGCTGCATGCTATCTTCCTCTTTCCGAAAGTCCATTTATTTCAAAGGAGCTCGGAACAAGGCATAGGGCGGCATTAGGAGTAAGTGAGGTCACTGACTGTATTACCATTGTTGTGTCAGAAGAAACAGGGAGTATTTCTTTAACGAAAAACGGAGAGCTGCATAGGGAATTAAACGCAGAAACCTTCAGAGAATTACTAGAGAGCGAGCTTTCCCTCGAGAATAAAACATCTTCATCTGCAAGATGGAACTGGAGGGCGAAGAAGAATGGATAGACTCATGAATAGTTCATGGTTTATTAAAGTAGTTTCTTTAGTTTTAGCTATTCTGCTAGCAGTATCGGTGAGTTTTCAGGAGGCAGGCTTAAGTGAATCTCCACTGTTTTCTCCCCGAGCGAAAAATGGCACGGAAAAGATACAGTCTGTTCCGGTTGAAGTATGGTATGACCGTGAAAACCTTGTGGTTTCCGGGGAGCCTAAAACAGTAGATGTTACATTAGAAGGCCCTAAAGTGCTCCTGCTGTCAGCAAAAAATCAAAGGGATTTTAAAGTGTACATTGACTTAACAGATCCAGAAATCTCTATGGGAGACAAAAGGGTACCTATTAAAATCAAGGACATTAACGAAAAAATAAAAGTAAGCATTAACCCAGTGTATGCGCAGGTTTCCGTACAGGAAAAAATTACGAAGGAATTTAAAGTAGAAGCTGAATATGACCGGACTTTACTCGAGGATGGCTACACGTCCGATAAACCGGATATCAGTCCTGAAAGAGTGAGCATTACAGGGGCTAAGGATATTATTGACCGGATTTCATATGTAAAGGCGACTATTGAGCTGAGCCGTGGAGTAAATGGAACAGTACACCGTGAGGCGCGAGTCCGGGCGCTTGACCGGGAATTCAACAAGCTCAATGTCATCATCGACCCGGAAACAGTGAACGCCTCACTGACTATAAGAATCCCCTCCAAGACGGTACCGATAAAGCCTGTACAATCCGGCAGCCCAAAGAACGGAGTGAAAATTTCAGCAATTCAGGCTGAGCCAAAGGAGATTACCTTATTTGGCGAGGAGTCTGTATTGTCAAATATTGGGGCACTTACACTTCCTATTGATGTCAGCAAGATCAATAATTCAACCACGTTTAATATGGATGTCAATCTTCCCGAAGGTGTTCAAAGAGCATCTAGGAAGGAAGTAACAGTAACGGTAAAGGCTGAGCCCGAAAATCAGGAAACAGCCGATCCGGTTGACGAAAAAGAAGATATTCCAGCAGAGGAAGGGACAAGGCCACAGGCTGATAAGACTAGAACCATTTCTAAGGTGAATGTACAGCCGGCAGGGCTGCCAGAGGATTACCAATTAGAGTTTGTAACGCCAGCACAGGGACAAACAGATGTAACCCTGAAAGGCTCGGAAGAAGAACTTAAGAAAATAAATGATTCAGACATCCTTCTATCTATAGATGTAAGCAATCTGGAGGAAGGCGAGCATACCGTAGATATTAAAGTCAAGGCACCAGCTGCGGCAAAATGGGAGCTTGCTTCTTCACAGGCTACAGTTAAAATAACGAAAGTGGAAAAGGACGCGTAAGATTTTGGAATTCAATCAGTTACTATAAGGAGCGATAACAAATGGGTAAATATTTTGGAACAGACGGAGTAAGAGGGGTTGCCAATAGTGAGCTAACACCGGAGCTTGCTTTCAAACTTGGCCGCTTTGGAGGATATGTTCTTACGAAAGATACGAAGCGTCCTAAGGTACTGATTGGGCGTGACACTCGGATTTCAGGACATATGCTTGAAGGTGCTCTTGTGGCAGGATTGCTGTCCATAGGAGCAGAAGTGATGCGTTTAGGCGTAATTTCAACGCCCGGAGTTGCTTATTTAACAAAGGCTCTTAGTGCTGAGGCAGGTGTAATGATCTCTGCTTCCCATAATCCGGTAGCCGATAACGGGATTAAGTTTTTTGGACCGGATGGGTTTAAGCTATCTGATGAGCAGGAAAATGAAATTGAACAGCTTATGGATCAGGAAACGGATACGTTGCCTCGACCTGTTGGAGCGGATTTAGGTCATGTTAATGACTACTTCGAAGGCGGCCAAAAATACCTGCAATACTTAAAGCAGTCGGTAGATGAAGACTTTACGGGTATCCACATTGCGCTGGACTGTGCGCATGGAGCAACTTCATCCCTTGCAACGCATTTATTTGCCGATCTTGATGCCGATATTTCAACAATGGGATCAAGTCCTAACGGATTAAATATAAATGAAGGAGTAGGATCTACTCACCCAGGAGCACTCGCATCTCTCGTGAAGGAAAAAGGGGCAGATATCGGACTTGCCTTTGATGGAGATGGAGACCGACTCATTGCCGTTGATGAAAATGGAGAAATTGTTGATGGTGACCAAATCATGTTCATCTGTGCCAAGTTCATGAAAGAGCATGGAAGGCTAAAGCATTCGACTGTTGTTTCCACAGTCATGAGCAATCTTGGTTTCTACAAAGGGTTAGAGGCAAATGGTGTAAACAGTGCCCAAACCGCGGTTGGAGACCGTTATGTAGTAGAAGAAATGAAAAAAGGCGGCTATAACCTTGGTGGTGAACAGTCAGGCCACATCATCTTCCTTGATTATAATACGACAGGTGATGGCTTGCTGACAGGACTTCAGCTGGTCAATATCCTGAAAATTACCCAGAAGCCTCTATCTGAATTGGCATCGGAAATGAAAAAGTTCCCGCAAACTCTTGTTAATGTCAGGGTAACTGATAAACATGGTGTAACAAAGAATGAAAAAGTTCAGGAAATAATCAGTCAGGTAGAAGCTGAAATGAACGGAGACGGCAGAATTCTGGTTCGTCCTTCTGGAACAGAGCCCTTGGTACGCGTTATGGCCGAAGCTCCAACTCAGCAACAATGCGAAGCCTATGTCCATCGCATTGTAAAAGTGGTTGAGGAAGAAATGGGATTAGAATAGTCCGATAGCAGTAAGCTATTTTGTTCATCTTTCCCTTGAGATTCATAGCTGATTGGTAATGGTCTTATGATATAAGGGAGATGAAAATATCCAAATGTAAAAATCATGAGTGCACAGGGTGAACATCCGTTTGTCCCTGTGCATATAATATTATTATGGGTTTAAAGTCCTTTTTACGTGGTCAATAAAAGGACTTGTAATCAGGTTACTAATAAATGATGATTGACGAATAGCTCCGTGTAAGGTAAGATAAATCGTGTTTTTAAGTTATTATTCAAAAAACAGAAAGGTGGATAGATGTTATTTACATTATAATAAAGCGCCTGGACTAAACTATGGACGAAAGGGTTTAGTTGACGAGGAGGAGGTTTATCGATTTTCGGCGGATACCTCCCGGCTGATCTGCACAGCCGTAATTCCTTCCTCAAAACAGCGGAGGCAACTCGCTGCACAAAAGGAACGAAGTGCACACAACTAATAAAATTTCAGAGATAAGGGGGCAAGTTTGCCCCCGCGCAAACTTGTCCCCTTTTACTCATATGGGAGGAACAGTTTTATGTGTGGTATCGTTGGATATATCGGTAACTTGGATTCAAAGGAAATTTTGCTAAAAGGCTTAGAAAAGCTTGAATATAGAGGATATGACTCTGCAGGTATCGCAGTTAAAAATGAAGCTGGCGTAACTGTTTTTAAAGAAAAAGGCCGCATTGCAGACCTTCGTGAAGCTGTAGATCAGAATGTTATTGCAAATACAGGGATTGGTCATACGCGCTGGGCAACACATGGTGTTCCAAGCCGAGTCAACGCACACCCGCATCAAAGTGCTTCAGGGCGCCTCACGTTGGTTCATAACGGGGTTATTGAAAACTATGCGATTTTAAAGCGTGAATATTTATCGGATGCAACTTTTATCAGTGAAACGGATACAGAAGTCATTGTTCAGCTTATTGAAAAGTTCGTGAACGATGGACTGGAAGTGGAAGAAGCGTTCCGCAAAACGCTGAAACTATTAAAAGGTTCATACGCATTGGCGCTTTTAGATGACCAGAATGACCAAACGATATTTGTGGCTAAGAATAAAAGCCCTCTGCTTGTTGGAGTAGGTGATGGTTTTAATGTTGTAGCATCTGACGCAATGGCAATGATTCAGGTGACTGATCAATATCTAGAGCTAATGGATAAAGAAGTGGTAATTGTAACAAAGGACTATGTATCAATCCAGAAGCTTGATGGCCAGGAAGTAAGCCGTGAGCCTTATACTGCTGAACTGGACATGAGCGATATTGAAAAAGGAACCTATCCGCATTATATGTTAAAGGAAATTGATGAGCAGCCTGCTGTCATCCGCAAGATTGTCCAAGCATATCAAAATGAAAGCGGCGATTTAACTATCGATGGTAATATCATTAGTGCGATGGGAGCGGCGGACCGGATATATATTATTGCAGCAGGAACGAGCTACCATGCTGGACTTGTGGGAAAACAGTTCATTGAAAAAATGGCTAAAATTCCGGTTGAAGTTCATGTAGCATCTGAGTTTGTTTATAATATGCCATTACTGTCCGAAAATCCTTTATTCATTTTCATCTCTCAAAGTGGTGAAACTGCGGACAGCCGTGCCGTTTTAGTGGAAGTGAAAGAGCTTGGATACAAAGCTTTAACCATCACGAATGTACCGGGCTCTACATTATCCCGTGAAGCGGATTATACGTTATTGCTGCATGCAGGACCTGAAATCGCTGTTGCCTCTACAAAAGCTTACACAGCTCAGCTTGCTGTACTTTCCATTTTGGCAAATGTAACAGCTACAAGCCTTGGCTTAAGTTCAACTATAGATCTTGGCCATGAACTGGGAATTGTGGCAAACTCTATGGATGGGCTTATCGATGCAAAAGAAGAAATGGAAGCAATTGCGCGTGAGTACCTATCTACTACACGCAATGCATTCTTTATCGGCCGTTCCCTTGATTTCTATGTCGGCCTTGAAGGCTCATTGAAGCTAAAGGAAATTTCCTATATTCAAGCTGAAGGATTTGCAGGCGGAGAGCTAAAGCACGGAACCATTGCTCTTATTGAAGATGGAACTCCAATCATCGCTCTTGCAACTCAAGAAGCCGTAAACCTAAGTATCCGCGGTAACGTAAAGGAAGTAGTCGCCCGCGGCGCGAACCCTTGCATCATTTCCATGAAAGGCCTCGAAACTGAAGAAGACCGTTTCGTACTGCCTGTTGTGCATGAATTATTAGCACCTCTTGTCTCTGTAATACCATTGCAGCTAATCTCTTATTACGCAGCCCTGCACCGCGACTGTGATGTGGATAAGCCGCGTAACCTTGCGAAGTCAGTTACTGTGGAGTAAGGTTGAAGCTTAGCTGAAGATATTTATTTAATACAACCCAGTTGTAATCGGTACAACTGGGTTGTTATCTATACAAGTCGGCTATAATAAACTGGTCAGGTAAACTTTGACCAGTTTTTTATTTTGAGCAAAAAATTTAACTGGCAAAGAGCCATGGAAAAAGATGAAATTGTAGTTTTTAAGATATTTAAGATAACTCTAGGTCTTATCCATATAATTTGAATCACAAGAAGGTGTGAGATATTGGATATCAAACATTTACAATATTTTATTGAAGTTTCCAAATTTAATAGTTTCTCGCGGGCTGCTGATCATCTATATATTACTCAACCAACCATTAGTAAAATGGTTAAAAACCTTGAGACAGAGTTGGGGGTTGCTCTTTTTGACCGGTCTCGGAAGCAATTAACCTTAACGGATGCAGGACGTATCATTTTGGAGCAAGCAAAATTAATTGACAAAGCGTTCAAAAATTTAGAAATTGAGTTAGATAACCTTACAGGGTTAAAAAAAGGACATATACGCATTGGATTACCGCCAATATTTGATGCACATTATTTTCTTAAAATAGTTGGGGGCTTTCACGAAAGATACCCTGGGATTACGTTCCAGCTGGTCGAGGAAGGTTCAAAGAAAATAGAAGAAGATGTAGCAAACAATCTTCTTGATGTAGGTGTAATTGTTCTTCCCACCAAGAATGACATCTTTGAGCATTTTTCATTTATGGAAGAGGATCTAAAGCTTATCCTTCACCCGTCGCACCCTCTAGCAGAAAGAAAGGAAGTCAATTTGGCTGAATTGGCAAATGAATCGTTTATTTTATTTAATAAGGACTTTGTCCTAAACGACCGGATTATTCACTCTTGTAACAGTGCAGGCTTTAATCCACACATTATTTCAGAAAGTTCACAACCATCTTTTATAGAAAAAATGGTTGCAGGCAAATTGGGAGTTTCTCTTTTGCCGGAAAGCGTTTGTAACCAATTGAATAAAAATGTAAAATCGGTAAAAGTGGTAAACCCATCTATCAGTTGGCACCTAGCAATTATTTGGGGCAAAGATCAATACTTCTCCTATGCTGCAAAAGAATGGCTGAATTTCACTATAGAACAGCTTAAAATGGGTAATCAAGAAGATTAGTTCAATAATGATTATAGATATTCTATATTTCCAGAAAACGGTTCTTTATGGAGAATCGTTTTTTTATTCCAACGATTTATATATATGATGCATACTTGTAAGTGTTTACATAGACAAAAGCTATACTATTGATAAAATATAACCATTTTACTCTCTGATCCATGAGGCGTACACTAGGAACAGGCGGAAAAACCTTTTATTAACTTGCATATGGTAGTTACCAGCTAGAATCCACATCATGAAAGGAAGCTACTCTAAATGGAAGCAAAAAAAGTGAGAGAAAGCCGTATTATTAATACAGCTCAAGTATTATCATGCGATTTAAATAACTACAATACATTGTTTGGCGGCGTTCTGATGAAAAAGCTCGATGATGCCGCAACTTTATCAGCCCGCAGACATTCAAGGATGAAAGAATGTGTGACGGCATCTACAGACTCTATCGATTTCTTATGCCCAATTCATCAAACTGATTCAGTCTGTGTGGAATCGTTTGTAACATATACAGGAAGAACATCTATGGAAATTTTTTGTAAAGTCATTGCCGAGGATATTATGAGTGGCGAACGAAGAATTGCTGCTACGGCATTTTTGACTTTTGTTGCGTTGGATGAAAATAAGCGGCCTGTTGATGTTCCAACTGTTATACCAGAAACAAAGGAAGAAGAATTTCTGTATAACACAGCTAAAGAAAGAGCAGAGATTCGCAGATTTAGAAGACAAAAAAGTAAAGAATTAGCTGAGTATATTTCACTGGAAAAACCATGGGATAAATAAAAGGAGGAAGAATTTATGATAACTTTATCTAGTATTGATGAGTTAAACTCCACCAAAGAAGCCTTTGAAAAGTTAAAAAAAGACTATCCAAGTCTTTTTGAAAAACTTTTGGATATAGTTAATCTTACACGTGCATTCCAATTTAAATATTATTACATGGGATGTTTAATTATGGATGAGGATCCGGGCCAATATGCCCCGAATTTTGTGTATGGTTCTGTTCTTCGCTTATATAAAAAAGAAGTGCAAAAATTAAAAGATGATCAAGATTACGAAGTATTAAAACAAACTTTTTCTGACTTCAGAAATGCCGGTTACGCAAAAATCAGCCTTTTAGTACTCGGTATGAAACCTGAATCATTTGTAGATACAACTTGCATTAGGTAAAACGGCAAATCGTAAAATGAAATTCCTTTTTGGAAATGAATTAGTTCCTAAATGTGTTTTGGATCAGCTAGGGATTTAGGGTTCTGGTGGAGAGATATTTAGAACACTGCCAAGGGTCTGCTAAAAGGTTGGGACCATTGCGTCCCTCTTTTTTTGCCTATTTTTAGGAAAACCACAGTGAACAACTCTAATGGAAAATGCTATATTATCTATTCGTCATCGAAGTTCAAATAATATTCAAACTGTATCTTACCCTTCAAGAAATGCCATTCTTATTTACTATCTTGCATCGTTAATAAATTTTGTCATCATTTCTTCATCCATCGGGCCCACTATTTTTTTATTTATTACTCCTTGTGTATCAACAATATAGCTGGTTGGAATAGTAAAGGTTTGGTAGGTCTCACCAACTTGTCCTTCTTTATCTAAAAGAATAGGGAAAGTAAGGTCATATTTCTTCACGAATTTTTCTATTGCTGCTTGCCCGTTCTCCTCACTAGTCAGATTAACGGCAAGGATTATAACGTCTTTATCTTTATTTTTTTCATAAAAACGCTGCATATGTGGAATTTCTGCTTTGCAGGGTGGACACCATGTTGCCCAGAAATTTAAAATGACTTTTTTTCCTTTAAAGTCTGAAAGCTTGACGGTTTTACCTTCGAGTGTCGTTAAGTGGAAATCAGGCGGTACGGATCCTACTTCAGGTAAGGTTGTTGCAGCCATTGATTCACTAGCGTTAACCCTAATGCCCACATGATCACGACCCCCTGTGGATAAATCTTTACTTACTTTTGGTTTCTCCAGGTTTAGTAGAACGATTGCTATGGCAATAACTATTATTGTAATCCCCAATAAATTCTTCTTCATTTTCAAAGTCCTCCTTCTTATCTGGAAGAATAAGTAAATAACATGATTGCTACTAACATACAGAAATAATAATCAGTATTTGGATTAACAGATGAAAATAAACATTTTTTTAAGTATTCGATTTGGATTAATCGACCAATTATATTATTAGGGTCTCAATTGATAAGAAATAATGCTAAAAATTATAATGAAAAGCATAGATTTGAACTTGTTGTAAACGATAAACTAAAATCAACAGTTTTCCACAAATAAGGATAAACAGATTCCAACAAATAAGAATCCACAGTTTACCCTTAATGAACCCACTTTCTATATACTTAAATCAGTCTATGGAAAGTGAGGAATAAACAGGAGTGGAAAGGTGTAGACGTCAAGTCGAATTTTACACTTTTTGCTCATTTCCTTTTTACACTTCTGCTGAAAATATGCTTTTCTGATTTTTCATACGATGACTTTCCTCATTCTCTCCACCATGAATGACTTCCACACGATGAAGTAACCGATCCAAAATGGCAGTTGTAATACCTTGATCCCCAATTAAATTACCCCATTCATCTGGACTTTTATTTGAGGTGAGAATGATCGAACTTCGTTCGTATAGATGGTTGATCAAATGAAAGAATAGGTTCGCTTCTCTCTGATCCATCGCCATATACATCAAATCGTCGATAATGACTAAATCGGCACTTCTAAGCCGTTTGAGTTGTACCTTTGATTTGTTCAGATATTCTTCCGTCTTTAAGAGCTGTACAAGCTCACCCATTGTGACGAAATAGACATTGAATCCTCTGTGAACAGCTTCGAGCCCAAGCCCAATTGCTATATACGTTTTTCCAATGCCAGGTGGACCTAATAGGATTAAGTTGTACTGTTGCTCCAGCCAGCTTAACTCTCTGAGTTGTGTTAGCTGACGGGCAGTCAGAACGTTTTGACCTTTCAGTTCAAACTCATCTAATGACTTCACGAAAGGGAAGCGTGCCCATTTCATTCTTTTTTCAAGGCTTTTTGCTTCACGCTTTGCTAGTTCATATCGCGTAATAGACTCTAAAAATTCTAAGTAGGTCCATGAAGCTTTTTCAGCTTCGCGAAGAAGCTTTGGCAGCTCCTCCGCGGTTTCTGATAAGCGTAACTGACGAAATTGATTCTGCAATTCATTTACAGTTTTATTCATCATGCACGACCTCCTAAAATGCTAATATACATATTTAGGGATCGAGTAGAGGCCTTGATATTAGAATGTTTTGCTGATTTGGAGTAAAGGGCTTCTATCTCCTGTACAGGCTGGTTATTCGACGTATGCAGGTGATACACAATATCGCGAAAATCGTTGGCGCTATAAAGCCTTTCTGTCGTGCACTTGGTCATCGCCATATTAATAAACGCTGGATACTTTTTAATCACTTGATGAATGATAGCGAACTGATCACGCAGATACCTTGGGTATCTTTGACTGATCTCATCAAAATAAGCAGCTGCCTGTTTCTGATCTTCAAAAAAGTAAATCAGGCGTTGTTTAAATTCTTCAATCCCTTTTGAGCGATCACGGGTGTGATTGCGATTTTGAATTAGTTTTCCTTTTTCTAAGCTGATGCCATGCTCGGCAATGATTTCACCTTCTGCTTGTTTTCGAATTACGAGCGTTTGTTGTTCTGCACCTTTAACTTCAATCAAAACAAGATTCTCAGAGTTTGTTTGGTAAGTCCCAAGTGGAACGGAATAGCGATTTGACTTGTATCGGATGGTGTTGTCCTTACTTACACTTCTTGTTATACTTGGATTATTGGTACTTTCATAAGAAAGTAACGAAGAGACTGGCTGTAAGTGTTGCTTTTCGAGGAGAAACACTTCTGCTGGTCTTCTTTTCGTTGTTTGATGAACCTGATGGTTCCCGGTACGCTGGAGCCATTGTAATGCCCGATGATTCCAATCCTCTATGTCGCTAAACACTCGACTGTCTGCGAAATTGCCTTTTATGTACTTCACCACATTTTCAATCATGCCCTTAGATTCCGGGTCAGCTCTTCTGCATAGGTGAACTTTAAACTTACGTTCATTCACATAACTTTGAAATTCAGCTGTTAAAAGCAGTTGCCCTGCATTCTCGCTAACTGTGATTAAGTGATCCTGATCGTATACGATTTCTTCCGTGCGTCCTCCATAAAATTGAAATGCATTTTCATGACACCGGATCGCATCTCTTGTAGTAAAAGGACGTGTCTGCCACTCCATATATTTCTGCCTTGAGTGAGCCATGACAAACGCAATGAAGAACAGCTTAATCTCTTTATTGTCAGTAGTCTTCTGCTTTGTTTCACCCCAATCTACCTGAAGTTGTTTACCCATTGGTTGTTCAGGGACTGCTTCGTATTGACGAACAATCACTTTCTTCTCAATCTGATAGATTTCCCTGACTTCTTTTACATAAGATCTCACAGTACTTCCCCCGACTACCAGATCGGGGTATCTCTCAAGGAGCCAATCATGGATCTGTGCACCACTCAGGTGCGGGTACTCTTCTAACCAGGCAAGTATCCAGTCTTTATAGCTGTCTAATTTCTTCTTCCTCCCATGAAATTCTTCAGTGTAAGCTTTTGCTTCCTCCAATGTCATATCTAAATATTTATAGACAGTTGGCCTTGAGATCTTAAGCTCCTTAGCGATTTGTGCTACTTTAAATTTCCGTTTATGTAATTCCTGAATCTTTACATACAACACTAATTTCTCCTCCAAAATCCTAACCTCCAGTAAAATAACATCGCAAACTATTTTACTAAAGTTTTAGGCTAATAGAGCAAAAGTGTAAAATCTAATCAAGCGAAAACTGTCAATTATATTCTAGCGTTTACAAAAGGCTGATGATTTACAACGAGATTCATAGGCTTCGCGGTGAGGG
>NZ_QVTE01000019.1 GCF_003429095.1 Peribacillus saganii
CCCACCCGCTATATGATACGACCTATGCTCGGCCGCACACGCACCCGTTACTTGAATAAGGCTAAATTGTTTATATACCATTACTGTTGTTCACACTTGAAATTTTTAAGTGCTTGTATGAATTCATTTATGTTATATAACATTACATCTGGTTGAACACCAAACTCTAATGTCTGATAATTTGGCAACCACTGTACTCCGATAGTATGTACATTAGCTTGTTTACCAGCCAAAATGTCAGCGTCACTATCTCCTAAAAAATAGCATCGGTGTTTTTTATGTTAAGCAGTGCCAATGCCTTGTTCAATCCTTCTGGATGAGGTTTTGGTATAGAAACATCATCACCAGTGATTATGACATCAAATAAGTTATTCATACTAAGGCAATCTAAAGAGATAAGCAAACTTCTGCTAGCTTTTCCTGTTACAATCCCCAATTTATAACCTTCTCTTTTTAAAAACAGGAGTAAATCGTTAATCTCCTCATTCTCAAGAACAAGTTCTTGCTGTGTTTTTCACTATACTTCTCATAATATAATTCAATTGCTTTGTCATGATTTGAATCCATAAGTTTCTCTGATGATTCCAGTCTCAGATGGACCGAACATAGCCTTTATCTCATCTGGAGTAACCTCTTTGTTGTCAAAGTCCTTAAATACAGCTTGAAATGCATAAAAACAAACTGGCAAAGTATCAGCAAGAGTACCATCAAAATCAAAAATTACGGCTTTTAATAGTAACACGACCTTTTCACTTTATTAAACCACAAATTACAATTAAAGGAGGAAATGCTAATATTCAATATTGGTATATAGAGACTTCTCAACTTCTGGAAGGAATGTGTAGATACTCTTACCAAGTAATGTTTCTAATTCCTTCTTTATACCGTAGAAACCCTTCCAATGCAAAGCAGTATGTTTGTTTGTCCCGTGCCGTAAACCAACTGAAACTAATCTTCTTTCAAGTGTGGTAAATCCCTCTGTTTCCAGTTAACTTACCGATCTTAGCAGCCGCAAAATAGCCGATTGAACCGAAGTGACCGACAGCAATGTCATCACTTCCTGTGATTTCTCTTACTGTTGGCTGCAATAAGGCTGGAAGCAATACCATAAGCGCCCCGAGAATCAATGACCCAATAGCAACCAGTGCGAAGCCGTTCAATCCTGATGTGGACAAAACCGCTGCCAGAAGGCATGCCATAAACATGGTGTGATGCCCTGTCAAAAATATATATTTGAATTTCGTAAATCTGGCAAGAAGGATATTCACCAGCATCCCTACCAGCATAATCATGGCCGTTTCGGCTCCGAAGCTATTTTGTGCCAATGCAACGATAGCTTCATTATTCGGAATGACTACTTCAATGTTAAATGCTTTTTCGAACATCGAACCGAAGATATCCAATGCCCCTATTAAAACTGAGGCACCTGCACCCAATATGATGAATCCCATGATGGTCTTTAATGTCCCGGAGACAACGTCAGCTATCCCCTTTTTCTGAAGCAAGAGACCGAATAGGGCAAAGAGGCCAACCAAAATAGCAGGTGTCCCTAAAATATCCTTCATAATCAAATCATACATACTATTTCGCCTCCGGGATATGTGTCCTTAACATCTCTTTGATTTCATTCAGATTAACCATATTGATTACGGGGATGACTTTTTTCTTTCCATCGCTTAATTGCTCCATGATTTCGGGTGATCCGATGTAATAGTCAGCGCTTTCAGTTTTGGCACTTGCAAGGTCCATATTCTTGCATTCACCATCAATACCAAGTTCCTTCAAAGCCTTGTTAACATTCAAGGAAAGCATAAAGCTAGTTCCTAGACCGTTTCCGCAAACCGCTAAAATTTTCATAAAAAAATCCTCCTAAAATAAATTGCTTACATCTTCATATTTTTTTGCTGATAAAAGCACGCTGACATTTTCTTCATTTGCAAGAAATTCCGAAATTTCTTGCAGTAATTCCAAGTGTGAAGACTTATCATCGGCGGCTAAGACAAAGAAGATCTTCGCCGTTTTACCCTCGTCAAAGAGAACACTTTCTTCGGTGATCATGAGACTGATCCCCATTTGATTTACCCCATCTTCAGGTCTCGCATGGGGCATTGCTACTTCAGGCATCAAAACTATATAGGGCCCAAAGTTCTTTACATTAGAAATCATCGCCTCTACGTATCTGGCTTCGATATACCCTTGCTTTAATAATGGTTCAGAAGCAGCATGTATGGCTTCTTCCCAGTCTTTTGCACCTTGTATAAATTGGACCATTTCGTCCGTCAGTTTGGATCGAAGCATGTTTTCTCCCCCCTCTCTGATTAGTTCTTGATGTTCTATGTCTCTAGTACGGCACAAAACCATAAAAAAAGAGACGGATTTTTACCGCATATTGCGGAAAATTCCGTCTTTTGACTCTGATGCTTTCAATCGTTCAACTATTTCTTTGTTTTCGCCTAAATAACCTATTTCCTCAAACACATGCTTGATGTCTTCGTCTTTTGTTTTCTTTAAGGCTAACATGAATACAACGGAAACATATTCCCGCTTCCAAAGGACAGGTTCTTTCAAAACCGCCATTGCGATACCTTTTTTTAAGACATTTTTTGGATGGCCATGGGGTATGGCAATTTCTCCCCCAATGGTTGTAGGGGCTATTTTTTCTCTCTCGTTTACATCGTTTATGTATTCTTTGTTCACATGCCCTTTGTCTTCTAGTAATTTACAAAGAGATTCTAAAATTTCGCCAGGTTCTTCGACTTTATTTTTCAATAAGATCAAATCTTCATCCACATATTTTTTCAGAGCGGCGAACTTCGATACTTGTTTGGCTTCAAGCCCTGAGATAAACGTTTTAATTTTTTCTTCCTCCTCTTTAGGAAGCAAGGGAGAAACCGTGACAACAGGCAGGTCAATTCCGCTTATGGGAATTGTACTGATGATAAAATCAGGGCGAGTCTCTGTTATTGCATCGTCCAGATCTTCCGCAGCCACACAGTTAATTATGTCCAGTGAATGGAACTTTCTTTCCATCTTTGTTGTCAGCAATTGGGACATCCCGATTCCCAGCGAACATACAACGATGGCTCTTCTATTTTTTCCATCAATTTTATTCAGGCGTTCTTTTGAAGCTTCAAAATGAAGCACCAAATAACCGATTTCATCTTCAGGAAAACCAAATCCGACCATCTCTTCAATTTCCTTCGTTACATGAAAAAGTGTATCAAACAGATACGGATATGTTTTTTTGATGTCGTTTAAAAGCGGGTTTCTATAATACAGTCCATGTTCTATTCTCTCAAATGCCGACTGCATATGAACGGCCAAGTTTTGAAAGAGCTGTTCATCTTTTTCATGTTCAACATTTGTGTGATAGGACATTTTCTTAATGAGTGCGGTTAAAAATGAAAACATTTTTGGCGGTAAATCACCGTGTTTCGGGATTGAAGTATTTTTTTCTTTTGATCCCAATATATGCAGCAGGAAGTAGCCTATTTCTTCTTCTGGAAACCTCATAACAAATGTTCTTTCCAGTTCGTTTAAATGCTTTTCTACAACATGATATTCTTTCTTACTTTTCAAGTTTTCCAAATCCTGTTTTGTCATGCTAATGATTTGTTTTTCCTTGATTCTTTTTACAGTGATCAGAAGATGAAAAATTAAATTATGAAAAGATTCCTTTGTAAATTCCTTGTTTAACTCTTTTTCTATCTTCTTTATTCGCTCCGTTACCTGGGCTAATTCATAATCTGCAAACCAAGTTTCATACAAATCTCTTAGATTTTCATCTTTTCCTAAGTGGTGTATGCGCGAAAGAGCCGCTCTTTTATGCTTCTCATCACCAATCAGCCGAAGACCCACCTTTTTCCTGGACTCAATCGAGAGGCCGAATAATTCCAGCCAGGATTCCAATTCTTTTAAATCCTGTTTAATCACATGCTTACTGACAAAAAACCGTTCGCTTAATTCCAGAAGCGACAATGTTTTATCATCTTTTATCAGCAATGATAATATTTCTGTCTTTCTATTTATGTCACTGCCATGATTGTTTCGCTGCCCATCTTCCATTAGGGAAAATAATCTCTTCTTCTCATCTCTGGCAATATCGATTCTGACCCCGATGTTCGGTTTTCTAATAATAGTTGCCTGAAATTCTTTTTGTAGCCAATTTGTTTAAAATCATTCCTTACCGTTTTTTCCGAACAATCCAGCATCTTAGCGATCTGATTTATCGTAATAAACTCTTTATCTTCTTTCCCCGAAAGTATATGTATGATCTGTTTTTGTCTTTTATTCATCGGCCACCTCTATTTTTTTCTCTGTCCCCTGAGGGTTGGAAGCCAAAGGCATTATTCTTTCATTTTATAGTAAATTCGTATTAAAAAAAACAATAAAAATCTGTTACACAATTAGGCTCATATGAAAAAGAAATAATTCATAGAAGTAATTCCAGTTGATTTCGGCCATAGGACTCTTCTACTAATGTCATCGTTTGTACCACTTTTTGTCAAAGATTTTACCAGGCATTGTAACCCTCTTAACAAATAAAAAACTCCTCTCATTACTATTTTGTAATGCGAAGGAGTTTTGTTAATCATTTAGGATTCTTCCAGCTGTAAAGAACTCATATATTATTTTTTCTTATTCCTCGCGGTTTTACAATTCATTCCGTTTCCTTCATTCCCTCAATGACCCGTAAATGATTGTACCGTTTTGGCTTTTTTGCATTTTCCCTAATCCGGTGCAGCAGCCCCGCATAAAATGCTTCTGGATTCTTTTGGATTTCCTCTCGTGTGGCTTTTTTTCGCTTTTTCATTCGCTATTACTCCTTGTTATTAAATCTCTCTTGCGGATCCTCCTCAGTTGGTTGTATTTATGAAATAAGTATATAACATAATTTGGAAGAGGTGTTGTGACATTTGTTTTGCCATTCAATGTAAAACAAAATTTCATTAAAATGATTGGCAGAAGCCATAAAATATTACCTTGAAACATTTAATAGGCCAGGGGCTAATAGCTCCTGACCAAATCACTCTATTTATAAAATTTTTTCTCACTTAGCCTTCCGCTCAAAATGATAATGCAGCCTATACTCACATATCTCCCTTGTCCAGTCATACAAAATTTCCTCGTCTTCCGGCACTACATCAAAATTCAATTCAAAGATCCCATTTTCAAATGAAACAAGGCCATTTGAACTCCCGCTCCATTTGCTCATCGGCATGTTTGAAATAAGTGTGCTTACACCGTCTTCATTATATACCCATAACCGTCTGGATGACTTGTCCGAGAAGTCAATCTTCTTGCGATATTCTGTTTCTGTTAGATATTGGTGGAAAAATGGTGCAACTTCAGTTGGGGTTATCGGTTTATACCAATCTGAAGCTCCCCGGTTCAGCATTGCAAGTAAAACTACCATTTTATAGCTCTTTGCCATGCCGGTTTTTTCCACTTCCACTAACCAGTTCGCGTATCGGTCAAACACTTCCAGCTCCCTCACGGAGAGCTCCCCAGCCCAATTAAGGAATCCCGCGTACGATTTAAATTCCTGGCGATATTGAATCGATTCCGACCGGCCATTTAAGTGAAGCTCCAGATAGGATGGCCTTCTTCCCTGCTCCTGCTTAAGGATCAAATAATCACTCAGCAGTTTGTCTTTTCGTGGATGCTTCTTTCTGGCCATTTCCTGCAGCAAATCTATAACCCGCAGTTCCAAATCAATTTCACATGATGCTGGAACAGACGGCTCGATCTTTTTTGATCCGGAGGCATCTCGCATTGTATCAAACAGACTCATCTTGATATCTGCATTCCGATAGTTCCCTATCAGGTCGATAATGGTGCAATATTCTTTTTCGGGATAAAGCCTTAAACCACGGCCCACTTGCTGGGTAAAAACAGCCAGCGATTCTGTGGGCCGTACGAAAAGAAGCGTATCGACGGGAGGTATATCAACACCCTCGTTAAAAAGATCCACTGTAAAAATAACATCAAGCTCACCTATTCCAAGCTGCTTGATCGCTTCGCTCCTGCTCACACCAACCTGCTTGGAATGCAGGCTGACTGTTTTATACCCATGCTCATTAAAGTAATCTGATAAGAAGATAGCTTGCCTAATCGACGAGCAAAACCCAATTGTGCGGGTTTGTTTTTTTTCATTCCATGCCTGCAATATCCGCTCTGCCAAATCCTCGCGTAATTGCGCCTCCAGCAGTTCTGCTTCATCATATCTATTGCCCAGCCAGGTAATCTGGCTGTAGTCGGTCTCATCATAAACACCGTAATACTTAAAAGGTGCAAGCCATTCTCTGCTGATAGCTGCCAGAAAATCCAGCTTATAGGCTACATTTCCCTCACAGATTGCATAAACATCCTTATTATCATTTCGGTCAGGTGTAGCCGTTATTCCCAATAAAAAAGCAGGATTAAAGTAATCGAGAACACGTTTATAGGAGTCTGCTGCTGCATGGTGGAATTCATCCACAATAATTAAATCGAAATCTGCAGGGTGAAAAGACTGCAAATGTCTTTGGGAGCTAAGGGTAAATATAGATGCGAAAATAGTGTTTGCAATTTCTTCCTTTACTTTCCCATTATATATACCGTACGTTTTCTCGGGCATAATCATCTGAAAAGAACGCCTTGCCTGGTACAATATTTCTTCCCGATGGGCAATAAATAGTACTCGCTTGAACTTCTGTGCAAAGAAACCCGCTAAGTACGTTTTGCCAAGACCAGTTGCCATTACCACTAACGCTTTGCTGTAACCCTCTTCCAGTGTCTTATTCAATTCTTCCAATGCTTCCGGCTGGGCAAAACGAGGCTGGATGGATCCATACGGAAGCTTAGATTCCATTACTAAACCTGCTGAAGAATTGCTTTCCTCCTCAGAAGGCAGCATTAAATTTAGTTCTTCTGTTTCGGTCCAATTATGAACCAAGCCGGGGTTCTTCCTTTGACTCTCTTCATACCTGGCTTTGTATTCTTTAAGAGTTTCTTCATTTAAAGGAATAGTTTGAGAAGAATAAAAAGTCTCTAAGAAAAGTTGAAAACCCTGTCGAAAGACATCTTTCTCGTCACTTATACAGATATTCCATTCTACTCCATTACCCAATGCGGATCTTGATAGATTAGAAGAACCTACAAACAAGCACTCGTGATCTTCCGATTCAAAGAGATAAGCCTTCGGGTGGAAGGATACTCCATTGCTCCTCCAAATCCTCACTTCTATCTGGCTGTCTAGTTCTAAAAGCAATTCCAGCGCTTCTGGCTGGGTAACAAATAAATAATCTCCGGTACAAATCTTGATTTCAGCCCCGCGATCGGCCGCTGCCTTTAAGGAACTCTTTAAATAATCAACACCAGACTTCATAACAAATGATGTAAGAATGAAAATTGATGAAGCCGACTCAATCTGCTTTTTAATATGGTGCCCAAGCTGGTGTGTGATTAACTGAATATTACTCATCTTCGACCTCTATTAAAAAAATCTTTTCTTTAAAACCACCGCGCTCCGCTGCTTTCCTGCTGCGCACTTGTTCAACTTCCTGAATTGAAGAACCGTGGTGTTCAGCGAATGCGTGAATGATCTCAAGTAAATCTGCTAGTTCTTCAATGGCTTCATCCTTATTTGTAGTAGCCATATATTCCTCGAGTTCTTCATAACTCTTCTTTTTCAATTCTGCTATATATTCTGCTTCATCTAATATTCTTGTAGAAAAACGCCTACCTGTACTTTCAATAACCTGGGGTATACGGTCACGGACTAACTTATTGTAGAGTGGCATTGTTTTTCCTCCTGATAAGGGTTTGATAACTTTTATTATAACAAATTAGGTTATCTTAAATGTATTGCTATCACACTTAAGGTTCTCTTTTTAAGTTCTGTAGTCCTAAAAAATCAAGAGTAATATAAAATTAATTATGTATTATAATCGATTGAATCATTATTTACGGAGATTGATAAAAAAAATTAAGAAGTTAGTAAAATTTAGCAGCTGTTATCGAAAATGAAAAACAAGAAATTTTATGTGCGTTACGATCCCCAGATATGTCCATGTAAAATATGTGGGAGTTTCCTGGGGCAAATATAAAGATCTTTACAGCCTTAAAAAGAGAAATAAACGAGGAACTAGATTGTACTATTGATATTTATCAAACTTTTAATGAACATACCCATGAATACGAGACATTTTTTATTAATTTAATTTCAGTTAAGTATACTATTATCGCAGGTACACCAAAGCCAATGATCATTCTAAACCGTTTAGCAAAATCTATCATCATTAGCGTGGACTCCTGCGAATATACCTGTCAGTTGAAAAGCAATAAACGAAAAATGGTCTTCTCACGCTGAGAAGACCATTTTTTAAGTTTCGTCCTTTTCAATATTATTAACAGAGTAAATAGTTACAAGTAAAAAAAATTGTTTGTCTTTACGAACATTCTTTCGTATGATAATATTCGGGGTATAGAAATTCTACATTCGTAGAATAAAATACTCTAAATATAATGAAACGAGCGAGATAAATATGCCTTTTTCATATGATAAGTTATGGAAATTAGCTGCTGATATGGGTATGAACAAAACCACTTTACGTGATGTATCTGGAATAACATCAGCATCTTTGGCTAGATTAAGTAAAAATGAAAATGTTAGAATGGATGTACTGGAACGAATTTGTATTTGTTTAGAGTGTAATATAGAAGATATAATAGAGTATGTTCCGGAGAGGAAAAAAATGAATAATAAGAACAATCTTAAATTTATAGATTTGTTTGCTGGTATTGGTGGCTTTAGACTTGCAGGTGAAGAAAATGGCATGGAATGTGTTTTCTCATCAGAAATCGATAAATTTGCTTGTGAAGTATATAAAAATAACTTTGGGGAAATTCCCTATGGAGATATAACGAAAATAGACGCAATAAATATCCCAGATTTTGATGTACTTTTTGCCGGTTTTCCTTGCCAACCCTTCAGTTATGCAGGACAATTACAAGGATTTGAAGATGAAATACGAGGCACCCTCTTCTTCGATATAGTGAGAATTTTAAAAGAGAAAAAACCTCAAATGTTTCTACTAGAAAACGTCAAAGGGTTAAAATCTCATGAAAAGGGGAAGACCCTAGAGATAATATTGGAGCATCTTGATCAACTGGGCTATCACGTACATTGGACTATTTTAAATAGTCTACATTTTGGTGTCCCACAATCTAGGGAAAGGTGGTATTGTGTAGGATTTAAAAAAGATGTTGCCTTTAGCTTTCCTACACCTACAAACAAAAAGGTTACCCTCGGTGACATAATTGATTGGGAAGAAAACAACAACCCTTCTCTTAAGCTAAGTGATTTTGAAATTAATAGGATTAACCATCACTTTAATACTTGTCCTCTTGAATCACCTAATCAAATTAGAGTAGAACATGATAATTCAAAATATGCACCCAATACAAAGAAAGGCAAATATGGGGTATTTTCTTATTTAAAACCAGATAAAACCTTGCGTTTTCATGTGGGTGATTTTGCTAAAACTCAAATACAAGAAGCATATTACTGTAATTTAGGCAGCTTTGCCCCATCCATTATCGCTGCTAGAGCACCAAAATTATGGGATTTAGGTCGCCATCTCTCGGACCGAGAATGTGCTCGATTACAAGGATTTCCAGAAAACTTTAAATTGGCAAATTCCTCAGTTCAGGCTAAGAAACAACTTGGTAATTCTGTAACGGTAACTGTTATTTCAAAAATTATTAAAAATATGCTACATGCTTACGAAGCATCTATTCCATCAGAAAAGCAGTTGGAGTTAATTGATATACACTAAGAAAGATGCGTCCTAGAAAATTTGGGACGCATCTTTTTCTTATAGGGCTCAACTTAATCAATTAAATGTAGAGTCCTTTTTATTTGATCTACAAAAGTTGTATTACGTTTCTTAATGGGTTGGGAAAAGTCCACTGAAAAGGCAAATAAATTTGTTTCTTTAAAGCTAGCGATATTTATTCTTACAGGTTGAAGAGGACCATAATTTGGATATATTAATCCGCCATAATTCGAATTTAGTGCGTAAGAGTAAAATAGTAGTTGGTATAAATCAGATAATTCACCAATTTTTTTGTGATTAGAGATGTCCTTATTCTTTGCATCAAGTACGGCAAATGCTGAATTAGTATTATTATGGTAATCAATCATAATATCTGGGGAATAAGATTTAATATATTCCTCAGAGCCAACTTTAAATTTCCCCATCTGTTTTGGTTGATCCCACTTCGTAACACTTAACTTAAGATTATTCAAAAGGACTTTTCTGACATACTTTTCAAATAAATTATTTGAATTTACCAAATAAGAAGAACTTGTAACTTGATTTCTTTTTAGATTAATTTTCAGGTCTTTTAAAATTTTCTCCGCTAACCCAATTACTATTGGATACTTCTGATTTTCGAAGAAGATTTTTTCTCCTTTTTCTAATAGGATGAGTGATAATTCAGCAATATCGACATCAATGTCATCAAAATAAGAGTTCACTAGCGCATGCAACTTAATATGCTTATCTTTCCTGCCTAAAATCCTAACTTTATCCAAAGCTAACTTAATAATTTTATTATATGAAGTGTTCAAAGTATGAACTTCATATTCAATTGGAATTTTATCTTGAAGCAAATTTATAGGAGAAATGTTTTCGATCAAGATCTTTCCTCGTACTTGATTTGTTTCTTCTCTTACCTTTACAAAGTCTCCTTCTACACCATGATTAACTAAATCAAATGTTTCCTTTAAGAAAAGATCTATAAGATTTTCTTGTATTCCAAAACTCTCATTCTCCCCCAACAAACTACTGATTTTGTCATCTAATAGCCCCTCGTTATACAATTGCATTTCTAAATAATGATTTGAAGAGAGTTTGGATATACGTGGTTGAATATTTAAAACCAAATCCCTGATACGGATGCTGCCTATGGTATAGTTATCAAAAACTATCGTTTCTCCTTGTAATACCATAGGCAAACCATTATTCTCTTTTAGAAATTGTTTAAACTCATCAACATACCTCTTATCTAAGGTATAAGAAGAATTCTCGTAAATATTAATAACGTTCATATTAGCTCAAATATTCCTTTACAGCCTGTACAAACTCCGCACCGGTTGGTTGACTATACAATTTTTCTCCAAGTACGCTCGTTATCAAATCAGCGTTTCCATTACAGTAATCCTCAATTAAAGGAACAACAACGAAGTTAAACAGGTATGCAAAATCGTCTGTAGGCCATAAGTATTTCTCGGTTTCTACCGAATAGACATAATCCTTTAAAAAAATAGCATGTCCTATTACCATTTCTTTATTACTCAAAATTGAGAACAAATTTTGATTAATTTTTGCTAACAAGTCAGCTATAGAAAAATCGTTTCCTTCAATTTTAGCCTTATCAATTAGGATTCCAATATCAGGTTTACAATATATTTGATAAAAACGCCTTTTTATAGCGTAATCTATACGACCAACAGTCCGATCAGTTGTATTCATTGTCCCTATTATTTTCATGTTATCTGGTAAATAATAATCTCTTTCTTCTCCATTAAAAGATAGTTTCAGAGTTTCTCCTCGGTCTAATAATTGAATCATTTCTCCAAATACCTGACTGACATTGGCACGGTTAATCTCTTCAATTATTAATAAAAATTCCTTATCCTGGTTGTTGCTATCTAAAATGGCGTCCTCTATAAATGTAATTAACTCACCTTTTTTATCCCTAAGACTTCCGTTTTCTAAAATTTTCCCACCAATAAAATCTTGGTACGAATATTGAGGATGGAATTGAATTCTTTTTACAATATGGAAACGATCTGATAATCCTTTAGCCAAGAATGACTTTGATGTTCCAGGAGGACCCATGAAAATTGCTTGTTTGGCCTTTTTAATTAGTTCCTCGTAGAAATCAATACTTAAATTTGAACCACTTTGTAACGAATTTCCTCCACCATATTGAATTAGCGAATTAGGAGTTTTCGGTGCCTCATTATCTACAGTTTCAAATTTTTCAACCCACTCTGGATTTTTTTCATGATTACCAATTAAGGATCTGACATAATGTGAAGTGACCCTTTGTTTAGTGTATTCAAGACTGATTTGGGTACTAGTGGAAAAAATAAATGTTTTCTCCTCTTCAGTTATATTAAAATAGCTAATGAAATTATTAATTATGTTAGATAGAGGAACTTCATATGGAAACTCATTAAACCTTACACACCAAATACTTAAAGCGTCCAACGGTACTTTATCTTCCATGTCCCTAAAAAATTCTAAATAATTGTGTTTTAACTTTATTGAATTAGGATTATCAGGAGCGTTGGTTATAATAGATTTCCATTGCCGTCCCCCACCTGTAACATTGTTAATTAATCTTTGTGTCGACCACATTTGAAGTGCCTCTGTAGGATTTTTACCCCAATTAGCCATAGCCAAAGGATTAATAAAGTTATACTTTTCCTTTAAGTAATCTTCAGAAATGAATAAGTAAGCTAATTGTCTTGTCGCTTCTAGCAGTTTCCTTTTTGTAGACTCTACTGATAATTCAAGATACTCATGTTGAGATAGTCCTGCGTGTTTTAAAATGAACAAAGTAAACAGTTCATTATCATGCTTACAATTAATATTTGAAAGAATTTTATAGCTTTCGGATACTGTGGTCTCGCTCAAGTAGCAACTTTCCATTTGTCTACTCCCTTTTTTCAAAAATATACTATTTGGAATAAATTAACACTTAAATCTAATATACTATTTTACTATTGTAGATCCAACTCTTTTTCATTACCAGTTCTTTAAATAATTTATGCCACAAACCTAAAGGATTCTCGATTTGGCCAATCATCTGGATAAAGATACTAGCTTAGGATTCTTGACAATTTTTCTTCAACTTTCCCAGTTCCCTAGACTTAATTACGATTCAGCCTATGTTCCCTGCTCCGAAACTTCTTTTTATAGAGTATATACGATCTCTAACTTATTTTTCAGTCCAACTAAGTGGGAGCGTTTCCATTATTGTATATTGAAAATTGCGCAACGTCTCCTCTCCCAATAGCCTTTTCAACTTCACATTCCCTCCATTGCCATTTTCCATGCGGAGCCAATATACTTGTTTCCCATTGCCGGTGTCTACAATTATGTAAATACCTAAAACTACTCTTAACATTTGATGTTAGTCACAATAAGCATCCGGATAGTTAATGATATTCTTCAGTTCGTCATTCGTAAAAATGAAATCCATGTATCCGAAAATGCCTGACGAATCTTTTGGGTAGGATTTCCATAACTTCCTTGTGATTCTTTAGGAAACCATTTATTCCCCTGGACAGTCGCTTCACCCTAGTTGATTATGAAGGCGGTCGTTCAAATCATCGAACCGATCTACTCTTTCGAGTAAATAAAAATAATTACTACCCGGTTTAAAAATGACGGAATAGTAGAAGTTGTTTTTGATAATTTAAATTTGAGCCACTTTTATACGATTTGATCACATAAAAAATGAGCCACTCAATTTTCAATTCTATTAACCTCTCTTATGATAGAAAGTGACCAAACTTACTTCATTAGAGAGGACGAATAGGATGATCGAAAAGGCTCAATTTCATAATATCAAATTCTTAAAAGAGGTTGAAGGTTTATCGCAAAGGCAAATCGCCACAAAACTTGGAATTTCTCGAAACACTGTAAGTAAATACCTTAAAAATAATACAGCACCAACAACAGTCTTACGAAAAAATGTTTATGGAACAAAGGAGTATTCTTCAGAAACAAAACGGGTTATTCCAATTATTGATCGATGGTTAGAAAATGACCTAAAGAACTGGCAGAAGCATACCGCAATTAAGATTTTTAGAAGATTACAAAATGAATATGATTTTAAAGGCTCTGCCTCCAACATTCGTAAAATCGTAGCCAAACGCAGGCAACAAATTCAGGAAGCCTTTATTCCTTTGGATTTTCAACACGGCCACCAATTCCAATTCGACTGGGGAGAGGCGGATATTATTCTACAGGGTAGAAACAACGCATTTTCCTCTTCTGCGTTCAGCTCTCGGCCAGCCGTATGCGATTTGCCAGAGCGTATCTCCACGAAAAACAGGAAGCATTCCTGGATGGCTTTGTTCACGCGTTTGAGTTTTTAGGAGGAGTACCAACAGAGGGTCTACTTGATAATCTTAAAACAGCGGTACTAAAAATCTTACAAGGAAGAGATCGGTTAGAACAGGAGTCATTCATTGGGATTCAAGCACATTACGTGTTTAAAGCCGAATTCTGTAATCCTGCAAGTAGTAACGAAAAAGAGGACCTTCATCCCCTTCCAACGAATCGCTTTGAAGCTTGTAAGCTTATATCATGTAAAGTTAATAAAACTTCCCTTATTACCGTGGAAACGAATCGTTATTCTGTACCAAGTAACTATGTAGGTCAAGCTGTATGGGCAAAAATTTTTGTCGATCGTGTAATCGTAGTGGCTCAAAACCGTGTGATCGCTGAACACACTCTCTCCTATGATCGTAATCAGATGATTACCGTTCTTGACCACTAATTAGAAGTATTACTTAATAAACCACGGGCAATCCGAGACGCTCACATTCCAATCCACTGAAATCCCTGATGTATTCAAGCGATTTCATTTAAAAATGCGCGAGCAAGAAGGGTCTGTGGGCGATAGAAAGTTCATTCGACTTCTCCTCCTCCATCGTGATATTGTATGGATAATTTAACGAAAGCCTTATTGGAAGCAGAGAAATCGCAAGTTTTCCGATATGAGATGGTTCATGAAATCATACAAAGGCTTACAAACCAGTTCATACCGATCAGTACTCTTCCTACGGACAAAACACCTGTCAATCTTCGTGATTATAAAGTGAACAAGTCCAATATAGAACAGTACGGTCAATTGACAGGAGGCACGGGAAAATGACAACTGAATTACTTTTAGATCACTTAACTAAACAATTAAGGATTCCGACAATCGCAGCACAATATCGTTCTCTGGCAAGAGAGGCTGAGGATCGTAACTTAAGTTACGAGGAATTTCTATTGGCTTTACTAGAAGCAGAATCAGAATCTAGAGAAGAAAATCAAAGACAAAGAAGGCTAAAACAAGCTGCTTTTACTGTCCAAAAAACACTAGATAGTTATGATTTTAGTTTGATGCCAAGTCTGAATAGGAATCGCTTTCTGACCCTTTCAAAGGGAGATTTCGTGGAAAAGAAGGAAAACATAATATTTTTAGGTAACAGTGGGACCGGAAAGTCACATCTGGCAACGGGGCTCGGCATTGAAATGATTAAAAATGGCTATAAGGTTAAGTTTATCTCAGCTGCAGAAATAGTAGAAGAGCTTCTTTTGGCTAATGAAGAACATAAGTTAGGTGCGATGGAAAAGAGGTGGCTCAAATTTGTTTTGATCATCATAGATGATCTCGGCTACGTGCCATTTACTAAGATTGGCTCTGAGCTCCTTTTCCAATTCTTTGCCGGTCGATATGAGCGAGCTAGCGTTATGATAACTACGAATCTAGAATTTACGGAATGGACCTCTATATTTGGAGATGAAAAAATGACCGCAGCCCTTCTAGACCGATTAACCCATAGGGCTCATATCCTCCTACTAAACGGAGAATCTTATCGATTTAGACAAAGTATGAAACAAAGGGAAGAAAGCGACCAGTAGCATGGGCGCGCGAGGAGTTTAGGGGAGTTTGCCCCTCGGGGCAAACTCCCCTAAACTCCCAATCCTCCCCCAAATATGGAAATAACACAGAATGAAGTGGCTCACTTGCCTGCGGGAGAGTATATAAGAGATGCAGCAAGGAAAAATATTAAAGCATAAATGACCAAACTTGATCCTAAGAAGATTGAAGCAATTTAGTTCCATTTGTATTTGTCAATATTAATTTGAGCCAGAGTGATCACTTCAAACTTGTATAGTAATTAAATCTAGATGGGATATTTGTAATTATCTCAATACTTACATCTTCATTTAGCGATCTAAGAATATCGAATAAATCATCACTCTTTTTTGAAATATTATATGTTAATATTTTTACTTGTTTTGAAATAGAAAAGTCAACTAAGATATCTTGATAACCAAAGCCATTCTTTGATGAAACGAACGTTCCTCCATTAAAATCAATTTTAGTAGGTTCCATTTACTCTCTCCTATTTTTTATTTTGTCTAACTGAAACTATCATTCTAAATTGAGATATTCAGCAATAATTTGCTGGGAATGCCCGAATTTTAGCACCCAATCCGAGGGTGAATGGAACCCTAGATAAGGCTCTTGTATTCATGATCTATTGTTAGTCCAACAGTCTTCCATCTTGTAATCAAATTAGTGAATTTAAAAGTGATTATGGGACGATGTAAACGATAAACTAAAATCAACAGTTTTCCACAAATAAGGATAAACAGATTCCAACAAATAAGAATCCACAGTTTACCCTTAATGAACCCACTTTCTATATACTTAAATCAGTCTATGGAAAGTGAGGAATAAACAGGAGTGGAAAGGCTGATGATTTACAACGAGATTCATAGGCTTCGCGGTGAGGG
>NZ_QVTE01000002.1 GCF_003429095.1 Peribacillus saganii
TGGTGTGAGAGGACGGGGGTTAGTCACCCCCTCCTACTTGATTTTATAGAACCGTAAGGTTCAAAAAGGATTGCATAAGAATTTATGAAGAAATGAATTTAAAAGGCAAATACCTGAATGGGGAGGAACAGAAGGAAAGGGAACTAAGGCTAAGACCGCCCCGTCCTGTGGTAACGCCTTCATGACCTGCGTCCTGCAGGCCTAGCGAAGGAGAGAGGACCGGAGTGTACTCTGTACATGAGGACCACAAAGACTGAAGCTGACAAAGAGCTTCGGAGTTCATCGCTGAACAGCAACGAAGGCTATGGAAGCTCCGTCTTGTGGTAACGCCGCAAATCCTGTGTAAGTCCTGTAAGGGTTGGACGTTGCCAAGAAAACGAATGATCAGCTGAGAAGCTGGTCGTTTTTTTATTTAACCGTAAGGTTTTAAAATGACGGCGATAAATTATAAAGAACAAGTAAATTGAAAGCAAAACCAGAAGGGGAGAGCAGGTTGCGGTAAGGTATCCCTTAAAAAATCGATTTTAATGTCGAGAATTACCGAGTCATCGATATATTGGAAAAGTAAACGAAAAAATTCCAAAGTTGCTGATAAAAAACGAAAAAATTCCGAAGTTGATGATATCATCCCATTGAAAACATTATCAGTAACCTGGTGGGTAGTAAGTTGATCATACTATAAAAAAGTTGATGATAATGCACTCAAGGCTGCCGATAACCACTTAAATTTTCGAAGCAAGAACTGATCAATATCAACATAAATGGGGCTCTTAGGAATATTGCATTTAAACGTGAGTGCTCTGCTTATCCTGTGCAAGTCCTCCGAGAGTAGGACGTTGCCAGGCAAGCAAAAGATCAGCTAATAGCTGGTCTTTTTTATTGTTTTTAAAAAATTGCTGTTAAGAATGCACACATAATCTTCTGTGTTCTATATTAATCATTTGAAAATTTATCTTCTGTGAGCCATTTCAATATTAAATATGGTCCCTTTTCCAAAGTTATAGTAAGAAACTGCATGATAAATGGATAGTCGTTGTTTGCCATACTTTTAATAAGCTCGGACCACCATTCAGTTTCATAGCGGGCGATCATGCTTAAGTTATATAAGACTAAGTAATGGATGATTAGCTCAGGCAGGGCATAGCAAGGTGAATCTTTATTAAGCGAGAGCATGAAGCTGTCACTATTGATATCCTTCCGGAATGGAGCATTATTATTGCAGGAGAGCTTTCCATCGAATAAAAGTGATAAAGTTGGTCCTTCTTTAAGCTCGATTTCCATTGGAACCTTAGATTTTAAATAGTCATTGAAACGATTACTTGTCATATGAAATCGGTTAAGTATTGAGATGGGCAAATGATATTCTCCGTTTTGATAATCGAGTTTTTTAAAATTTTTAGTTAATGTTAGAAATTCAAATGGCTGGCTCATCTCAGGCAATTCTTTCAATAAATCCCTCATGGAGAATTTTTCACCATCCAGATGTTTCATGTGAAACATTTTTTCAGCAAAATGAGTAAAAAGGCCATGCTTTTGTATTTTTATTTCATCGGATAAAAATTCGTATTGCTGTTTTTTTCTTTTCCTTGTGGTTACTCCATGGGCAAGTACAGAGGTTGATTCAGGATATACCGGGTCAACGGTTAACAGGCATGCTTTTAGAAGCTGAGTGAAACCATAAAAAGCAAGTATAGGCTGAATAGATGGTGGAGCGATGGCTGCCTGGTCATAATAAGTTTTACTATGCTCAAGATAATAAAGAAAAGGATAGCAGTTTTCATAGCTTTTGGTATCTTTTTCTGTGATGGATTCTTTTTGATAACATTTATTTAAGTAGGACTGGGAAAAAGAAGCGGAAAAAAATAAAGTAAATTTATCCCAAGTTTTCTGTTTAAAGTGGTTACTCACAAGGTTCCTCCAAATTAAAAGAATAATCAAACATTTTTTAACTTCCTTGACAGTATTTTGTCCAGTTGATAACCTACTAATAATATTTTGAAGCAGGAGGGTAAAAAAGATGTGGGAAAATAAATTTGCAAAAGAAGGTTTAACTTTTGATGATGTATTATTGGTGCCTGCAAGATCTGAAGTTTTACCCAAGGATGTCAGCTTAAGGGTCAGTATGGCTGAAAATTTAAATTTAAATATTCCAATCTTCAGTGCTGGTATGGACACTGTTACTGAAGCTGAAATGGCTATTTCGATGGCACGACAAGGTGGAATTGGAATCATTCATAAAAATATGTCCATTGAACAGCAAGCTGATCAGGTTGATAAAGTTAAACGTTCTGAAAGTGGCGTTATCACAGATCCTTTTTACCTATTCCCTGATGATCAAATATACGATGCTGAACACTTGATGGGGAAATATCGAATTTCAGGTGTGCCAATTGTTAATAATTCAGATGAACAAAAACTTGTCGGCATTTTAACAAACAGGGATTTGCGTTTTGTTCAGGACTTTTCAATTAAAATTTCAGATGTAATGACAAAAGAAAATTTAGTGACAGCGCCTGTTGGTACTACTTTGGAGGAAGCAGAGAAGCTTTTGCAAAAGTACAAAATTGAGAAATTGCCGCTTGTTGACGATGCAGGCGTTTTAAAAGGCCTTATCACGATTAAGGATATTGAAAAGGTAATCGAATTTCCGAACTCAGCCAAGGATAAGCAAGGCAGATTGCTATGCGGGGCTGCGGTAGGAGTTACTAATGATACATTGAAACGAGTTGAGAAACTTGTAAAGGCTAATGTGGATGTTATTGTTATTGATACAGCGCATGGCCATTCAAAAGGTGTTCTGGATACAGTAAAGGTTATCAGAGATGCCTATCCTCAATTGACTATAATTGCAGGTAATGTGGCGACCGCTGAAGGGACAAAAGCATTGATTGAAGCAGGCGCTGATATCGTAAAGGTTGGAATTGGACCTGGATCTATCTGTACAACCCGGGTAGTGGCAGGGGTCGGTGTTCCGCAAATTACAGCTGTTTATGATTGTGCGACAGAGGCACGTAAGCATGGAAAAACAATTATTGCTGATGGAGGCATCAAGTATTCAGGGGATATTGTTAAGGCCCTGGCAGCAGGAGGGCATGCAGTTATGCTTGGAAGCCTTCTTGCCGGTGTTAGTGAATCTCCTGGAGAAACAGAAATCTATCAGGGACGCCGTTTTAAGGTATACCGTGGAATGGGTTCAATTGGCGCAATGGAAAAAGGATCAAAAGATCGTTATTTCCAGGAGGATAATAAAAAGTTTGTTCCGGAAGGCATTGAAGGAAGGATTCCTTACAAAGGGCCTTTGACTGATACGATCTACCAGCTTATTGGCGGAATCCGTTCCGGTATGGGTTATTGCGGTACAAAGGATCTTCATGCACTTCGGGAAGAAACTCAGTTTATCCGCATGACGGGAGCGGGTTTGAGAGAAAGCCATCCGCATGATGTCCAAATAACGAAAGAATCACCAAATTACTCGATGTAATTAAGGCGTTTTACCTATAAAATTATCTATTTTCATCTAATTAGTTAGACAGAGGGTGACTATTCTCTGTCTATTTTTTTTGCGTTTTATATGATAAAATATACAAGGTTGTTTGTTAAAGAAGAGAAGAGCGGTCTTCTTAAAAATAGATTGAGAGAAATGAAGTTGGAGGTATTGGAAATTGAAGAGACTCAGCCAGATTACACTACTGTTTGCGATGCTGTTTGTCCTTTCGGTATCGCAATTTGCTTATCATCCAGGGATTGCACATGCTGAAGCGGACCTAGGACTAAAAGCAGAAGCAGCTATGATTGTCGATGGAAAAACAGGTAAGATTCTGTACGAAAAAAATGCTGATAAAGTATTAGGCGTGGCTTCCATGTCGAAAATGATGACAGAATACATTGTTCTTGAAGCGATAAAAGATAACAAAATTAGCTGGGATCAAAAAGTAAAAATTAATGAATACGTACATAAGCTTTCAGCTGCGCCAGGTCTTTCGAATGTAGGATTGACGCAAGGGGAAGATTATACGGTAAAAGAGCTGTATGAAGCAATGTCAATTTTCTCAGGAAATGCGGCAACCGTTGCATTGGCTGAACTTATTTCAGGAAGCGAAAAGAATTTTGTTGGCCTGATGAATCAAAAGGCAAAAGAACTTGGAATGAAAAATTTTAAATTTGTTAATGCGAGTGGTCTTAACAATTCCAATTTATTAGGTAATCATCCTACAGGCGAGCCTAATGAAGAGAATGTTATGACTGCGCGGGATATAGTCACATTAGCTTACCATTTAATAAATGATTATCCGGAAGTGCTTGACTTTGCTAAAACACCGAAATTAAAGTTCAGGGATGGCAGAGATTATCCAAACTTCAACTGGATGCTTCCAGGCCTTATTTATGAATATGAGGGTGTAGATGGATTAAAAACTGGGTCAACAGATTTTGCGGGCTATGGACATACAGGCACAGCTATTCGAAACGGCCAACGGTTTATTACTGTTGTCATGAAATCTACTTCTAAGGACGAGCGATTTGCCGATAGTATTAAGCTGTTGGATTATGCTTTTGCGAACTTTGGCAAGGAAGAGATCCTTCCTGAGCATTATCAGGTTAAAGGAAACAAAACTTTGCCAGTAATAAAAGGTAAAGAGGATTCCGTAAAGATCCATACAAAGGAATCAATTGATCTTGTTGTAAAAAAAGGCGAGAAGGACAGTTATAAGCCGGTCATCGTTCTTGATAAAGACAAGCAAAATAAAGAGGGCGAACTTACTGCTCCTATTAAAAAGGGAGAAAAAGTTGGTTACTTAACAATTAAGCCTGAGAAAGGTGAAGATTACGGCTTTGTCACTAAAAAAGGTTCTGAATCTATCAAGGTTGATATCGTAGCTGCTGAATCGGTAGAAAAAGCAAACTGGTTTGTTCTTTCTATGCGTGCAGTTGGCGGATTTTTTGGAGATGTTTGGGGCAGTATTTCTTCAACAGTAAAAGGATGGTTCTAAATCTGAAAGGTTTTTTTCTATAAAAACCGTATAAAAAGGTTGCATATCGTAAATTATTATAGTACATTATGAAAAACAATCTGATATTTAATTAAAACTGTGACAGGAATCAGTAACAAGTCTTTCTAGTCTTAAGAGAGCTGGTGGATGGTGCAAACCGGCGGCAGATCCTTGTGAATCCATCCTGGAGTAAAGTATGGAACGCCTTTTTAGGCAAGTAATTACTTTCGGCATACGCCGTTATCCTGATAAGTGAAAAGCATCTTTGCGTGCTTTTAACTAGGGTGGCAACGCGGGTTAACTCTCGTCCCTTTTTGGGGGACGGGAGTTTTTTGCGTTTAAAAAAAGATTATAAATTATTTAGGAGGAAAAAAGATGCTGGATATAAAAGTATTGAGGGCTAACTTTGAAGAAGTAAAAAAGAAACTGCAATTTCGGGGAGAAGATTTAACAGACCTCGGCAAGTTTGAGGAGCTTGATACAAGACGACGCGCTTTAATTGCCGAGACTGAGCAGCTAAAAAGCAAGAGAAATGAAGTTTCTCAGCAGGTAGCAGTGTTAAAGAGAGAGAAACAGGATGCTGATCATTTAATAACAGAAATGCGTGAGGTTGGAGACAAAATTAAACAATTGGATGATGAGCTGCGTAACGTAGAAGAAGTGTTGGACCAGCTGTTATTATCTATTCCCAATATTCCACATGAAAGTGTTCCTGTAGGAGACTCTGAGGATGATAATGTTGAAATCCGCACTTGGGGAGAAATTCCTCAATTTGATTTTGAACCAAAGCCGCATTGGGATGTTGCGGATGAACTCAACATATTAGATTTTGAACGTGCAGCAAAAGTAACTGGGAGCCGATTCGTATTTTATAAAGGTCTAGGTGCGCGTTTAGAAAGGGCACTTTTCAATTTCATGCTCGATTTGCATGTAGAGGAACATGGCTATGAAGAAATCATGCCGCCTTTTCTTGTGAACCGCGCCAGCATGATTGGTACAGGCCAGCTGCCTAAATTTGAAGAGGATGCTTTCCTTATTGAAAGTGAAGATTACTTCCTTATCCCTACAGCAGAAGTTCCAGTAACAAACCTTCATAGAGAAGAAATCTTAACTAGTGAACAGCTTCCTATCAGCTATGCTGCGTTCAGTGCCTGCTTTCGTTCTGAAGCGGGATCAGCCGGCCGCGATACTCGAGGGCTGATCCGCCAGCACCAATTTAATAAGGTTGAGCTTGTTAAGTTTGTAAAGCCTGAGGATTCTTATGAGGCGTTAGAATCATTAACAGGCCATGCCGAGAAAGTGCTTCAGTTATTAGGGCTTCCATACCGAGTCTTAAGCATGTGTACCGCTGACCTAGGTTTCACAGCAGCAAAAAAATATGATATTGAAGTGTGGATTCCTAGTTATGGAACATACCGGGAAATTTCTTCTTGCAGTAATTTCGAAGCTTTCCAGGCACGCCGCGCGAATATTCGTTTCCGCCGGGAACCTAAAGCAAAGCCAGAACATGTCCATACATTAAATGGATCAGGACTTGCTATTGGAAGAACAGTTTCTGCAATTTTGGAGAACTACCAGCAAGCAGATGGTTCTGTTGTAATTCCGGAAGTGTTAAGACCGTATATGGGCGGTAAAGAGATTATAAAGCCGAAATTTGTTGTTTAAATATATATGATTTTAAAGGGAAGCCTGTTTTGCGATAGCAGGCTTCCAATCGTTATCCTACGAATTCTTTAAAAAATCTATTGTATTTATTGACAATTTGTAACCAACATGCTAATCTATTATAGTGACACGGAGGTATACCCAAGTCCGGCTGAAGGGATCGGTCTTGAAAACCGACAGGGGCGTAACAGCTCGCGGGGGTTCGAATCCCTCTACCTCCTCCATTTACCATTTATTCTTTAAATTATCCTGATTAAATATAAAAATGTACGGAATCCGCTGCAGGAATGCAACGGATTTTTTGATATTTAATGACTCCGGGAGTAAGGTTGTTGGTCGAAGTTCCTTTTCGGGAGCTTGTACTTTATATCAATATAATGTAAAAGTAAAAAACCTAGTTGGCATCCAACTAGGTTTAACTTTATATTTTTGTTAATTCTCTTGTCTTTTTAATAAAATGACCGACTCGTTCAACAATTTGTTCAACGCATTTTTCATTATTAACAAGGTCATAGTCATTTATATTTAAGCGCAATACAGGACAAGCATTAAATTGATTAATCCAATTTTCATAACGATGATGCATTTCCTCCCAATATTCAATAGGAGTTTGCTGTTCCATTGGACGGCCGCGTTCTTTAATCCGGTCAAGTATATCATCCAAAGAGCCTTCAAGATAAATAAGCAAATCAGGATGCGGGAAGTACGGAGTCATAACCATCGCATCGAAAAGGCTTGTGTATGTCTCGTAATCGACTTCGCTCATGGTTCCTTTCTCATAATGCATCCGTGCAAAAATGCCTGTATCCTCATAAATCGAACGGTCCTGGATGAATCCCCCGCCATATTCAAAAATACGCTTTTGTTCCTTAAAGCGTTCAGCAAGGAAGTAGATTTGCAGGTGGAAGCTCCATCTTTCAAAGTCTGCATAGAACTTATCTAAATAAGGGTTTGTGTCAACTTTTTCAAAAGAGGTGCGAAAGTCCAATGCTTGTGCCAGCGCATTAGTCATGGTTGATTTTCCAACGCCAACTGTACCAGCAATCGTGATAACTGCATTGTTGGGGATATCATATTTTTTTCGAAGGTTCATGGGTGTTTACTCCTTTAGGAAGTTCAGTTTCGATCCTGGAAAGAATATGAGATAAGTCCTTTTTATTTTCAACGAAATCGAACTCGTCACCATTAAAACGCAATACCGGAATATCAGGATGCTGCTTTTCAAATGAGAGCATAAAGTTCTCATAGTCAATGGACAGCTGCTCAAGATATAAAGGACTGATGTTCTTTTCAACTTCCCTTCCTCTTTTGCTGATTCGCGATAAAAGGGTGTCAAGACTTGCGTTTAAGTATACAACCATATTTGGTGTCGGCATATCTGACGTAAGTATATTAAAAATTTCCAAGTATTTGCCGTATTGCTTTTCCTTCAATGTTCGTTGAGCAAAAATAAGATTCTTAAATATATGGTAATCTGCAACAACAGGCTTATGAGCACTTAGGAAGTTTTCTTCAATATCCTCCAATTGCTTATAGCGGTTGCAGAGGAAAAACATTTCTGTTTGAAAGCTCCACTCGTCAATATTCTCATAAAATTTCCCGAGAAATGGGTTCTCATCCACGATTTCTTTTAGCAAGCCATACTGAAAATGGTCTGAGATCGCCTTAGCTAACGATGTTTTCCCCACACCAATCGGCCCTTCAACGGTGATAAATGGTGTGTAATTCATAAATCTGTCCCCCTTAAAAGCGGCTGTTTACATTGTTATTCACATTTTTAAGCCAAATGCTATTGTACCATAGACATGCTTGTTAGAGATGAGAATAATGAGTATGAGAGAAGAAGAATTTTTCTCACATATGGGGATAATTGGTCCTCTTTTAGGTAAAGAGATGAGAAGTTTAGGTAAAACTGGCATCAATTTTCGTTCAGAGCCTCTTTTCAGTTATAATGGTGGGGAACGAGCAAAGAGAATGTGTTATTAATTTTACGTTTATCCATTATCTAAGGGGTTATACCATGAGTGATGAATACTATATGAAAATGGCGTTGGTGGAAGCGGGAAAAGCAAGGTCTTTACAGGAAGTGCCGATTGGGGCAGTCATTGAACTTGAAGGCCGGGTGATCGCAAGTGCCCATAATCTGAGGGAAACAGATCAGAATGCAATTGCTCATGCAGAACTTCTTGCTATCAGCAGTGCTTGCGAGTCATTGGGAACCTGGAGGCTTGAGAATGCTACTTTATACGTTTCACTGGAGCCATGTCCGATGTGTGCCGGGGCTATTTTACAATCCAGAATAAAAAGGGTTGTTTTTGGTGCCCATGATCCTAAAGCTGGCTGTGCTGGCACCTTTATGAATCTCCTCCAGGATGAACGTTTTAACCATCAGTGTGAACTGACTTCAGGGGTAATGGCAAAAGAGTGCGGTGAAATCCTTACAGATTTCTTCCGGGATCTTCGCACCCGCAAGAAAGAGGAGAAAAGAAGGAATAGGGAAAAGGCACTGGAGAAACTTCAAAGATTTTACAGTGAATAAGCATTGCTTTTTCTAATAAAAATTAGTATACTAATAAATGTGTTCACTAGAGCACACCAAACAATATGGTATCAAATTTGCCGTGCTAGACGGGGAGGTAGCGGTGCCCTGTACTCGCAATCCGCTCCAGCGAGGTTGAATTCCTTCTCGAGGTTAGTATACTGTAGGGCCTGCCTTAAGTAAGTGGCGTTGAAGTTTGGGTCCTGCGCAATGGGAATCCATGAAACATGTCAGGTCCGGAAGGAAGCAGCATTAAGTGGAAGCTCTCATGTGCCGCAGGGTTGCCTGGACTGAGCTAACTGCTTGAGTAACGCTTATGGGTGCTAATCGACAGAAGGTGCACGGCAGTTATTACATAGCACATAAACTCATCCATCCGGGTGAGTTTTTTTGTATGAAGAAGGTTAAGTGTTTTACTGGTCCGAATTTTAAAAAGGAAAATCTTTACGTTATAATGTATATTGTGGGATTGTTGAGCTAGCTTGTTAATTCACAACTTCATAATGGAAAGATATATATAAAAGGGGGTGTATTCGTGGCATATCAAGCATTATACCGTGTATGGAGACCGCAGCAGTTCATTGATGTAGTCGGTCAGGAACATGTAACGAAAACGCTGCAGAATGCCCTCCTGCAGCAAAAGGTATCGCACGCTTATCTATTTTCCGGGCCCCGGGGAACCGGTAAGACAAGTGGAGCAAAGATTTTGGCAAAAGCGGTTAACTGTGAAAGGGCTCCAGTTAAAGAGCCGTGTAACGAATGTGCTTCATGCAGAGGAATTACAGAGGGATCTATCCCTGATGTGATTGAAATTGATGCTGCCTCCAATAACGGGGTAGAAGAAATAAGGGATATTCGCGATAAAGTAAAATATGCGCCCAGCGCTGTAAAATTCAAGGTATACATCGTGGATGAAGTTCATATGCTGTCTGCGGGTGCCTTTAACGCACTGTTAAAAACACTGGAGGAACCGCCAAAACACGTTATTTTTATCTTGGCGACTACAGAACCTCATAAAATTCCTCTAACAATCATTTCCCGCTGCCAGCGGTTTGATTTTAAGAGGATCCAGCCGTCAGACATTGTCGGCCGTATGAACCAGATTGTTGCAGAAACAGGTGTAGCTTGTGATGAACAGGCTATGCATATCATCGCCCGTGCGGCAGAGGGTGGGATGCGTGATGCGCTCAGTTTGCTCGATCAGGCAATATCCTTCAGCAGCGATAAAGTAACTGTTGAAGATGCATTAACTGTCACGGGTTCTGTATCTCAAGCCTTTTTAAGCAGACTTGCAAAGGCAATTTTCGGAAAAGATGTAACTAGTGCACTTCAGGTATTGGAAGAACTTCTGGCAATGGGGAAGGATCCGTCCAGATTTATCGAGGATATGACCTTTTACTTTAGAGATATGCTATTATACCAAACGGCCCCTACGCTGGCAGAATCGTTTGAAAGGGTCATGATCGATAACCAGTTTGAGGAGCTGTCTCGCATTATTCCGGCTGGCTTTATTTATGAAGTAATTGATAACTTTAATAAAACACAACAAGAAATGAAGTGGACAAATCATCCACGAATCTTCCTTGAAGTAGCTTTAATTAAGCTTTGCCATATAGAGCAGGAGGATCGTACTCAGCATAGTGGAGTAGAGGAGCTTATTAATAAAATCGAATATCTCGAACGGCAGCTTCAGGAGATAAAGGAAAGAGGGATTGTAGCTTCAGAGGAAGCTAAACCAGCTGCCCAGCCTAAAACTCAACGAATTTCAAAGAAAGCTTATAAGGCTCCTGTTGGAAAAATAAATTTGATTTTAAGCCAAGCTACTAAACCTGACTTAAAGGCAGTAAAAAGCCATTGGGGTGAAGTGCTTGAGATGCTGGGAAACCAAAGTATGAAATCTTTAGCGGCTCTGCTAAATGAAGCAGAACCTGTTGCTGCTTCTTCCAATGCGTTTGTGGTAAAATTTAAATATAATATCCATTGTCAGATGGCAATGGAAAATGCCCGCTTCCTGGAAGTTATGGCATCAATTATGCAAAAAGCAACAGGTAAACGGCTTGAAATGGCAGGCATTCCTGAAGAACAATGGCAAATGGTAAGGGAAGAGTTTCTGTCGACCCAACAAAACGATCCTAATGAAACGGGTGCAGCAGCAGAAGAAGACCCTTTTATCGCTGAAGCAAGGAAACTGGTCGGCGATGACTTACTCGAAATTAAAGATTAACTGGAGGTTATGATTATGCGTGGCGGAATGGGCAATATGCAAAATATGATGAAGCAAATGCAGAAGATGCAAAAGAAAATGGCTGAGGCTCAAGAAGAACTTGGTGAAAAGAAAATCGAAGGAACAGCTGGCGGCGGAATGGTAACAGTAGTTGTTTCAGGGCATAAAGAAATTTTAGAAGTAAACATCAAGCCGGATGTTGTTGATCCAGAGGATATTGAAATGCTTCAGGATTTAGTATTGGCAGCTACAAACGACGCATTGAAGAAAGCGGATGAACTGACAAACCAAACAATGGGGCAATTTACAAAGGGAATGAACCTCCCTGGCGGCATGTTTTAATATAGGAGGCATTTGATGCATTATCCGGAACCTATTTCAAAGCTGATCGACAGCTTTATGAAATTGCCGGGGATTGGTCCTAAAACGGCAGCGCGTCTCGCTTTTTTTGTGCTCAGCATGAAAGAAGATACAGTTCTGGATTTTGCTAAAGCGCTCGTGAACGCAAAGCGGAATTTATCTTATTGTACAGTATGCGGCCATATTACAGACCAAGATCCGTGTTATATTTGCGCTGATCAGCGGAGAGACCGAAGTGTTGTGTGTGTAGTCCAGGATCCTAAAGATGTCATCGCAATGGAGAAGATGAGGGAATACAACGGGTTATACCATGTACTGCATGGCAGTATCTCGCCAATGGATGGAATCGGTCCAGAGGATATTAATATTCCTGACCTTCTGAAAAGACTCCACGACGAGACGGTTGAGGAAGTTATCCTGGCCACGAACCCGAATATTGAAGGGGAAGCTACAGCGATGTACTTATCCCGTCTTTTAAAACCATCGGGAATTAAAATAACAAGGATTGCCCACGGATTACCTGTTGGGGGCGATCTGGAATATGCGGATGAAGTAACACTTTCCAAAGCTCTGGAAGGTAGAAGAGAAATTTAGAGTATTGGCAGCTGGGAGGAATAGCGGTGTTGTTTCACCGAAAAGGTTGGCTTCGTAAAGAATATGATCAGAAGCTTATTACTCACATGGAGCAGCTTAAAATCAATTGGATGAATCAAAAATCTCTTTTGGAGAAAAGTATGGATCCATCCGACCGGGTTATCATTCATACAAAGATAGCGGAAGCAAAATACTTCTACCTATTTAAAGAAGCGAAACATCGAAACGTGAAAATAAACAGATAATCTTTATTTTTGATAAAAAAATGACAAAAACTATTATCCTTAATCCTCCTTATTCATTAGTTCTTATTTTGTATTTCGGTTCATAAGCTGAAGTACAAGCTATGGTGAGGGGGGTTTTTTTTGGAACCAATTGTAATTATTTCGGTTATTGGCGGCCTAATATTACTTTTGCTAGTGGCGGGTGCACCACTTAAACCTGTACGTTTGGTTGGACAATGTTTTATAAAGCTGATCATAGGGGCAGTTTTTTTATTTTTCCTGAATGCCCTGGGCGGCAATATCGGCTTACATGTTCCAATCAATGCCATTACAGCTGCTGTTGCTGGAATTTTGGGCATTCCTGGCTTATTTGCCCTAGCGGCCATTGAATATTGGGTTGTATAACGCAACTATAGTAAAAGCCTTCCTCTATAATCATTGAGGAAGGTTTTTTTGGGCAAAATCAAATATCAAGAGAAAAAGTAAAGAAAGGGTTGACTTAGTTAAGACGGCTTGTTATTATATTATTTGTCGTCAAAATGACAGTGTTGTTTACAATGTAAATGAAAAAATGTTGACTACTGTAATGACAAATGGTATACTAGTAAAGTCGCTTCTAAGAGGAACGGCATTGCTCTTTGAAAACTGAACAAAACAAAGCGCCAACGTTTTAATG
>NZ_QVTE01000020.1 GCF_003429095.1 Peribacillus saganii
GGAACACAATCTACCAAAAGGTAGAGAGGTTCCCTTCTACTCGACTTTGTTTAATATCCCACAGATAATAGACAACAATTTCTTCAACTACCATGAAAATTTAATTCTACAACTTCAGGAAAATGACCATACTTAAATAGACGCAGCTCAGTCATTTTTTTAAAAGGAGAGCGTCTGTTCATTGATTCGGGTATTTAAGGACTATGATGCTTCCGAAATAGTTACGGTGTATCCCAAGTTTTCCAGTCTCCGAACTGAATGCCGAACAATGGAGACCTGTCTCTGTTTGTCAAAGTAGTCTTCGCCGAGGTCAACGTACATTTCTTTTCTGGCAAGCAGGTAATACGCGATTCGTAACATCGCATGGGCGACCACAATGGCTGCACGCTTCTTGCCTTTTCGGCCGGCTGTCCGTCTGTATAGGGCACCAAGATAATTCTTTGATCCTCTTACTGATTGAGCTGCTTCTGTTAGTGCTGAACGAAGATACTTGTTGCCTTTTTTGGCTCTCGAAGATTTCCTTTTTCCAGCACTTTCATTGTGGCCCGGTACAAGAGCAGCCCAAGAACATAGGTGTGCGGCACTAGGGAACTGCGTTCCTACATCAGGTCCAATCTCAGCGAGGATCTGTTCGGCCATCCTTTTAGCTATGCCAGGAATGGAATCGAGCCTTTCGATATCTTCTTCATAGAGACTGACCCTTTGTGCAATCTCATTATCCAGCAGTTCAATTTGGTCAGTAAGGAAATCAATATACGTTAAAATGGTTTTTAACATAAGCCGTTGGTGAGGATTCACATATCCTTTGAGTGCAAGCTCAAGTTCATCTTTCTTCCGTTTCATTGTGCGTCGAGCTAAGTTTGATAGTTTTAAAGGATCTTCCTCACCATCAGCGATGGCACGAAGCATGTCCTTTGCAGAAACACCCATGATGTCAGAAACCACCGACCCAAGTTTAATATTCGCCCCTTCAAGCACCTTTTGAATCCGGTTGTGCTGCCGAGCACGTTCCTCGATAATGCTTCGGCGATAACGAACAAGTTCCCGGAGTTCCCGCTGGGTCCGGTTGGGGATGAAGCTGGCTTTTAACAGTCCATGCCTCAGAAGTTGGGCTATCCATTCTGCATCCTTTACATCGGTCTTGCGACCCGGAAGGGACTTCATGTGCTGAGCATTGACGACAAGGAATTCTATACCTTCTGCTTCCAAAAGGTTGACCACAGGCTTCCAGTAAACGCTTGTGCTTTCCATCGCGACGTGGCTGCATCCTTGTTCCTTAATCCAATCGATTAACTCTAAGAGAAAAACAGTTTTAGTGGAAAACGTCCGAACTTCCTTTCCTTCAGATGTCATGATGCAGGCCGTAATATTGTCTTTATGGACATCCAACCCGCAAGCTCTTTCAATGATTACATCCACTGAATTCTTCCTTTCGAGGCTAGTTAGAATGGAGGCTGGTGCAGCAACCAGAATTAGGATTAATCTACCATGAGTGCTTCCCGCGAGGGGAGCGACAGTCGGTGGTGCACCGTGGTCGTTGGAGTCAGACTAAAGGATGGGCTCTATGGCACCATAGTTGATCGACCTTCCTCTCCCAGCCTAGAAACAGTATGGACGGATCGAAGCTATTTTCATTCTCTGTGGTGAATCGCTGGTTTTGCGATTCATGGTTGGCTAAAGGGGGCATTACTTTACGTTCCGGCTGCCAATAATGGCGGCTTTTTTCTTATTGTACAAACGGGGCAGAATTTGTCTAGTTTCTTGTATGATTAATGTTAATCGGTCAACTGGAATCGGTGCAAAATTTCCGCGTAAATACGTTGCAGTCCCTAATCCTTTAACAACCAAGCCGCTTCCAAAACAAAAAGTTTGTGTACCATAGTTCAAGTATTATCAAATAGTGCAAAAAAAAAAGCCAAATATCAATACCAATACCCATGATAAAGGCTGTTAACAACCCTGAAACTTCAGGTCTTTGTCTTTTTAAAAGAGAACATTTAATGAGACATTTAAGGAACAGAATTAACCAGAACAGATCAATGCCTATTTGGAAGGGCATTTGATTTGAAACAATTAGAAAAAGAATTAGCCAATTGTTCTTCGCAATTCTTTTTTGCTTATTTTAATCATGAAGTCGCTGGTTGGCTAAAGGTCAATACTGATAATGCTCAGTCGGAAGCAATGGGCGATCAATCACTTGTAGTCGAGAGGATTTATGTAAAGATGAAATTCCAAAAACATGGGCTTGGGAAGCATCTGCTAAATAAAGCGATGGAAGTTGCGCTGGAACACAAGAAAAAGAAAATCTGGCTAGGCGTCTGGGAAGAAAATGAAAATGCCATTGCTTTTTATCAGAAAAAGGGGTTTGTCCAAACTGGCGCCCACTCTTTTTATATGGGTGATGAAGAACAAGTGGACTTAATAATGACCAAAACACTCATCTAAATTTTTTGAAAGGTGGATTATTGTAAATAGTTTAAAGTCTCCGATAGGAATTGTTGTATTTAAGATTAAGGTGGGAGAAATTCAGGCTGCATATAAATTAAGCCAGAACTGAAATGAAACAGATTATATTAACATCATTGATAAATTACAAAATGAAAGAAATCAATTTCGAAACAAACGGCAGAACTGATGGAAAAGAGATTAAAAAATCACATATAAGCCCACTTTTATTTAACCCTCAGGTGCAAGAATTAAAGGATGAAACGGAGCTGTCATATTGGCATCTTCTCTTCAGATTGTGAAAGATTGTACTTAAAGTAAAGGATGCTTTAGCTCTTTATATAATTACAAGGAAAAGTTATGCTATTGAGCTACTTCGGGGGAAATGCAACAGCTCTATTAAGGAAATGCTGTTTTGACAGAGGACCTTTGAGGTTCCTTTTTTGTTGCCATTATTAAGACTTCAACAGTTGTTCTTCTTATTTAGCTGAAGGGGGCAATGATGGTAATTGCGGCTGTTGTTGAATTTTTCTGATAGAACCTAATTGGGTGTTTATCAAATAAAGCTATAGAACAGTGTATAAGGAGGCTCTAAAGCAAAGGGAGCCACCGAATGGGGTGGCTTATACCGTGTTTAAAGCGTCACGTTTTTTCTGCTTGCATACTTTTCTCATTCCATTTTAATTTTTATCAAGTACACTTACATGAAATGAAAGGGGAGTTCGAAGTGGTACAGCGCATTTTAATTGTGGAGGATGAAGAAAAGATTGCCAGGATTTTGACGCTGGAGTTGACCCGCGAAGGTTATCAGACGAAGGCGGTCTTTGATGGCAATGAGGGGCTTGCAACTGGAGCGCAGGAACAGTGGGATCTCATTTTGCTTGATGTGATGCTTCCGGGCTTAAATGGTCTGGAGGTTCTAAGAAGAATGAGGAATAAGGAAATAACGACTCCGGTTATTCTGTTGACTGCACGGGATGCGGTTCCAGATAAGGTCAGCGGGCTGGATCTTGGTGCAAATGATTATATTACGAAACCATTTGATATGGAGGAATTGCTTGCAAGAATACGTGCCTGCCTGCGAAATAGTCCTACGACAGCGAAATTAGCAAATGAAAAGCAAGATAGCCTGTCCGCCGGCAGCCTCGTCCTTGGCTTGCCTACAAGGGAGGTCCTGAAGGAGGGAAAATTGATTGAGCTTACTGCCAGGGAATTCGACCTGTTAGCCTACCTGCTTCAAAATAAAAACTTGGTCGTTTCGCGTGACCAAATCCTCACCCATGTCTGGGGGTACGATTATATAGGGGAGACGAATGTCGTGGATGTTTACGTCCGCTATTTAAGGAAGAAAATAGACTCGGCAGGAGATGAGTCGCTGATACAGACTTACCGGGGTGTAGGATACAGCATTAAGGAGCTTTGATATGAAGATTAGAACAAAAATTCAATTATATTCAAGTCTTTTTTTACTCGCGATGCTGCTATTGTTAAATGTACTTCTGGCCTTCCTTTTCTTCAGTTTTTCTTTGGAGAGGGAAAAAGAAATGCTGGAGGACCAGGCGGCACTTTTGAAGGAAAGTCATTCAAAGAATGATATTTTCGGCGGCGGTTCTAGTATATTATCCGCCTATACTCCAGAGGACGGCACGGTCTTCATTGTTAATCTGGACAGCGAAGTTGTAAATATGAATGCCGATGATGAAGATGATGCAGAGGTCATTCCTCCCAGGCCTGTAAAGGAGGAAGAATTCGATGTGCGCTATAGGGAAGAACGATTGATTTACCGCCTTCCGTACCGTGCTGATGGTGAATTGATCGGCACAATTGAAATAAGGACCAGCCTGGAATCAGTTTTCGAAGGTTTGTCACTGCTTTCAACAGTACTAATGGTGGCATCGCTCATCATTCTCATTCTTTCGGTTGTTGCGGGGAGGTGGCTATCTACATTAATCATTGCTCCCATTTCTATTATGAGCAGGACGATGAGCGAAATTGAGAGGGATGGTACGTTTAAAACAATCCCCGTTGACGCGGGGGATTCTAAGGATGAATTGAAGGCGATGGCTGTCACCTTTAATAAGATGATGGACCGCTTAGAAATCAATTATGCTAAGCAGCAGCAATTCCTTTCCGATGCCTCTCATGAATTAAAGACACCGCTGACCATTATTGATAGTTATGCCAGCCTGTTGAAGCGTTGGGGGATGGAGGATAAGAAGATATTGGAAGAAGCTGTCGAAGCGATCCAACACGAGGCAAACCGAATGAAGACATTGACCGGGCACTTATTGGAAGCGGCCACGCAGGGCCATGCGGATGAAGCTGAGAAAGAGGAATTTGAGGCTGTCCAGTTTTGCCGGGAGGTTGCTCAGCCATTATCAAGGGCTTCCAATCGAACCATCCTGATCAATGCTTCGCAGCAGGAAATAAATATGGTTGCCGATAAGACTAAACTAGAACAGGTATTAATCATCCTCCTTGATAATGCTTTAAAATATAGCAGTGACGAAATAATCGTCAAAGTAGAACAGGATGACTGGATTGCCATCATCGTTGAGGATAAAGGCATTGGAATCTCACAGAAGGACTTAGCCTTCATTTTTGATCGTTTTTACCGGGTGGACCGTTCCCGCTCCAGAAAGACAGGAGGAAATGGGCTGGGATTGTCGATTGCGAAATCTATGGTAGATGCCATGGGGGCAGAGCTGGAAATAAAGAGTGTGGAGGGAAAAGGAACCTCGGCTGCGATTATATTTGGATGCTTAAAAATTAAAAATTCTCATCTAATTTTAATGCTACTTTCATCTTCCTATTATTTTTCCTGTTTAAATTTGAAGTATTGATAAACAAGGAGGAATACAGGATGAAAAATGCATGGCTTAAGATAAGGGAAACTGCTGTAAAAAGAAAGAAAATAATCATCACTATCTTTTCAATTCTCTTGCTGATCGTATTGGGGGCAGCAGGCACGGCGGTCTATGCGGAGAAAAGTATGTTAAAGATTTCTGAAACTGAGGCATCTGAAATTGTCAGCAAAGAATTAGATGGTGACGTAACCGAAATGGAAAAGGATTGGGATTATAATCAAGTACAATATGAAATGACCGTCAAGACAGACACTGGGTATAATGAAGTTGAGCTGGATGGGACAACAGGGAAAATCATTGCTGTTGAAAAGGACGATGACGATGACGAGCTTGCTGATGGTGGATCCATCCAAGGCGATATCGATAGCACAGATGATGATTCCACACGCAGAGAGACAGCCAAAAAGCCAAAAGTAAGCGTTGAGGCCGCGGTAGAAACGGCCTTGAAAAAAGTGAATGGTACCGTAACCGATCGTGAACTCGAAACAGAGAACGGAATATTGTTATACGATATTGAAATTTCGCAAGAACAAAAGGAATTTGATGTGAAAGTAGACGCAGGGACAGGAAAGGTCATTAAGGTCGAGGAAGAGAAATAGGGCCAAGGTATGCTACTAAGGTGCTTTTCAACAAAACGGATGGATTAAGTAAAGGTCAGAGCCGTCATTTAGACGGCTTTTCTTAGTGTGCCAGGCATGGCAACTATCTAGGTGGTGAAAGTCCACTGTGGGGGTACACATCGAGCTGAACTATACCCCGGATAGCGGACACTGATAAAAAAGTGCCCCTATCCGGGGTTTTTGTGTTTCAATAGATTTAATGAATATGGGCGAGAATTATCATGAGTAAGAATATTTATAATGAATTCCAAATTAAAGAGCTTGAGAAGAACCCTAATGTTTTGAGCGCTTCTGAAAGGTCAATCTCCTATAGTCCTGAATTTATGCTAAAAGCAGTCACGGATTACAAAAATGGAAAAACTTCAGCGCATTGACCTAGACATGATCGGTAAGGAACAACCCAAACGTTGTCTTAAGCGTTGGAGGGATTCGTATGAAAGGTTTAGAGAAGGAAGGTTTCCTTACAGAATACAGAGGCAAAGGGAGTACAGGGGCCCTTCTTCAAAACATCTTTCCGCGGAAGAGAAATTAAGGAAAGCTGAGGCACGCATTTAATTCCTTGAGGCAGAGAATGACTTCCTAAAAAAGCTGGAAGAGTTAGAAAGGCAGGCGTTGAAGAAGAAACGGTTCTAACGGCAACTGAGAAGTTTTCTTTGATCGAGAAAACGATAAGAATATATCAGGTAAATAAAGCTGTTTCATACCTGGAACTGGCAGGTGTTAGCCGAAGTGGCTACTATGATTGGTTGAGGTCTGCACCTTTAGGGCACAACGTGACGAGCAGGATGAATTGGATATAGAGTTGATCCAAGAGATTTTCATAAGCAAAAAAGAAAAAGTAGGAGCCCTTCAAATAAAAAAGGTAACTGATAAATTCAGCTACCTTTTTTGGAAATTATTTAATTTGAATCTTTTCTTTTCCACTAACTTGGATAAACCATTTTCCAGATGCGTATGATTCTTTTGAAATCTCATACACTTGAACGTCAGTTACCTTAATGTTAGGGTTTAAGTCACTCATTAACTTAGAGTTATCAATGTTAGTTTCAACAGAATAGTTTGAACTAGCATCTATGTCAGTTTCATACTCTGTACCTTTTTCATCAACCAGCTTAAAGGTTGGTGTTGAAAATGCTCCGATAGGTTTTTCAGAAACGTTCTTAACTGTCAATTGAACTGCTACTAAAGTGCCGCCATCAGAAGCTTTTTTACTAATAAACTCATTACCTACTTGAGCTTTTTCTTCTACTTTAGTAATTACAATTTCAGCCTTTTCATCAACCACAACTGGCTCATTTACTTTGTATACTTTTTCTTCTTTTACCTTAGATGAACTATCAGCAGGCGTTGATCCAGATGTAGAAGCTGAATCTGAACCGCCTCCACCAGCTGCACTACTTATGATAGCTATTAGAATGATTGCTACTATGAAGGTCATAATCTTATGTCTCATAAACCAATTGCGCTGATCTTTACCGCAATGAGGACATTTTTTAACTCCCTTGGCAACTTCTTTATTACATGCCTTGCATTGTACTAGATTGGACATTATATATTCTAGCCCCTTTTGTCTATAGGATGTGAGTCTATTGTTATAGCCATATATCATCTTACAGTAAACTTCCAGATAAATATATTGGTAATATATAGTCTATTTATATATGTTAGCTTTATAATGATATATTAATATAATAATTTTTATCAATTCGCAGTTTATTTCAAGAAGACAGGCTGTATTTTATCAAAAAAATAATTAATTGAAGGGAATCATAATAGGATAAGTTAAGTTAGTTATTTTTCTTAGCTGTCTCAATAATAGCTAATGCGTTGTGGAATATATATCGGCTACTTCTTTATCACCTTTGGAATAAGATTTGCACAGGCCTCGAGTGTAGTCTTAGGGTTGGTGGACTTAACTGTGCAGATACTTACAATATCTGCTCCTTCAGAAACAGGATAGAAGCGTGTGTATGCAGTTTAATCATAAAACGAATTGAGGTCACATTAGAATCTATAATGACTCTTTCCGCTGAATCTTTATACAATTGAAGAACCATGGATTTTCGTGGATTATTTGAACCAACAAGCTGTAGTTCAACCTTCTATTGCAAGAAATTCCCTTGTTCCTAAAAGCCGCCAATTGGATTTCATTTTAAAACTAAAAAACGAGTGGTAAATTACCACCCGCATAATGATTATTTCAATACACTATCTAAAAATTTAAACACTTCTTCAAGATTTTCTTCTGAATTAAACTGTTCCCCACCGTGACCAGCACCTTCTATAAGGGATAGAGTGACTTTTTCTTTGCCTATAACGTTCGTTAATTTTTCTGCAAAATCAATTGATTGTTGAGTGGGAACGTTTTGGTCAGCAGTGCCGTGTTGAATAAAGAAGTACGGATCATTTTTAGTAATGTAGCTTGCTGGATTCGCTTTTTCGGCTTGTTCAACGTTTTCTGTTATATTACCTCCAATATATTTACTTTCTGGAGATGTATCTGAACTTCTCTCTCCCAACTTAGGGGTAATTCCTGATTCTACAAATTGCTCGTCCAGTTTTAAGAATTCAAGTGGTCCAAACCAATCAATAACAGCCTTTACTTCAGAGGAATACTTTGGGTTTTCAGGTTTTTCACCATTTAACGAGTTATCATCCCCACTTGTACCAGCTAAAGCCGCTAAGTTTCCACCAGCACTATTTCCCCATACAGCAATGTTGCTAGGGTCCAAGTTATACTCTTTGGCATTCTTCTTAATATATCGAATCGCTGCTTTTACATCATTTATCGCTGCAGGAAAAATAGCTTCACCGGATAGTCTATAATTAACCGGCACAACAGCATACCCGCGATTCACACCTTCCAGCGTAGGAGAAAGGTCTGCACCTGTTTTATCTCCCTTCATAAATCCGCCGCCGTGAATAGCAACAATTACCGGGAAAGGACCTTCACCTTCATTCGGCAAATAAATATCCAACTTTTGTATTTCAGATTTGCTGCCATAGGCAACATCTTTATACTTAGTCTTGATGTTTGATGTATCTATGCTTTCTTCTTCAGGTCCACCGCCGCCTGACTTTTCGGTAGAATCAGGCTTCTCATTTGAAATGTTAGCTGATGAATTTTTTGCGGCTGCTGTATCCTCTGAACTGCTCGTTGAACAGCCTGCAAATAGAGTGGCCGCTAGGGACATGGATAATAATAATGGTATAGTTTTTTTCATTTCGTATCACTCCTGTTTGTTTTGGATGATTTTTCTACAAGAAAATCGTAACAAAACAATGTGGCACAAAAATGGCAGAAAAACGAGATAAAGCGTACATTTTTTTGGCGGGAACTCTATCCTCTTTTAAGGGTAATAGTAAATGTTGTTCCTAAATTTAATTGGCTTTTAACACTAATCTTCTCCCCAAGCTGCGCCATGATTTCATGTGCTATTGAAAGGCCAAGGCCACTGCCCGCGCTATTATGTGAGAGGTCTTCTTTATTAAATCGATCAAATATGTGAGGGAGAAATTCCCTAGAGATTCCTGGACCGTTATCTGTAATCATTATCTCCACTTTTTTGCTAATACTTTTTGCATCAATTGTAATGAACCCATTTTCCGGAGTGAACTTAAACGCGTTATCCAGCAATATGGTAAGAACTTGTATAATCCGATCTTCATTTGAATATGTTTGCGGCAGATTTTTTGCCCGCTCAGTTATATGAAATTGAAGATCCATATCATCTGCTAGAACTGAAAAGGGCTCCGACACCCGTTCAATTAATTGATTTGTATTAATAGCTGATTTAGTAAATGCAATTTTCTTGCTTTGTAATCGCGATAACTCTAGTAAATCGGAAATGAGTTTTTCAAGGCGAGCGCTTTCTCTTAATATGATGCTGTAATATTGGTCGATTCTTGATTGGTCTCTAACTACGTGGTCTGATAGTGTTTCAGTCAAGGCTTTTATAGACGCAAGAGGGGATTTTAATTCATGGCTTATATTTGCAATATAATCTTTTCGCATTTGTTCAAGCTGATTCTTCTCTTTAATAAACAAAGTTAGAAAGACCAGAATTATGATTGTTCCAATTGCTAATGTAGTAAAGAATACAAGATAAAAACCATGAAGGGCAGCCTTGTAAGCACGTGCCGGTTTTAAGAGAAAGATGCTGCCTGTTACTTTATTGTTTTGGACGATAGACTGTCCGATCACAATTGCTTTTGAAGAAAAGTCGGGTATTTCCTTAATTTCGACCACTGTTTTGCCACTAACAATTTTAGGTAAATACGATTTTAAAACGTTTTTCATTTTGGTTTCTGAAAAAGATGGGGAAACGTCCTCTTTAAATATATCGATTTCATTTCCGTGGACATTATATGCTTTAATAAGGAAATCATCGTTCCTCCTAATTTTTTCTCCATTAGAAACATGTTCTCTTATTAAAGTAAGATGAGGTTGCAGTTCATCAATCTTTGATTGTATAAAGTAATGTTTAATAGCAAAAGCACCTAACAGCTGCCCTAAAATAAATATAGATAAAATCACTAATGCAATTGAGAGTTTACTAGAGAAAAATCTTTTCATATGATTTCCTCAAACTTGTAGCCCACTCCATACACGGACTTTATTAAAAAATGTGGAGATGCCTTTGCAACTTTTTGCCGTATTCGTTTAATTAAGGTGTCTACTGCACGTGTATCTCCGGTATAATCATATCCCCATATTTTGTACAGCATCTCCTCACGATTTATCACTTTGCCTATGTTTTTAACTAGGTATGCTAATAACTTAACCTCTTTGGCCGTAAGTTCAATCTCCTGATTATTAATGATAACACCGTATCCGTCTATATCAATTGAGAGATTGGCTGCTTTCAAGTAATTGGGGGCTTCTTGTTTGGGTTGTACCCGTTTAAGAATTGTTTTGATTCTAATCACTACTTCACGTGGAGAAAAAGGTTTTGTCAAATAATCATCTGCACCGATTTCCAGGCCAATGATTCGATCCATTTCTTCTCCTCTTGCACTAAGCATTATGATTGGAATGTCACTCGTTTTACGTATTTCTTTACAGACCTCAGTCCCAAAACGTCCGGGAAGCATTATATCGAGCACTACTAAATCGAATTTGTTTTCTTTTAGAAGCTTAAGTGCCTGCTCTCCGTCATAAGCAGAAACGCTACTCATGTTTTCAGCTTGCAAATAGGCGTTGATACTTTCGTGAACAGCAACATTGTCATCACAGATTAAAACCGTCACTTTATAGTCCATAATTCGATTTCCCTTCAATATCAAGAGTTCATTTTTTGTTCAATGAACTGAATTTTATAATCGAACACTATGTTTCCATACATTTAGAAAGAATGCAATTTGAATATACTATTGACCACATCTATAGAATACAAGGTAGCTGTGAAAAATACCGACTATTACCTCTGGTAGTTGAAGGGTATTTAGTGCTATAGCAACATGAAATGTAGTTAATGGGATCTATTTATATAAAACTGGTAGACCAATATAAGAGGTACCAAATCATTTAAAAGAGGATGTGAAATTAGCATCCAACGAGAATCCAAGAGGTCCATCTACTAAAGCGATTAAAGCAATTTCTGAGTCTTTAAACAATCTTAAACGGTATCCTGATTCCCATCCTGCTAATTTGAAAAAAGGCACTCAGTAATTATTGTCCAATAGTATTTTTTTCGTTTAGTTAAATAAGACTTTGTAGGGATTTTATGGAATAGGGGTGATATAAACAGAAGATAAATCGGATAAATGGTATGCGTTTGAAATTATTAGTGATGGTGTTAGTTGTAACATTTTTATTTACCAAAACGGCTTGTTCTTCTGATATCTAAAAGGTAGTGGTCGGTAAACACTGCTACATTCTAATTTTTCTATGCATTATTCATTTAACAGAGTTGATTTTGGAAGCGATGCTGAACCTTTGTAAATCAATCTTTTTAAACTTAATTATCTCAGTTAATGTCTTCTAATTCTGGAACAAGATTGACAGGGGAGGGGTCGTCGGATCGAACCCTTCACAGATTATCTGAGAGGAAAGTAGTTTCAAATCCTTGCTATACAAGGGTGTGGATCTTTTTGTTTTTAAAGGAATTTTGTTCCGGATTTATTGTGATGAACAATACCACAAGTTACGGTTAAATAAAATTAGAGGGTGTCTGTCGGTTCACTTGTAACGGAAACCAATGCCTTAACCCTTGCAAGAAGCTGAGTTAAGGCATTGGTCTTTGGGTGTTCCTGGGGCCATGTTGACGGACTTCTCACTTTTTTACCAGTTTAAATTAGCTTATAATTATCAGAAAATAGTAGATATTTTATTCTATAAATAATTATAATAGATATGATATGGTTATAATTGAGAAAGAAAAGATGTTTTCCTAGGTGGTGACTTGCTTTTTGTGACATGTAGCATGAGCGCCTACTCTTTATTGCAAATATAGGGAATAAGGAAGGTTATAATGAGCAGCATACAGAAAACAACAGACGTTATCTTAATTGGTGCCGGAATCATGAGTGCGACTTTAGGGACACTCTTGAAAGAGTTAGTACCGGAATGGAATATTAAAGTGTTTGAGAAGCTCGAAAAAGCAGGCGAGGAAAGCTCTAACGAATGGAATAATGCAGGGACAGGGCATGCCGCACTGTGCGAGCTTAACTACACTGTGGAAAAACCAGACGGATCTATAGATATTAGCAAAGCGATTAAAATTAATGAACAGTTCCAGGTTTCAACGCAGTTTTGGTCTTATCTTGTAAACAGCAAGCTGATCAATAATCCGCAGGAATTTATCATGCCACTGCCTCATATGAGTATGGTACAAGGGGAAGAAAATGTAACGTTTTTAAAGAAACGTTTTAAAGCGCTGTCAAACAATCCCCTTTTTAAAGGGATGGAATTTTCCAATGACCCAGCAAAACTTGTGGAATGGATTCCGCTTATCATGGAAGGCCGTACATCGAATGAACCAATAGCGGCAACAAAAATCGACTCTGGAACGGATGTCAACTTTGGTGCTTTAACACGCATGTTGTTTGACCACTTACAGACTAAAAACGTTGATATCAAATACAATCATAGTGTGGAAAATATTAAACGTACTAGCGATGGCTCGTGGGAATTAAAAGTGCGGAATGTCTTTAGCGGTAGCGTTAAGCACCATAGGGCAAAATTTGTCTTTATCGGAGGCGGTGGCGGAAGCCTGCATTTACTGCAAAAAACCGGTATTCCTGAGTCAAAACATATTGGCGGATTTCCGGTAAGCGGAATATTTATGGTATGCAATAATCCGGAAGTTGTAGCGCAGCATCATGCAAAAGTATACGGCAAAGCGAAGGTTGGTGCTCCGCCAATGTCTGTTCCGCATCTTGACACACGATTTATTGAAAACAAAAAGTCGTTACTATTTGGACCATTTGCAGGCTTCTCACCGAAGTTCTTAAAAACGGGTTCAATGTTTGATTTAGTCACTTCGGTAAAACCGAGTAATGTCTTAACGATGTTAGCGGCAGGCGCAAAAGAGATGTCATTGACTAAATACCTGATCCAGCAAGTAATGTTATCGAAAGAACAGCGTATGGAAGAGTTACGCGAATTTATTCCGAACGCGAAAAGCGAGGATTGGGATTTAGTAGTAGCGGGCCAGCGTGTACAAGTTATCAAAGATACGGAAGCAGGCGGCAAAGGAACGCTTCAATTTGGTACGGAGGTGATTACTGCTGCTGATGGCTCGATTGCAGCATTACTAGGTGCTTCTCCGGGTGCATCAACAGCAGTTCACGTTATGCTGGAAGTAATCAAAAAATGCTTCCCGCAAGAAATGCAAGAGTGGGAACCAAAAATCAAAGAAATGATTCCTTCTTATGGGTTGTCACTAATGGAAAACCCAGCGCTTCTTCAAAAAGTTCACACTTCAACAGCGCAAGCTCTTTGTCAACGCAAAAACGAACCGGTCTATAGTTAATTCTTTGGATGTAGAAACAAAGGCTTTTAATAAAAAAGTTTAAGCAACTTTTTATCAATGAAAAACTGTTTCTATGATGAAGAGTTTGAAAAATACAGAGATAAAATAAAGAAATTACTTATAGAATTGAGTAAATAATAGAATATGATTAGAAATAAAACATAGAGCCTTTGATTCTTTGGATTGAAGGCTCTTTTTTAATATTCGAAATTAAACAGTTTACGGTGAACCGAATCATAAGTAGATGGAGGTCCCATGTTTTTACTTATATGAATACTAAAAGCACATCAATATGAATAGTTGGGGTGCTTTTTTGCTTATATTTAGCTGATAAATTTGATTGTAAAATCTTGTCTTGGTCCGGTAAATCATCATGGTGCCATTGACAATTTTGCTGTCTATCCGGGCCCTATGTAAGGACTTTTCCTATATGGATCGGGAGCCGGGCATAATCAATCGGTGATACGCGCAAGCCTTCTGAAGCTGCCGATTGTTCTGGAAATCATTGGAGAACGTCCATTCAAGTTCGACCCACTTGTCCAACTTTATAAACAAGCGGCGGCTCAGGATGGTGATCACTATCCGACAGGGCCTGCTAGGTGATTGTCGCTTCAGAAGGGCAAGATGTTTATGTTCGATGCCAGTTAAAAAATTCCCATTATAAATTTTCCATAAAATAGAGATACAGCTAATTAACACATTAGGAATAGGTATATGAATGTCATAAATAAGACAAGTTTCTACTGATTTAGGGTCTAGTTAGACCTTGTATTAGAGTACTTGGTCTTATTTTTTTTCCTCATTTTTGCCTATACATAACCTTATATAACATCATAAGGTACAGCATGGTGCTAAGAATTTTTGGAGATGACGAGAACGTAATAGTGAGGATGTGCTGGTATCCAATTAATGAAAGGAATACATCATTCTATTAATACAGGATACTTAAACAGAAGATCTGATATTTGGTGGAACAGTTTTCCATCTAAGGAAAACTTCTGATTAAAGGGTTGAAAAATGATTAGGAGGTTTAACATTGAGCAATGATGTCCATGAAGTTGATGACAGAATTGAAAAAATGATGCTCCCAGAAAATCAGGGGGGAGACCCAACAACTAGAGATTATTTTTGGTATATTTCACTCGGTATTTTCTTTCCAATGATTTTGCTTATATGGGGATGGTTTTAATGGTGAACTATCCGCAAAATCATAAATCAGACACAGAGAGTATATTTCCGGTTCTTAAAAAGGATAGGAAATGGAGTTCGAATGATTTATTACTAGTTTCAATCAGCAATTCTGTTGCTACCTGGTGCTTTCTCATGGGTGGTTTTGCGGGTTATTTTCTAAATGCAAAAATGGGCAGTATCGCATTAATTGCAGGCTCAATGATTGGTATTTTTTTTGTGGCACTCGCTCTTGTTCCAATCACAACGAAATATGGACTTGAAAGTGTTATAACTTCTAAACTTTTTTTCGGAAATAGGGGCTGGATCATTGCGTTAATCCTACAATATATTTCTGTTATCGGATGGAATTCGATCTTACTTATCTTTTTCGGAAAAGCAGCCAGCAGAATGTTAATAGAAGCTGGCTTAATAAGTGCCGGTACAAAAAATCTGGGAATGTCAGTACTTACCCTTATCGCCCTAATTTTTGTCTGGTTTTCTTTACGAAAAGGTGCAATATCTGTCCGGATCATTTCTAAAATTATTGCAGTCATCATTATGTCGATAGGTGCCTGGATGTTTTATATGATCATAAACAATTTTGGGATTAGTGGCATTGCTGAAGCTAAGCCATTAGCATCCTCAGGGGACAAACTTTGGGATTATGTAACTGGGGTAGAAATCGGTTTAGTGAGTCTTATGGCATGGTGGCCGTATATCGGCGGAATGGTTCGTGTGGTTCCGAAAACAAGCCAGGCTACCATTCCAGCAATGCTTGGACTTGGGTTACCTGTTGCGATAATGAGCATCATCGGACTATTCTCTATTTTAGTAATCGGAGATTCAGATCCAACAAGCTGGATGACGGAGCTTGGAGGAGTAGTGATTGGAAGTATTGCGCTGCTTTTCATTGCGTTGGCGAACTTTGGATCGGCTGTTATTGGCGTTTATATCTCAAGTCTTGGACTAAGGCATATACCTTTCATGCAAAAGCTTTCCTGGAATCAAACGACTGGTTTGGCGTTAATGCCGGTAGCATTGATAGTCATTTTTATCCCAGGTGTGTTCTTTGATAACTTCGGAACTTTCCTTACTTTATCAGGGGTTTTATTCGCCCCGCTAATCGGGATACAGATTGTAGATTATCATTTGTTTAGGAACAGAAGATTGGATGTTAAAGAGCTTTATAATCCATCTTTAAACTCTTCCTATACTTTCTTAAGGGGCTGGAATCCTGCCGGTATTTTAGGAATGGTTGTCGGTTTTTTTACTTATTTATATCTTCTTGATCCAATAACATATGAATCAAATGCTCCTTATCAATATGTTACAGCAACGCTTCCCACAATGTTTATAGGCGCATTTGTTTATTGGACAGTTACCAAATGGATCGTAATCCCAAGAGGATGGGGTGGGTATAAATAAGAATAGAGCGGTGTCCCAGGATCAGAAGCCGAATGCATTGTCAAATTATTTTTGGAAAATGTACGGATGCAAAAGAAAGGAATCATGTTGTTTAAGTATCATCCGTGATTCTAAAAGCCAGTTAGGATACCCAAAAAAACTTCCTGAAATGACACAATCAGGAAGTTTTTGTTGTGTTAATTCCCATGCTTCTTTTATTGCCTTTTTGTGCTTCTGCTTCATTTTTTAAACCTCTCAGCAATGAGAAACACATGATGACCATAATAATGGCAAAAGGAAGAGCGGCTGCAATGGAAGCTGTTTGCAATACGTTCAAACCGCCAGCTGTAAGCAATACAGCGGCTAAAGCAGATTGAATGACCCCCCATGTCATTTTAATTTTGTTTGATGGGTTAAGTGTTCCGCCTTCACTTAACATTCCCAAAACAAAAGTTGCGGTATCGGCAACAGTTATGTAATAAATGGCTACCACGGCAAATCCTAAAATGCTTAATAGGGAGCTTAATGGAAGATAATCAAAGAAGATAAAAATAGACAAGGACACGTTTTCGGCTATATGTTTTGCCAAATCATGGTTTGCTTGGTTTTGAACAAGTTCCAGTGCCGAACCGCCAAATACGGACATCCAAAGACATGTTCCTATGGTAGGAAATATCAATACACCAATTACAAACTCCCTTACTGTTCTTCCTTTTGAAACCCGGGCAATAAACATGCCTACGAATGGCGCCCAGGCGATCCACCATGCCCAATAAAATAAGGTCCATGAGGCAATCCATTCTCCTTCCCCAAAGGGGTTTAGCCTTAAACTCATTTCTATAAAGTCACCAATATAGAGACCCATTGTATTAAAAAACACTTGAATAACAGTCAAGGCTGGACCCACAAGTAAAATCAGCAGCATAATGGCAATCGATAGGATAATTGCTGCGTTGGATAAGTATTTTATTCCTTTTTCCAAGCCTGTATTTATTGAGATAATAAATAGGACTGTTGCGACGCCAATGACGACCAGCTGCATAAATAACGTATTAGGGATGCCGAATATGTCATGCATTCCAGCGGTAACCTGCATTGCCCCAAGTCCTAAAGAGGTTGCGATACCGAAGACTGTTGCAAAGATGGACAGGATATCAATTGTTTTTCCTATCGGTCCGTGGATTCTATCGCCTAAAACCGGATGAAACGCTGAACTGATGGCCGCGGGAAGCCTTTTGTTATATTGAAAAAATGCCAGGGCTAACCCAATAACAGTGTATATTGCCCATGGGTCCAGGCCCCAATGAAAAAAGGTGAATTTCATGGCAGTGTTGGCTGCATGGGCAGTATAAGCTTTTCCATAGGGAGGGGCTGTGTAGTGGGTTACAGGTTCAGCGACACTCCAGTATACAATCCCGATTCCCATCCCGGCCCCGAACAGCATTGCGAGCCAGGATCCGGTACTGAAATCGGGCTTATCCGTTTTCCTGCCGAGCCGGATATTACCATATTTTGAAAACAATAAATAAATGGAGAATATCACGAAGAATAAGGTAGCGCCAAGATATACCCATCCAAGGTAATCAATCGAGGCATTATACACAGCATTGGTCACTTTAGCGAGATTTTCCGTGAAGAAAACTCCCCATATAATAAAAATGAGAGTAAGCAATAATGAGATAATAAAAACACTATTTTCTTTCCATTTATTACTATCCATAGAAACCTCCTGGTGAAGTGGGAAATATTTTGTTGGTTTTATTAGACAACGCTTTATTAAGCAAGTAATAGCTTAACTATCAGAATTATCAAAGGGATTAAATTGAAATTCCCACTTATTAGTATCCATCAACTCTTCCTGCGACAGCCCTAAACCGCCTCCAAGATAAACGGTTTGCCCTTTGATTGCCACCACCATAGCTTCAAATAAACTATCACTTTCCTTATTTTTATAGATGTCTCCCAACTTTGCCGATAGTTCACCGTATGTAATTTGTCCCGCTTCATCGAAATTATCTTCTTCAATATTTGCCATGTCTTGATAATCGATAGGGCGGCCGTCAGGAGCCCGGCCAGGTACCATCAATAAATACTCATTATGCTTGATTCCGTCAGCGTCGCTTGTGATGATCCCATTTTTATCAACTTTTTCAACCACTTCAATGTCATTTAATGAATAATGATCCAGGGTATCGGGGTCAGGGTTGTTAATTAAAATATAATCTCCTGCTTCAGGCTTTCGATTATTTATGAGCGTATAAGCTTTATGATTGAAAATAAAGCTGTCAAGTTCCTTTGGAATGTATTTTTCCACACTTGCCGCATTGGTAATATGCTGCGATAAATCCCTCAGCTTCAAAAGATGGACAGATAGTTTATACATGTGCTTAACTCCATATACCTTGTGTAACTCATTGTTATAATATACAAATTGTCCTTTTCTTACTTGATACAGCTTCACAGCTAAAACTCCCTTCCCTTCTAGGTGTAAACAGGTTAAATAAAAGCTTTGGAATTGAAATGGATCTTTTTTCTTCTTTAGGATGCCTTTTTTTAGAGAGTCTATGTTAAGGATCATTGTTGATACTGGAACTTTGTTGAGGCTGTGAGACTCATCGAAAATCATCTGCATTATTCCGTGCGGTGTTTATTCGAGTAAGCCAATTCAATAAAGTGCCCATACACATTACAAGTAGGAAAGCATAATGGGAATTGTAGTGGTTGAAATTTGTGATGGCAGCCTGATTACAGAAATCCCGCTGGAAGAGATTTTGGAAAAAGAATACCCGGAAGTTGCTGTGGTAGAAAGCAGCTGCCTTTCCATCTGTGGAATGTGTGAGAATTCTTTTTTGAAATTTTCAGAGCTGCTTGCTAATTTGGATGCTGTACCTGAGGCAGTATGAACAGCTATAAGATTATTTTTCTGCAAAAGAGCTTTTCTCAACGAGGATGAAAAACGAGAGCTGCAGCTGATAGCATGCAATAGGATTATTGTCTTAGAGCCACCAATGGCTCTTTTTTGATTCCGATTAAGGATAAATTGGGCTTCAACCATGCCGGAGGAATTTTTATCAAAATGGACGCTATGTAATTTACGAATGGAAAAGGGATTGTTCATGCATAATATAGGAGCCCTGCACCATAAATAATTTGGACATATCTCATCATTTATGTAAACGTTAAATGATACATACATATTGATTGGAGTGGAAATATGTGAGTGAAGACCAGTTTAACTGTCATAATATAACCCAAAGAAAAGACGTAAATAAGGATGAATTGAGCAGCTATTTAAATGATGGCTGGACTTTATTAAAGATAACGGTAGGGGAACAAGATAAACCCTATACCGTTGGTTTAGATCAATCAAAATGAATGCGATATTTTGAGTCTAAAATTATGACGCTGGACGGGTTGCAACCTGGTCACAGATGGTTCAAAGAAGATGCCTCAATCCTTTTAAATAAGGGATGAGGCTTTTATTTTTTCCTTATTTATTTTTTTTATTGATATGAGATTAATGTGTGTTAGCTGATGTCCTTTTTTGAGTTAATAATCACATACCTTCATTGGCAATTGCTGCATTAGTATAAAAACTCGGAGGCCTTTCGGTTTGATGGTGCTTAGGATATAAAAAACGATTGGGAGTAAGTACAGTACCTTCTTAATGAATCAATTTAGAATGTACGGTATATTAAAATAAATTGAAATAAATAGGAAGAAGGAACTAAACATCCACTCTTCTTTCAAAATTAATTACGAAATTCAGGAGGGATTGTTAATGGAGATAGGGATCAGCACGTTTGTAGAAACAACACCGGACGTTAAAACGGGGGAAGTGATCAGCCATGCACAACGATTGCGTGAAGTAGTTGAGGAAATTGTGCTTGCCGATCAAGTAGGATTGGATGTATTTGGGGTAGGAGAGCATCATCGTCATGATTTCGCGGCATCCTCTCCGGCGGTTGTGCTGGCTGCAGCGGCTTCACAGACAAACCGGATCCGGCTGACGAGTGCGGTCACCGTACTTTCCTCTGCAGATCCAGTACGGGTATTCCAAGATTTTGCCACGCTTGACGGCATCTCGAATGGGCGCGCGGAGATCATGGCAGGGCGTGGTTCTTTCATTGAATCTTTTCCATTATTTGGCTATGATTTAAACGACTATAATGAGCTTTTTGAAGAGAAGCTGGAATTGCTGCTGAGATTACAAAAGTCCGAAACCGTATCCTGGTCCGGTAAACATCGCCCGGACATTAACAATCTTGGTGTCTATCCGCGTCCGGTGCAAGATCCATTGCCTGTATGGATCGGGAGCGGGGGCAATAGTCAATCGGTCATTCGCGCAGGACTGCTGGGGCTGCCGCTTGTTTTGGCGATCATAGGAGGTCGCCCAGTCCAGTTCGCTCCACTTGTCCAGCTATATAAACAAGCGGCGGCTAAGGCTGGTCATGACGTATCCAAATTGCCGGTTGCGTCCCATTCGCATGGATTCATTGCAGAGGATAATGAGACGGCGGCAGATAAATTTTTCCCGCCTACTCAACAAGTCATGAATGTTCTTGGAAGGGAGCGGGGGTGGGGCCATTACGACCGGGCAGCATTCGATGCGGCACGAAGCTTTGAAGGTGCACTATATGTGGGGGATCCGGAAACAGTGGCCAAAAAGATCATTCACCTCCGAATGAACGTAGGCATCACACGTTTTATGCTGCACGTACCGGTTGGTACAATGCCACATGCAGATGTGATGAAAGCCATCGAGCTGCTGGGGAAAGAAGTGGCCCCTATCGTTCGGGAAGAAATCGCCAAATGGGAAGCCTTGCAGTAAACCTAGCACTTACAACAGGACAATCTTTTCAAGTGAGATTTCTTGTAAATGGGTGACAATGAAACCTTAAAAAATAGCAGCGATCGCCCATGTTTGACGGAGCTGCTATTTTTTATTAATAAAGTGACTTGAAAAATGATTTTGTGGGAATAAATTTATTTTTTGGGCAGCTGGTGTTGAAGACTGAATTCGGCCGTATGAATCCGTAGCCCATGACATAATTGTAAACATGCCTTTCTCTTGTGCTTTCCACTCATAAGACCAAGAAACCCATTCATAAGCTGTTTTGCCATTGTAATTGGCCTTCGCATTTACCCATGTATGCCCATTATTTGTGCTAATTTCTACTTTTGTTATTGAGCCTTTATCGGTCCAGGCAATGCCTGTAATGACATGCTTGCCAGTATTTAAAATATCCATATTCAGCGGTTTTTGGATAGTCGAGTTTACATTTATTGCAGTAACAGGAAAAGCATCGTGGTCATTCTCTTGATTCGGATAATATACATAATCCTTTGATTGAAAGGGCCCCTTGAAAATTAGAACTTATAATACGTATTTGTTTAATCCATTTAACTGAGGCCATTGCGTACCACTGAGGAACTATTAAGCGCAGAGGATAACCATGCTTAAATGGAATTGACTGACCATTATATTCATAAGCAACAAGGGTATCAGGGTGAAGTGCTTTTTCAATTGGCAGACGCTTGCTGAAGGAATAAACCTTATCTAATTCGGTTTTTTGTCCACAATCATATCCTTCTACGACAACTTCTTTTGCCCCTCCTTTTATGCGAGCAAGTTGAAGTAATGTATATAAAGGAACGCCTTTCCAATATCCTTGGCTAATAGCACCCTTTCCCCATTGTTCCCCAAATACTTTAGGTTCAAAAAGTTCACGCTTGTCTCCGGAACATTCCAGGACAACTTTTAAAGTTTTTGATGGCAATTTTATATTTTGTTGCATGGAAAGAAGTATTGGCGTTGTGATCAATCCATTTATAGCCAGCCAAAAGTTTGAATAGGAAAGTGCAGGGTAAGAAAAGTGGTTTCGCCTAAAAAATAAATGGTTATGCACTCTATCAGCTTCGACAAACTGAATAGGTGTTTCCTGATTTTTAGGTTGTAAACGGCGTGTTATTAAATTGGGATTAACCGCATTTTGGTCAACCATATCTATCCCCCTAACTAGATAAAGTAAGTCATCAGTTATTTGTATGTTGTTTCTTTCAAATTAGGCTTTTTAAATTGAGCTGCATTTATTTTTTGCCTTTAAAGCATTAATGAACCGTACCCAAACTAGATGAGGTTTTTGGGTTGGAATTATTGGTGTTTGCTATTAAGTAATTTGGTTTCACACTCGGTACATGTGGAGTGCGTGTTGTTTGTTTTATAACTATTCTTAATATTTATAACCTTTTAAATAAAGATAATACTATTGTAATATATCGAAAACATCATTATAATACTATTTATCACAAAGACAGTTGTCTTTGTGGAGTGGAGTATAATGAAATGCTATCCATAAAAGAAATTGATCTTTTAGTAATGACTCGATTAGATTAGCCTTTGGAGAAACTTAGAAAGAGACACGAAGGAGAAAATGATAATAAAAGTCATCTATTATTCGATTATATCTATTTGTAATAGACTTAATTCTATCGAAGGGTTATGAGAAATGAATAGCTCAACTTTACGCAGTTTTTATCTTAAACTAGTGGGGGAACAACAATGAGAAGTATACTGAAAAAATGGAGTCGATTGAGTCTGGTAAAACAGATAATCGCAGGTTTGATTATTGGTATTATCCTGGCTGTATCGATCCCCGAAGCAGCAAAACCCGTAGTTATTTTCGGCTCGTTATTTGTAGGTGCTTTAAAAGCGATTGCACCTGTGTTGGTACTCTTCTTGGTTATGTCAGCCATCGCCCAACACAAGAGTGGTCACCAAACGAATATGAAATCCATTATGGTCCTATACCTTTTAGGAACTTTTTTAGCTGGATTAATTGCCGTTATTGTAAGCTTTATTTTTCCTGTAAGCTTAACACTTGCAGAGAGCGCTAAGGGTGTGACCCCTCCAGGCGGTGTTGTCGAGGTACTCAAATCACTGCTGCTGAATGTGGTTGATAACCCGGTTAATGCAATTGTTAATGCAAACTATATCGGTATTTTAGCTTGGGCGGTAATCCTTGGTTTAGCTTTAAGAAATGCCGCTGATTCGACAAAAACGATGATTGCTAATGTCTCAGATGCTGTTTCCAAAATGGTTTCATGGGTTATTATGTTTGCGCCATTAGGAATCATGGGTCTAGTATTTGATTCTATTACTTCAAATGGTATTGATGCGTTACTAAGCTATGGGAAATTACTTGCCGTTTTGATTGGCTGTATGGTTTTTGTGGCTCTTGTTGTCAATCCAATGCTTGTGTTTGTAGTCATCAGGCAAAATCCTTATCCGCTTGTTTTTAAATGTTTAAAGGAAAGCGGCATTACAGCATTCTTTACACGCAGCTCAGCTTCAAATATTCCTGTAAATATGAGATTATGTGAAAATCTAGGCTTGAGTAAGGATAGTTATTCAGTATCGATTCCATTAGGTGCAACCATCAATATGGCCGGTGCCGCTGTAACGATTTCTGTTTTGACGCTTGCAGCGGTCCATACACTTGGCATTCAAGTGGACCTTCCTACAGCGATACTTCTCAGCATAGTTTCAGCGATATGTGCTTGTGGTGCTTCAGGGGTGGCTGGCGGATCCTTATTACTGATTCCTCTTGCATGCAGCTTATTTGGAATCCCAGCGGATATTGCTATGCAGGTAGTTGGAGTAGGCTTTATCATAGGTGTATTACAAGACTCTTTTGAAACGGCACTTAATTCATCCACAGATGTACTCTTCACAGCCGCAGCTGAATTTAAAGAGTGGCGTAAAGAAGGAAAGAAATTAGATATCCACAAAGCAGCATAATGAAGAAAATCTTCTGTTCTGTGAATGAACTGCACCCCATTGATTACAATTGGAGGTGCAGTTTTTATGTACTTTAAAACAAGAATAAGTTGCTTTTTGAATATCCTAAAGGGATAGGTTCTTCTAGAAAACATTAGGATAAACATTTAGGACAAGTTCAAGAAAATACATCGTCATCCCACTTCTTAGCCAATTTTAAAAGTAACCAAGTAAACACTACGAATCCAATAACAATTGCCGCCATTACAATTATTTCCTTATTTATTAAATACCCCACTTTATTCCCCTCCTTTTTACTTAGTGTATCCAACTATTCATAAGTTTTTTCGTGACAGTTTTGATGAATGCACGTTATTAAACCAATAGTTAGCTTAACCGGATGTAACCAATATTTAAATTTGGCTGTTTTCAAAATCTTTGTCGTTTTGTAAAACAATCTTAAAAAATACGCCCTATAATTATTTTAGAAGGATGAAATTGTACATTTTATTACTGTTTCATTAAGAAAGGATGGTAATTATGTATATAAGCTATCAGAATCATCAAGGCGGAACCAATAATTTGGTTGTGGTAGAAAGCGATGGAGTAATTACTAAAAGCCTAAAAGGTAAAGAAACAGCCATAAAAACTCACAAGAGAAAATTAACAAGATTGCGGGCTAAACATAAGTGAACAATACGATGAAATTAACATTAATATTTTTTAGAATACTCGTTCTATATAGTATATTGTCAAGACGCCAATGCTGGCTTAAGGATATTTTTTGTGAAAATTTAACCAGCCCAAAACTTGTTTACTAGAATAATAAACGGGAATAATAGGGATATACCAAGGAGGGAATAATATGAGAAATTCAAAAAATAGTTTGTTAGGTATGGTAGCATTAGGAGCAGCGGCTTATATGTTTAGAAATAAGCAATCACGTGATAAAGTTATGAGTAAAGTATCATCAATTCTGCCACAGGATGCCCGTAATAAGGTGATGGATAAAGTCCGCTCATTTAAAGGTTCCAATACAGGTGCATCTCAAGTTAAGCATCATACTCCGGCTGAGTTCTCAGCGCCAAACAGTCAGGCATTATCCACTGCCGATACGATGAACGAGCAATCTGCAAGAGTACAGGAAACAAACAGCTCCGATAATATTAAAAAAGTCGAGGTCATGAAATAAAATCTGTGTCCACCCAGGATTCCAGATAAGGCCCTTCTCTATTCTAAATTCAAATCAAAGGCCTGTATCCGCCAGTAAGGTGGGTACGGGTTTTTTTCTTAATACATTTGGTCATCCGGTCTGGTCGCTGCGTACTGATTTTCAAATGTATTTCTACATATTGTACTGGAAACTGAACGCAAAATTAATGAAATTGGAGCGAAATATACGTTCTTTTTGTATAGAGCAAATAACAGGGTAAACGTTGTTGAGCTGATTTTAACGTATTTCTCTCAACGTATTTACATTTGCTATGTTTTGAAGTTAGAGGGACAACAAAATTTCATTGCAGGACAGGGAACCGATTCTTGATTTTATCCAATAAAGTTAGAAGGATATTAAAATATATCTGGGCCTTTAATTGCGTAATTCGATGCAAAACCTTCCATTTTTTGTCGAAAGATGGGTACATTCTGGAAATTACCGATATATTTTTAAAGTTGCTGATATATTTTCAAAGTGGCCGATATATTTTCAAAGTTGCTGATAAAATTCCGAAGTTGCCGATATAGAGGAGGGCTTCATTAGCGAAGCCGCACCATGTGAATTCAAATTGATGATTTCATTCAATAAGTTGACGAAAAGTCTGTGTTAGCTGCTGATAACCAATTATATTTTGTCAAAAAAGAAGAATTAATTAACCTATTTTGACGGAAGATTACATTCCATCCAAAAGAGCAGAAAAAGCACTTGTTTTAATGTGAAATTAAGCAAAAATCATCATAATTATGGCGATTCTTGAATGATTCAGCAGGAACATCGCGCTTCTTCGACTTCTGGTTAACAAGAGATAATAGGGGAAATACATGATAATAAAAGAAAACAGAGAGCCCTTTTGTAACCTTACTCCAAATGATTGAACTGATCTTATTCACTTGTAAAGAAGTAATCATAGCTGGCGATTAACATCTTTTTTATCGCCAGCACCTATATATGGTTGTACCAACTACAGGTAATTACTGAATTCTCCCGCCGTTCCATAAAGAAATAATCTGATGCTGCAATGATCAAAAGAGCGCACGTCAACTCCAAATCGGCACACAGCCCTTATACGGCTTTGGAAGCAAAATGGGACTGAGTGCATTTCCTTTCTTTGAGAGTTCGCTCAAGCGCCCATACCTTATAAACGTCCAATGCGTAGGAACAAGAGTTGCACTCAACAAAGTCGCCGATATTTTCATGTTGTAATGGTGTTAGTGTTTTTGGCACTGTCTGGTGTTTGAAATTGCTTTAGATAATAACCCTGCCAGAGTTCGATGTTCCTTTTATCACTTAGTTTACTTAGATTTAAAACTGTAAATTTTAAATCCATAAGGCGGAAGGGTCGCTTTAATCAGACTCTGATCGGGCTGAACTTTTTCATTACTCCATAGATCCAGCACGGTGTCACTGTTGACGGGAAGCTTAATGTTTAGATCCTTGTTGGAGTTGTTTAACACAAATATATACTTTGAATTTTCGTCCGTTTTTGTGTACACCAGATGATTCGTTTCATCATTTGCTTCAATAAAACTGATTTCGTTGCTCCGGAATGCCGGATGCTGTTTTCTTAGCTGAATCAATTTTTGTATTTCTTTAAACAAATCTCGGTCCTGTTTTTCCTCTTCCCAAACCATACATTTTCGGCAGCCCGGATCTTGGCCGCCGGTTAATCCCACTTCGTCACCGTAATAGATGCATGGTGTACCTGTATATGACATTTGAAAGACATGTAAGAGTATTACTTTCCCTTTATTGTCCCCGCAGACAGTCAATATTCTTGGGGTATCATGGCTGCCCAGCAAATTGAAGGAGACTTCATTTACGCTGTTCGGGTAAGAATGCTGAACGGTTGAAATCACATTTGTAAATTCAGAAACTTTTATTTTATCCTTGGCCAGATAATCAACGACAGCTGTTGTGAATGGGTAATTCATTACGGCGTCGAATTGGTCACCCTGGAGCCACGGCATGGAATCATGCCAGATTTCTCCGAGTATATAGGCGTCCGGTTTAATTTCCTTTACAGCCTTTCTGAATTCCTTCCAGAACTGATGATCCACTTCATTCGCCACATCGAGGCGCCAGCCGTCGATATTGAACTCGCGGACCCAATACCTTCCCACTTCAAGAAGATAATTCTTTACTTCAGGGTGTTCTGTGTTCAGTTTTGGCATGGTGTGAACAAACCCAAAGGTATCATAGTTAGGGATCGGTGTTGTTTCCAAAGGGAATCCATCAAGGTGATACCAATCCTTATATTTAGATTTTTCGCCATTCTCCAAGACATCCTGAAACTGCGGGAAGTAATAGCCGCTATGGTTAAAGACTGCATCCAGCATTACTTTTATCCCGTTTTGGTGGCAGGTCTCAACTAATTTTTTAAACAGTTCCTTATCACCGAACTGCGGATCGATCTCCATATAGTCGATGGTATCGTATTTGTGATTGGAATGCGCTTTAAAAATAGGGGTGAAGTAAATCCCGGTAATCCCTAGCTCAACTAGATGGCTGATATGGTTGATGACTCCTTGAAAGTCACCGCCGAAAAAATTATCAACTTCCGGTTCAGCGCTTCCCCAAGGCAACGTCCCTGGGGGATCAAGTTTCCTGTTTCCATTGGCGAATCGTTCGGGAAATATCTGATACCATACGGTTTCCTTAACCCAGGCCGGTGGTGTGAATACGTCAATTGGATTAATAAAAGGAAAGCAAAAATAATAGGCCGTATCATCAAGAGGCGCTTCTTCGAAAAACCCCTTTTCCGCGTAAACAAAGGTTTCATGGCCGTCCTTCATTTCAAAACCGTATCGCAGCCGTCTATAGGACGGTTTTACCGATGCAAACCAATAGTCGAATAGTTCATCCGAACCGGTAACAGTCATCGCAGTTCTTTCCGTTACCCAACTTCCATCCTTAAATTGGTAAGGATCTCCGTGAATTAGATCAACTGATTCCACATCATTTTTCTTAGTACGTAAACGGATGTGGATCGTTTCTTTGTCATATGCGTACGCATAATTATTTTTGGGTCTGTGGTAGAGAGCTTCTTTAAGCAAAGTTTTCACACTCCAAGTTAAGTTTCGGGAAAAAATAACCCAATCGAAAAGGAAGACGGTTGATAAAGCTATGTAATAAAAGTTCCGGAAGTTCTTTTCTGCTGGATTTAATTAACTAATTCACATATGTACCCTAATACCCATCATACATTTCATATCAAACCAATGACATTCTGGGATAAAATATGTATTGTGGAACTGTTTATGCTGCAAACTTACTTGTTTACCTCAATGTGACCTGGGAAAAGAATATTGCACGCTTTTATATAAAAAAATTTGCAAAAAAAGACTGGAGCTGAAAATTTAAATGAAATTAAAGACTGTTGAGCTGCATAATGGAACAATTGCCTATCAGGATGAGGGAAAAGGGAAACCAATCGTACTTCTTCATGGTTTTTGCGGAAGCAGCCGCTATTGGGACAAGGTAATCCCTAAGCTGTCAAACAACTTTCGTTTAATCGCCCCTGATCTCCCAGGGCATGGCGGGTCCTCTGTTACAGGCCATATTTCTTCTATTGAGGATATGGCCAATCATATAAAGGATTTTTTGGATTCCCTGAATGTTCAGGAAGTAACAATGTTCGGCCATTCAATGGGAGGATACATCACTCTTGAATTTGCAAAAAAGTACAGTGATCGTCTAAATGGATTTTCTCTAATACACTCTACTGCTTTTCCTGATACGGAGGAAGCAAAAGCGGCAAGGGAAGCAAATATAGCAAAAGTGGAACAGGTGGGAGTCCATCCCCTGATTGAAGGGCTGGTGCCGAAACTTTTTGCTCAGGAAAATCAGGATAAAAATGCTGACGAAGTTATAAAAACAAAAGAAATAGGCTATTTAACCTCTCCTATTGGCGCAACCACAGCGCTAAAAGCGATGAAGGATCGTCCGGACCTCAATAATGTTCTTGAAGCAACTTCACTGCCTGTGTTATTGATTGCCGGTGAAAAGGATCAAGTGATACCCCCTGAGAAAACCTTTTCTGTTACAAAAAGTAATATTTTGCAATCCTTAATTACTAATTCGGGCCATATGAGTATGTTTGAGGCACCTGGAAAGCTCATCTCTGAAATGGAGGAATTCCTTAAGGAAATTTAATACTTCAAAGATACCAAACAATAATACATTTAGCTGAAAACCTTTTCATGCAGGGTTCAGTTTTTTTAATCACCCCCTTTTTTCCTATCTTTTTTATTTATTATTTTCTCCTTGTAACTTCTTCCTTTTACGCGCGTCTAAGAAGTGAAGATCAAACATTGGAGGAGAAAAACACAATGAATGCGAAAAAATTGATGATTGCAGGGTTAGCAGTTACTTTATTAAATACACCTTTTTTACAAAATGCTGATACAGCTTTCGCCAAGGGACAGCCAGCTTCGAAAACACAAACAGCGCATTATAAATATGAATTATCATCAAAGCAGGCGATGCAAGTGGCCGCATTATTTGCGAAGTCTGCAAGCTATGTTCAGGCAGGCGGTTCTTATAAAACAGGAGAGTACAAAACTTTTAGCTACAAAGGAAAAACTTACCGCTACCTATCGTCAGCCATTGATACGAAAAAAGAATTAATGGCTTACTTACAGAAGTCGTTAACATCCGCAGCGGCCGAACAATTTATAAAGGCGCATGGCATTATTTCATACAAGGGAAAGCTGGCCCAAGTAAAAGCGGATGGCGGTTCGCTGCTGCAATGGAATAAGGCGACAGCTGAGTATGTAAAAACTAATAAAAATACAAAGATCTATCGGGTAACTGTACCGGTTGGCGACACGAAAGAAAAGGCCATATACCTGGTCGAATATCAATACGCAGCTAAGGTTGGCTGGAGAATAAGCAAGGAGCCTTATAAGGATCCATATACTGCAATAAATAGCAAGCTGGCAACCGATTTGGCAAGTATTTTCGCAAGGTCTGCAAGCTACGTGCAGGTTGGGGGGCATCATGGTCCAGGAGAATACAAAACGTTTCGGTATAAAGCAAAGACCTACCGTTATTTATCGAAGCCAATTGATACTAAGAAAGAATTATTGAGTTATTTGCAGAAGTCACTGACGCAATCAGCAGCCGAACAATTCATTAAATCCCGTGGCATCATTGAATACAAAGGAAAGCTGGCCCAAATAGAGGCCGATGGAGGTTCCATGCTGCAATGGGCGAAAGCTGCAGCAGAAATGGTGAAGGATGATAAAAATAAGAAGATATACCGCTTAATAGTTCCTGTAGGGGAAACGAACGAGAAGGAAGCATATTTAGTTGAGTATCAATATGCAGATAACATCGGCTGGAAAATAAGCAAGGAACCAACTCGTGATCATTATTCCGAGAATATCAGCAACCAAGCAGTTTATCGGGCTGCAGAATTTGCAAAGGCATCAAGCTATGTCCAGGCAGGAGGTGCACACAAACCGGGAGAGTATAAAACATTTGTTTATAATGGCAAAACGTATCGCTACCTATCAGGTGATATAGATAGTAAGAAAGAATTGATGGTGTATTTAATGAACACGCTAACGTACTCGGCTGCTGAACAGTTTTTCAAAAAGAGCGGGATCATTGAATATAACGGAAAGCTGGCGCAGCTGGAAGCAGATGGAGGATCGCTGCTGCAGTGGAATAAAGCAACGGCTGCTTTAATGAAGACTGAGAAAAACACAAAGTTTTACCGGCTTACGGTTCCTGTTGGGGAAACAAGTGAGAAGGCTGTGTTCATAGTAGAATATCAGTATGTTAACAATATCGGCTGGAGAATTAGTAAAGAGCCTTACCGGGATCTCGACATACCCGGCAACATGAATCCAGCGTTCATATTTTTTAAGTACTTGCTTGTAAATTCCAAAGTCTCGCAGGAGCAATTTATCTACCCTGATTCCTTTAATGTTGAGCAATTTAAAAAAGGAATCAAGAAATTGGAGATAAGGGAAGTTAAGGAACGGACAAGAAATAGCCTGCAGGCAGAATATACTGCTACTTTCTATGTGGAACTGGAAAGCGGATATAAAGGAACACTTAAAAATGGCAATAATCAAATGTTCTTCGTAATTCAGCCTACAGGTGAAATGGTGTTTAAAATTGCCGCGGCAAAAGATATGCCCAGCTTGTAAAAAAGTACATTGAATGACTTTTGCTTTCGATTAAAGATTTATTTTGCTATGTAAAAAGGACTTTCATATACGAAAGTCCTATTTAAATTGAGGAAAAAGGGCAATGAATATAAAGATACAACTCTAGTCTCACAGAATCCGGACGAGTTAAAAATGAGGTGAATTTGTGTATTTAACAATAGATGGGATTCAAAAGAGCTTTTTTAATGAAAAGAAGGAAAAAGTGAAGGTGCTTGATAACATAAACCTTGATGTTGAGAAAGGCAGCTTTGTATCGATTGTCGGCCCTTCAGGGTGCGGAATTGACTAAGCCTTTAATGTCGTTGTTTGGGATATAGCCCGAAAGAGAGCTGATTTTATTATCGATATCCAAGTAACTACAAAATTAAAATACTAAAGCCAGTAATTAGGTGTTTGAAGTCATAGAGAACTACGTTTGTTACCATTACACTAAAAGAGTTAGATAATATGAGTACAATTATTGAAGTAAAAGAATCAGGTTTGAAAGAAGATGATCCTCAAATAGTAAACAAAATGATGGGAGAAAAAGAAGGTTTGGTATATATGCTATCTTGTTTAAAAGCTTATCTGGAAAATGGCGTTACTAATTCGAGGGCATCATTAATTCATAAGTTACTTAATTTCAAGTCAAAAAAAGCCCGGTTCAGCAATCACATTAGGATGCTGAATCGGGCTCTTTATTTTAGATTATGCGTTTGTGTTCTTCTTTACATCAACTTCTTTTTTATCTTCTAGCGTAAATTCTTCTGTTACGTCATCTACAATGTCTTTAGTAGAACGTTTGAATTCTTTAAGGGTTTGTCCTACTGCACGGCCTAGCTGAGGCAGTTTGGCAGGTCCGAAAACGATTAATGCCAGAATCAGGATCAATATAAGTCCAGGTACTCCGATATTAGCCATATTTTTTCCCTCCTTAGGGTTTTATACTAGTGATCCGCCTTGCTTCAAGTATTTTTCGATACCTTCAGCAGCACGGTAAGCCAGTGCACCAACTGTATTTGTTGGGTTATAGCCTGAGTTGTGAGGGAACGCAGAAGCTCCTGGAACGAATACATTTTCACAATCCCACATTTGAAGATAGCTGTTTAACACGCTTGTTTCAGGGCTGGCACCCATGATAACTCCGCCTGTGTTATGGGTAGATTGATAGTTGCGGATATCGTAATCCTTAATATCGTCTCCGCCTTTAAGGACGTGAGTTGCACCCATTTCTTTCATGACTTCTTCTGACTTGTCTCCCAAGAACTTCTGAAGCTTGCGATCCTGGTCTTTCCAGTTGAAAGTCATGCGCAATAATGGATCGCCGAACGCATCTTTATAGGTAGGGTCCAAATCAATGTAATTATCCTGGAAAGGCAAGCTTGCACCCTGTGCAGCCAGGATAAGGTTTCTGTTGGCATAGAAAGTAGATTTTTCTTTAAATTCTTTACCCCAGGTTGGAGTGCCAGGCGGAACCCAGTTGTTCGCAATCGGACGGTCGCCAAGATGGGTAATATGCATAGTACCACCATGCAAGAAATCAAGATTCGTATGGTCGAAGAAGTCGCCATTGAAATCGTCGATTTGCGCTCCTAGTGCACCAGCACCGCCATATAAATTGAATTCTTTATCATCAAAGAATCCTCTTGCGCGGCCAAGGTATGTTTGATAAGCATAGTTCTTACCAACAACACCTGTTCCAGTTTTCGGATCATATGGTTTACCTAATTGAGAGTTTAGCAGGATTTTAATATTGTTCATCTGATAGGCTGATACAATGACAACCTCTGCAGGCTGGATAAATTCTTCACCAGTACGTGTATCAACGTAAAGAACACCAGTGGCGCGGCCATTCTTATGAAGCACTTTACGTACAACAGAGTGAGTGCGAACTTCGAAATTGCCTGTTTTCTTTGCAACTGGAAGAACGGTTACAACCGGAGAAGCCTTCGCGCCATATTCACAGCCAAAACGTTCACAGAATCCGCAGTATTGGCAAGCGCCACGAGAGATTCCATCAGGATTTGTATAATTCTCTGATAGGTTGGCTGATGGCATATGATATGGATGGTAGCCTAATTTTTTTGCTGCTTCTTTAAACAGCTTGGTAACCGGTGTTTCAATCATCGGTGGAGTTGGATATTTAATTTGCGGCGCACCTGGCAATGGGTTTGCCTCACCAGATAGACCTGCCATAGCATCAAATTTATCAAAATAAGGTGCCATTTCATCATAGGTGATACCCCAGTCCTGCAGTTGCATTCCAGCTGGGATTTTATCTTTTCCGTAGCGTTCTACGGTTTTACTATAAATTTCAAAATCGTATGGCAGGAAGCGGAATGTCTGGCCATTCCAGTGCATCCCTGAACCGCCGACACCGTCACCAATCAGGAAAGAACCCCATTCACGGTATGGAAGAGCACGCTTCTTCATATCATGACGGAAAGTAATTGTTTCCTTTGACATATCCTGCATCATTTCTTTACGTTCAGCGTATCGAAGCTCATCGTGAGCCATGAAATAATCTTCGGTTGAGCGTTCTTTTCCGCGCTCAATACCAACTACTTTATAACCCTTTTTAGTCAGCTCAGCAGCAATGATTCCTCCGACCCAGCCTACACCGACTGTGACTATATCTGTTTTTGGCAATGTTTTAGCCATGTATTTTCACCCTTTATATTAATGATTGTGTTGCGAATTCAAAGCCTTTGGTGCAATTGCAACAAACTTGTCTTCTTCTAAATTTGTATATGAACCCTGATGTCCCGGGAAGTTCTTCATCTTCCAGCCAGCCATATCTTTATTGCCGCCATACATCGGATCTGCGTAAGCGCCTTCCAGTGTTACCTTGCGAAGTAATGTAAAGAAGAACTTGGATGAAACCGAGCCGCTCATCTTGACCTTATCAGCTTCAAAATCTGTTAAAATGGCAACTTGCTCTTCTTCATTTAACTCAAAGAATCGTTTTTTATTACGTTTTTGTGCTTCAGACTCTAGTGCAACTATTCCAAGGTCAAATACTTCTTGGCGCTTCAAGTGATGTTGATAGCCTTGCTCAGGCACAGCTTCACCAGGATAGAATGGTCCTGTATGATATTCCTTTGTATTTAATCCAAAGCTGCCAGCCATCTGGTGGTCAATATAATAGGCTACTAATAGTTCTTTCGCTCCGGGGCCAGATTCAGTTTTCGGGAAAATAGCTTCTGCAGCTGCATCAACTACTTTGAATTGATCCGGTGTGAAATACATTAGGGCTTGATTATGATTTGACGCCTCCATTACATGACCAGCTGCAGGCGCTGAAGCCGGTGCTGCAGGCTTTTTATTCAATAAACCGCCAAGTGCTCCACCAAGAACAAGCCCGCCAACAGTCAAACCGGAATTCCGGATAAAGGTACGTCTTGTCATATTTTTTTCTTTTGGTGCTGTTTCTTTTTCAGACAATGATAACTCCTCCATCTATGTTCGTTTGAAAAACTCTAAAAATACTTAAAGAGGGACATTAGAAAGCAGGTTAGGTAATTAAGGGAAGGAAGAGGCTCCTCCGTTAAAGCTGTATTATTACAGACCATATAAACCGCTTACTATAAGCTGTTCAGGGTGGCCGACGGTAGATAGTAATTTCGTCTATTAACCACCATAAAAAGAAGGATCCCGTCTTTTTCGTTACCTTTTTTTCCATTTATATCTAAAAGGATATATAATTTTCCGAAAATAATTTTAAAAATTATGTAAGGGAAGACTATTAAAGAAAAAAACGCAATATTCGACAAATTCACTAAAAAACTTTAAAAAAATCTCCAAAAACTTTACCTATTTCGACATAAATGTAGTAATATATTAATTGACAATTTCGATACTCGTATTATTTTACTACTGAAATATTATTTGTAAATAGATTTTTTTGGAATTTTGTTTTTGTTATAGAGAGGGGGTATGGAAGTGAGTGAATTTAATAAATCAGAAATCAGAATGATGAACCAAATATTGCTAGGATTATTTATAGCTGTTAATTACGCTTATTTTCTGTCCTTAGGAAATACGCCGTTCCCATGGTTCTCATACTTGGGAGCACCTGTTGGTTTAGCGATCATTCTATTTTGCTGGATTGGAAAAAAATACTTGCTGTTCAACATTGCATTATTGGCTGCAACAGTAATTTATTCAATAGCATTTAACTGGGGAGCGTTATTTCCTTCCCATTAATCAGTTGTAAAAGTAGAGCATTTTTTTACTAATAAAAAATATAAAAAATAACTATGTATGACCGCTGTGATTTATATACAAACAAACAAACAACATTAAAAGGACTTCCCATTATATAGCGGAAGTCCTTTTTCTTGTCAGGATCGTCAAATGATGACCTATTTTCTGCAGATAGCAAGGAATAATTTTTCTCTATTAATATCAGTTAGTCTACCCACATGAAGCAGAACGCAGACTATGTGTGAAAGGTTGTCACCCCAAAACGTAACAGACTATGTGAGTGTAAACACATTGACCGCAGGTTTTGCATTCGTCTTTACTGTTACGCGGCTCGCCATTCGGCGAGTTTTCTAATATTTAAACGCTGGCAGTGTCAAATCATAAAAATGGGTAAACAGAAACTGGCTTTCCAAATGACTGTGATAAATGTCTAATGCGGTCATTACCTTGCTGTCAGATTTTTCTTTTTTACAAAGCTCGTACAGGATATCAGCCTTTAATATGCTTTGGCCATCATCTTTAAGAGTCTCATAGGCCTTTTGGAAAAGGACGTGGGAGCTGAGGGTGTCTTGTAATATTCGCTTGTAAAACTGTCCCTCTAAAAAGAAATGACGAGCAATTAATAATGGATCTTTTATGCTAGTGACGAAGGGCTTTGCCCGCTTGATCAGGTCCGTTATAAACGATGTGTCATCATTCCGGTGCAAGCTTACATAGATGCTAAGTTGAATTACGGCTAAACATTGTTCTCTTTGATCAGGAATGTCTTTGAACATATCCAGGTCTGATAGGAAGTGCTCCTTCAGCTGCAGCCCGATATCATTTTTTGGGTAAGCTGCCAAACTGGTATAAATAGTGAGGGCCCATCCGCGCAATATTCCTGCAGCATCATTTGTTTGCTGCTGCTTTTCCCTTAAGGATAGCAAAGTTTCCCTTACATCTTCAAGCGAGTTATCATCCAGTAATTGGACTAGGAGTTTCATGTAATCCGTTTCCAGATGAGCAATCATGTAATGATTGATTTTATTGATATTTTGTATAGCTTGATATTTTGATGCTGTACATATGTAGAGAATCGCACGGTTAAAATAGATTTTGTCCCGCTCTATCTTCGTGACAGTCGGACTTACACTTGATAATTCCATGGCCTTGTCCAATATTTTAAAACTTTGTGAAATGTTTTTTCTGCTGAACATTATACTGGCCAAGAGGTTATAGGCATCCAATTTCAATCGTAAATTGTAATTATTTTTTTCCTCGGCATCAATGACTTGAAATAGATGCGCTTCCGCAAGTTGGGATTGATCCGTTTTTAGATAAAAAATCCCGGAAAGAAAATGGAAGTCAATTTTCCTGCTGGGAATTTGGTATGACTCTACTTTTTCCGAAAATAGCTTAAGCTCACTCTTTGCGTATTCCCACTGCTGCAATTCAATCAGATCTCTAATTTTGAGATTGAGATAATCCATTTCCTTCAGTTTTGCATTGATGTCAGGATCAGAAAAATAACTCATGGGCAATTCAAGCTTGATACAGAGTTCAGTCAATTGTTGTTCGGTTACAGGTTGCCTTCCATTTTCTATCTGGCTCATTTTGCCAAGTGAACAAATTCCCTCAGCCAATTCCTCTAGGGTCATACCCTTCGTTTTTCGCGCTGCTCTGATCTTATCACCAATTTCATTATGTCTGGGTATTATCTGGTTCATACATTTTCCTTCCGAATAGGGGACAGTATTTTTTCCTTATTTTACTATAAGAATTATCCTAGTTTCCAGAAATGAAATTTTTTGTGTTTTTTTCCAATAAAATCATTGAAAGTTTTATTTTGGTTGTTATAATGATGGTTATAGTAAAAATTACACACAAATTTAAACTAAAGGATAGGTAAATCGTATGTTAAACAGGAAAGCCATCTTATCCAATCGTATTCTTTTACTAATAAATAATATTGGAAAAAACAAAGCGCATCCTATTTCTAGAGTTGAAATCTAGGTTTGGAAGCGTTTTATTATTTGGGTTTGCAGGGAAAGTTGATTGATATTGTCTTAAACATTTCCTAACAAAGAGCATGAAACTTACCGAGCTTATGCAGGGATCCTCGGCCTGCTTGGGTAACCGGGTAGCAATTGAACCTGGGGGCATTGACAAGCAGGTTAACCACCGATTGCGGAATGTCAATTGTGCCTGATAGGTAATATTACCGGAAAAATCATCTATAAATAGGGCAAAGGATGCTGGGGAACGACGCCTGGAAAGGCCATGCAGTTTTCATTTACAGGGTTGCTGGGCAATATGATTTCGGGAGGCATGTGAGCAAATTTGTTTGAAAGGGCTATTTTTCGAAATTCTTCACCCGCAATTTGAAGGAAATTCAGTCATGACGGTCTTTAATATAGAAATAAATAGGCTGTCCGAATACAGGAACGGGCCAAATGATGCTCTGCAACTTACTGAAAAAAATCTCACATTGATAGCTGAAACAGTATAGAAAGGAAGTACATATTCATGAAGTCTTTTTTCAGATTAACTATTAAGAATAAACTTATCATTTCTTTTGCTTTAATTTTATTCGTTCCAAGTTTACTGATTGGGCTTATATCGTATAATTCCGCAAAGGGTAAAGTCGAAGATCAAATTCTCAACGCAGCTGGAGAAAACGTAAACTTAATTAATCAAAATATCGACCTCTTCTTTGAAGATAAGGTAAAAGTAGTCAATTATCTATCAAAATCTTTCACGAGCAGTCAGGTTGAAAGTGCTTTAGTTCCACGACTGGTAGATTTCAAGAAGGTATATCCGGAAATACAGACTGTATATTTAGGTACAAAATCTGGGGCGTTACTTAGTTCATCTGAGACGAAGCTAGCAGGGAACCCTGAACAAAAAGAATGGTTTCAGCAGGCCATTGAACATTCAGGCAATGCAGTGATAACTGACCCAAGTAAGGACGAAAGCACGGGGGATGCAATCGTTACTGTAGCCAAAACTCTGGAAGATAATAGCGGCGTAGTTGCTTTTGATGTGAAAATCAAAACCCTCGCTGATATGGTGAATGAAGCAAAAATCGGGAAAGAAGGCTATCCGCAGGTACTTGATAAAAACAGTAAGTTTTTAATTCATCCAAAACAGCCTGTTGGAGCAGACGCTTCCAATCCGGAGCATAAGTACATGTTTAAGCATGATTCGGGTTCAACGGCATATATGCTGGATGGTGAAGAGAAAAAGCTGATGTTTGAAACCAATAAAATGACTGGATGGAAAATTTCAGGAACCATGTATTCAGCAGAGATTGATAAAGAGGCCAGGTCTATTTTAATCACTACATTAATAGTTATTGCAGCATCATTGGTTGCTGCCGCCGCACTTGTTTATTTTATAATCAAGTCTATAATGACACCGTTAAGAAGATTAATGTCAGCCACGGAGAGTATCAACGAGGGGAACCTTGAGGAAACCATTGAAGTTAATTCTCATGACGAGTTAGGCCAATTAGGCAAAAGCTTCAATCAAATGGTTGACTCACTTCGGTCGATTTTAGGGCAAGTAAATATATCCGCCAATACATTGATCGCTTCATCAGAAGAACTAACGGCTACTGCCGAACAGAGCAGCCAGTCGGCTCAGCAGATTGCGTCCGCAACACAGCAGATTGCCGCAGGTGCGGATGAGCAATTAAATAGCGTAAATGGGGCAGCGACGGCTATTAACCAGATGTCTGCAGGGATTCAGCAAATAGCTGCAAGAAGTGAAGAAGTAGCAGAACTCACTCAAAATACGCTGGAAGTCTCTAAGAACGGTGCAAGCAGCGTGGCGGATGTTATTGTCCATATGAATGAAATCCAACAAACAGTCCAAGACACTTCCATAATCATCCGGAATCTTGGGGACCGTTCTAAGGAGATCGTGAGTATCGTTTCGATTATCACCGACATCTCGAACCAAACAAATTTGCTTGCCTTAAATGCAGCCATAGAATCGGCAAGGGCCGGGGAACATGGAAAAGGTTTTGCTGTGGTGGCAGATGAAGTCCGGAAACTAGCTGAGCAATCATCAGCTTCAGCAAAACAAATATCCGATTTAATTGGAGCCATTCAAGTAGAAACCGATCAGGCAGTAAATTCAATGAATGCAGGAACAGAAAAGGTCGCAGATGGAGTTGTCCGTACACAGCAATTCGGCGAGCTATTCCAGGTTATTGAACAAAGCGTATCGAATGTCAGCGGCAAGGTGCAGGAAGTTGCATCTTCCATTTATCAGATGTCAGCTGGAAGCCAACAAATTGTTGAAGCGATTGATGTTGTGAAACAAGTTGCTGAAGAAGGTGCCAGTGCGAGCCAGCAAAACTCTGCAACAAGTGAGGAACAGCTAGCAACGATGGAGGAAGTTTCGTCCGCAGCCCAATCATTATCCGTATTGGCTGAAGAGATGCAAACGATATTGGCGAAATTTAGGTTGTAATCTATGAATGGACAGACTAGCAGAATGGCCAAGTGCCTGTCCTGGATATATAACCGATTTAAGAAAAAAAGGACCTTAACTGCAAAACTGGTTAAGGTCTTTATTTTTAAGGGGAAATTCTCTAATATTAGATGAAACGATTAATTTAGAGTTTATGATAGATTGTCAGATGGGGGAAACATTTTATGGTACTTGGCCCGCGCGTACTGAAGACCGGAATTGCTGTAACGATTGCTTTATACATATGTGCTATTTTTGATTTAACGCCCGCCGTGTTTGCCGGAGTAGCTGCGATTTTTACGATCCAGCCATCGATTTATCGCTCATGGAAACAGTTGTCGGACCAACTGCTGACCAATACGATGGGAGCAGCGATTGCGCTACTTTCTATCCACTTTCTTGGGGATAATCCAATTACAATCGGCTTGATAATGATCCTCGTTATTTCATTTAGCTTAAGAATGAAAATGGAAAGTACAATCCCGCTTTCGTTGGTTACGGTTCTTGCCATTATGAGCGCCCCTGAAAATGAAAGTCTGCTTTTTACTTTAAACCGTTTTTTAATCATTTTGGTTGGTATAGCTTCGGCATTACTGATAAATCTATTGATTTTACCGCCTAAATATAAAAAAAATTATCTGGAAAAAGTCCATTCAGTTTTTCAGAATCTGTCACTATTGCTGCGGACGGCCATTTCTAATGAATTGAAGGAAAAATCATATCAGGAGCTGAGCCAGAAGCTGAGGAGTGACATCGATAGGCTGGAGGAGCTGTACCGGATTTTCGATGAAGAACGGGGAAAAATGTCAAAGCTGAATCCTTTGGATGTCAGGGAAATCGTTGTTTTTAAGCAAATGCTAAAGACACTCCAGCAAGGGGAAGAGGTGCTGGAGAACATAGAAGAGCATTACTTCCAAAGCAATGCAAACGACGAGGAAGACCAGCTATTTGACCATCATATCGAACAATTAATTAAAAGCCACGAATATTTTCTATTGAAATATGAAGGAAAAATGAAAGAGATAGACGACCATCTTGAAAATGAGATGATGGAATCAAGTGCTGCATTTTTCGAGCGGATCCTCGAGCAATACCCAGAAGATAAAGAAGGTAAGTTACGCTTGCTGATCATTGCTTCCTCAATTGTGGAATATTCTTTTCACTTGAAGCGGTTAGACCGGCTTGTGCAGCAGTATAACAAAGCGGCACATCTTCAGTAAACTGAAGATTTATAATGTTACAGCACAGTGAAAGCGCCGATTGACGGCGCTTTTTTGTATATTTAAGAATGAAGGCTGTATCGGGCACCGTTTTCACTTCATCTTTATCGGCTCCTGCCAGATACCAGCCTGCAGGCAATTCGAACCCGCTTTTTGCATATTTTCTGCTTATCTCCAAACGCTATATAAATGGAGGTGATTAGTTTGAAAAATAATCAAAAACAGCCAAAGGAAAAGTTACTAAAGGAAAATTCGTATGAAAACAGTGTCTCTTCGGAAGGAACGAAACACTTGGATTACGTCCCTCAGCCCCATGGATTTGGAGAAAGAATCACCCAGGACTCAGAATGAAAAAAGCAGTTGGCGGAGGAGCAGAACACGCTGCCGCAGGATGAAGGCTGTAACGGATATCAAAAAACTGGCAGACGCGTCTGCCAGTTGTGTTTAACCTGTACGCTTTATATAAGAGATTCAGCTCCATCGATGTAAACGTTAGATCCAGTAATATGTGAGGACTGATCGGAAGCCAAAAATAGGACCAGGTCTGCCACTTGGTCAGGTGATCCTGATTTATGCTTCAGTGGCTGGTTGCCTTCAGGGTATTCGATCGGAATTTTGATTTTTTCCAGATTCTCTTCCTCAGGGAAGGTATTGTTGTCGATGTTCGTTTCGATGGCACCGGGGCAAATGGTATTAACACGTATTTTGTAACGAGCAAGTTCCAGTGCCGCCATTTTTCCAAAGGCAACCTGTCCTGCTTTTGAGGTGCTGTAGGCAGTGAACCCAAAGTTACGGAAAATACGGTTTCCATTAATGGAGCTGGTGATGATGATGCTGCCGCCATGTTCCTTCATATGGGGGATTGCATACTTCACGGTTAAAAAAGTTCCTTTTAAATTGATGCTTAAGGTTTTTTCCCAGTCATCCGGTTCCAAATCCTCAATCGGTGAAAGAACTCCATTAATCCCGGCGTTTGCAAATACAATGTCAAGCCGTCCCCATTTATCAGCAATCTTTTGAATGCATGCTTCCACCCGTGCGGGATCTGAAACGTCTGTTTCAATAATTAGAGCTTCTCCGCCCAGCTCTTCGATTTGTTTTTTTATATCAACAGCGTTCTCTTCTTTAATGTCCGCGAGCGCCACCTTTGCTCCGTTCTGGGCCAGTTTCAAAGCAGAAGCCAGGCCAATGCCAGAGCCTGCCCCTGTTACAAGGGCTACCTTATCCTTAACAGAAGTCACTTAACTTCACTCCTCTTTTTTTTAATAACTTACTATCCCCTTTTCGGCCGCTCTAAAAACCACCAATCTCACCCAGCAACTCGGATTCTGGAAAAAGCTGATAAAAATTGATACTCTATAGAAATGAGAATAAAATAGCATGGAGGAATGGTAAATGATTCGTTTTGGGATTATCGGAACCAATTGGATAACAGAAGCTTTTATTAAAGCTGCCAGCAATATAGAAGATTTTGAACTAACAGCGGTTTATTCACGAACTATGGAACGTGCGAAGGAATTTGCTGACAATTACGGGGTTGATTCGTTGTTTACGGATCTCGAGGAAATGGCTGTGAGCAATATAATTGATGCAGTTTATATAGCCACCCCAAATTCACTTCACGCGGAACAAGCACTAATCTTTCTCAAACATAAAAAGCATGTGCTTTGTGAAAAGCCGATCGCGTCCAACCGGTTTGAACTGGCGGATATGATTCAAGCGGCAAAGGAAAATGATGTGCTGCTAATGGAAGCAATGAAGCCACCCTTCCTTCCAAACTTTAAAAGCGTTCAGAAAAACCTTCATAAAATAGGTAAAATAAGGCGTTTTTCAGCTAGTCAGAGCCAATACTCATCAAGATATGACGCCTATAAAGCAGGTACGGTGATGAATGCTTTCAAACCTGAATTCGCCAGTGGATCTTTGATGGATATAGGCATTTATTGCATTTATCCAGTTGTGATGCTGTTGGGGCGTCCAGAAAAGATTCTTGCGAATGGCTATCTGCTTGAATCAGGAGCCGATGGTCAGGGCAGCATCATTTTTTCCTACAAGGAAAGTGAAGCAATCATTTCTCATTCGAAAATAACCAATTCAGTTGTTCCATCTGAAATCCAGGGAGAGAACGGAAGTATCCTGATTGATAAAATTTCTGATCCAAAGAGCGTAAAGATTGTTTATCGGGATGGTACAGAGGAAGATATTACTCAAAGTCAGGCTGAAAATACAATGGTTTATGAAGCGATGGAATTCATCGAATTAATAAAGTCAGGCAAGCATGAGTCAGACATTAATTCCTTTGAGATGTCCATGGCTGTCATGGAAATCATGGATGAAGCAAGAGCACAAATCGGACTTAAATATCCAGGAGACCGCTAACCTAAAGGCTGCCATTTTGCAGCCTTTTTGCATACGCAGATGAGAAATAAGAAGAGCATGTTAATAAAGAACGGGAAAAGCAAAAATTGTAGTAAAAGTTCCTTAAGTGACGAATGTTTCCTCATAGAGGTTGCCTCACTTATATCAGAATGTAAAAGTGCATTTCCTTTTTTCTTCAATTTCCATAGATAATAAAGGATGGTTGCTATTACCAAAAAAGTATTGGAGAGAAAATAATGAACGATGAAATGCTTAACATTTTTGATGAGAATCATCGCCATCTAGAGGTAGCTTCTCGTAAGGAAGTACACTAATTTGGGCATGGGCATGAAACCTGCCATTCTTGGCTGATTAGCAGGGAGGGTAACACAGAATATGTGTATTTCCAGCTTCGCAGTGAAGAGAAAAAAGATTTTCCAAGTCTTTTTGATATTTCTGCCGCAGGCCATATCCTGGCCAATGAAACAGTTGAAGATGGGATAAGGGAAGTCAAAGAGGAACTTGGAATTGATATTTCCATGAATGACCTGGAGTATGTAGGTGTTATTAAAGATAGCAATACTACCGATCGTTTTATGCTCATGTTTTTTTAAACAATGAAATAATTGTATGCCAATCATTATAGAAACCGCTGGGAGAGCGGGAAAAAACACAAGTATTTTAGAATGATGATGGGAATTGGTGTCACAGCCGTTTTTTTAGATATTTGGTTTTAGTAAATTAAAAAAAACCGCTCAAATTATACGTTGACCTATAAGATGTACAAGCTATTTTGTTTATGCTGCATATCATAAAAGCAGAATAGGGAGGGAGGTCTGAAAGTATATTCCGAGTGTATGTTACGCAAGCTTGAACTTTGATGCTTACGAGCAGTTGGAGTGCAATGAATATATATCAGGGTTCAAATATTACGTTGAAAAAGGTCGCTGTAATTTACACTCAGATGTTTGCAGAAGCTGCAAACTTGAATATTGTCTTTTGAATGCATTAGTCACCGGTGTTCATAAAAAAATATTTAAATGAGAGAAGGTAAATTATGGGGAACAATAATGCCCAGGCAAGAAACAATTGGGAGCAAAAACAGAATAACAGAGATCAAAAAAGAAATAATCGGGAGCAGAGAAGGAATAACCGCGACCAAGAAAGAAACAAGCGAGACCAGGAAAGAAACAACAGAGACCAAGCAAAGAATAATCGCGACCAGGAAAGAAACAACCGCGACCAAGCAAAGAATGACCGCGACCAGGAAAGAAACAACCGCGACCAAG
>NZ_QVTE01000021.1 GCF_003429095.1 Peribacillus saganii
GTAAACCTTCTTTACCGAAAGCTTTATAAGCTCGTACCCATTGTTCAATCGGAGTTGAAGATGGCATCTCATATTTTTTCGATAATAGCTTATAACCCAACTTATCTTGTAAATACTCCTGAACAACTTTCAGTTTAAATCCTTCACTGTATTTTGCCATAGAAAAACACCCCAAAAGTTAGTTTTAACTCTAACTTTTGGGGTGCAGCACCTTTGGACCGCCCTTTTTGGGTTTGGCAGCTAAATTTTAAGAAGGTAAGGGTTGTGGACAACTAATCTTTAGATCCAGCCCTCAGCAACTTTTTTTCTGGGAAATAAGACCCAAGACAAGGAACGCTTCGGCAGCGATACATCGGACGAAACAAAGGGCAGCTTTGTGAGGACGCAGCGATCCTAGCGGTTCTTTGCTTAAAAATCCGCCAGTTTCGCTTACAACAGTAAGGTTTTCACTTAATTCCAAAGATTTTTATTAAAGCTCCTTTTCGGTTAATTGATGTTGTCATGATTCGAAACCAATTATTGTCCAGCTAGCGTAATTGGTAGTAGTCAAAGCATGAATCAATGACAAAGCCACAGTTTTCATATAGTTTCAAAGCATGGGTGTTAGTTGTTTCTGCTTCTATCCTGATGTTTTTTTGCCCTTGTTTAATGAGCATTTCCACCATAAGCAGAAGAATTTGACGGCCATATCCCTTTCTTTGGTAATTAGGGTGAACTGCAAAGGCGGTCAATGTGATGGAATCGATTTCCTGTGTGGCAGTTATTGTGCCTACCGCTTCTTTTCCATGCATAGCAAGGAAAAGGGAGTGTTCTGGCCCCTTGATATTTCTCCTAATCAATTGAAAAGCGTGGTCTTCGAGGTCTCCAAAGGAGGCCATGAAAATCTCCTTTAATATTTCCATGTCATCTTCACCAGGAGATATAAGCTGAATAGGCGAAGGCAAATAGGGCCGTTGGATGGAGTCCGGTCGGAGTTCAAGGCTCGCCTCGGAAAATGATAATGTTCCGCCTGCTGCTTTAATCCACCTCTTACCTGATTCTGAAAAGTGGTCGTTTACACCAAAAATCTTAACGGTTCCCCGTTTTAAACATTCCTTTTTAGCTGCCTCAAACATCATTGTGAAAATGCCCTGCATCCTAAATGACGGGTGAACCATGCCAGTCAATTCCACCTCGTCTTCCTTTACAAAGGAAAACATTCCTAAAAAACCGACTAATATGCTTTTTTTATAATATAAGAAGCTGTTATATTCACCTGATGGCCGGTCCAACAAAAGAGGAATATTCAAAGGGAGCTCCATTTTTATGTGATCATGATTATTACAAATTTGGGCAAGCTGTCTGATTTCTTCGACTTTAGCGTATTTGCATGTATCTTTTATGTACAGGCCCTCTCTTGGTTCCTTTTCATACGTATACAACTCCAATTGCTCCATTCTAAAATTGTATAAAAGAAGACCCGGAATCAGCAGCGAGCAAGATCCCGGGTTTTTTGCAGCTTCAAATTAAAGTGTACTTTGTCCGCATAGCGCCCAGCAACTATAAAAGAGTTTACAGTAAAAATTCGCGGCTGGTGCTCGAGCTGTGGCTTCAGCATTCCTAATCTAATCTGTTATATAAGAAAAATTTTATCTTGTGCTTTATTATTTTGCTTTAATCTTTCCAGTCCATTGCTTAAAGCCGCCTTTAAGCTGGGATAAGTCTTTATAACCTTTCCGGCTTAGCATTTGGGCAGCTTGCCCGCTGCGCATACCGCTTTGGCAGTATAAATAAACAGGCTTGTCCGGACGGACTTCTTTAATTCGAGTTTTAATTTGGGATAACGGGATATTTCTGGCACCAAGAATATGGCCAGCATTAAATTCATTTGGTTCGCGGACATCTATCAATTGAGCCTTACGGTATCCGGCAATAAATTCCTCCTGGGACAGCGTTTTAACAATCCTGCGCTGACGAAGCCAATTATAGACGCCGTAAACAATAACGGCAGCTAGAATAATCAATAAGTATAACAAAGCAACAAACCCCTTTCTCAGGTAAACACTCAAGCAATATTCATTATATAATTGAAATAAACGGGAATCAAAGGAATTTTGTATTATATTGAAAAAAGCAGTTTGCTTTTTATTATGTAAAGCTTTTGATAAACTAAGCAAGTATTATTTCAGGATAAAGAGGGTTTTATATGAAAAAAGAGGTATGGGCTTTTATTGATTCAGGAAACTGTTCACCTGCTTTTAATATGGCATTGGATGAGGCATTGCTAAATTGGCACAGCGCCGGAAAAATACCTCCGGTTATCCGGTTTTATGGCTGGCAGCCTGCTACTCTTTCAATCGGATATTTTCAGAAAGCCGAAAAGGAGATTAACCTTGAAACAGTTAAAGAGCTTGGTCTTGGTTTTGTAAGAAGACCAACAGGAGGGCGCGCTGTCCTTCATGAGCATGAACTTACATATAGCGTAATCGTCACGGAAGAACATCCGGAAATGCCGAAAAATGTGACAGAAGCCTATCGGGTCATTTCGGAAGGAATTCTTGAAGGTTTTCGGAATTTAGGGTTCGATGCCCATTTTGCTGTACCAAAAACGGAAGAGGAGCGAAATGCTCTTAAGGAGCCCCGATCATCTGTATGCTTTGATGCTCCAAGCTGGTATGAGCTGGTGGTGGAAAATCGGAAAGTGGCGGGCAGCGCCCAAACGAGACAAAAGGGAGTAATCCTGCAGCACGGATCAATTTTGCTTGATCTTGAGGATGAAAAGCTTTTTAGTTTATTCCGCTTTTCAAGTGACAGGGTAAAAGAAAGAATGATGAAGAATTTCAAGAATAAAGCAGTTGCGATAAATGACCTTTCCGACCGAACTGTAACAATTGAAGAAGCTAAGCAGGCTTTTGAAACTGGATTTGCAAAAGGGCTGAACATTGAGCTGGCACCCTATACTCTTTCTCCGGAACAGCTTCAAGAGGTACAAAATTTGTCGAAGACGAAATATGAAACAGATGAATGGAATTTTATGCGCTGACCACAATTTTACATAATTTCAACAAAGGACTCATCTTCTCTGAGTTCTTTCTTTTTAATAAAGCAAGCTAAAAATTTTTTCTTTTTTATAAGGTGAGTCTCAATGAATGTGTACGCGTGACAAGCGATTCAGCTAGCTTGCAAAAAATCAAACGCTGAAATCTTTTAAATTCGGTGAAAAAAGTGTTCAAATCGTCCGTATTCTCATTTTTTCGCACTTTATTAAGCTCTTTTTAATTTGACAAAATTAGATAAAATCCAACAACCACACAAGATGTAGTGGTGTCGAAAATATTTGGTACACTATATATTGATTTTCGGGTTTATCGTATGGTACGGTATGGGTATTGTAATTTTAATCGTAAATATAATTCACTACATAGAAAATCTGCAACTTAGATGAAAATTCAATAAAGGGAGAGTCTGCTAATGTCTGTTGTATTAACACAAAATATGAAGGTCAATATCGAGAGGCTAAATAAGGATATTGCCTTATTCCCGCAAGTCCACCCGATAACCTCGGATATGAACATTACACATAAGGGAGTATCGCGCCTGGTCATGATCGACCGTTATTCTTTTAAAGATACGGAGAAGATCACGCTCACCAATGGAGATTTTGTTGTCCTCACCATTAAGGAAGATCCGAAGTTCCCAGCACGGGGAACAGGATTCATCGTGAGCATTGATTGGGAGAAAAAGAAGGCGAAGGTTCTTGTGGAAGATGAATACCGCGGGGTTTTGGACAAGCCTGAGGAAGTTGAAACAGGCATTGTAGACAGGCCAATCGATGTAATTGAAAAGCCGCTTGAAATTTATTACGAGCAAATCGCAAAACGTAATGCAACTGGGCTTGCTTCTGTGGAAACCACTGAAGCAAAACAGAAGGAATGGTTCGAAAAGTTTTATCAGGAGCTAGTCGGCATGAATTTTGTTCCTGCTGGCCGAGTACTATACGGAGCGGGCTCTGATACAGAAGTAACGTTCTTTAACTGCTACGTTATGCCTTTTGTCCAGGATTCACGCGAGGGCATCTCCGAGCACCGAAAGCAGGTTATGGAAATTATGAGCCGGGGCGGCGGAGTAGGAACAAACGGCTCAACACTTCGTCCGCGGAACACGCTGGCTAAAGGGGTAAATGGAAAATCATCAGGATCTGTATCCTGGCTTGATGATATTGCTAAACTTACGCATTTAGTTGAGCAGGGAGGATCAAGAAGAGGCGCCCAAATGATTATGCTGGCGGATTGGCACCCAGACATCATTGAATTCATCATTTCAAAAATGCAAAACCCTAGGATTCTTCGTTACTTAATGGAGAATACCAATGACGAAACGATTAAGAAATATGCTAATGAAAAATTAAAGTTCACGCCTTTCACTGAGCAGGAAACAGCGATGTACCAAGGAATCATCAACTATAAAAACATTCCTGGCCAGGGCGGTTTTAACGATAAAATTATTAAAGATGCAGAAACTAAATTAGCCACTGGCGGAACTTATAGCGTTCATAACTCTGAATTCCTCACTGGTGCCAATATTTCAGTATGCCTAACAAAGGAATTCATGAATGCGGTAGAGAACGATGAAGTATATGATCTGCGTTTCCCTGATGTTGAAAAATATGACCAAGAGGAAATGAAAATTTACAACGAGGAATGGCACCAGGTCGGTGACGTACGCGAATGGGCGAAACTCGGCCATAAAGTGCGCGTTTACCGTACCATTAGAGCAAAAGAGCTTTGGAATCTGATTAATATTTGTGCAACTTACTCCGCCGAGCCTGGGATCTTTTTCATCGACAATGCGAACGAAATGACGAATGCAAAAGCGTATGGACAGCAGGTAGTGGCAACGAATCCTTGTGGTGAACAGCCACTCGCACCATACTCCGTCTGTAACCTTGCAGCGGTTAATCTTGCTAAAATGGCAGATATTGACAATAAAACAGTTGATTTTGAAAAATTAAAGCGTACTGTTGAAGTAGGTGTGCGGATGCAGGATAACGTTATCGATGCAACGCCATACTTCCTTGAAGAGAATAAAAAGCAGGCGTTAGGGGAACGCCGTGTCGGCCTTGGAGTAATGGGGCTGCATGACCTTCTTATCTATTGTGAAACAGAATATGGCTCAGAAGCCGGCAATGAACTTGTTGATAAAGTGTTTGAAACAATTGCCGTGTCTGCTTACCGCGCTTCTATTGAACTGGCAAAGGAAAAAGGCAGCTTCCCGTTCCTTGCTGGAGCGTCCGAGGCGGAAACAAACAGGCTTCGCAGCCGTTTTAGCGAAACAGGATTCATGGAAAAAATGCCGCAGGATATTAAAGACGGTATCATAGAATATGGTATCCGAAATTCACATTTGCTGACTGTTGCTCCTACGGGTTCCACAGGTACAATGGTGGGGGTTTCCACAGGGTTAGAGCCTTATTTCTCTTTCACATACTTTAGAAGCGGCCGACTTGGCAAGTTTATTGAAGTGAAGGCAGATATAGTACAGGAATATCTGGACCGCAACCCTGGCACAGACCCAAATCAGCTGCCGAAATGGTTTGTTTCAGCAATGGAGCTGGCACCTGAAGCACATGCAGATGTTCAATGCATTATCCAGCGCTGGATCGACAGCTCGATCAGCAAAACGGTAAATGCGCCAAAAGGATACACTGTTGAGCAGGTGGAGAAAGTGTATGAGCGCCTGTACAAAGGCGGGGCAAAAGGCGGAACTGTCTATGTAGATGGCAGCCGTGACAGCCAGGTATTAACGTTAAAGGCAGAAGAAAACAGCTTTGAAGAGCATGACGAAATTCAAACAGTATCTTCAGAGAAAAAGAAAGTGGTTTTAGTTGATACAATTAACGAATTGCGCTCCACAAATGTCACAATTGGTTCTGAAGTTGGAGATACATGTCCGGTTTGCAGAAAAGGCGAAGTAAAAGAAATGGGTGGCTGCAATACTTGTACAAATTGCGGTGCCCAATTGAAATGCGGACTCTAAAAGCTAACAAAGATCCCTTCCAAATAAATGGAAGGGATTTTTGTTATGCAAAATTAGCCTCTGAGAAGGGAAAATCTACATAAACAGCAATGATTTTTTAAAATAGATAAATTGTTAAGGCCTGGGCAAAATAAAGCTATGACTTATATGTAAAGATGAGGTGGCAGTTGGTGAAAGAAAATGCCGAAGAAACAAAAGTCAGCCGCTGGTGCCTGGTCAGCATGGCTTCTATCCCGCTCGTTATGACTCTTGGTAATTCAATGTTGATACCTGTGTTGCCGATTTTTGAAGAGAAAGTTGGCATCACGTCCTTCCAGACGAGTTTGGTTATTACGAGTTATTCAATAGCGTCGATTTTTTTGATTCCGGTAGCAGGATATTTATCAGACCGGGTGGGTAGAAAGAAAATTATTTTGCCCGGATTAATTCTGGCTTTGCTTGGCGGCCTGATTGCAGGTTATGCCTCGTGGAAGATTGAAGATCCGTTCACTTGGATCATTATCGGCCGAATCCTTCAGGGTGTTGGTGCATCAGGTGCCGCCCCTATCATTTTGCCGCTCGTCGGTGATTTGTACAAAGATGATGATGAAAAAACGAGCTCCTGCCTCGGAATAATTGAAACGGCGAATACATTTGGCAAGGTTCTGAGCCCGATTCTCGGCTCGGCTTTTGCAGCCTTTCTTTGGTTTTTACCGTTCTTTTCTATTTCTATTTTTAGCTTAATATCGATTTTATTAGTATTTTTCTTTATTAAAGTTCCAAAGGAAGATGATGAAGAACCTGAAAAATTTAAAGAGTTTTTAAAGAAGACAAAGAAAACTTTCAAAAAAGAAGGAAAGTGGCTATACACTGTCTTTATCCTGGGCGGCTTCGCTATGCTGGTATTGTTTGCGGTCCTATTCTTTCTCTCGGACATTTTGGAAAAAAAGCATGGCTTACATGGCATGAAAAAAGGCTTTGTCCTAGCAATTCCTTTGTTCTTTCTTTGCCTTTCCTCATTTATTACCGGTTTGAAGATAAAAGGGAACAAAAAAGTAATGAAATGGATTGTGATTATTTCCTTAATCATTATGAGTGTATTCATTTTGTTTATGGCAAGGAATACTGACAATTTAGTGTTTCTTCTCGGACTTGTTACAATGATTGGCATTGGAATTGGGGCCATGCTTCCTACACTTGATGCGCTTATTACCGAGAATATTGAAAAAGACGAGCGGGGCACCATCTCATCCTTTTATAGTTCAGCAAGGTTTATCGGTGTTGCTGCAGGACCGCCGCTTATGTCTATAGCTAAGAAGGATTTTTTAAGTGTTAGCTTTATTGCCGCAGCAGCAGCCGGTACCATCTTGATTTTCATGGTGATGAAACTCATTAGCGGAAAAAACAATAAAGCAGATCAGGCTGAAGCGTAAATGAAAAACTCTGCCAATTATATTGCGGCAGAGTTTTTCATTTCATAAATTATCGTTCTGCTGACGGATTTCTTCACCGCCAATGATGCTATTTGCAATTTCCTGATCTTCATGCCCATCAACTGAATCACCGGGAATATGCTTCAAGTTAGGAAAATTACCGCCTGTCTGGACCGTCATCACGCTCTCTTCCGGTGCATTGGTCGAATATTGCTTTGTGTTTTTTATATCCTTCATCTCTTTCATCTTCTATGGCTCCTTTAGCTAAATTGAACTGCCTTTAATCATAGAGTATCCGGGGAAATTAGGATATATCCATTAATAGCGTTTACGAGAAGCACTGTTGAATTATTCAGATTTACAGAAGACGTTGCGGGCTTAGCCGTTTTTCCTTTCAGCAGGGCGCTTCCGCTTTTCCATTCGCATTTTCTCGTGCGGTGTTTTTCGGGGAGGCCAACTCAACGTCCTGCGGGAAAAGCGGTTAAAGGGAGAACATCTCAGGCGCAAGCGCCGAGGAGGCTCCCGTACCGCCACTAGAGCGGAAATCAACAGGCATGTTTAACAAAGTCAAAGGAAAAAATAATAAAAGCCGCTATTGGCAAATAACAGAGAACGTGGTGAACAGCATGGAACCTTTTATTCCGCAACTAGTATATATAGAACCGAAGGCGCTTGAATATCCGCTTGGCCGGGAACTGAAAGAGAAATTTGAATCGATGGGGATCGAGATCCGGGAAACAACTTCCCATAATCAAATCAGAAACCTGCCAGGGGAAAATGATTTTCAGAAATACAGGGTAGCTAAGTCAACATTGGTTGTAGGAATCAGGAAGACTTTGAAATTTGATACATCCAAGCCGTCAGCAGAATATGCTATTCCGCTTGCAACGGGGTGCATGGGCCATTGCCATTATTGCTATTTGCAGACTACCCTTGGCAGCAAGCCGTATATTCGGACATATGTAAATCTGGAAGAGATTTTTGAACAGGCTGAAAAATATATGGAAGAACGGAAACCGGAACCGACAAGGTTTGAAGCCGCATGTACCTCAGATATTGTCGGTATTGACCATTTAACTCATTCTTTGAAAAAAACAATTGAATTTATTGGCAGGACTGAATATGGGAGGCTCCGTTTTGTTACAAAGTTTCACCATGTGGATCATTTATTAGATGCAAAACATAATGGAAAGACGAGATTTCGCTTCAGTGTAAACTCGAGATATGTCATAAAGAATTTTGAACCAGGTACCTCTAGCTTCGATGAAAGATTAGAGGCCGCCCGAAAGGTAGCAAAAGCGGGCTATCCGCTCGGATTTATTGTAGCTCCGATCTATCTTCATGACGGCTGGAAGGATGGCTATCTTGAATTGTTTGAAAGATTAAGCAATGCGCTCGATGGGCTTGAACTGCCTGCTCTCACGTTCGAGCTGATCCAGCATCGATTTACGGCTCCAGCAAAAAAAGTTATTCAAAAAAACTATCCAAAATCCAAGCTAGAGCTGGATGAGAGCAAAAGGAAATATAAATGGGGGCGGTATGGAATCGGCAAATACGTTTACCAGCCGGAAGAAGCTAAGGAAATGGAATCGGTTATGAGGGAATATATCGCGCAATTTTTTCCAGAAGCAGAAGTGCAATACTTTACTTAAGCCCCTGATCAATACAAAAAGAAAAACCGGCTTTTTAAAATAAAGCACGGTTTTTCTTTTTGCCCTTTTTGCCTTCAATTACTGTTAATTGGGCTTCTGACTTTTTTCTATTTCTTATTTTCCTTGAAGTTTTGGCCAATGAAAAGCTTGCAACGTTATCGTGCTTCCCCTTGGAGGCACTTTCCCGTCCCTTTTGCCGCTGGACTGATTGTTTAGCAGCCTTAGAGAATGAACGTTGCTCTTTTTTGTTAGGTTTATCCTTTGTTAATCGTTTATATAAAACATAAACAATTCCCGCTGTAATTGCGATAATTAATAGATTCCTGAAGAAACCAACTGGATCAGTAAACATCCGACTAATTAATCCAATGGCACCTAATGCGATGATGCCATAAACAATGTATGAGAATGAACGATTCAACAAAGTCACCTCCTTAAGAGCATCATGAGCAATTTTCAAGGTTTTTAAACTTTGAAAAAGGAAAAAATTCTTTAAATCCGGATTCATTGCCTAATGTTATTTTCTTTACACTATATCCTCGTCTTTTAAACCTTGTTCACCACTTTTTTCTAAGCGAAGCAGTTCGTTAAAGGACGCAATTGCCACATCTACCTGGTCATCGCTTGGTTCCTTTGTTGTTAAAAGCTGAAGCCATAAACCTGGATAGCCAAGGTAACGTAGAACAGGCACATCCCTTAATTTGTTTGTCAGCTGAAGAACTTCAAATGAAATACCAAGTACCACTGGGATTAGAGCAATACGATTCAAAATTCTTGCCCATAATGGATCTGTCGGAACTAAGGTGTATACAAAAACACCGACTATGACAGTGAATAGCATGAAGCTGCTGCCGCATCGATAGTGGAGCCGGGATTGCGACTGGACGTTTTCTACTGTAAGCTCTTTTTGATTTTCAAATGCGTTTATTACTTTATGTTCTGCTCCATGATATTGAAAGACCCTTTTAATTAAAGGTGTCATCGACACTACGTAGATGTATATCAGCAGAAGGAGCAATTTGAAAAATCCTTCAATTAAAATTTGGCCAAAGTCACCTGAGATGACAGGCCGTGTAAGTTCCGCCAGAAAAACGGGAATAAGAGTGAACGCGAATTTTCCGAAAAGGAAGGAAATGACGCCAATGGCGGCTACACCCAATACCATCGCAATTTTCGACGGTTCTTCTTTCTTAACTGTTTCGTCTTCAGACGGGTCAACATCATACCGTTCCGATGAGAAATTTAAATGCCTGGAGCCGGTTGCACTCGCTTCAATGATTGCTACAATTCCGCGTAAGAATGGTATTTTTTTAAATTTTGAAGCGAGCGGCTTGTTTTCCCGGGGAAGCCGGAAGAAGTCTATTGTGGAATCTTTTCTGCGGATGGCGGTAACCGTATGTTTTTTTCCTCCAAACATGACGCCCTCTACAACAGCCTGGCCTCCATATACCCGTTTATTTTGCTGAGACATTTTTCACCAACCTATGCTTTGTTTTTTACACTGCAGGTAGAGATTTAGCTGCACTGGATTATTATCTATTTTACCGAAAAAAAGAAAAAACCTCCACAATAGATTCGCTTTACACATGAAAACAATAATTATAAGATAATCCAGTTTTCGGGCATACTAAGCAGGGAGGTGATGACGGTGTCACAGCACCAAAATGAAAACAGGAATGAAACCATAATAGGATCGTTCATAATGATGGTGGTTATCACAGGCTTTGCTGGCGGGATAATCTGGGGATTCATCGCTCAGGCTGCCTATTTTTTTAATTTTTTGGATATCAGCCCCAAGTTTATTCTAACTTCCTGGAACGGAGCAAAATGGGTATACGGCTGGCTTGGCGTAGTGATTTCCGTATTGCTTCTAAGCCTGTTTTCCATCGTTGCAGCTCTTATATATTATGCATTAATGAGGAGAATCAAGAGTGTAATTGGTGGAGTCATATATGGGTTGCTACTCTGGGCGATTACAATGATTGTGTTTCCGCCTGTATTTCCTGATATGCCCGTATTATCCAAAATGAACAATATCACGATTATCACGGGAATATGTATTTACATAGTTTATGGGGTGTTCATTGGATACTCTATTTCATTCGAGTATTCGGAGCGTGAAAGAATAAAAGAAGTGGATGCATCTGAATAGGCATATCAATAATCAGCCTCGCCTGAAAAAGTAGTAAGCCAATTTTGAATTGTGGTAGAATGTCCGTATTGGACATTCTTTTTCCATTCGGGCTGAATGTGCAAACAGAGCTACTATTTAAAGCGGGTGGACAGATGAAATTTTTATTGATGAATGGCCCTAATTTAAACAGATTGGGGAAAAGGGAACCGGAATATTATGGGACGGCAACGCTTGCAGATCTTGAAGCGGAGCTTGTTGAAGAGGCACGGGCATCAGGGGTTGAGCTTTACTGCTATCAATCCAATCATGAGGGCAGCCTAATTGACGAACTTCACAGGAGAGCGGATGAAGGCATAGATGGAGCAATCCTCAATGCAGGGGCTTTCACTCATTATAGCTATGCATTGCGCGATGCGATAGCGAGTGTAACATATCCGGTTATAGAGGTACATATTTCGAATATTCATGCCCGCGAAAGCTTTCGGGAGGTATCGGTCATTGCTCCTGTTACTAAGGGGCAGATTGTGGGACTTGGATTTGATGGATACCACCTTGCCCTATCGGCATTAATTAAGATGGTAAAGGGGAGAAATTAAATGGAGAAACTGGAGAAATTGCGTACAGCTTTAGAAAAATACGATATAGACGGACTTTTAATTACAAGTACATATAATCGCCGGCATATCGCAAACTTCACCGGTTCTGCAGGAGTTGTGCTTGTCTCGGCTTCTGAAGCTAAATTTATAACTGATTTCCGTTATGTTGAGCAGGCGGCTAAGCAAGCGCTGGGTTTTGAAATAGTCCAGCATAAGGCATCTATAATTGAAGAAGTTGCCCTGCAGGCAAAAATCATGGGGATGCATAAGCTTGGATTCGAACAGGAGCATATGACTTATTTTACATTTAAGGCCTATGAAGCAGCATTCGAGGGTGAGCTTGTACCAACTTCCGGTGTAGTGGAGAAATTACGCTTGATAAAGACACCTTCAGAGATTAAGATATTAAAGGAAGCTGCAGAGATTGCAGATGCAGCGTTTAAACACATAGTCGGCTATATCCGCCCAGGTTTGACAGAGCTTGAGGTATCAAATGAGCTTGAATTCTTTATGCGGAAGCAGGGAGCCACATCCTCATCCTTTGATATTATCGTTGCTTCAGGTCATCGTTCGGCATTGCCGCATGGGGTGGCATCGGATAAAATGATTGAAACAGGAGACTTTGTGACACTTGACTACGGAGCTTATTATAACGGATACGTATCTGATATTACGCGGACATTGGCGGTTGGCGAGCCGGGGGAAGAATTGAAGAAGATTTATGACATTGTCCTCGAGGCACAGCTGCGCGGAATGGCGGGAATCAAGCCAGGCATGATCGGTAAGGAAGCCGATGCTCTGACGCGTAACCTAATTGAAGAAAAGGGATATGGCCAATATTTCGGCCATTCTACGGGACATGGAATCGGCCTTGAAGTACACGAGGGCCCAGCGCTATCTGTAAAGTCAGATACGATCCTTGAACCGGGAATGGTTGTTACTGTTGAACCGGGTATTTACATACCGGGTGTAGGCGGAGTCCGTATTGAAGATGATACGATCATTACAGATAGCGGCAATGAATCGCTGACCCATTCGACTAAAGAATTGATAATTTTGTAATAGAAGCAGGAGGAAAATTAAATGATTTCAGTTAATGATTTTCGTACAGGGTTAACAGTTGAGGTGGATAACGGAATTTGGCAGGTTCTTGAATTCCAGCATGTAAAACCGGGGAAAGGTGCGGCATTCGTCCGTTCCAAGCTTCGCAACCTTCGTACTGGTGCTATCCAGGAAAAAACTTTCCGTGCAGGAGAAAAAGTAAGCAAAGCTCATATTGAAAACCGCAAAATGCAATACCTGTATGCAAGTGGCGACAACCATGTTTTCATGGACTCCGAGTCTTATGAGCAAATCGAGCTTCCTTCAGCACAAATTGAACGCGAGCTTAAGTTCCTTAAGGAAAACATGGAAGTATACATCATGACATTCCAAAGCGAAACGCTTGGAGTTGAACTTCCAAACACAGTTGTTCTCGAAGTAACTGAAACAGAACCAGGCATCAAAGGGGATACAGCGTCGGGCGGAACAAAGCCTGCTACTCTGGAAACGGGATTAACCGTACAAGTGCCATTCTTCATCAACCAGGGAGATAAACTGATCATTAACACCACAGAAGCATCCTATGTATCTCGCGCATAATTAACGCCTTTAATAAGTTTGCAGTATAATCTGCAGTGCATAAATCTTAATTGAACAAAAAAGCTGATTCAATCTGCCGTACATAGCGGCATGGTTGAGTCAGCTTTTTTTATAAGGAAAGAAGTATGACTTTTTAACTGGTACAATGTCTAGCTCCAGCTCCCGGCAACTTTTTTTACGGAGTAAAATAAGGCCCCGACGCACACGACGTGCTAATGCCGGCATCGCCACAGCACGCGGCGAACTTAGTCGGCCTCGAATGTTGTGACCAAGTTGCGATCAAAAGCCATCGACCAAAGGCCATCACAACTCTGTGTTGCGATCAAGTGCCATCGCAACCTTGGTCATAAGCCAATCACTCCGGAAGGCAAAAAACGCCTTCTGTCAGCACTTGTCTTATGCTTGCCGGACTTGCACAGGACGTGCTGGCGTCGGCGTTTGGCACAGGACGTGCCAGACCTTAGCCGATGTTCCTTTGTCAGGATGTGGGTCAGAACGGCGTTGCCACAGGACAAGGAACGCTAGGCAGCGAGGCATCGCACGAAACAAAGCGACAGCTTTGTGAGGACGTGGCGATTTTAGCCGTTCTTCCTATATCCATGGTTGCACTTTTCTTTCCAGAAATCATTGGACGATAGTTCGTAAGGATTGGTCATAAAGTGTACAGGCAGGCATACATTTTTAGTAGTGGACCAGAGTATTTTAGGGGGATGTATCATGAGAAAAATTCTTTCCATGCTGCCCAGCAGGATCGCAGAGCAGATAATGTTAGTTCCTCCAGACACCGCAAGCACGATTGAAGAAATAAGGATCCGGATTGGCAGGCCGCTTGAAGTGATTGCGGCTGGCAGGGTTTTATTTTTTCCGTATGTGGTCAATGAGGAAGATGCGCAGCAGCTGCTGAACCATTTGAGCCAATTTTCCCTATATATGCTGGAGGAGGAATTGAAACGGGGATATATAACAGTATCCGGGGGACATAGGGTAGGACTGGCTGGAAAAGTAATTTTAGAAAACGGTGCAGTCAAGGCAATCCGTGATGTGTCGTCTTTTAACATCCGCATTGCCCGCCAAAAAATTGGGGCCTCAGAACAGCTGGTTGGTTTAATCTATCAAAAACAATGGCTAAATACCCTGATTATCGGGCCGCCGCAGACTGGAAAAACGACTCTATTAAGGGACCTCGCGAGACTGATTTCAAGCGGAAGCGAGAGAGGAAACATCTCTCCAAGAAAGGTTGGAATTGTGGACGAGCGTTCAGAAATTGCCGGTTGCATAAAGGGAATTCCGCAGCTTGAGCTGGGGCCAAGAGTGGATGTTCTTGATGGCTGTCCGAAAGCTGAAGGGATGATGATGCTGATCCGCTCAATGAGTCCGGAAATACTGGTAGTGGATGAAATCGGCAGGCCGGAGGATGCTGCAGCTGTCCTCGAAGCAGCAAACGCGGGGATTAAACTGATGATTACTGCACATGGAACAAGCCTTGAGGAAATAAGGAGGCGCCCAAACATGAAGCATATTCTGGATCAGAATATATTTGAAAGATTTATAGAGCTGAAACGAGAAGACGCTCCTGGGAAAATAGCAACCGTGCTCGATGGGGAAGGCAAGAGAATCCTCCAAGAGGCGGGTGGAATTCTATCATGCTAAAGCTAATTGGCGCCATTTTTATTTTAATGGCAACCACTTGGGCCGGTTTTGAAGCTGGAAGAAACCTTAGCAGAAGAACCCGGCAGCTCAGGCAGTTAAAGGTTGCACTCCAATCATTGGAATCGGAAATCATGTATGGACACACTCCTCTCAGAGAAGCCGCCTTAAAGCTGGCAAAACAGCATTCAAAACCTTTATCTTTGTTGTTTGAGTCATTTGCTGAAAAGCTTTCTGATGGAGGGACAACGGTGAAAATCGCCTGGGATGACAGCTTGGAGGAGATATGGAAATTGCTTTCCCTTAAGCAGGGAGAATTTGAAATACTATCCCAGTTCGGGGAGACGCTTGGCCAGCACAACAGATACCACCAGCAGCAGAAAATCCTTCTCACTATGTCACATCTGGAGCGGGAGGAGCAGGATGCGGCAGAACGCCAGGGGAAATACGAAAAAATGTTCAAAAGCCTGGGATTTCTATCAGGATTGCTATTAATAATTTTGCTGATATAAGCAGAGGAGGAATAACGGATGGGAATTGAGGTGGACGTAATTTTTAAAATTGCGGGCGTCGGGATCGTAGTTGCATTCCTGCATACGATATTGGACCAGGTTGGGAAAAAGGAATATGCACAATGGGTAACCCTTTTTGGCTTTATTTATATTCTGTTTATGGTGGCTTCTATTGTCGAGGATCTCTTCCAGAAAATTAAATCAGTTTTCCTGTTTCAGGGATAAGGGGGGATTTGCCATCGAAATCTTAAAAATCGTTGGCATCGCGCTGGTGGCAACATTCCTTGCATTGATTGTCAAAGAGCAAAAGCCTAATTTTGCATTTCTGTTAATAGTGTTTACTGGATGCGCCATTTTTCTTTTTCTCGCTGATAAAATCTATGAAGTTATAACAATGATTGAAAAAATTGCAATAAATGCAAATGTAAATATGGTTTATCTCGAAACGATCCTGAAGATTATTGGTATCGCTTATATAGCAGAGTTTGCATCACAAATTACAAAAGATGCAGGCCAGGGGGCAATCGCCTCCAAAATCGAATTGGCTGGGAAGGTCCTGATCCTTGCAATGGCAATACCGATTTTGACCGTCATCATTGAAACCATTATCAAACTAATTCCAAGTTAAATGTCATGAACCAGTAAGTTCCAGTGAGGTGATCAATTGAAGCAGCGATTTCAGTATTTGATCCTATTTATCCTTTTTTTATTTTTCGGCACCTCAGATGTTGTACAAGCTTCAGAAACGAAAGCGGCGAGTGAGGCTGTTTCACAGACTCAGACCGAAATGATTAAATCCCAAATAGATGAGCTGGGAGTGGAAGAGCTAAAAGAGTACTGGGATAAAGTTACGACAGAGTACGGCGGATTTTTGCCAGAAAGCCAGAAAGGCAGCCTCTATGACTTTCTCAGCGGCGAAAAACAATTTTCGCTTAAGGAGTGGTTCAAGGGAATTGGAAAATTTATTTTCTATGAACTGATTGCCGGGGGGAAACTGCTCGGATCGCTAATCCTGCTTACAGTGCTGAGCATGTTTTTACAATCGCTGCAAAATGCCTTCGAACAAAGCTCGGTAAGTAAAGTGGCATATGCGATTGTGTTTATGGTGTTAATTATACTGGCACTGAACAGCTTCCACGTTGCCATTACTTATACGAAAGATACGATTGATTTAATGATTGCCTTTTTAATGTCACTCGTTCCGCTTTTGCTGGCTTTGATTGCCACTTCCGGAGGGCTTGTCTCAGCTGCATTTTTTCATCCGGTTCTGCTGTTCTTAATGAACACATCGGGCCTGCTGATCCAATTTGTTGTACTGCCGCTATTGTTCTTATCCGTGATGCTCAGCATTGTCAGCACATTAACTGACCAATACAAGGTCACTCAGCTTGCCCAGCTTCTCAGAAACTGGGGAATCGGTCTGCTTGGAATCTTTATGACGGTTTTTCTCGGTGTCGTCTCCGTTCAGGGTTCATCCACGGCCGTGGCAGATGGAATTACGATTAGAACTGCAAAATTCATTACCGGGAACTTTGTCCCCGTTATCGGGAGGATGTTCACTGATGCAGCTGATACGGTAATAAGTGCGTCCGTCCTATTAAAAAATACGGTTGGCGTTGCAGGGGTTGTCATCCTGCTGCTGATTACCATTTTTCCCGCAATAAAAATACTGACACTTGCATTCATCTATAAATTTGCGGGAGCACTCCTGCAGCCCCTTGGCGGAGGCCCGGTTATTAAATGTCTGGATATCATCAGCAAAAACATCATCTATGTATTCGCCGCTCTTGCGATCGTGTCACTGATGTTTTTTTTGTGCATAACAGTCATTATCGCTGCTGGCAACATTACGCTAATGGTGCGCTAGGGAGGGAACAAATATGGAGTTTTTAACAGGCTGGATCACAAATATAATTTTGTTTGTGCTATTAGCGACCGTGATTGATATGCTCTTGCCGAGCTCTGCCATGCAGAAATACGCGAAAATGGTTATCGGGCTTTTATTAATTGCTACTATCCTGACTCCGGTACTCCGTTTATTTACAGCTGATTTTGAGAATATCATGGCCGAGACTGTCCAATCTTTTAATGGGCCTGAAGAAAAAAACATGGAAAATTTAATGGAATTGAAGAAAAAAGAAATACAAGCCTCACAGCGTGCATATATTTTAGAACAAATGGCTGCCGGGCTAAAGGCGGGCGTGGAAGAGGAGTTGATGGAAGATTACGAGATGGCGATAGAATCGATCGATGTAACAGTCAAAAATGATGAACAGCCTCAAATTCCGGAGGATCTCCAGGGCATAACCGTAAAACTTGCTCCGGCAGAGATTCAAGGGGATGAAGTGGCGGCAGTAGCAAAGGTAGTAATAGATACTAGCAGTCCTCTTCCTGAGCAAAACGTTAATCTAAAGGATGTAAAAGAGTTCCTTGCCGCCCAATGGGCTGTAGAGGAGGAAATGATAGAAATTGCCGGAGAAAGGAGGGGCAGTGAATAATGAAAAATGAAAAGGGGCCGCTTTCCTGGCTTGCTAGATTACGTGGCAGCCAAAATGGGGAAGCAGACAAGAAAAAAAAAGCCTCCATGTACTCATATGCTCTCATCGTACTGGTCGCCGGCCTGGGAATCATGATGGTAAGCAATGTCATAGGGGACAGGCAGGGTGAGCAGTCATCTGAAGCCATTCCGGCAATATCCGAAACCGCAGGAGAAGCCGAGGATATTCCGGCTTTTGGAAAAAAGAATACTTCTGCAGGCAACTCAATAAAGGATTATGAAAGAGGCCTTGAAAATCAGATGAAGGACGCCCTTGAGGCAATAAATGGTGTGGATGACGTAACCGTTGTGATAAATGTGGATGCTTCAGAGAAAAAAGTTTTTGAAAAAAATAGAGTTACTCAGAAACAAGTGACAGATGAAACCGATCAGGATGGCGGAAAACGGGTTGTTGAGGATTCATCAACAGATGAGCAGTTAGTAATCATCCGTTCAGGTGAAAAGGAAGTACCTCTCGTGCTTGAAACCAAAAAGCCTAAAATCAGGGGAGTTTTGGTGGTAGCTAAGGGGGCAGGGAATATACAGGTAAAAAAATGGATTATTGAATCGGTACAGCGCTCTCTTGATGTTCCAAGCCACAGGATCGCTGTAATGCCTAAAAAATAAGGGGGAAATGAAATGTTATTAAAAAAGCAAACAGTATGGTTATTGACAATGCTAAGCCTGGTAGTCGTATTATCGGTGTACTATTTAACCTCTCCGGAGCCAAATCAGACTAATATGGCAGCTACCGGCCAAAAAGAGGACAAACAGAAGGAAGCAACACAAGAAAATGTAGTTCAGACTGAGGAAAAAGGTACTGAAAAGGCTGAAGGGGCTGCTTCAAAGACGATTACAACAACTGCTGATGACGAAGCTTTTGAAGCAATGCGCCTTGAAATTGAAGACGAGCGCAGCAGGCTTAGAGAAGAACTTACAGCTGTAATGGCGAATACAGATCTTTCTGCCGAAGAACGCAATAAAGCTCATGAATCAATTAAGCAGCTTTCCGATATTTCTGTTAAAGAAGGAATGCTGGAGTCATTGATTGTTTCCATGGATTATAACGCCGCACTTGTCAAAATTGATGGCGAAGACGTAAATGTCACTGTAAAATCGGATAAAAAACTCAGCAACGCAGCAGTCGTTGATATCATCAACCTTGTAAGCAAGGAATTAGACGATACGTTAAATGTTGCAGTAGACTTTAAGGTTTCCGAGAAGTAGAAACTCTCTTCCTCGTTAGTAGAAAACTCGCCGATTTGCGAGCCTTGAAAAGGTGATGGCAGAGGTGTAGTTGAGGCCGCAGGACAAGGAGAGCTTTGGCAGCGATACATCGGACGAAACAAAGCGATAGCTTTGTGAGGGTGCGAGTCACACAGACGTTGCCATAGGACAAAGCTTGTAACGGGTTTAAGTTACAACACTGGCGAATTTAGTCTGTGTTCTGCTTTTTGCGGATGGAAAGAAAGATCAATATTTTTAATAAGATGATAACATTTATAATTTCCTATCCGCCCATGAAAAACCATCTGGATCTGTCCAGATGGTTTTTTGAAAGTTAGTAAATAGAAGGTCAATTCGATTCTTCCTGATAAAGCTGCATTACGCGAGAGAGCGATTCAATTGTCTCTGAAATTGATTGGACAAGGGAATTCTGGTCTGTCTGATGCTGGACAGTGGCAGCGAGATCTTTGAGTGCAGCGCTGGCTTCTTGTATCACCAAGCTGAATCGTTTACGGATCGTATGATTCCTTTGGAAGAATCCTTCTTCATATGAATATCGACAACTGCAGCCAAAAAGACGGAAACAAAAGCGGCCTTCATTACAAGCTGTTTTTTCGTCTCCAATTCTCTAATATCAGATGTTTCATTATATCCACTAAACATCCCGCTACGATTCTAGATCAATAATAATGGTTAATATTTCCTGTATATGTAATACGTTGAAGAAAAATATAACCCTTTAAAATGTTCTTACATAACTTATTTTGCATCTGCTTTTTAAAATGATAGTAAAACTCTTGCTATTTTTTTCAGGTTCTTTAGGGAAGGTTATTATTGCTTATAAATTGCAGTAAAATTAAAATTGGGTTATAGGCTGTAACCCTATTATTTAATAGAGAGTGTTATGATATTGAATTTAGGCAAGAAGTTATCGTATGATATTAGTAGCTCGTCTTAATATAAGGGAGCGGTATTTCGCTCTTACTAAACATATGATTAAGTCTGAAAGCTCATTTTATATTAAACATGAACAAGGGGTGCCAGAATGTTAAAGGTGCAGGAAATCAGAGAGCTTATCAAGCTAGTTGACCAATCAAGCATTAGTGAATTTACCTATGAAGCTGAGGGAACGAAGATTGAGATGAAAAAACCCGGCAGTGTTCAGCCTGTCAGTCCGGCATATCAAGCAGTTCCGGTTCAAGCAGTTCAAACTGAAGCAGTTCCAGCTCCAGTTCAGCCGCAAGCAGCTGCCATTGAGGCGCCTGTTGCTGCTGCAAACGCTGCAGAAGCTGCAAAAACAGAAAAAGCCGAAGAAAACTTACATAAAATTGTTTCTCCTATGGTAGGAACCTTCTATCAATCTTCAACACCTGGCGGAGATGCGTATGTACAGGTTGGCTCAAAGGTAAACAAAGAATCGGTTGTATGCATTGTGGAAGCAATGAAGCTGTTCAACGAAATTGAAGCCGAGGTAAATGGAGAAATCGCAGAAATTCTTGTCAAGGACGGCCAACTAGTGGAATATGGCCAGCCGTTATTTTTGGTTAGGCCTGTATAAGGAGCTGTAGACATATGATTAAAAAGCTACTGATTGCCAACAGAGGGGAAATTGCAGTACGGGTCATCCGTGCCTGCAAGGAAATGGGCATTGAAACCGTCGCCGTCTTTTCCGAAGCGGACAGGGAAGCTCTCCATGTCCAGCTTGCGGATGAAGCGATTTGTATTGGCCCGACAGCCTCAAAAGACAGTTATTTAAATTTCACCAACATTATTAGTGCCGCCAAGCTGACGGGGACTGATGCCATTCATCCAGGTTATGGTTTTTTGGCTGAAAATGCCGACTTCGCGGAGCTTTGCAGGGATTGCAGCATCACTTTTGTTGGTCCGTCCCCGGAAGCCATTTCTAAAATGGGAACAAAAGATGTTGCAAGGGAAACAATGCGCAAAGCCGGAGTTCCGATTGTCCCAGGTTCACAGGGTGTTGTAAAGGATCAGGATGATGCCCTGGCTATCGCCGATGAAATCGGATATCCTGTAATCTTAAAAGCTACGGCTGGCGGCGGAGGAAAAGGAATCAGAATTGCGAAAACACAGGAAGAATTGATAAAAGGGCTGCAGATTACCCAGCAGGAAGCTATGACTGCTTTCGGTAACCCAGGGGTGTATATTGAGAAATATATTGAAGATTTCCGCCATGTGGAGATCCAGGTCATGGCTGATAATCACGGCAATGCTATCCATCTCGGGGAAAGAGACTGCTCGATCCAGCGCCGCCTTCAAAAGTTGCTCGAAGAAACGCCGTCACCCGCCATTGATAGCGAAACAAGGAATGAGATGGGGGAAGCAGCGGTAAAGGCTGCTCTTGCAGTAAATTACTCAGGTGCAGGAACAGTTGAATTTATTTATGATTACAATAACCGCAAGTTTTTTTTCATGGAAATGAACACACGGATTCAGGTAGAGCACCCAGTTACCGAAATGGTAACAGGTGTTGATCTGATCAAAGAACAAATCCGTGTTGCCAACGGTGAGAAGCTTTCACTGTCTCAGGAGGATGTAACATTTAGCGGCTGGGCCATTGAGTGCAGGATAAATGCTGAAAATCCTGAAAAGAATTTCATGCCGTCACCTGGGAAAATTCAAATGTATCTGCCGCCTGGAGGCTACGGTGTCCGTATTGATTCGGCAGCATATCCGGGATATTCTATTCCTCCTTATTATGATTCCATGATTGCCAAAGTGATAACCTATGGGGCAACCCGCGAGGAAGCAATTGAAAAAATGAAGCGGGCGCTGGGAGAATTCATTATTGAAGGAATTCACACGACAATACCGTTCCATCAGAAGCTGCTGGCTCATGAAAAGTTTGTCGAGGGAGAATTTAATACAAAATTCCTTGAAATCTATGATGTAATGAATTCATAATGAAGGGGAAACAGGAGGTGCTCATATGAGTGAAAATCAAATGTTAGAAATGAATGAGAATAATAACGGTATGGGGAAAGTGGAAATTGCTCCGGAAGTTATTGAAGTTATTGCTGGTATTGCTGCGGGGGAAATTGAAGGGGTAGCTCAAATGCGAGGCAGTTTTGCCTCAGGAGTGGTAGAACGCCTTGGTAAGAAAAATCACGGAAAAGGCGTAAAGGTAGAATTGACAGAAACCAGCATTAAGGTTGATGTTTATTGTGTTATAAAATTTGGTGTATCTATTCCAAAAGTAGCACAGGAAGTCCAGGATAATATTCGCCAGACTTTACTCAATATGACAGCTTTAGAAGCAGATGAAGTAAATATTCATGTTGTAGGTGTTCAATTCGAAAACGGCAAACAAGAAGTAGAGATTGAGCAGGAGGTATAAGTCCTGCTGCGGTAGCGGTTATCAAATACCTATAATGCAAAGCCTCTGTTTTCGCGATTGGCGGACAGAGGTTTTTCTTTTTGCCGAAAAGGAAAGAATGGTAAGGAGGGATTATTTTCGAAACATCAAAGAAGCAAAATATTTATAAGTAAAACTGTTTTTAATTGAATTTTACAAAAATAAACATAAAAACTTAATAATTATGAAAGACTTACCTAAAATGTTCGTTTTATGCTATTATCTTCATATCAAAAGGAAACGTAAAGGAGCCACGCTATGAAAAGAAGAACAGCGCGCGAAAAAGCATTACAGGCATTATTTCAAATGGAAATAGGAAAAGCCGACATTGGAGATGCCATGGATAGCGTTTTGGATGGACAAGCCAAAGACGAGTATTTTGAGTTTTTGGTGAAGGGCTCTGTAGAAAATAAGGAACAAATTGATACTATCCTTCGCGATAATCTTGAGAATTGGAAGCTTGAACGTCTGGGCAATATTGACAGAAACCTGCTTCGCTTGTCTGTTTTTGAAATGATGAACAACGAAGAGGTTCCTGTAAAAGTGGTTATGGACGAAGCCATTGAAATTGCCAAAGTTTTTGGTGATGATCAATCAAGCAAATTCGTCAATGCGGTACTGTCCAAGGTTAAGGAAGAACTAAAAAAATAATAGACAATTACAGGGAGGAAGTTGAGGATGGCAGCTAAAATAATTGATGGTTCTGAAATTGCTCGTAAGGTTAGAACTGAAATCGCGGCTGAAGTGGCCGAGCTTAAGGGGAAAGGTGTTACACCTGGGCTTGCAGTAATACTGGTTGGTGATAATCAGGCCTCCCAAACATATGTGAAGATGAAGGAAAAAGCTTGTGAGGAGCTCGGAATGCACTCCGTGATGGCAAAGTATCCCTCTTCACTTTCTCAGCAAGAACTGCTTAACAAGATTACCGAACTAAACGAGGATAACACCATTCATGGAATTTTGGTTCAGCTTCCATTACCAAATCATATTGATGAAAAAGCAATAATTGAAGCAATATCTCCTGAAAAAGATGTCGACGGGTTCCATCCAATCAACATTGGCCGGTTAATGACCGGACAGGATACACTCTATCCATGTACACCATATGGGGTTATGGTGATGCTGCAGTATATCGGCTGTGAGATAGAGGGAAAGCATGTCGTGGTGGTAGGCAGGAGCAATATTGTGGGTAAGCCGGTCGGACAGTTATTTTTAAATGAAAATGCAACGGTTACATATTGTCATTCTAAGACTAAGGATTTAAAAAGCTTTACAACTCAAGCTGACATTCTGGTTGTTGCTGTTGGCCGCAATGATACAATCACAGCAGAACATGTGAAGCAAGGTGCCGTAGTCATCGATGTAGGCATGAACCGGAATGAAGAAGGTAAACTGTGCGGCGATGTTTCGTTTGATGAAGTTAAGCAGGTTGCTTCCTATATCACACCTGTTCCAAAAGGTGTCGGTCCGATGACAATCACCATGCTGATGCATAACACGCTAAAAGCAGCAAAAAAGTCGGCGAAATAAACAGAAAGTATTAAAATGTTACCAAATCATTTAAACAAAGCTGTATCCTTGTTTATAATAGCAGGGTACAGCTTTTTTATTAAGATAAGGGATAGCTTATAAGCAAGTTTAGATGTCTAGCTCCAGCGCCCAGCCCCGACGCACAGGACGTGCTGGTGCCGACGGTGCCACAGGATGTGGCCGAACTTAGTCGACGTTCCTTTTTCAGGGCGCTTGCGCTTTTCTATTAGCTTCCATTCTGAAACAACAAAGGAGCTTTTTATGAACGATCAAAAATATCTGACAGTCTCCGCTTTAACCAGATATATAAAACGAAAATTCGATGTGGATCCGCATCTTAGGGATATATATTTAAAAGGGGAGATATCCAACTTTAAGCAGCACTCAAGCGGACACATGTATTTTACGCTGAAAGACGAGCGGGCAAGAATACTTGCAGTAATGTTCGCTGCAAATACTGCTAGCCTTAAATTCAAGCCGCAGAATGGCATGAATGTGCTGCTCAGAGGGGACATAACAGTCTATGAACAGAGCGGACAGTATCAAATGTATGTTAAGCAAATGACAACGGATGGTATTGGAGATTTATATATAGCATATGAGCAGCTAAAGAATAGGCTTGAACAGGAAGGCCTTTTTTCGCCGCTGCATAAAGAAAAGCTTCCAAAGTACCCGTCTGCTGTTGGAGTAATTACATCCCCGACGGGAGCGGCATTGCGCGACATTCTTACAACCCTAAAACGAAGATATCCGGTAGCAAAGGTGATTATTTACCCTGCCTTAGTCCAGGGGACAGCTGCTGCAGCATCTGTTGCAAAAGCGATTACGGCAGCTAATCGCCGGCAAGAAACAGATGTTTTAATTGTAGGAAGGGGGGGAGGCTCAATTGAAGAGCTATGGGCTTTTAACGAAGAAGTGGTTGCGAGAGCCATTTTTGAATCTAAAATCCCGATTATCTCCGCGGTCGGCCATGAAACTGATTATACAATAGCCGATTTTGCTGCGGATTTAAGGGCCCCCACTCCGACTGGAGCCGCGGAAATGGCCGTTCCTCACTTAAATGAACTGATGGAACGTCTGCAAAACAGGAAGAACAGGCTGACAAGATCGGTAAGGGAAAAAGCAAATGCCGATGCGGCCAGACTTGCCCGATTGGATCGGTCATATGCTTTCCGTTATCCGCGCCAGATGTATGAGCAAAAGCTTGAGCAGCTTGATCGGGCGATGGAAAGGCTCAAGCGGGAAAGTAAACGCTTTTTTATTAATAAAACCGATATGCTTCAACGGCATGTTACGGCTTTGAAAAAACAGCATCCCCAACAGAGAATTGCTGATGCGGAATCTGTACTAAATAGACAGGAAAGAAGCATCCGAAGGCAAATGGAGCGAATTTTTGCAGAGAAAGCAAAAAGCCTGACACATGCGATCTCTACATTGGATGCCCTTAGCCCCTTGAAAATCATGGAACGGGGATATAGTTTAACTTTTACAGATAATGACACATTGGTTAAAAGTACTGAGCAGGTGAACAAAGGAGATATCATTACAGTTACATTAAGAGATGGAAAAATTAAAGCAGAAGTGAAAGACAAGAGGGAGAGTGCAGTTAATGAGTGAAGAAAATGAACTAACTTTTGAACAGGCGATGTACAAGCTTGAACAAATAGTAGAAAAATTGGAGGACGGAGACGTGCCTCTGGAGGAAGCCATTGCATTTTACAAGCAAGGGATGGATTTATCAAGACTCTGCCACCAAAAGTTAAAAACGGTTGAAGAACAGCTTACAGAAATATTGCGGGAGGATGGAGAACTGGAGAGCTTCATCGTGCAAGAGGAGGAATAGCGATGAATTTCCAATCCTTTTCAGAAACATATAAAAGAGCTCTCGAACAGGAAATGCAGTCCCAGATTTCCAAACTGCATGCCCCTAACTCTTTAAAGGAAGCTATGCTATATTCGCTGGAGGCAGGCGGAAAAAGAATCAGGCCCATGCTGGTATTTGCGGTGCTGGAGGCATTTGGGCAAAACCCTGACAGAGGCATTTCTGTTGCTGCCGCCATTGAAATGATACATACCTATTCGCTGATCCATGATGACCTTCCCAGCATGGATGATGATGATTTGAGGCGAGGCAAGCCGACAAATCATAAAGTTTTTGGAGAAGCGACCGCGATCCTCGCGGGTGATGCTCTTTTGACATACAGCTTTCAGGCTATAGCTGAAATAGATATGGAGGGTGTAACTCCCATGATGCAGCTTGAGCTAATCAAGCTGTTATCCCGTTCGGCAGGTGCTGAAGGAATGGTTGGCGGCCAAATGGCGGACATAGAGGCTGAGGGGAAACATCTGGCTCTCGAGAGTCTGGAATACATTCATAGTAATAAAACAGGCAAGCTCCTTTCTGCCAGTATACTTGCTGGGGCGATCCTGGCAGAAGCCTCCGAAAGGCAGAAAACCTTACTATTGGAATTTTCTCGGCATTTGGGGCTCGCCTTCCAGATACGTGATGATATCCTCGATATTGAAGGTTCACAGGAGAAAATCGGAAAGCCTGTTGGAAGCGATACGGCAAATTCCAAAAGCACGTACCCGGCGTTGCTGTCAATGGACGGGGCCAAGGAAAAACTGAGCATTCACATTGAACAGGCCCTGCTTTCTCTTGCAAAATCAGGCATTAATACTGAATTGCTCGAAGAAGTGACCGAAATGATTGCTGCAAGGGACCATTGATAAAAAATATAGAGTTTGTTTACGAAAGTGTTTTATGCTATAGTGATGGTAAAATTGATAATTGAACCGCCCAAATTGCCCAGCCGTTACCACAATGTGATAGCGGCTGTTTTTTAGCGGAAGGTTTGCGGGGCGCCAAAAGAAAAGGGCCCTGATACAACAGAAAGAAAGCGAGTGATCCTATTTGGATCTTCTATCAATACAAAACCCGACATTTTTAAAGAATTTAAATAATGCACAATTAGAGGAACTCAGCAGTGAGATCAGAAAATTCCTGATTGAAAAATTGTCAGTGACAGGCGGGCATATAGGCCCCAATCTTGGAGTGGTAGAGCTCACAGTTGCATTGCATAAGGAATTTAACAGTCCCGACGATAAAATTATCTGGGATGTTGGCCACCAATCGTATGTGCATAAGATTTTGACCGGACGGGCGGGCGAGTTTGATACACTACGTAAATATCAAGGGCTGTCAGGTTTTCCAAAGCGTGCAGAAAGCGAGCATGATGTCTGGGAAACCGGCCATAGCTCGACATCCCTGTCAGCGGCAATGGGAATGGCAATTGCAAGAGATCTGAAAAAAGAGAAGAGCTACATTCTTCCGGTCATTGGTGATGGTGCGCTTACGGGCGGAATGGCTCTTGAAGCGTTAAATCATATCGGCAGTGAGAAAAAAGATATGATCGTCATCTTGAATGATAACGAAATGTCGATTGCACCTAATGTTGGGGCGCTCCATAACGTTCTGGGAAGGCTAAGGACCGCAGGCAAGTACAATTGGGTCAAGGATGAGCTTGAGTATCTATTGAAGAAAATTCCGGCAGTTGGCGGAAAGCTTGCCTCGACCGCTGAACGGGTAAAAGACAGTTTAAAATATCTGTTCGTTTCCGGTATGTTTTTTGAAGAACTTGGCTTCACGTACCTGGGACCGGTTGATGGACATAATTATGAAGATTTATTTGAAAATCTGCGCTATGCCAAGAAAACCTCTGGCCCGGTTCTGCTGCATGTGATTACAAAAAAGGGGAAAGGCTACAACCCTGCAGAAAGCGATACAATCGGTACATGGCACGGTACTGGCCCTTATAAAATTGAAACTGGGGCTTTTGTGAAACCAGTCAATACCCCGCCAGCCTGGAGCAAGCTGGTCAGTGAAACAGTTCGGGAGCTTGCCCGGGAAGATGAGAGGATCGTGGCGATTACCCCGGCGATGCCTGTCGGCTCCAAGCTGGAGGGTTTTGCGAGTGAATTTCCGGATCGGATGTATGATGTCGGGATTGCCGAAGAGCATGCGGCCACAGTTGCTGCGGGCTTGGCGACCCAGAATATGAAACCGTTTCTTGCGATCTACTCGACCTTTTTGCAGAGAGCATATGACCAGCTGGTACATGACATCACCCGCCAGAACCTCAATGTATTCATTGGAGTTGACCGCGCTGGATTGGTAGGGGCAGATGGAGAGACACACCAGGGAGTATTCGACATTGCGTTTTTAAGGCATTTGCCAAATATGGTTTTGATGATGCCAAAGGATGAAAATGAAGGCCGGAATATGGTGTATACAGCACTTAAATACGATGGCGGGCCAATTGCTATGCGTTTCCCAAGAGGAGAAGGCGTGGGCGTTCAAATTGATGAACAATTTACAAACCTTCCGATCGGTTCTTGGGAAGTATTAAAGGATGGTAAGGATGTTGCCATTCTCACTTTTGGCACAACAATTCCGATGGCGCTGGAAGCTGCAGACATCCTAAACAAACAGGGCATTTCTGTTCGAGTAGTGAATGCACGTTTTATTAAGCCGCTGGATGCAAAAATGCTGAATGAATTATTTCAGCTGAAAATGCCAATTTTAACAATAGAAGAAGCCGTTTTACAGGGCGGGTTTGGCAGTGCTGTCCTAGAATATGCACATGACTGCGGTTTCCATAATGCTGTCATCGACAGATTGGGAATTGCGGACACATTTATTGAACATGGCTCTGTTGATAAGCTTCTGGAAGAAATAGGTCTGACTGTTGAGAATACCGTTCAAAGAATTAAAATGATTTCACCAAAAAAGCAAAAAAGGGCATGACACCATGAAGGTAAAAAAAGAACGACTTGATGTATTACTCGTGGAGCAAGGATTAGCAGAAACGAGGGAAAAAGCTAAAAGAAGCATAATGGCAGGCCAGGTATATGGTAACGAAGAAAGGCTTGATAAACCGGGAGAAAAAGTGCCGGTTGATATCAACCTTACTATCAAAGGCAAAGTGATGCCGTATGTCTCAAGGGGCGGGCTCAAGCTTGAAAAGGCACTTAAAACCTTTGACCTTGAAATAAAGGATAAGATTCTCCTCGATATTGGTTCGTCGACCGGAGGCTTTACGGATTGCGCTCTCCAAAACGGGGCAAAGATGTCTTATGCCCTGGATGTAGGTTATAATCAGCTTGCCTGGAAGCTTCGCCAGGATGAAAGAGTGAAGGTGATGGAGAGGACAAACTTCCGCTATGTAACGCCTGCTGACCTTTCGGGAGAAATGCCGGATTTTGCAAGCATTGATGTGTCATTCATCTCTTTAACCTTGATTTTGCCTGTCCTAAAAACACTCCTTGTTCCGGGAAGCGATGTTGTAGCACTCGTTAAACCCCAATTTGAAGCGGGCAAGGAGCAGGTTGGGAAAAAGGGGATTGTCAGGGAACCGAAAATCCATAAGGGAGTGCTGAATAAGATCATTAGCTTCGCCCAGGGGGAAGGTTTTGACATAAAGGATGCATCGTTTTCACCTATTACAGGTGGAGATGGAAACATTGAGTTTTTACTCCATTTATTCTGGTCCGCCCAAAAACAAACTGGAGAAATCCTTTTAAAACAGTCGGTTGAAGATATTGTAAAAGAAGCCCATGAGCAGCTTAAACAATCCAAAAATGACGATGAAATATAATGAAGACCCCGCCAATTTTATTCATTGGCGGGGTTTGTTCCTTTCATTTAATCAGGAAAGCTCGGAGCATATCTGAAGAGGCACAGGCGTTATCATAGGCCGGCTACCCAATCGAGAACCATTGCCTGAGGTAATTACAGCAATCCCTAATAAAAAGACAAAAAAAGGAAAAAGTAACTAGAAAGGCGAATAGTGTAATAATTAGACGTTTTATGAAGAAAAAAATTGTACAATTGCTATAAATCGGCTACCATTATTTTTGAATATGGCAAAAGCCTGATACAGTATCATTTAATTCTTAAAGAGGTGCTCCTACGGATGAATAAAGGACAACGGCATATTAAAATCAGGGAAATCATTGCGAACAACGATATAGATACGCAGGATGAATTGGTAGATGAATTAAGGAACGCAGGATTCAATGTAACACAAGCAACCGTATCCCGGGATATAAAAGAACTTCATCTCGTTAAAGTACCTCTGATGGATGGAAGATATAAATATAGTCTCCCTGCGGATCAGCGGTTTAATCCGCTGCAAAAGCTGAAACGCTTGCTAGTTGACGCTTTTGTCCGGATTGATTCCGCTAGCCATTTACTTGTAATGAAGACACTTCCGGGAAATGCCCAAGCGATCGGCGCGCTTATCGATAATCTTGACTGGGACGAAATAATGGGAACGATTTGCGGTGACGATACATGCCTGATCATATGCCGTACCCCAGAAGATACAGAGAAAATTACTAATAGATTTTTAGATATGCTCTAAAGGAGAGGACAAGGCTTGTTAACCGAATTGTCGATTAAAAATTTTGCCATTATAGAAGCCCTTTCGATTTCCTTTGAAAAGGGCTTAACCGTTTTAACCGGTGAAACAGGTGCCGGTAAGTCAATCATCATTGATGCAATCCATCTGCTTGTTGGCGGCCGGGGTTCGGCGGAGTTTGTCCGACATGGAGAATCAAAAGCAGAATTAGAAGGTCTGTTTGAAATTGAGGATGAAAACCATCCGATTATGGAGAAGGCTGCAGAATTCGGAATAGAGATAAGCGATGGGATGATTGTGCTGCGAAGGGATTTATCGGTGGCAGGGAAAAGCGTATGCCGGGTAAACGGGAAATTGGTCACAATTGCGGGACTAAGAGAGATCGGCAGCACGCTGATTGATATCCATGGGCAGCATGAGCATCAGGAGTTAATGGACAGCCATCTTCACTTGCCTCTTCTTGATCAATTCGGAGGAGAAAAGCTGGCTGCTTCGCTTTCAGAGTATCAAGTGCTCTATAAAGATTATGATTCAGCATTAAAGCAATTAAACAAACTGAGCCAGGATGAAAAGCAAATGGCTCACAGGCTGGACTTGATTCAGTTTCAGTTTGATGAAATCCAAAAAGCTGATTTGAAACTGAAAGAAGATGAAGAGCTTGCGGAAGAACGAAAGAGAATCAATAATTTTGAAAAGATTTTTGAATCCCTTCAAACGAGCTACGAGGCACTTCGAGGAGATCACCGGGGATTAGATTGGCTATCAGTAGCCATGAACAACCTGCAAGATGCGGCAAGCATTGATGATTCTTTAAAAGGTACGGCTGAGACTGTTTCAAACAGCTATTATATCCTTGAAGACATGATTTCCACAATTAGCGAGCAGCTGGAAAACCTCGAATATGACCCGGTCCGGATTGATGAAATTGAAAGCCGTCTTAATGAAATCAATCAGCTTAAGAGGAAATATGGAAATAATATTGAAGAAATAGTTGAATACGGGGCAAGAATTGAAGAAGAAATAGAAACACTTCAAAACAGGGAAACACATATTGCTAAGCTGCAAACTCAGGTTAAGTCCATAAAGGAAGACCTGCTTGTAGAAGCGAAAAACCTTTCAGAGTTAAGGGTGAAAGCTGCGAAACAGCTCACAAAGCTTATCCATCAGGAATTAAAAGAACTTTACATGGCAAAAACAATATTTAATGTCCATTTTTATAAGACTGGCCAGGAGTATTCTGAATTTGGCAGCCAGGAAATCCTAAAAAATGGACTGGATGAGCTTGAGTTTTATATATCAACTAACCCAGGAGAACCCCTTAAACCGCTATCCAAAATTGCTTCCGGCGGGGAGCTTTCAAGGATCATGCTTGCCCTGAAAAATATATTTTCAAAACACCAGGGAATAACTTCAATTATCTTTGATGAAGTCGACACAGGTGTAAGCGGCAGGGTAGCTCAAGCGATAGCTGAGAAAATTCACAGAGTAGCCGTTCACTCACAGGTTCTGTGTATCTCTCACCTGCCCCAGGTAGCTGCAATGGCCGATACCCACTTATTCATTGCCAAGGAAATAAAAGGCGGAAGAACAAAAACTAGTGTCACACCATTAAATGAACAAGACAAAATAGATGAAATCGGCCGGATGATCTCAGGGGTAGAAATCACGGATTTAACTAAACAGCATGCTAAAGAGCTTCTGGTGCAGGCAAAGTCATTAAAAAAAGGATAGGAACAACTGGATTTTTCACAGTGAAATAAAAAGAAGGGCATGTTCCAGGATCACATCTTCGCTCCTTATTTACACAAAATAGTTTGCTCATTCAATGTAAAGCTATCCAAAAACGGATAGCTTTTATTTTGTGCCACAGTTATAAATGGCTGTTTTGAAGGCTAAATTAAACATGTAGCCATTAGCGAGACCAAAGAGGCGAGGAGAGGTGAATGGATTGAAGTTTATATGGATCAACAGAATCATCGGTGGAATTCTCCTTGTTTCGCTATTATTAGCAGGTCTTTACCAGCCGCTACGTGAATACCTGACCATCCCAGGAAAGATTGTCCTTTTTGAAGGTGAATCCTATAACATCCCTAAAATGCTTCCTGTTACTGCAACGGTAAGTGCAGAACAAAATGTGTCTTTGAATGAGCAAACCAATTTCATTACGTTAGGTGCAGAACAGCCAGGAACAAATGAGCTGCTTTTGGATTTTGCCGGCCTTCCAATTAAAAAAGTTGATGTGGAAGTAATCAAAAATTTCAAAGTAATACCCGGGGGACAATCCATCGGCGTGAAACTCAATACGCTTGGTGTCCTAGTGGTAGGACACCATTTGGTTAAAACAGCAGAAGGGAAAAAGTCACCAGGAGAAATTGCCCATATTAAGGTCGGAGATAGAATAACGGAAATCAATGGAATAAAAATAGAGAAAATGGCGGATGTTTCCCATTTCGTACAGCAGTCAGGAAAAGACAGCAAGCCTCTTCAGCTAGTTATTAATCGAGAAAATGAAGAAATAAAAACAACTTTGCTTCCTTTAAAAGATAAAGATGAAGGTGTATATAAGCTTGGATTGTATATTCGTGACTCAGCTGCCGGGATTGGCACGATGACGTTCTATCATCCCGAGACACGGAAATACGGAGCGCTGGGCCATGTAATTTCCGATATGGATACGAAAAAACCAATCGTTGTAAAAGACGGACAGGTAGTTCGATCCACAGTGACATCGATCGATAAGGGGAGCAATGGTGATCCCGGGGAAAAGCTGGCTAGCTTCTCAGCTAATAGATCGGTGATTGGAGATATTTCCAAAAACAGCCCATTCGGCATTTTTGGAAAACTAAACCAGCAAATTCCTAATGGTGTACTTGATAAACCAATGCCAATTACGTTATCGCATGAAGTGAAGGAAGGCCCTGCTCAGATATTAACTGTGGTCAACGGGTCTGCAGTACAGCCATTTGATATCGAGATAGTCAGTACCATTCCACAAAAATTTCCAGCGACCAAAGGGATGGTTTTAAAGGTTACAGATCCCGAATTGCTTGAAAAAACTGGTGGAATTGTCCAAGGGATGAGCGGAAGTCCTATCATTCAGGACGGAAAACTGATCGGAGCAGTTACTCATGTGTTTGTAAATGATCCTGCCAGCGGATATGGGGTTCACATTGAATGGATGTTGAATGAAGCTGGCATAGATATTTATGAAAAAACGAATGCTAAAGCAAGCTGAAATAAAAAGTTACATCTGTCCTAGACCTTGCCCCTATGGCAAGGTTTTTGTTTCTCCAGAAATAAAGCCCCCCCAATTGGGGACGCCAGCTACGTCCTACTCTTACAGGGGGAGAGCCTACATCGGAACAGCAATGGACAAATACGAAGATGGCGTGAGGGTGTCTGCTCCCGTTTGAATTAAATAATGGCGCATAAATAAAAAGATTATTCGACAAAATTTTGGAAAACGTAAAAAAATAGTCGAAAACATGAGAAAGAAGGAGGAAAATAGAGCGTTTCGGTTATTTTATATAAAAAATCAAAAATTAAAAGGATTTTGGTTCCCATTGTCGAAAAGTTACCTTACAATAGAATTTATAATATTTGGAAAGAAACATGAACGTTCTTGAGGAGGAACCAAGGGTGACTAAAATAAAAGTGTGTGTAGTGGATGATAATAGAGAACTCGTGGGGCTTTTAGGGGAGTATATTGCCTCCCAGGATGATATGGAAGTGGTAGGAGTAGCGCATAATGGACAGGAATGCTTAAATTTGCTTGAGAATATAAGCCCTGATATTTTGCTTCTCGATATCATTATGCCCCACCTGGACGGTCTTGCTGTACTTGAAAAGCTGCGTGAATTAAAAAAAGGCCCTATGCCTAATGTAATTATGCTAACTGCTTTTGGCCAGGAGGATGTTACGAAAAAGGCAGTCGATTTAGGTGCATCCTATTTCATATTAAAACCATTTGATATGGAAAACCTTACAAGTCATATCCGTCAGGTTAGCGGTAAAGCGAGTAGCTTTCCCAAGAAAGCGTCTTCCTTTTCTTTCAGAAGCACCCCAGATAATAAACCGAAGAATCTTGACGCCAGCATTACCAGTATTATCCATGAAATTGGCGTACCAGCACACATAAAGGGCTATTTATACTTAAGAGAAGCTATTTCAATGGTATATAATGACATAGAGCTTCTTGGTTCCATTACAAAAGTGTTATATCCGGATATTGCAAAAAAGTACAATACAACTGCGAGCCGCGTGGAACGCGCGATACGCCACGCTATCGAAGTGGCGTGGAGCAGGGGAAATATAGAATCGATCTCATCACTTTTCGGCTACACAGTGAGCATGTCTAAAGCAAAACCAACAAACTCAGAATTCATCGCGATTGTTGCAGATAAGCTGCGTCTTGAACACAAAGCTTCTTGAAACGGTTAGGGGCGTAGCTAAGCTGCCGCCATTCGTTCTTAGTCAGCTGTCATTAAAGTAATTTCGTGAAAAGACCAATGACAATTGTCACATTGGTCTTTTTTTTGGCTGGAATGTATTTCCGTGAAAAGACAGCATTAGAACTTATCTTTTGAGATTCCTTATTTTGGATAAGAATTTTTGCAGGTTCGATCTGAAAATGAAGTTTCTCCCTTTTTTAACAGAATTGTCAAAAAGCTTTTATTTTTGCTAAGAAATTATTTTTAATGGAAAATTTAACACAAAGTAATTTTGGTTTCTTTTATACTAAAGGTAGCTTAGGCAATCACTCGTAGGAAGGATAGAATATAAGTGGAAATAGTAAGAAATGAATTCCTATTACTGGAGGAGGAAAACGGCTTTGTATTTATAACGGTAATCAAAAAAGGTTATCCTCTCCTGATGATAAATAAGCTACTTTCCAATCTCCCGCGCGTAAACCTTAATAAGTTTTTGCTTTTAAAGGAAGCCGTCGACTCAGCCACCGGGGAAAAGGTAGAGGTAGGTGTGCTTAAGCCTGAAGTGGAATGTAATCTTTCGAAAGATCTGATGACTGCTAAAATCCGTCTTTACTGCACGCAGGAAGAGTTGGACAGCAATTACGATACATATGTCTCTAAAATTCTTGATTTGCTGCATTATCATAACGTCCGGGAAGGCATTAAGGTAGAGGTGCTGCAGGGTGAGCTTGAGGCTGGAAAAGAAATACTTATCGCAGAGGGTGTCGAGCCGGTTAATGGCGAAGATGCCGTCGTTACCTATTTTAAAAGATCTGATAGAAAACCAAAAATAATGGAAGATGGCAAAGCTAATTATTACGAAATGAATTTTATAGATGAGGTAAAAAAAGGAGACTGGTTGGGGGAGAGGATTCCTCCCAAAGACGGTAAACCAGGGAAGACTGTTACAGGCGACTTTATCCATCCTAAACCTGGCACTAATAAGAAGCTGTTTTATGATCATAAAACTATCGGCGAGTTTGAGGAAGACGGAAAAACTGTCCTTAGGGCACTTATAGAAGGTGTAGTAGAGTTCCAAGCCGGAAAAATCGTTGTTGGTGATCATTTAGTTATTGATGGGGATGTAGGAATCGAAACCGGAAATCTTGATTTCATTGGCAGCATAACGGTTAAGGGAACAGTTATGGATGGCTTTGAGGTTACTGCAACCAAGGATATTTCTATTTTGAGTGAGCTGGGCATCAGCGGAATTAATCGTCTAGAATCCAAGAGAGGTGATATTTTTATAAAAGGCGGCATTTTCGGAAAAGGCCAGTCCGTCGTATTAGCGGCGAAAAACATTTTCCTTAAGCATGCCAATGAATGCACATTGGAAGCTGGAGAAAACATTCATATTGGCTTCTATTCCCTGGGATCCATATTAAAAGCAAAAAGTATCATCGCGGATGGATCGAAGGGAAAACTGATTGGCGGCATTATTGAAGCGCGCAGCAAAGTGACTGCTGGGATAATCGGCAATAGGCTGGAAAGGAAAACAGTTATCCATGTTGCTGGTTTTAATCGGGAAAAACTAAAAGCTGAGCTGGATGAAATGCTAATGGAATATAAGCAAAAAGTAATGGAGGTTGAAAAGCTTAAACGGAAGCTTGAAGTATTTGACAGCTTTATGGGCAAGCTTAATACCTCTCAGCATAAACAATTTGAAGAAACAAGAGATATTTTTGATGCATTGATGCATCGCATCTTCACCCTAGAAGAAAAACGCAAATCCATTATGGAAATGCTGGAGACGAAAGGGGAGGGTGAAGTATGTATCGGCCAAATTGCTTTCCCTGACACCCAACTGGAAATCAAACATCTAAAGAAAAAACTGAATTCTGGTGTAAAAGGGACTTTCTATTCTGAAAATAATATTATGCACTTCGAGTAGTATACATAATACGAAATCTGGCATCAAACTACACTCCCACAGAATCGTTATTCATCCAAGCAACGATTAAAAAATCAAGGACTGTAATAAAAAGCTGAAATCAAATCATACCCGTAAGGAGGTTACATTGTGAAGATTTATGGCCATAGGGGGGCGGCAGGTACCCATCCGGAAAATACTATGATTTCCTTTGAGGAAGCCCGGCGTGCAGGCGCAGATGGAATTGAACTGGATGTTCAATTAACCAGTGATGGGGAAGTGGTTATCATTCATGATGAATCACTGGATCGGACTACAAATGGCAGCGGTTTTGTAAAGGATAAGTGTTTGAAAGAACTGCAAAAATTTGATGCAAGCAATAAATTCAGCCATTTATATGGAGAGACTGAGATTCCGACATTACAGGAACTTATTGACTGGCTTAGAGGAAATAGTCTCCTATGTAATATAGAACTGAAAAACAGTAAATTCTTTTATCCAGGTATGGAAGAAAAGGTGATTAAGCTTGTGAGGGAAGCCAGACTTGAAGATCGGATAATCCTTTCATCTTTTAATCATTATAGTATTGTACTTTGTAAAAAAATCGCAGAGGAAATCGAGATTGCGCCGCTCTATCGGGACGGGTTGCATATGCCGTGGGCATACGCTCGATCGCTAGGAGCGGGGGCAATCCACCCAGACATAAAAGCTGTTCCGAATGAAATTATTCGAGCCTCCATTGAAGCAGGTGTTGCCGTGCGCCCTTATACAGTTAATAAGGAGAAAGACATAGAAAACCTTCTTGCAGTCGGCTGCAGCGCCATTATTACTGATTTCCCGGCAAAGGTTGTATTAATGAGAGATCAATTTTTTAACAAGAATAGCAATGTTAATGCGGATATTGGTGGCATTGGCTCCCGATTAAAAAATACGTAGCGCTTGCTTTTTGTAGTCAGAGCGTTTTTAGTTGGAAAGCTGCCTAAACTGATTTCCACAATTTGTGGCTGTTAGGGACAAAGCAAGAAATGGTGATTAGACTGAATCATGGAAGAAATCGATTTAGCCTCCCATATACTTCCATAAAAAGCCAAAACACTACAAACAGAAGTAAAGCAGCTTTAGCTGTAATGAAATTATAAAAAGTTAAACAGGAAGAATTAATAAAGCACTCAACGGTTTCAGGCTGCATACTCATAAGGAGAAAGCAGTCTGTCAGCCAATGGGTGCTTTTTAACCTTCTTATTTTCTTTTTTGGAAGGTTGATGTAATCCTCACAAATTAACACGCCTGATTTTGCTAAACTCCCCAATACCGTCTGCTCGCTGTCTACTTAAAACGATCTTGTACCTTTTGTTTTTTACGGTCACGATGAAGAACAAAACCCGCGATAAATCCTATCCCGCCGACAGTTAATATCAAACCTGCCAATAATTGAACCCATAATAGAGTAAATGGGTGCTGCAATATTCCAAATACCATATCTCTCATTAACTTTATTCCATAAGCAGCAAGTGCACCAGGAATAAAAAGTATCACAAACGCAATCAACCGTTTCATAGCAATTGAATCCCTTCCAATTAAGACATATACATAAGAAATGATAAGTCATATTGCTTTTTTGTCAAGAACTGCCTTTAGCATAAATTTGTCTCCCCTTTTAATTAAGATTACAATATAAATAAAAAGTGAAACACTTTGCAGAGGATTAATGAAAAACATTGCAATAAGAAAAGCAGAAGCATTTGACTAGGAGGGCTTTTCATGCAAAAAGTAATGATTGTAGGGGCCGGAAATGGCGGAACAGCCATTTTGAAAATATTGCTAGAGTCTGATATTTTATCTGTGGCCGCTGTTATTGACATTGATCAGAACGCACCAGGCATTAAATTGGCTTCAAGATTCGATATCCTAACTGCAACAGATTGGTCGGCTGTTCTTGATGATACATATGATTTAGTAATTGACGTAACCGGCAGCCAGGAAGTTTTTCTTAAATTAAGGCAGACAGCTGTGAATCGAACAGCCTTAATACCGGGCTCAGTTGCATTTATAATCGCCAAGCTCCTCGAGGAAAAAGAAATGCTGATTGGCAAGCTTCAGGCTGAATCGGTAAAGTGGGATTTAATCTTCAATTCAACGGACGATGGGATGATCGTTGTTGATGATGAGGAGAAGATAATCTTTTTTAATAAAAGTGCCGAGCGGATGACTGGATACAGCAGAAAAGAAGCAATTGGCAAGAATATAGTGAAAGTTATCGAGACCAGCAGGCTACCGCAAGTATTAACGCAAAAGCGGATTGAGGCCAATCAGGAACAGGTGCTGGCAAATGGCCGAAAAATTATTACCACCCGGATTCCAATGCTTGGCGAAAACGGTGAAGTATATGGGGCTTTTGCAGTATTTAAAGATATTACCCAAGTTGTAGATCTTGCTGAAGAAATTACCAATTTAAAGGAAATTCAAACAATGCTCCAGGCAATCATTCAATCAAGCGACGATGCCATATCCGTTGTGGATGAAATGGGGCATGGTATATTGATAAATCCTGCTTATACAAGAATTACCGGGCTAACGGAAGAAGAAGTAATAGGGAAGCCTGCTACAACGGATATCTATGAAGGCGAAAGCATGCATATGCAGGTCCTGCAAACTAGAAGGGCTGTTCGCGGAACGAATATGCGTGTTGGCCCTGGAAAGCGGGAGGTTATTGTAAACGTGGCCCCAATTATAGTTGATGGAAGATTGAAAGGCAGCGTCGGTGTTATTCATGATATGTCTGAAATTCAGCAATTAAATCAGGAGCTTAACAGAGCCCGGCAGATAATCCGCACTCTGGAAGCCAAGTATTCATTTGAAGATATTATTGGGATTTCTGATGAAATGGCCCTTGCTATAGACCAAGGGATGCTAAGTGCAAAAACTCCCGCAACGGTTCTTCTTCGCGGGGAATCCGGCACCGGAAAAGAATTGTTTGCCCATGCCATTCATAATGCCAGTGACAGGAAATTTAATAAATTTATAAGGGTGAATTGTGCAGCCCTATCAGAATCCCTGCTAGAAAGCGAGCTGTTTGGCTATGAAGAAGGAGCCTTTTCGGGGGCAAAGCGCGGCGGGAAGCGAGGCCTGTTCGAGGAGGCAAATAACGGCAGCATTTTTCTTGATGAAATCGGAGAGCTTACTCCAAGCACCCAAGCCAAGCTGCTAAGGGTGCTTCAGGAAAACGAAATACTCCGTGTTGGAGGGACAAAGGCCGTACCGATTAATGTTAGAGTAATAGCAGCAACTAATGTAAATCTGGAAAAGGCCATTGTCAGCGGTTCCTTCCGTGAGGATTTATACTTCCGGTTAAACCGGATGCCAATACATATTTCGCCGCTCCGTAAAAGAAAAGAAGACATTCCGGCACTGTCAGAGCATCTAATCCAGAAGCTTAACCAGGAATACGGCCGAAGTATTGAAGGGATAACCCCTATGGCATTACAGAAATTAACGATGTACGAATGGCCAGGCAATGTTCGTGAACTTGAGAACATTCTGGGCAGGGCAATTATTTTTATGAAGCTTTCAGAAACCATGATTGATGAACAGCATATTCCTGAGTTTCTTCAGGACAATGAGCAGGATGGGGGACACGTAAAGGTGCCATTAATAAACAAAGACCTGTCGGGCAAACCGTTATCCTTGATGATGGACAATTACGAGCGATCAATTATTAAACAAAAAATGGAAGAACACAAGGGCAATAAAACTGCAGCGGCAAGGTCATTGGGAATCTCTGTCCGAAATTTATATTATAAGCTTGAAAAATATAACCTTGAAACAATTGGCATGCAATAATTTTCGTGTTCATGCAAAATTTTGCAGATATAAAAAATAGAAAGCGCTTTCTTCAAGGGGTGGGGTTTTGGCACGCATCTTGCAAGTAATATATATGTGACTAGAGTGTTGTACAAAAGGGATTGTACTGCTTGAAAATACAGACACTTGTGGAAAACGACTGCAAGTCGTTCGATTTTTTACCTCCAGGTCTGATTCCACCGAAAGCAAGCCATATCATTGGCACTTGCACGGCCGGAGAAAATTAACAAACGATAATGTGCTAATCTTTTTTTAAAACAATATCAGGAGGAAAATTTCATGGAAATTTTCAAATATCTAGAACAATATGATTACGAACAACTTGTATTTTGCCAGGATAAACAATCAGGGCTTAAAGCAATCATCGCCATTCACGATACCACATTGGGCCCTGCATTAGGGGGAACCCGTATGTGGACTTATGCCTCTGAGGAAGCAGCAATTGAAGATGCGCTTCGCCTTGCAAAGGGAATGACTTATAAAAATGCAGCTGCTGGACTGAATCTTGGAGGCGGAAAAACCGTTATTATCGGAGATCCGCGCAAGGATAAAAACGAAGAAATGTTCAGGGCATTTGGCCGCTTCATCCAAGGGCTGAACGGACGGTACATTACAGCGGAAGATGTTGGCACAACGGTTGCTGACATGGATATAATCCATGAAGAAACAGATTACGTGACTGGAATCTCCCCTGCATTTGGTTCGTCTGGGAATCCATCACCTGTAACAGCCTTTGGAGTGTACCGCGGCATGAAGGCTGCAGCTAAGGAAGCTTTCGGAAGCGATTCCCTGGAAGGCAAGGTTGTCGCAGTTCAGGGGGTGGGCAATGTGGCATATAATTTGTGCCGCCACCTGCATGAGGAAGGAGCCAAGCTAATCGTAACGGATATTAATAAGGAATCCGTTATGAGGGCAGTAGAGGACTTTGGAGCCAAAGCTGTGGACCCAGATGAAATTTATGGTGTTGAATGCGATATTTATGCTCCTTGCGCACTTGGTGCAGTTATTAATGACGCCACCATTCCACAAATCAAAGCTAAGGTAATAGCAGGGGCGGCAAACAACCAATTGAAGGATACAAAACATGGAGATATCATCCACGAATTAGGTATTGTTTATGCTCCTGATTATGTAATTAATGCCGGAGGAGTAATTAATGTAGCAGATGAATTGTATGGATATAATAGTGACCGGGCAATGAAGAAAGTGGAAGGCGTCTACAGTAATATTGAAAAAGTAATTTCAATTGCAAAGCGTGATTGCATACCAACTTATAAAGCTGCAGACAGAATGGCGGAAGAAAGAATTGAGCGTATGAGAAATTCCCGCAGCCAGTTTTTGCTGAATGAAAAACACATTTTAAATCGACGTCGCTAATCTCTTTAGCGGCATTTGGTGGCGTGTGACTCTTGATTACACTCAAATGATGGGGGCATCGATGCAATGGGTTTGCATGGAAGGGCCCCTTCTGGCCAGAGGCGAAAGCGCTGTACAGGAGATTTGGTGAAAGCTTTCTTTTTAAGAGGATTATTACAGTGGAAAATCATGAAAATATTGCAGGCAAAACGGCATTGTCTGATATCACGGTAGATGTTCGGCAAATTTGAAAAATGATTGCTGAGTGAAATGAACAGGCCAAACTTGTTTATTCTGCAATGGGGGTCAGATGGCAAAGAAAATCGGTGCAGCCAGTGCGTGCTTTTAGGAAAGGCGGACGCGAGTAATGCAGACTGGCGGCCATACATATGGCAAAGTATTTGTTTGTGTAATTTTTTCCCGGAATGAGTGGTTACAGATGTAATTCTTCATTCTGGGGAAAAGGGGTTGAAGGCTATAGCAGAAGATCGCATTACCCAATGTCTTAATCAGGAGGTTATTTAATGGCTCAAGAGTTTGATTTAGTAATAGTTGGCGGAGGGACGGGCGGTTATGTGGCTGCAATCCGCGCTGCGCAGCTTGGATTAAAGACAGCAATCGTTGAAAAAGGAAAGCTTGGGGGCACATGCCTCCACAGGGGCTGCATACCATCCAAGGCCTTATTACGTAGTGCAGAGGTATTTAGCACAGTAAAAAAGAGCGCGGAATTCGGGGTTATCACCGGTGAGGTCAGCCTGGATTTTGGCAAGGTTCAGGAAAGGAAGACAACCATCGTAGAGTCTCTGCACAAAGGTGTACAGCATTTAATAAAGCAGGGGAAGATCGAGGTATTTGAAGGAACCGGGCGTATACTAGGCCCTTCGATTTTTTCACCGATGACTGGAACGATCTCTGTTGAAATGAACAATGGTGCAGACAATGAAATGCTCATTCCGAAAAATGTTATTATTGCCACTGGCTCAAGGCCAAGGACTCTTCCAGGCTTAGAAAAAGACGGGCAGCAGGTATTAACCTCAGATGAAGCACTTCAGCTTGAAAAACTGCCCAAGTCAATTATTATTGTTGGTGGCGGAGTAATTGGAATAGAATGGGCATCCATGCTGCATGATTTTGGTGTTGAAGTAACAGTGATTGAATATGCCGACAGAATCATCCCAACAGAAGATCAGGAAGTCTCCAGGGAAATGCAGCGACTTCTGAAGAAACGGGGCGTCAAAATCATAACTGAGGCAAAAGTTCTGCCTAAAACGTTAGAGAGAAGGGAACAGGTAACTATTTCTGCCGAAGTAAAGGGCAAAACAGAGGCATTCTCTGCAGAAAAAATCCTCGTATCCATAGGAAGACAGGGAAATACCGAAGGAATCGGCCTAGAGAATACAGAAATTCAAATTGAAAAGGGTTATATCGTTACAAATCAATATTATCAGACGAAGGAATCACATATTTATGCAATAGGGGATTGCATCGGCGGCATGCAGCTTGCCCATGTTGCATCACATGAAGGTATCACGGCTGTAGAACATATCGCAGGTGAAAAACCCGAGGCCGTCGATTACTCTCTCGTTTCGAAATGTATATATTCTTCCCCGGAAGCAGCCAGTGTTGGCTTCACCGAGTCGGAAGCTAAAGAAAAAGGCTATACTGTAAAAACAGGAAAGTTTTCGTTTAGAGCGATTGGAAAAGCGCTTGTGTTTGGGGAGTCTGACGGCTTTGTAAAGATTGTGGCAGATGAAAAAACGAATGACATACTGGGTGTCCATATGATTGGGCCGCATGTAACTGATATGATATCAGAAGCCGGCCTGGCAAGAGTCCTTGATGCAACACCTTGGGAAGTGGCTAAAACAATCCACCCGCACCCGACCCTTTCCGAAGCTATCGGCGAAGCAGCACTGGCAGTTGATGGCCTAGCCATTCATTCATAAATAGATTCTGATAGGATAAACAACTGCTTTTTCAAGTCACTTCCTGGATCAATCAAATTTAAGATGATAACTTTTTGAATATGTATAGATGTTTAGCTTCCAGCACCCAGCCCCGAAGCACACGACGTGCTAGTGCCGGCATCGCCGCAGGACGTGGCGATCTTAGCCGGCCCCGAGGTCATAAGCCAAATTCCTCCAGAAGGCAAAGAACGCCTTCCTCCGGAATTCGTCTTATGCTTGACGGAGGCTCACACGATGTGGGTCAGAACAGCGTTGCCACAGGACGTGGCGAACTTAGCTGTCCTTCTTCTGTCAAGGCGCTTTTCGCTTTTCTAAAAAGGAGGATTTTGAATGGTTAAAAATCGTCATAAAGCATTGGGACTCAGTGATGAGACCGTATTGGAAATGTATGAAACGATGCTGTTGTCACGACGGATTGATGAACGGATGTGGCTATTAAACCGTTCAGGTAAGATACCGTTTGTTATTTCCTGCCAAGGCCAGGAAGCTGCCCAGGTTGGTGCAGCATTCGGTTTGGACCGTGAAAAGGACTACGTATTGCCTTACTATCGTGATGTCGGTATTGTGCTCACTTTTGGAATGACAGCACGTGATCTAATGCTATCCGGATTTGCAAAAGCAGAGGATCCAAACTCTGGAGGCCGCCAGATGCCGGGTCACTTTGGACAGAAAAAGAACAGAATTGTAACAGGTTCTTCGCCTGTTACAACCCAGGTTCCACATGCAGTAGGTATTGCGCTTGCAGGAAAGATGGAGGGCAAGGATCTTGTCACGTTCGTAACGTTTGGAGAAGGTTCCTCCAACCAAGGCGACTTCCATGAAGGTGCCAATTTTGCCGGAGTCCATAAGCTGCCCGTTATTTTCATGTGTGAAAACAATAAATATGCTATTTCGGTGCCAATTGAAAAACAGCTGGCCTGCGAAAAAGTTTCAGACAGGGCGATCGGGTACGGAATGCCTGGAATTACGGTTGATGGGAATGATCCGCTTGAAGTTTATGCTGCAGTGAAGGAAGCAGCCGACCGCGGCCGACGAGGGGAGGGTCCAACGCTTATCGAGGCTGTTTCCTACAGGCTTACTCCTCACTCAAGCGATGATGATGACCGGAGCTACCGTGCGCCGGATGAAGTTGCTGAAGCAAAAACTAAGGATCCTATTATCACTTTCGGAGCTTATTTAAAAGAGACCGGTGTAATGGATGATGAGGCTGAAAAAGCGATTCATGATAAAGTAATGAAAATTGTAAATGAAGCAACGGATTATGCTGAGAATGCACCATATGCAGAAGCTGAAAGTGCAATGAAATATGTTTATGCAGAGAAGTAAGGGGGAATTCGGATGCCGGTAATTTCGTATATTGATGCTGTAACTATGGCAATTCGCGAAGAAATGGAAAGAGATTCCCGAGTATTTGTTGTCGGAGAAGATGTGGGAAAAAAGGGTGGGGTGTTTAAAGCGACCCAGGGCTTATATGACCAGTTTGGCGAGCAGCGTGTAATAGATGCTCCGCTTGCCGAATCAGCGATAGCAGGTGTAGGTATTGGTGCTGCTATGTATGGGATGCGGCCAATTGCTGAAATGCAATTTGCTGATTTTATCATGCCTGCGGTAAACCAAATTATCTCAGAAGCGGCCCGCATTCGTTACCGCTCGAACAATGATTGGACCTGTCCGATTGTTATCCGGGCTCCATATGGCGGCGGTGTCCATGGAGCTTTGTACCATTCTCAATCGGTAGAAGCTGTATTTGCCAATCAGCCTGGCTTGAAAATTGTAATGCCCTCCACACCTTATGATGTGAAGGGGCTTCTAAAGGCTTCCATCCGTGATGAGGATCCTGTACTTTTCTTTGAACATAAACGCGCATACCGATTGATCAAAGGAGAGGTACCGGCTGACGATTATGTGCTTCCTATTGGTAAAGCTGATGTTAAACGTGAAGGCGATGACATTACTGTTATCACCTATGGCCTTTGTGTCCATTTTGCTCTTCAGGCTGCCGAAAAGCTTGCAAGCGATGGAATCTCTGTTCATATCCTTGATTTGCGCACAGTGTATCCTTTGGATAAAGAGGCTATCATGGAGGCTGCTTCAAAAACCGGGAAAGTACTGCTTATCACGGAGGATAACAAGGAGGGCAGCATAATCGGTGAGGTATCAGCGATCATTGCGGAAAACTGTTTGTTCGATCTTGATGCTCCAATCATGAGACTTGCCGGTCCAGATGTGCCAGCAATGCCTTATTCACCAACGATGGAGAAATATTTTATGGTCAACCCAGATAAAGTTGAAAAAGCAATGCGTGAGCTGGCTGAGTATTAAGCTCTGCATTGGCAAAAGGAGGTTTAGGCTTTGGCTATCGAACAAATGAAAATGCCCCAGCTAGGGGAAAGTGTTACGGAAGGTACCATCAGTAAATGGCTTGTCTCCCCTGGAGACCATGTGAATAAATACGATCCAATCGCCGAAGTATTGACCGATAAAGTTAACGCAGAGGTTCCCTCTTCTTTTACAGGCGTTATAAAAGAATTGCTGGCAGGAGAAGATGAAACCTTAGCTGTTGGAGAAGTCATCTGTACAATTGAAATATCCGGCGGCAATGAAGAGGCCGAAGTAGCTGCCCCTGGTGAAGAGATAGCAACGGTAAGGGAACAGGAGCCAGCTGCCCAGGCTGCAAAAGGTACAGAGTTTGGCAAGGTCCGGTACTCTCCCGCTGTTCTGAAAATTTCACAGGAGTATGGAATTGACCTGACTCAAGTAAGCGGTACTGGAAAAGAAGGACGGATCACCCGTAAAGACTTGTTAAAGCTAATCGAATCCGGAAATATACCAAAACCAGGTACAGCCCCATCTACATCTTCACAAGAAGCTGCACCTCCAGATCAAGAGCAGGTTAAACAGCCGGCTCCTCAAACAGCAGGGAGGAAGCAGGAATCACTCCCTGTCCAGCCGGCTGCTGGAGACACTGAAATTCCTGTCACGGGCGTACGGAAGGCGATTGCGGCAAATATGCTTCGCAGCAAGCATGAAGCCCCTCATGCCTGGACTATGGTCGAGGTGGACGCTACAAACCTGGTAGCTTACCGCGATTCCATAAAACATGAATTTAAACAGAAAGAAGGCTTTAATCTTACTTATTTTGCATTTTTTGTTAAAGCTGTTGCACAAGCACTAAAGGAATTCCCGCAAATCAATTCTATGTGGGCCGGGGATAAAATTATCCAGAAGAAGGATATTAATATTTCAATCGCTGTTGCCACAGAAGATGCCTTATTTGTGCCGGTAATAAAGAATGCAGATGAAAAAACAATTAAAGGAATAGCTCGGGAAATAACCGAGCTTGCATCAAAAGCAAGAAACGGAAAGCTAAAGTCCGAGGAAATGCAGGGAGGCACATTTACTGTCAATAATACAGGTTCCTTTGGCTCTGTGCAGTCTATGGGCATCATAAACTATCCTCAGGCAGCAATCCTTCAAGTTGAGTCCATTGTGAAAAGGCCTGTCATCATTGATGGAATGATTGCAGTCAGAGATATGGTTAACTTATGCATGTCATTGGATCACCGCGTACTGGATGGGCTGGTATGCGGACGTTTCCTGGCAAGAATAAAAGAGATAGTGGAAAGTATGTCTAAGGATAATACCTCAATCTATTAAATTCTGCAGACTAATAAATTTTAAGTGATAACCATGTCAGCATGCCTCAGGGTTCTTTCCTTTTTGGCTGTATAATGAAGTATCCATTCGATCGCAGCAAGTAAACACAAAAAAGCCCCAAGCAAGCGATATAGCAGCTTGCTTGGGGCTATTATTTATTGCTAATTAGTATTTGCTGTTTATTTCATTGACCATATTATAATAAGAATTTTCCGCAATAGACAGGCCCTCTACTTTTGCTACAACATTTACACCAAATCTGCCATTCATGAATGAATTATTTTGGATTGAAATATCTTTGAATACATAAGTTCCATCGTAGCCTTTATTTATACGGATCAAATCAGATTCAGAATAATTAGCTTCATTGCCATTGGCAATGGTGTTTCCCTTCACAGCCACACTATTTCCGCCAGCAATATCGATTGCCGCAGAATAACTCCCAATTCCATCGATCACATTGTTTTCAACAATGACTTGATCTGCGTATACTGATATTGCCGACCACATGTCATACTTATTGCTTACATCATAGGTTTCATAAAAATTGTTGGCTTTAAAGCTGTTAGTGATATGATTACCTTTTATCTCTGCACCTGGCGATTGAATTTTAATTGCCCTTTTGTGAGTCTTTTTAAAAGTATTGTTTATGATTTTCAGACCCACATCAGTTTTAAAACCCTGGACTACAATGCCATCTCCGTCATCTTTGGGCCCAATTTCCGATATGGTGGAGTTTTGAATCGTAATATCCTTGCTGGCTGGCTGAGATTCAAGGGCAGGGCTGACTAGAATCCCTCTAGCAACTTTATGGTCCCAGCCAACCTCGGAGGAAACATTATCTGCAAATACATTCTGAATAACTAGTTTATCCAGCATAATCTTTTCTGCTCCGCCTTCAATCCGTATTCCAATCGGAGTTGAATTTGAGTGGGGTTTGATGGATGGCTGCCCAAAATTTTTAAATGTAGCCGAATGCAATAGTACATTTTTTGATCCATTCATGATCGTTATCCCGCGCAGCACAAAATGGTTACCATCTATAGTTAGATCGTGAATATTGATATTTTCCCCATATGCCCTTAGCATGGTCAATCCTTCAGATTTTGCTTTTATAATTGAGTTACTTCCAAACAATTCCGTGTATTCCTTAACAGTTAAAGTATCACTTACTAAATAGGTTCCTTCAGGGAAAAAAACTTTTTTATTTCTTCCATAATACAATGCCTTTTTAATGAAAGATGTGTCATCTGTAACTCCATCACCTGCTGCTCCATAATCCTTTACATTGATGATGCCATTTGTTGCATGAACTGAAGCTGATAATCCAAATAAAAATAAAAGTGTCATAGAAGCAAGTATACCCGTTCTTTTGATATTCATAAACCAACCCTTCTTCAGTAATTCAGAAATCTAATTGAGCACTGAGGGTTATATCGGATCTTTCTTCTATTTTTGCAATAAAAATGTAAAAATAATTTAATAAAGAAAAAATATTTGTTATAAAAGAAAAGCGGAAGCGCCCTGGTCAGCCCTGACAAGCATAAGA
>NZ_QVTE01000022.1 GCF_003429095.1 Peribacillus saganii
ATCATAAGAGAGGTTAATAGAATTGGAAATTGAGTGGCTCATTTTTAATGTGATCAAATCGTATAAAAATGGCTCAAATTTAAATTATCAAAAACAGCGGTCGCAAAAGTGAAGACTGAGTATGAGTCAAAAATCGCAGCAGCAGAAGAAGCAGGAGAGGCTAGCGGGTATGTTGAGGCTTCGGAACTGGATACTGCATCTAATCTGGAATACGACCCATTTGGAGCTGACTTGGACTGTGGGGATTTCTCATCCCAGTCATCCGCACAGGCTGTCTATGAAGCAGCAGGCGGACCTTCCCAAGATCCGCATGACCTTGATAGGGATAATGACAGTATCGCTTGTGATGCGAACTAAATTATAGTATTTAAATAGTTATTTTTTATCCCGCAACATGGGTGTTATCTCTTTGGAATCATTAAGATGAATTTTAGACGAATCATTTAATGATATGGCTGATTCCAAATTCATTTAAAGAAATTTAAATAACCATATACATTCCACATATTGTCGATAAGTATGTTATACTGTAAACAAACCTTTGAAGTCTTAAATCTTTTTACATTACCTGTACCATCCCCCTACTCGAATGTCGACTAGGGGTTTTTTATTGAGTATTATAAAGAGAACAAAAAAACAGGCTCTATTTAAAGAGCCTGTTTGTATAATCGATTTAAGATTAAGCTTTTTGAACGTTAGCAGCTTGAGCTCCACGAGCACCTTGCTCAACGTCAAACGTTACTTTTTGACCTTCGTCTAAAGATTTGAAACCTTCACTTTGGATAGCAGAGAAGTGTACAAATACATCGTCTCCATTTTCACGTTCGATAAAGCCGAAACCTTTTTCTGCATTAAACCATTTAACTGTACCTTGTTCCATTTGTGTTGCCTCCTAGTGCGTTACCGCACAATGTATTACTATCCTTGCCCAAAGTGATCATCAAGACGAAAAGTCGATACTCATACTATCCTTTACACCGAACAAAAATAATTCTTTCTAATCTTAACAGGAAACGGAAAAAATTGCAAATCAGTGGACTTTTAATGTAGAACGTTGTTGATTTTCTTCTTCAATTCTTGAGGCAGGTTAATTATAGAACGCTAAAATTGACTATTTACATTACACGGGAGTTCTGGACTCGTATTGGGCAGTTTATACAGAACGTAAAACTGTATATAAGCTTCATAAGCAAAAATAATTAGTATTAGATCTAGGTTTTTGTGGTGATGACATTGTTACCAATGAAAAAGATGCTACATCTCTAATATTAAAATAGTTGGGGTAAAGCAGAGAAAAAAGAACAGCAAAAAAAGTTTCTTTTTCAAGTTCATCAAGGAATCAATAAGAATAATAAATGAATAGTTGTTTCATAAAACCGTAAAACCTAGACTTAGGGGGTACGGATTTTTAAGAAAACACTTATTATTTTTATGCTCTTAGGGAAAAGAAATGAGAAAACCCACTCATTTTGAGTGGGTTTTCTCTGAGCAGATTGACTTTTCCTAGGACGTTAATTATTCCTGGTATGTATCCGTTCGTATCTTCTTTCCTTGTACAGCATATAAAACCAAATAGCAATTGAAAGCCAGAAAGCACTAATAAAATACCCAGCTATTATATCGCTCGGATAATGTACACCTAGATAAATCCGACTGATTCCTATCATCAGGATCATAAATACGCTTAAGGTGATTAGAATAGTCCGCTTTAATCCAGTGGAAATATGTCGCCATAGAATAAATGTTAGAACACCATATAAAGCAAACGCCATCGTTGCGTGACCACTAGGGAAACTATAATTGCTTGCCTCGGCTAGTCGATGTAAGTCTGGGCGCGCCCTATGAAACAACAGTTTCAACGACACAAAGAGTATATTGGCACCTGACATAACAGCAATCAATAATATGAGTTCTGAACGATGTTTCAATACCCAATAAAGGAAGAACAGGCTCAAAAGAGTCAGCACCACGACTGGAATCGTTCCACCAATTAATGTAAAAAATTTCATTATAGCGGTTAGAGTTCGTGCTTCAAATCCTTGTACAAAAGAAATAATGGTACTGTCGAAAGCAACAATTGTATGTTTGCTAACAAAAAGAGCCATAGCCCCGAATCCCAGAAGTGATGCGAGGCTGATAATAAATGCTATTGCCAGTTGAGACTTTAAATTCATAATAAACCTCGAATCATAATAACGTTCATCAGTGAGCCACCAAGTACCCCAGTTATCAGGATAACCTCCAGGCATAAGCAGCGTACTGAATCAAAGACGGCACAATACATTCTATGATGCACCTCTGGAAGCAAGTAGCTAATCAAGTCTTTAAAATTTTATTTTTTAACTCGCTTTTTGACGAAAATAGCAACGAAAACAATCAAGAACACAGCCAAAAATAAATAAATAATATTTGAGTAGATGTCCATATAGCCCACTGCTTTTTCCCACGAAGAGCCAACTTTAGCTCCTATATTAACCAGGATAGAGTTCCAAATGATTGTTCCAGCTGTGGTGAAAATTAAAAATCTCCAGAAATTCATATGTGACATGCCCGCAGGAATAGATATTAGACTTCTGATTAATGGAATTAGCCTACAAAAGAAAACAGTCCACACCCCATATTTATCGAACCATGCATCTGCCCGTTGGACATCTTTTTTTGTTACACGCAGAATGTGCCCCCATTTATCCACTATTTTTTCCAACCGACTGACACTAAGCTGAGTTCCAATTCCGTAAAGAATGGCTGCTCCTGCCACTGAACCGATAGTTGAGACTGATATCACACCAATAACGCTTAATGTTGTTTTAGTTGTCATAAAACCACCGAATGTTAAAATGACCTCAGAAGGAATAGGGGGGAAAATATTTTCTAATGTAATTAGAAGAAAAATCCCGAAGTAACCAAACTGTTCCATTATTGAGGTAATCCAATTTATCATACATCGCACCTCTTAAATAATTTCTTTTCCGTTTCACGATGAATTACCTTGCCACTTTAGCTCAATAAGAAAAAGGTAACACTTTGTCAGCAAAATTTTCAACTATTTCATCCGTTAGCCATCCATGAATCGCCAAAAATCGACACTTCACCATAGAGAATGAAAATGTATTGCATCCGTTCATACTGTTTCTAAGGCTGGGAGAGGAAGGTCTATGAACTATGGTGCCTTAGAGCCCACAACACAAAGTATAATACAAGTTTACAAGCACTTGGTCGAAGAGTATGATAATAACGGATGATATAAATACTTTATACAGAGGAGTTGATTTTCTTGCCTTGTCAAAGTAAGAACGAACCAGAACCCAGTTCGAACAGAGGGGAAGTCATAATCGTACAAACCCACAGATGTTTGATTATTGATAAAGAAATCGACTCTTTTGTTTTGTAAGAGTATTTTGACTTCCTTAACAGATAAGGAGGTTATAACATGCTAAATATTTATTTAACTAACGAAAATGGTGTTCTTCATGAATCCGATATAATCACTAAAGGATGCTGGATTAACCTGGTGTCGCCAACTGAACTTGAAATCAATCAAGTTGCAAATACTTTAAATCTTCCTATCGATTTTTTAAAAGATCCACTAGATGAAGAAGAACGATCAAGGATTGAAAAAGATGATAACAATGTTTTAATCATTGTTAACATGCCGTTACTGTCAAAAGATGAGAATGACATACCTATATATGATACGATCCCCTTGGGAATGATTATTGCAAATGATTGTTTTATTACAATTTGCTTGAAAGATAATCCCATTTTTCACGTTTTTGCACAGAATAAATTTAAACAATTCTTTACCTTTAAAAGAACAAGGTTTTCCTTTCAAATTCTGTATTTAATAGCCACTTATTTCCTAAAATATCTTAAACAAATCATCAAAAAAACTGACAGAATTGAAAAAGAGCTACATGAGTCATTGAAGAACAAAGAACTGTTCTCGTTACTGAACATGCAGAAGAGTTTAGTTTATTTCACAACATCCTTAAAATCAAATAACCTTGTTATGCAGAAGATGTTAAAAAGCAATTATCTAAAAATGTTTGAAGATGATCAGGAATTGCTGGAGGACGTAATCATAGAAAATCAACAAGCTATTGAGATGGCTGAAACCCATACAACCATTCTGAGCGGAATGATGGATGCTTTTGCATCTGTTATTTCAAATAATTTGAATATGGTGATGAAGTTTTTAGCATCAGTGACCATCATTTTAGCTTTACCGACCATGGTATCCAGTTTTTATGGGATGAATGTAGGTATTCCCTTTCAAGATAACCCTTTTGCTTTTTATGGTGCCCTTATTTTATCCGTCATTCTTTCATCCATCACCGCGGTTATCTTTTGGAAAAAGCGATTCTTTTAAACTAACCTTAGCAGTTCTCAATAAAAAGAAACGACAAAAAGAGCTAGTATTCATTTCCTAGCTCTTTTTTATCTCATTATTTTCTTTTTGTGTTTTCAATTTTGCTGGCGGGGGGACTAACAATGAAACTTGAGGGTTCTCTTCACTTACACCCAAATCATAGCTAATGATAAAATCCCTTTTTTATTAGGCTGTATTAACGAGTCAAAAGAATGTTTCCTGGATATTGGTTAAACCATTCATCTTAATATATTCTTCTCTTATTTAAACCACCCCTTTTTCTTAAACCAAATAAACATTCCCATGCCAATGAGGAACATAAGAGATAAGGCTTCAAAATACCCATAATCCCATGTTAACTCAGGCATATGTTCAAAATTCATCCCGTACACCCCTGCGATGAAAGTCAGAGGCATGAAAATGGTAGTTATGACGGTGAGAACCTTCATAACATGATTGGTTTGTGTTGAATTTAACGCTATATAACTATCCCTTATATCGGTTGTTAGCTCACGATTCGCTTCAATCATTTCCCCAAGTCTAACAAGATGGTCATAAATATCTGTAAAATATTCTTTTTTCAAATGTAGCAATGTCAATCTTTGAGAATTCAATATTCGGTAACCCAGGTCCTGCATTGGAGAAATTACCTGCCTTAAGGAAAGAAGATTGTGTCTGGCGTCAAACAAGTCTTTTAGGAGTAACTCCATCGTTTTATTATGCGGATTCTCATCAATTTCGTTTAAACTTTCCTCTATTCCTTGTACTAAAGGGAAATAGTTATCGACTATTTTGTCGAGCACCTCATACAACACAAGAGAGGGGTTCCAACTTTCTACGTTCGAACAATGTTCAAGCCGTTTCCATACTTTATCGATTGCTTCTGATTTTTCATTATGATATGTAACAATAAATTTTTCGCCTAAAAAGATATCAACTTCTTCCTTTGTAAAGTTATGAGGATTTAACGCCTGTGCAACAAAAAAAACGTGGTCCTCATAATAATCTAATTTGGGTCGTTGCAAAGTATGAATGCAGTCTTCAATTGCAAGGGGATGAAATTTGAAAGGTTTCCTTAAGTATTCAACCTCCTCGTTGCTGGGTTGGTCAAAATCCACCCAGAACCATAAAAAATCCCCTTTAAGGAGATCAGAAAACTCCACGTTCATTTTCATTTCAGACTTTTTATTAATTGCTAGGGTTTTTACCATAATTTCTCCTTTTCCTCAAATACTATAAGTTACTACCGATTATTATCCCTTTACCAAGTTCCACTTTAATTCAAGTTACCTTTAGTGAAGTTGGTATAATTAGATTCCCGATAACTTTTCGTCCAAAACCTAGTAAATCAAAGAATGCTTACAGTAAATGCTTGTTATAATGAGGCGGTAGCAAAAGTGAAAACTGGGGAATCAAAGATTTGAGCAGCGGAAGCTGAAACGAGTTGTAGAAGAACCAGCATTAAAAGATGAGTCGAACCTTTATTATTACCCATATGGTTCTGATTTAGATTGCGGCGATTTTTTAATCCCAATCTTAGCCAAGCAGTTTGGAGGACAATCCTAAGATCGCCATGAACTAGACAGGAATAATACCAATATAGCTTGAATACCAATTAATCAAATGGCTCTGTGCTTGTAAATTGTTACTAAAGAAATTTAGCTAGGTGGGAAGCACCATCTCTGTTTTTTTACTTCCATTGACTTTCAATGACGTAAATGATTAGTATTACTACAAGAATTAATTACCTTAAAAGAAGGTGTTGGACTAATATGACCTTGGTTTTGAATGTTTCAAACCACTTAATCGATTATGCGGATTCTCTAGCTGAAGAAATCGTTGACGGTGTTTTGCATAGTATGAAATTAGAAATTCCACAGTTGGAAAAAGAACAAGCAAGAATGAAAGGTGCTGAGGCAACGATTGTCGGCGCTTATGATACAACCGTTTATGCTGTGTCCTATACTCCCACTACGGGCGGAGAAAAAGTAACGAACCATAAATGGGTGATACAAGAAGATTTGAAAGATGCTGGTGATACTCCTTATAAAGTAGGAGATGAAGTAACCCTTAACGTAGAGCATATGGAAGGAATGAAGGGTGCACAGGCTACTATTGATACGGCAGAACAAACGACGATTTATATGGTTGATTACACACCAACAACTGGCGGGGAAAGAGTGAAAAACCACCAATGGGTAACAGCAGATGAGCTTCAGCCAATTGAAGGCGGAGAACACGCAGGTCATTAATAAGTAACCAAACAAAAGGGCATCTGTATAAGATGCTCTTTTTTATGCTTATTAAATCATCCATTGAACAAATGCTACGCTAATGGAGAAGAATATCCCTGTTACTGCACATAAGATGCCAAGTCCTTTTGCCATATCGGATTTTTGTGTTTTTTTGTATTCTTTAAAGTTTATTTCACCTTTTGCAAACTTCAGCCCCAATTGATTAGGTTCGACCGCAAAAAGATTCCCACTCTTGTCTTGAAGTATCACCTTTGTGATTACGGGTAGTTCAGCGTGTCCAGGGTTATCGATATCAAAGATTTTTCCATTAGTACATTCGGTTCTCACGAACTTGAAAATGGATTCTTCCCGTATTTTCAGAGCTGTTTCATATGCCTGAGTTTCAATGACATTAGTAGAAAAGCACATTGCAATCACCTCTTTTATTGTTATTATATTGCAGAAAAATGAAAGGTTGAAGGTTATCTGACGAATTTTATTTGTAGAAATGTGGATAATATTGATTCATTTTGTAATAAAACTGTAATGTCCCTGGGATGCCAATGTTAACATTTTTTAGTTATTATAGGTTTAGAAAAGCACAACAGGGGGAAAACTTACTTGTTAAAGAAAATCATCGCAGCATTATCTGTCGCATCGATCTTAGCCACTGTTGCTCCAACTATGAGCGAGGCTGCTACATCACCTCAAACGAAAGCTATTGCAGCTGCCAAAACACAACTTGGAATTAAATACCAATGGGGAGGCATGTCATCAAGAGGATATGACTGCTCAGGTTTAATAAAATATGCTTATGCAAAGGCGGGAAAGACTCTGCCGCGCACAACGGTTGAAATGTACAAAAAAGGGACAAGAGTTACTTCCCTTAAGGCAGGAGATCTGATGTTCTTTGCTCCTAATAAAGCTTCAAGAGTAACTCATGCATCTATTTATATGGGTAGTGGCAAAATGATTCATTCCACTTCATCAAAGGGAGTATCGATTGCAAGCACAAGCAACCCATACTGGAAACCGAAATTTGTCGGCGCAAAACGCTTATAATAAAGGAGAGAGCCAACTGGCTCTCTTTTTTTATTTTACGATGTAAAGTCCAGAGAGGGTTCATTTAAGAAGGATTCGTAATGGAACTTTTATAATAAAATATACGTCTATTAGATAAGGGGCAGCATTCCTGTAATGAGTGAAAATGGAGTTTGAACAAAAAA
>NZ_QVTE01000023.1 GCF_003429095.1 Peribacillus saganii
CTATAGGTAGACTTTTTTAAGTGTCTACTCTATAGGGTACAGTTTATTTTGGCAGGGCCTTTTTGCTTTGGCAAGAATTTAAATGAAGGTAAGAGTTGTGGATTACTAAAGTACTGTTTCTACATCTAGCTCCAGCGCCCAGCAACTTTTTTCCGCAGGAAAAGGCCCTGAAGCACATGTCAAGAAACACTTCGGCAGCGATAGAGCGTACGCTACAAAGCAGCATCTTTGTGAGGTCGTGCAACTGCCGTTGTCGCCAATGGAAGTGGCGACTTTAGCCGTTCTTCCTCTAACTAGGGTTATTACGTTTTTGTTCTTTGTTGTTATGAATTATAAGTGGGGTTCTAAGAATAAGGTTTGCTGCCGTTGCCTATGCTAAATAGCCCTGTCTTGTATCAATAGAATGGATATAGTAAAATTTTTATGATATGTGTTGATTGGGGGAAAAAGAATGCCGACTCCGAGCATGGAGGATTACATAGAACAAATATATTTATTAATTGAAGACAAGGGATACGCAAGAGTTTCCGATATTGCGGAAAATCTTACGGTCCATCCATCCTCCGTAACCAAAATGGTGCAAAAACTCGATTCGGAAGGCTACCTTGTTTATGAGAAATACCGTGGGCTTATTTTGACCGCCAAAGGCAAAAAGATTGGTAAACGGCTTGTATACAGGCATGAGCTGCTTGAGCAGCTTCTGAACATTATTGGAGTCAAGGAAGAAAACATATACCGGGATGTGGAAGGGATTGAGCATCATTTAAGCTGGGATGCGATTGACCGTATAGGTGACCTAGTCCAATATTTTGAAGAAAACCCCGAAAGAGTAGAAACTCTTAGAGGTATCCAGAAGCAATCAGAAGAAGAAATCGATTCATAAAATAGATTGTTAAATACCATGGCAGAGCTATGGTTTTTTATTTTCTTGGCTAGTCAAGTCCAGAAGTGAACAAGGATGCAGAACGCTTACAATTTAACAGATAGGGTCATATCAGCATTAATACAGAGGATTACAGCATCCATATAGAGAATATATGTAAAAAAGACCCATTTACCATATGGTTAAAAAAGCGGGTAATTAAAGATAGCAGGGGTGCTTTTCATGGAAGAACATAACTGGCATAAAGAAGCGGAAAGGAAATGGGATAACTTCGCTAAGCAATGGTCGCAGAACTCAAGTGAGATGTGGGAAAGCGGAAGCAGGAAGAAGGTAATTCCTTTTATCAGTTCAAATCTCCAGCCGGGCGATCAGGTATGCGATTTAGGCTGCGGTGACGGATATGGCTCCCTCCTTCTGGCTAAGATGGGGTTCAATGTTACAGGACTTGATATATCGAGTGAAATGGTTGAAACTGCAGCAAAAAGGGCTGCAGGTCAGACGAATACCACCTTCGTACAGGGAGACCTTGCTGAATTGCCGTTTGAAGAGAATCAATTTGATGCCATTTTGGCAATTAATTCTCTGGAGTGGACCGAATCACCCAGGGAGGTTCTAAGCAGCATTCAAAAAATCCTCAAGTCGGGAGGCGTTGCCTGTTTTGGCATTTTAGGGCCGACTGCCGCTCCCCGTCAAAATTATTGCTTCCGCCGGCTCTATGGGGAAAAAGTGATCATGAATACAATGATGCCCTGGGAATTTGAACAAATGGCTTTGGAAAACGGCTGGACGCTGCTGCAGGAAACAGCTGTTGAAAAGAGAGGCGTTGATTTTGACAAGCTTGGACATTTTTCAAAAGAATTAAAGCAGGCAGTTTCTTTCATGTGGCTATTTTTGTTAAAAAATGATAAAGGAGAATGATTCAAAATGAGCAAGTATGCTATAGAGCAGTTTGTGGAGCAAACGAAACAGCAGGACAGGGGGCAGGGTCTCTTCGAAATCGAGACGCAGCGAATCCTTGAAATTAACCTGGAAAATCAGATATGGGCCAAAATGGGCAGCATGATTTCCTACAGGGGAAATATTAAGTTCGAGCGGGAAGGAATATTGGAACATGGTCTAGGAAAGCTTTTTAAAAAGGCGCTCACTGGAGAAGGTGCAGCCCTCATGAAAGCGACTGGTAAAGGGAAGCTTTATGTAGCCGACCAAGGGAAGAAAATTTCGATTTTAAATCTTAACAATGAATCGATATCTGTGAACGGCAACGATTTGCTTGCTTTTGAACCAAGCATTTCGTGGGATATTAAGCTAATGAGAAAAGTAGCAGGATTGATGGCTGGAGGTTTATTCAATGTAAGGCTGGAAGGAACCGGCATGGTGGCGTTTACGTCCCATTACGAACCGCTGACATTGCTTGTTGAACCGGACAATCCGGTTTATACGGATCCAAATGCAACAGTTGCCTGGTCGGGAAATCTCCAGCCGGATTTCGTAACTTATATTTCCTTGAAAACTTTATTTGGAAGGGCAAGCGGGGAATCCGTGCAGATGAAGTTTACGGGAAAAGGGTTTGTAGTAGTGCAGCCTTTTGAGGAAGTTTATTATAGTCAGATTCAGGGTTAGATTTGCAGAGCTGAAATAATGTAAACCAGCTGGTTTATCGTAAGCCGTAACTTTTATGCGCACTAAAGAAAGCGGGTACTTTATTTCAAACAGAGCAAAACAAGTAACAATGAATGAACACAGTCATCCCAATATGTGTAAGTGTCAGCCATAAAAATAGGCTGCCCTAACTCGGGCAGCTTACCTTTGTCATGTTAACTTCCTTGCCCTTTCATTTCCACTCAAAAGGAGTTTCCTGGTAAACATAATAATTCAGCCAGTTTGAGAACAACAGGCTGGCATGGCTGCGCCACGTATGCATTGGCTGGACCTGTGGATTATTATTAGGAAAGTAATTCACAGGCAATTCTGTATCCAGACCCTTGTCCATATCTCTGGAATATTCAATCGCCAGTGTATTGGCATCATACTCAGGATGTCCTGTCACCATAATTTGTTTGCCATCCCGTGAGGCAAGCAGAAAAACTCCTGCTTCAGGAGACTTAGCCAGGATGATTAAATCACTGCTTTTCTCAGCTTTCTCAATATCAATGTCTGTATATCGGGAGTGAGGTGCGTAAAAAATATCATCAAAACCTCTTACCAGTTTTTCTGGAGGATGCACCACCTCATGGCTGAACACGCCAAAGCATTTTTTTGGAAGCTCATGCTTTCCAATCCCGAAATGGTGGTAGAGTGCCGCCTGAGCTCCCCAGCAAATATGCATGGTCGAGGTTACATTCTTTGCTGACCAATCCATGATTTCCTGAAGTTCCTTCCAATAGCCAACTTCTTCGAAATGCAATTTTTCAACTGGTGCACCAGTGATGATCATACCATCGAATTTCTTTTCCTGTACTTCAGCGAACGTTGTATAAAATTGATCAAGATGAAGCTTGCTTGTATTTTTCGAGTTATGTGTAGCAAGTCTGAGAAAAACTATATTAATCTGCAGAGGAGAATTAGCAAGAAACCTAAGCAACTGTGCTTCCGTCCGTTCCTTTTCTGGCATTAAGTTTAAGATCAGGATATTTAATGGCCGGATGTCTTGGGCCACAGCCCTTTCATCATCCATCACAAAGATGTTTTCCCGTTCAAGGATTTCGGTTGCAGGCAGTTGTTTCGGTATTTTAATAGGCATATATCAGTCTTCCTTTATCTGAATTTTCATTTTTGAATAAGTTCATTATAAAGGAAACAGATTTCACTGCAATCATTTCGAACAAAAACAATACTAATTTTTTATGAAAATATTATATGAACTGATAATTTCTGGGAAGAATTATTAATGAAAATGGTACAATATGACTTAAGAATGAAGTGAAAAGAGGAGTGTTTGGCTTGGAAATTGGTTCAGAAAAGTTGCACAGCGACATTGAAATTGCTTTATCGGCAAAAATGAAACCGATTAAGGAAATTGCAAATTCAATTGGGATTAAAGAAGACGAACTGGATCAATATGGAAAATATAAAGCGAAAATAAACTCAACTGTAATGAAACGGCTTGAACATGAACAGGATGGGAACTTAATCCTTGTAACTTCAATCAACCCGACAAAGGCAGGGGAAGGGAAATCAACGGTTACGGTAGGACTAGGAGATGCTCTGCAAAAGCTTGGCCACAGAACGATAATTGCCTTAAGGGAGCCTTCACTTGGGCCAGTAATGGGTTTAAAAGGCGGAGCTGCAGGCGGAGGGTACTCTCAGGTTCTCCCAATGGATGAAATTAATCTGCATTTTACAGGAGATATACATGCGATTACAACAGCCAATAACGCCCTTGCGGCTTTTATTGATAATCATATCCATCAGGGAAATGAATTAGGGATTGATCCGCGCAGGATTGTATGGAAACGTTCCATTGACATGAATGACCGAGTGCTCCGGAATATTACAGTCGGCTTGGGCGGCCCTTCCAACGGTGTGCCCAGGGAAGACGGGTTCGATATCACGGTAGCATCTGAAATAATGGCTGTCCTTTGCCTTGCAGATGGTCTGCAGGACATAAAAAAGAGGCTATCAAAAATGGTAATCGGCTATACGTGGGGGCAGCGACCGGTTACTGTAGCCGATCTTGGTGTTGAAGGAGCGCTAACCTTAATTTTAAAAGAAGCAATGAAGCCAAATTTGGTCCAGACGATTGCCCATACGCCAGCTTTTGTACATGGCGGTCCATTTGCAAACATTGCACACGGCTGCAATAGCGTTGCTGCAACCAAAACAGCTTTAAAGCTTGCAGATTATGTTGTGACCGAAGCCGGGTTTGGTGCTGACCTCGGTGCAGAAAAGTTTTTACATATTAAAGCAAGGGGAGCTGGTATCAGCCCAAAAGCAGTGGTGATCGTTGCAACAGTACGTGCTTTAAAAATGCATGGAGGAGCGCTGAAGGAAGAGCTAACCCGTGAAGATTTGTCTGCTCTGAAAACAGGTTTCGAAAATGTTAAAAAGCATGCGGAAACCATTTCAGCCTTTGGCTTGCCATTTATCATTGCACTAAATCGCTTTGCGGATGATAGTCCGCTGGAGCTCGAAGCATTTGGCAAGCTATGCTTGGATTCAGGAATTTCATATGCATTGACAGAGGTATGGGAGAAAGGCGGAGGAGGAGGCATAGAATTGGCTGAAGGTATCCTGAAGCTGATTGAAGATAATAATCGAAGCTTTGAACCGTTATACGACCTTTCCGATTCTTTGGAAGTAAAGATTGTAAAAGTTGCGAAAACCGTTTATGGTGCTTCAGATGTTGATTTTACACCTGCAGCAAGGCAGCAAATGAAGAAGTTTGAACAAGAGGGCTGGGGAAGCCTGCCGGTATGCATTGCAAAAACCCAATATTCGCTGTCAGATAACCCAGTATTGCTCGGAAGGCCAACAGGCTTTAAGCTGACCGTGAGGGAATTAAAACCGAAAATCGGGGCAGGCTTCATTGTCGCATTGACAGGTGATATCATGACAATGCCAGGTTTGCCAAAGTCACCTGCCGCTTTAAGAATGGACGTTGATGAATCTGAAAACGCGGTAGGGCTGTTTTAATATGACTGATCCCACAGCATTTGAAAACATGAAGATTGTCCTTGAAGGAGCAGTCTACGATCTTGATTTTGCCGGAACTGTTACTGTAAAAAACCGATCGGAAATGATTAACCTAGCCAGTCTTTCAAGGCAGTATGAATTGGAGATGGTATTAAAAGAAAAGGAAAATCTTAACCAAATTAGCGCAGCTATACGCCTTAAGGCTGCGCTGAAAAACCTTACTGCTGAGCTGTTGCCGGGCATCTCAGCAAGCACTGGTGATTTCGCAGGCTGCCATGCAGAAATTAAGTTTAATCTCAACTTAGCTATACAGGAAACTGATGCTGCGGAATTACTCGGCATGCTGGAGGAATTATGGGGTAAAGACAGAAGAATCGTATGTACTTCAAGAAAAATACAGGATAATCATGGGCTGGCTTCCGAGAGCACTGAGATACATGTGTTTTTCGACAGGCTGCTGACTGAAGAGCAGATCAATGACCTGCAGCCGATGGCATCGTGCTGCGTACATTCTTTAGAAGCACTTGAACATTGGGCAAATGAAGAAAGGTAAGCATTCGGAAGGTAGTTTTCAGGGTGAAATTGCCTTGCATCAAGTAACAAAAAAAGAGGTGTTTTTAAATGTCTGTTTATCAGTATGAAGCGAAATTAATTAACGGTGAAATGATCCGATTGTCTGAGTTTGAAGGAAAAGTCCTTTTAATTGTAAATACTGCCAGCAAGTGCGGGTTTACAGTTCAATATTCAGAATTGCAGCAGCTGTACGATAGATATTCGGATAAAGGATTTGCTGTCCTTGGGTTTCCCTCCAATCAATTTCTTGGCCAGGAACCGGGTGACGAAATTGAAATATCCTCCTTCTGCCGGCTTAACTATGGGGTTACTTTTCCTCTGTTCGCAAAGATAGATGTAAAAGGAGAAAATGCTCACCCGCTGTTTGTTTATCTGGCTAAAAATGCGCCTGGAATGCTTGGGTCAAAGGGAATTAAATGGAATTTCACCAAATTCCTCGTTGATCGGAATGGAAATGTAATTGATCGGTATTCCCCTCAGACAAAACCAATGGATATCGAAGAGGATATTAAAAAATTGTTGGATTAGGAGGCTGGGTATATGGGTGAAAGGATTGCATGGGTAACAGACAGCAGCGGGTGTCTGGATGTAGAGCTAGAGCAAAATCCTGATGTCTATGTTGTTCCGTTAATTGTTATGATTAACGGGAAAGAATATTTGGATGGTGTCGACATTCATCCGGAGGAAATGCATCGGATGATGAAGGAAGACAAAGTCGCTCCAAAAACTTCACAGCCAGCTGTTGGAACGTTCCTGGATCTGTTTAAAAAATTAGCGGGAGAATATGATAGAATCATAGCCATTCATCTATCCAGCCGCCTGAGCGGGACCTATTCCTCAAGCTTACAAGCTGCACAAATGCTTGATTTTCCAATTATGGTGATTGATTCTCTATTAATCTCCTATCCAATGACCTTCCTCATTAAAAAGATGATGGCATACATAAATGAAGGCCTATCCCTTGAGGAAGCAAGAGGGAAACTCGAGCGGTTCCGAGATTCCAATGAACTATACGTGCTTATAGGCAGCCTTGAACAGCTCCATAGAAGCGGACGAATGTCTGCAACATCATTTATCCTAGGAAGCATGCTGAATATCAAGCCGATTATTTCCATTGAAAAGGGCGCTCTTGAAATCAGGGAAAAAACACGGAATGAAAAAAGGGCGAAAACCAAGATATTTTCCCTCTTTAAAGCTGCTGCTGATAGAGGAACAATAAAAGAGTGCTATCTTTTATACGGATCGGCAGAGGAGCAGACCAAGGGTTTGAAAACGCAAATTCATGATTTATATCCTGATATGAGCGTAAGCGCCTATCCGATTGGAACGGCAGTAGGTGTTCATGCTGGTGACAAAACACTGGGAATCAGCTGGTTTTCAGATAGAAGTTGTATATAACAAAAAAGGCCTTGGAAACGTTTTTGGACGTAATCCGGGCTTTTTTAAATTCGGATGATGTTACAATGCCGTTGTAAAATCGAAATCCCATTAGATGGTTTTTCTAAATTATGTAAGTGAATTTGCATATTGGTAAATAGAGCAGGATTAATTCCATTAAGCCCTCCACGTGGTAAAATAGATTGGATGATGGTCCTTTATTCTTTTTAAGAAAATAAACGGCTAGTTTTCGTTAAATATTAACGATGACGGAAATACCTGACGACATGATCATGTGAAAATGATAGGAGAAAATAAATGAAAGATATTATCAAGCGAGCAGAAGCTTTTGTGAAAGAAAAAACGGCGGGAGATGCAAGCGGCCATGACTGGCACCATATTGACCGTGTCCGGAGGCTTTCCCTTCAAATCGCTGCTGATGAAACAAAAGGTGATTTGTTTCTCATTGAATTGGCAGCTCTGCTGCACGATATTCCTGATGGGAAGCTAAATAAAAACGAGGAAGAAGGATGGTCTCTCCTAGAAGAATGGCTTTACAATGAACTCTCCCCGGAGTTAGCCGTACAGGTCAGGGAGATTATAAAACTTATTCCTTTTAGCGCTGGGAAGACGGAACAGCTTTCGATTGAGGCGGCGATTGTGCAGGATGCTGACCGGATTGATGCAATTGGAGCTATTGGTATTGCCAGGACATTCGCCTATGGAGGGAAAAAGGGACAGGCATTATATGATCCTTCGATTTCTGTAAGGGAAAATATGTCTTTAAAGGAGTACCGGGAAGGCAAAAGCTCTTCTATCCATCACTTTTATGAAAAGCTGCTGAAGCTTAAAGATATTATGAATACGGATTCTGCCAAAAAAATCGCCTCAGAAAGACAAGAATATATGGAAAACTTCTTAAACCAGTTTTATAAAGAATGGGATGTTAGACTATGAAAATATACAGCATGGAAGATGTAACAAAGTACCATGGAGAAAAGCTTCTTTTCTCTTCAATTTCCTTCTCAATAACAGAAGGGGATAAAATCGGGATTATTGGAGTCAACGGCACAGGGAAATCGACGCTTCTCAATATTATAGCTAAAAAAGAAGATGCAGACGGAGGGAAGAGCGACCACCCAAACGATTATAAAATCTCTTACTTATCGCAGAATCCGATTTTCGATGAAACCAAGACTGTACTTGAGTATTTGTATGCAAGCGATTATCCGGTTTTTACACTTATTAAAGATTATGAGAAAACCTTGCTTCAACTGCAGGAGGCCGCCCATAACGAGGCTGTTCAGGAAAGGCTGTTCAAGCTTCAGCAGAAAATGGATGAGCAAAATGCATGGGAAACAAGTGCCAATGCAAAAACCATTTTGACAAAATTGGGACTGCCTGACTTTTCTAAACCGCTATCCGAGCTTTCGGGGGGACAGAAAAAAAGAGCTGCCCTTGCAAAAACATTAATAGAGACTCCGGATTTGCTTATTTTGGATGAGCCAACGAATCACCTGGATTATGAAAGCATTAAATGGCTTGAGGATTATTTAGCAAAATACCAAGGATCAGTTCTGTTCGTAACTCATGACCGTTATTTCCTGGATCGGATTTCAACGAAAATTTGGGAACTCTCTCACGCAAAGCTTTATGAATATAAAGGAAATTATGGAGATTTTCTGGAAGCGAAAGCAATCAGGGAAGAAAATGAAACAGCGGAACGCGCCAAAAAGGAGAGTCTATACAAGCAGGAGCTTGCCTGGATCAGGCGTGGAGCTAAAGCAAGGACCACAAAGCAAAAAGCAAGGATTCAGCGCTTTGAGACGATTGAATCTGATGTGAATACAAAGACCAGCAGCAGTTCCCTTGAAATTGATTTAAATGGATCACGCTTAGGGAAAAAAGTAATCGAGTTAAAGGGAATCACTAAGGCTTTTCATCGAAATCCGATCATCTCCGATTTTTCCTTCCTGTTTAAACAGGGAGACAGAATAGGGATTATCGGCAGAAATGGAACGGGAAAATCAACTTTCCTTAACCTGCTCGCAGGCAGGCAGGAGCTGGATTCCGGAGAAATCGAGATTGGTCAAACAGTTAAAATCGGCTATTATACGCAGGAAAATGAGGATATGAATGAAAACCTGCGTATGATCGAATATATTAGGGAAACTGCAGATTCTATTGCTCTTAAGGACGGCAGCTTTGTTTCCGCAGCCCAGATGCTAGAACGCTTCCTTTTTTCGATGAACAGCCATGGCACCCCGATCAGGAAGCTTTCTGGAGGGGAAAGGCGAAGACTTTATTTGCTGAAAATATTGATGTCCGCGCCTAATGTTCTTCTGCTGGACGAACCGACCAATGATCTTGATACCCAGACCCTCACAGTGCTTGAGGATTATCTTGACCACTTCTCGGGGGTTGTTATTACTGTTTCCCATGACAGGTATTTTCTTGATAAAACTGCCTCCCAGCTGTTTGTCCTTGAAGGCAAAGGGAAGGTAAACACCTATTTTGGCAGCTACTCGGAATACCTGGAACAGGAAAGCCAGTCCGCAACCCCACCAGCAGCTAAACAAGTGGAACATGTAAAACGTGAAGATAAAAAATCAGGCAAGAAAAAATTGTCCTACATGGAAAAACGGGAATGGGATGAAATAGAAGGTAAAATACAGCAAATAGAAGAAACGATAGCCCAGGTGGATAAAGAACTTTCGGAAACGGGAAGCGATTTTACAAAGGCACGGGAATTAATGGATAAGCAGCGGGAGCTGAATGATAAACTTGAAGAAACGATGGAACGATGGGCCTATTTATCTGAAAAAGCAGAAGAAGAATAAGAATATAAATGCCTCTGAAAAGGAGTCAAGAAAATGCAAATAAAATCAATTGAACCCACCCCGAGCCCAAATACAATGAAGGTAAATTTGACAGAAGAATTGCCGGCGGGAAAAAGCAACAACTACAAAAAAGAAACCCTTGAGAATGCCCCGGACCTTATTGCTGACATCCTCCGCATTGAAGGGATTAAAGGAGTCTACCATGTGGCAGATTTTCTTGCAGTTGAACGCAACCCGAAATATGACTGGCAGAACATTTTGATTAACGTTCGAAAACTGTTTGGGGAAGAGAGTGATATTCTTTCCGCTGGGAGACAGTCTGATCAGCACTATGGCGAGGTTACTGTCCAGATTCAGCAATTTAAAGGAATCCCGATGCAAATTAAGCTTAGCGATGGAGCAGAAGAGAAACGATTCGGCCTGCCCGAAATCTTCGTTTCTTCCATTGCCTCAGCACAGCAGGCAGATGATAATGTTGTCCTGCTAAGGAAGTGGAAGGATTACGGAGTCCGCTATGGATCCATGGAGGAAATTGGTGCTGAAGTCACTGAGGAAATTGTGGCTGCATATCCGCCGGAAAGGTTACAGGAGCTGGCTGATGCTGCAGCTCATCCGGAGAGGAAATCAGCAGGTGCCAGAAAGACCAGGGTGAAGCTTACGATGGAAGCTTTGGAAGACGAAAATTGGGAACGCCGCTATCAAGTGCTCGACCAAATGGAAGATCCGACAGAAGAGGATATTCCGCTTCTTGAAAAGGCGCTTGATGACCCGAAAGCCTCAATCAGAAGGCTCGCTGTGGTTTATTTGGGAATGATCACCAATAGCAAGGTCCTTCCTGCGCTTTATAAAGCGCTTCGGGACAAGAGTTCCTCTGTAAGGAGGACGGCCGGTGATACGCTTTCTGATTTAGGGTTTGACGAGGCAATGGGTGAAATGGCCAAGGCCCTTTCAGATAAAAACAAGCTTGTAAGATGGAGAGCGGCTATGTTTTTATATGAATCCGGAGACGAATCTGTACTTGCTGATCTAAAAAAAGCTGAAAACGACCCTGAGTTTGAAGTTGCCATGCAAATAAAAATGGCTATTGAAAGAATTGAAACTGGTGAAGAAGCAAAGGGATCGGTTTGGAAGCAGATGACCGAGGCTAGACAAACAGAAGAACATGATTAATGAAAAACGAAATGCGGAAGCGCCCTGGACAGATGAAGAACGGCTAAGAAGATCGCCGTTTCCTGTGGCAACGCCGTTCTGACCCACATCGTGAAAAAGGAACATCGGCTAAGGTCTGGGACATCCTTTGTCAAACGCCGACGCCAGCACGTCCTATGCAAGTTCGGGAAGCATAAGACAAGCGCTGACAGAAGGCGCTTTTTGATTGGCTTATGACCAAGGTTGCGATGGCACTTGATCGCAACACAGGGTTGTAACGGCCTTTGGTCACAGCATTCGAGGCCGACTAAGATCGCCACGTTCTGTGGCGACGTTGGTACTAGCACGTCCTGTGCGTGGGGGCTTTATTTTCCTACGGAAAAAAAGTTGCTGGGCGCTGGAGCTAGACAGCTATACTTATTAAAAATTTATAATCATATTTTATTGAAAAAAACCTCTTACTTTTTTACGGCAAAGTAAAAAAGTAAGGGGTTTTCTTTGTTATTTGGGACACAATCGTTTTCAAGCCGCGAATGATATGTTAGAATCTTTAGATAATATAAAAATTAAGTTTACAACATTCTGGGGGGAATACACAATATGTCTGCATCAAATATGAGAAGTGATATGATTACAAAAGGAATTGACCGTGCTCCGCACCGCAGCCTGCTGCGTGCAGCCGGCGTGAAAGAGGAAGATTTCGGCAAGCCGTTTATTGCGGTGTGCAACTCTTACATTGATATTGTTCCAGGTCATGTTCATTTGCAGGAATTTGGAAAAATTGTGAAGGATGCCATTCGTGAAGCGGGCGGTGTACCGTTTGAATTTAATACTATCGGGGTTGACGATGGTATTGCCATGGGCCATATTGGTATGCGCTACTCTTTGCCAAGCCGCGAGATTATTGCAGATTCTATTGAAACAGTAGTATCGGCGCATTGGTTCGACGGGATGGTATGTATTCCAAACTGTGACAAAATTACACCAGGTATGATGATGGCGGCTCTTCGGGTTAATATCCCGACAATCTTTGTCAGCGGCGGTCCAATGAAGGCTGGCAGAGACAAAAACGGTAAAGCTCTGTCCCTGACATCTGTATTTGAAGGAGTGGGAGCTTACCAGGCGGGTAAAATTGATGAAGAAAATTTACAGGAGCTGGAACAGTTTGCGTGCCCTACCTGTGGTTCTTGTTCAGGAATGTTTACAGCCAACTCCATGAATTGTTTAGCTGAAGGACTAGGCCTTGCGCTTCCGGGCAATGGAACGATTTTGGCTGTTTCTGAAGAACGAAAAGAATTTGTTAAACGTTCTGCCACTCAATTAATGGAACTGATCAAGCAGGATATTAAGCCTCGGGATATTGTAACAATTGATGCTATTGATAATGCGTTTGCATTGGACATGGCTATGGGCGGATCCACGAACACTGTTCTTCATACACTTGCTTTGGCACATGAAGCTGAAATTGAATATCCAATTGAACGGATCAATGAAATTGCAAACCGTGTGCCGCATCTTGCCAAAATTGCTCCGGCATCAGATTATCACATTGAGGATGTCCATGAGGCAGGAGGCGTAAGTGCCGTTATTCATGAACTTCTAAAAAAACCTGGTGCTTTTAATGGAGATCTTATTACGGTGTCTGGAAAAACACTTCGTGAAAATGTAGCCGGATGTGAAATTTTGAATACAGATGTACTTCGCCCATTGGATAACCCGCATTCAGAACGCGGCGGTCTTGCGGTACTGTTTGGCAACCTGGCACCTAATGGTTCCATTATCAAAGTCGGTGCAGTTGACCCTGCCGTCGGAGGCTATCACAGAGGACCGGCGATTTGCTTTGACTCCCAGGAGGACGCTCTTTCTGGAATTATTACGGGTAAAGTAAAAGAAGGAGATGTAGTGGTCATTCGTTATGAAGGTCCAAAAGGGGGACCAGGCATGCCGGAAATGCTTGCCCCTACTTCCCAAATTGTCGGCAGGGGTCTTGGTGCGAAAGTCGGTTTGATTACGGACGGCCGTTTCTCAGGTGCCTCAAGGGGAATCTCGATTGGCCATATTTCTCCAGAAGCTGCAGAAGGCGGTCCAATCGCATTTGTTGAAAATGGGGATATAATCGAATTAGATCTTAAGAATCGTACAATCAATCTTGAAGTTTCAGATGAAGAATTTGAAAAACGCAAGGCGAATTGGAAAGGCTTTGAGCCAAAGGTAAAAAGGGGTTATTTGGCGCGTTATTCCAAGCTTGTTACAAACGCTAGCACAGGCGGCGTTATGAAAATCTAATTTTCGAAAAAGTGTAAAACGATTCTCTTTTTCGGGAGTACAACGGATGGCTGATTATTGGCCGTCCGTTGTTTTTGCATGTTGAATGATAATTATAGTATTCTTATTGAGAATAGAGTATAGAAAGGGGGCGCATAATATGTCAAATGCATATGAAGAATATATGAGAGAAATGGTAAAACCGATGCGCCAGGAGTTAGTATCCGCAGGTTTCAAGGAGCTTAAAACGGAAAGCGAAGTAGAGGGCTTCATTGAATCACTCGACGGAACAGCACTGGTTGTCGTAAATTCGGTTTGCGGCTGTGCAGCCGGACTGGCCCGTCCAGCTGCAACTCAAGCGGTATTGAGGTCTGAACAAAAGCCAGATCAGCTCGTTACTGTTTTTGCCGGCCAGGATAAAGAAGCTACAGCAAGGATGCGGGAATATTTCGGTGATATTGAACCATCATCCCCCTCAATGGCGCTGCTAAAAGGGAAGGAAGTAGTCCATTTTATCCCTCGCCATGATATTGAAGATCACAGCATGGAAGCTATTATGGAGAATCTTATTACCGCTTTTGAGAGGCTAAAGTAAAAGCCAATATACTAACCTTGCTTTCAAAACACCTTGTCATCATTGGCAGGGTGTTTTGCGTTTACGGAAATGGCGAATGTAAATGGAGTTTTTGTTAAGTTATATTCTTAGGAAAATGAATTATTTTTTTGCAAATTAATATCCTGCTTGATATAATTTTTTTCTGAAATTAATATGACCGGAAACATAGTTTATTTGTACCATTCAATAATTAATTATCCAGATGCATTTGTCCACATTAGAATTTAATTTGTAAATAGATGGGAAGGAGCAGCTTAAATGTTTGTAACAACGGCCGGCAGGACTGATGGGGTATGGATAACCAAAGCAAAAGGGCTGGCAGAGGAGCTTAATGTAACTTATGTTCCCCGGAAAAAACGTTCAGTAAAAGCCTTGCAGAAAATAATACAAGATGATTGCCTAGTCCTTGGCAAAGAACGGCTGGAGCTCTATTCCATGGACTCGGACGAACCATTCTTTTTCCATCCCAATATCGCGATGCTCAGAATAAAACGATTAATGAACGGGGAAGATGACCCCCTGATATCAACTGGGCAAATTACGGAAGGAATGAAAATTCTGGACTGTACTTTGGGTCTCGGCTCAGATGCCCTTACAGTTAGTTATCAGGTCGGCCCCACTGGCATGGTAACAGGTATTGAGTCTAATGTCTATTTAGCCAAAATTGTACAAACCGGGTTAAGAGAATGGGAAACAGGAAATCCTTCTGTCGATGAATCTATGAGAAGAGTAAAGATAATCATGGGGGATCATTTGGATTTCCTAAAAAGGCTTGAAACAGATAGCTTTGATATCGTCTATTTTGATCCAATGTTCGAGGAAAGAATAAGTGAATCGGATGGAATAAGGCCTTTGGCACACTTTGCTGCAGCAGAGCCGATAACTGAAGAGGCGGTAAACGAGGCTAAAAGAATCGCAAGACATAAAGTAATTTTAAAGGACCATTTCAGAAGCCGCAGGTTTAGCGAATTTGGTTTTTCAGTCCACATAAGAAAATCAGCAAAATTCCATTATGGAGTAATTGAGACAAACAAGCATTAGAAGAATGACGAAAGCTGATACAGAATATAGATGCACCTGCAGGGAAGAATTAGGAAATTACTTTTTGTGAGTAAATGCTTATCATTTATGGCGTTCAGGTTTGTTTACTTATATAATATCTGGGTTTCTTAGCGGCTATTGAAAAAGAAAACCTTGCCGCGGGTAAATGGCAAGGTTTTGTGGTTTTTAAGTGTCCTTTTTCCTGCTTAATCTGCAAAAGATAAATATACAAAGTAACCAAGCATAATAAAACTGAAAACAACTATAGCAATTGACCAATCCATTTTAAACCCCTCCTCTTGCATGCCGAACAACTAAAAATATTTTCACCGTTCCACGAATATTTATAGCTGAAGACAGATTCTATTGTTTTTTCCTTTCCCAATATAAAAAAAAGTGAAACCTTAATTAATAAAATTCGTATTACAAGAGAAAGCATTATATACTATAAACAAAAGGTACTGTGAAAAAGTGCTGACAGCGGGAGTTTAATTGCTTCATGTAAGCAAAGATATTAGAGGGGCAATTGCAATGAGAATATCTACATGGTTAAGAAAAAGTCTGTTCATCCTGATATCAATCCTTACTTTTGGATTGGTTACTCCATCAGAACATCTTTGGCAAGTTGATGCTGGTTCTTCCAAGCAGCCAAAAAAGAATGATATTGCTGATGGCGGGCAGCAGCAGATTTTTGATTTGCACGATGATATGTATAACCACTCCCTTGGCGATCGATTTGAAAGGGGAGAGTTTATTTCGGCATTGATGGAGGGGGCTGAAATGAATGCATATGCTAAATTCGGAGACAGAATTGGTCCGAGGATTGGCAGCGAGTTCAATGAGGTGATTTTGCCTAAAATTGAGGAGGCTATAAACGAAATCACTGCCCAATTTCCTGAAAAGGACTTGGAGCACCTCGCGATATCAGAAAAGCCAGCCTCAGGAAGGGGCGAAAAGATCTTCCATATCTATGACGAGCACACGGGCATGGATATCATCAGGTTTCATGTAAGGCTGGAGAGGCCGCCACAGGATGGATATTGGTTCAATTTTCATTACCATACATACCGCGACCGTTTTGCCAGTCATTATGAATTGGGACGTATATACTGGGATAAAAATACACCTCCCTTATGGTCAAAAACCAGTCACTTGAGTTAAAAAACTTTGAAAATCATTGCTGAAATGCAATAATAAAATTTAATAATTGTCCTGAGTTGCTTCAAGATTTAGTTTGAACTAACTTGGGGTCTACATGGAAAGGAAAGATATAACAAATGAATGAAGTATTAAACAGCTTTATCGACACGTATGCCAGTTTCTTCGATTGGGGTATGTGGGTAGAAGTGCTTAGCGATCCTGTCAGCTGGGGCTTAATCGGTACACTTATTATTTTGGAAGGATTATTATCAGCAGATAACGCACTTGTTTTAGCGGTAATGGTAAAACATCTCCCTGAGGAACAAAGGAAGAAGGCCCTCTTTTACGGTCTCCTTGGTGCATATATATTCCGTTTTATCGCAATAGGGCTGGGTGTATTCCTAATTAAGCTTTGGTGGGTAAAATTGCTTGGTGCCGGTTATCTGGCGTGGCTCTCCATCAAATACTTTATCGATCGAAGCAAGAAAAAAGGCGATTTGGATGAGGGCGAAGAAGCGGAGATTAAAGGGCTTAGCAAGGAAAGCATATTCATTCGTCTATTCGGTAATTTTTGGGGAACGGTTGCAGCTGTAGAATTAATGGATATCGCATTCTCAGTCGATAGCGTCCTGGCTGCATTCGGTGTCAGCAACCAGGTTTGGGTGCTTCTGCTTGGCGGTATGCTTGGCGTACTGATGATGCGGGGCGTTGCCGGTGTATTCCTTAAACTGATTGACCGGATTCCTGAACTTGAAACATCTGCCTATGTGCTGATTGCAATCATTGCTGGAAAAATGCTGCTTTCCGTCTTTGGAATTCATATTTCACACATGGTATTCTTTATTTTGATTACTCTTACATTCGTTGTAACGATCATTATTCATAATAGGAATGCTAAAAAACTTAAAGCAGAGGGATAATTAATCCTCACAAACTCAGAAGGAACCTTGCCAGTGGCCGGGTTCCTTCTTCTTTTTTCATCAGAATGTTTTTCCATTGAAGGTAGGACAGCAAAACCTGACTCACCTAAACTTATTGCAGAATGGGATCGTGCTAAACTTTTAGGCAGCAAGTGAGATTGTTTTTTGATTTCGCAGGGCAACCGTTGTTTTTCTTTAGAGTTTTTATGAAGGAGCTTTTTTACAAAACAGCCTGAATACTATGATACAGGAGACAAAAAAACTGATGGGGATGCAAAATAAAAGCCACACAGTATCAACAAGGGGATATAGTAAAAAACTTAAAATCAATGTGAAAACCAACAGATCAAGATAAACAAAAAACTCCAGCCCCGAAATAGAAATTACTTCCTCGGCAAGCTCCGGATGATACCTGATAATGTCCTCTTTATTATATTTAAATCTTCCCATGCAATCACCTCTTAGGAGTACTTCATTATATGAGAAGGCTAAAGGAATGTTACAAAAGTGTGATTTCTGCCTGATCTGCAGGCATTTTCCATTAAATTGGCTGCAAGTAATACTATTTTCATATGTTACAATAGTAGAAAAGAGAGAAAATTTGAGTTTTACTTTAAAAGGGGACGGAAATGGTGAAAAAATGGCTGGGTATCATGGCTGTTATGGTATGTGCAATTCCTTTATATTCTTTTTCTTATGCCACGGAATATGGCCGTTCTTGGCAGCAATTATCTGAAAGCGAACGTCTGGGCTTAAACGCTCAGTTTCATACCAAACAGGATACGACGGAGTTGTTTCTTTTTCCTGAGACTGAATTTAATACCGGACAAACTCTTGAAATGATGAAAATGATAGATCGCCTGCCGCCTTCTTTACTGGCTAGGGTGACAGCAAAGGGAATTCGGGTGAAGCTGTTCAACGGAAGCCTGACAGAGAATACTACAGCCCGGCATCTAAAGGGGATTGTTCCGCGCGGATATGAGGATAAAACCAAAACATGGGATGAAGTGCCCGGATTGGGAGGAGGACCCAATGTTTTGGTTAAAATCGGTGCCAGCTCCAAAGGGAGCGGACACGGATCGGTTAATCTGGAGCTTCATGAACTGGCTCACAGCATCGATAATATAGTTTTTGATAAAATACGAGCAAAGGATAATTTTCGGGCAATATGGTCCAAGGAAGCACCTGCACTGTTTCCTAATGAAAAATATTTCATAAATTACCCTGAAGAATTTTTTGCCGAGTGTTTTGCTCTGTATTATTTTAATGAAAAGAGCAGGGAACAGCTAAAACAAAAAGCTCCAAAAACCTTTGCTTATATTAAGCAGCTAAAATAGCCCTTATATAGCAATCTGCTACAATAAAGTGGACATAACCGGGCAATGCTCATGTACATATTCTTTATGCGTGCTGCCTTCTTGAGTTGTTGCCAAAATCCGTGACAGCCTTTTTATCTGATGCCGATATATAATATATTTTTATAGTGACTTATGCAACTCGAAATAACCTGCTTGTTCCAAGTATAGAAAAAGTCTATAAAACAAGCTTAATATGGAAGGAGAAAATATATCTTGAGTAAAAATGAACATACATACCTTGAATTATGTAAATACGTTTTGAATAAGGGAGTCAAAAAAGAGGACAGGACAGGTACAGGCACAATCTCGCTGTTTGGCTACCAAATGCGCTTTGATTTAAATGAAGGCTTTCCTCTATTAACTACAAAAAAGGTTCCTTTTCGGCTAATTGCCAGTGAATTGTTATGGTTCATAAAAGGGGATACCAATATTAGATATTTGCTGCAGCATAACAACAATATTTGGAACGAATGGGCCTTTAAAAAATGGGTGGAGAGTAACGAATATACCGGCCCTGATATGACAGACTTTGGCTTGCGTTCCCAAACAGACAAAGAGTTTAACCACCAGTATGAAGAGCAAATGGAAAGATTTAAAAAATCCATTCTGTCTGATGCCTCCTTTGCCTCGAAGTATGGAGAACTGGGCAATGTATATGGAAAGCAGTGGAGAGCATGGACAGCTTCTTCAGGTAAAACGATCGATCAATTAAAGGACGTTATTGAGACAATCAAGAAAAATCCTTATTCCAGAAGATTAATTGTTTCTGCATGGAACCCGGAAGATGTTCCGGCCAATATGGCCCTGCCCCCATGCCATAGTTTATTCCAGTTTTATGTATCAGAAGGAAAGCTGTCATGCCAGCTATATCAACGAAGCGGTGATATCTTCCTCGGCATTCCATTTAATATCGCAAGTTATGCCCTTTTAACACACTTGGTTGCCCATGAGTGCGGTTTGGAGGTAGGGGAATTTATCCACACCCTTGGTGATGCCCATATTTACGTTAATCATATAGAACAAATTCATATGCAGCTTGAACGGGATCCTAGGAGCCTTCCTGTATTAAAATTAAACCCAAAGAAAAGCTCTGTTTTTGAATTTGAGATGGATGATATTTCAATTGAGGGATATGATCCTCATCCTGCCATCAAAGCGCCAGTTGCCGTATAAATTAGCAATCAAGCCAGGACAGGCTAGTAGCAAAGGAATATTTCATTTTTTTAATTTTTCATATGGTAGTTTCTTTTCCTCAACTAACTTTTAAGGAGACCAGTCTATGATTTCACTTTTGCTTGCAATGGATAAGAACCGGTTAATCGGACGAGACAACCAGCTCCCTTGGCATCTCCCGGCAGATTTAAAATACTTCAAGGAGGTCACGATGGGCCATCCAATTGTTATGGGAAGAAAAACGTTCGAATCGATAGGCAGGGTTCTTCCTGGAAGGGAAAATGTCATTGTGACCCGAGACCAAAGCTTTCAGGCAGATGGCTGCATCGTACTAAATTCAATTAAAGCAATAAAGGAATATGCAGATAATCAAGATCGTGAAGTATTTGTAATCGGTGGTGCCGAAATATTTAAGGAAATCATTCCTTTTACTGACAGGCTCTATATTACGGAGATACATGAAGAGTTTGAAGGGGATACTTTTTTCCCGGCTGTGGATGAGAACGAATGGACATTAATTTCTTCAAAAGAAGGTATGGTTGATGAAAAGAACATTTATGAACATGACTTCCTTGTATACGAGAAAAAAATAGAACGGTTTGCCAATCATTGATTATTAAACAATAGGCAATGTTAAAGCCCATTGTTGAGGTATGACACTTTGTTTGGTGTCTAGCTGCAGCGCCCAGCCCCGACGCACAGGACGTGCTAGTGCCGACGTCGCCACAGGACGTGGCGAACTTAGTCGGCCTCGAGTCATAAGCCAATCACTTCGGAAGGCAAAAAGCGCCATCTGTCAGCGCTTGTCTTATGATTGTCAGAGGCCCACAGGATGTGGGTCAGAACGGCGAAGACATGCGGACGTGGCGAATTTAACCGTTCTTCCTCTAAATCAGGGCGCTTCCGCTTTTCCATGATGTCTAGCTGCAGCGCCCAGCCCCTCGAGGTCATAAGCCAATCACTTCGG
>NZ_QVTE01000024.1 GCF_003429095.1 Peribacillus saganii
AAAAGAAGATAAACACCCCCGCAATGAAAGCCACTGCACAAACAAGAGATTTGGCAACTTATGTAGAGATTATGGGAGGAATACAACAATGACTGGAACTGTACAATACCTACAGGACAACTTCCGCCACCTCCAAGAACGGTGCCTGACCCCACATGCGTTAAAGTGTTAAAGATTTGCTTGGTTGCCGTTGAAAAGGTTTTTTGTTTTTGTTCTTAACGAATGGAGCAGGCAGTTTATTATTATTTTACAGCTTGGTAAAAGGATGGCACCTGACCCCACATACAGCATCACAAATTAATTATTAAGATTTTTGTCAGAATCGGTGCTAAAATCCCCAATAACAACGGTTTAAAATTCCCCACTATTAACAGATAATCATCTCATAGCTTACTAGTTTAGGAGCGCATGAGACGGTGCTGAAGACAGGGGGATTTTTTATGATTAGAGATTTGTTTCAAAAGGGCTGGACGAAAACGGCGATTGCCGAAGCGACTGGCTTTGACCGCAAGACGATAAGCAAGTACATAAACAGCGACAAGGTGCCAAAGGCTAAAAACCGCAAACCAAATCCAAGCAAGCTTGATCCATTCAAGCCCTATATTCTACAAAGGATTCAAGAAGGGGCCACGAACTGTGTAGTATTGCTTGAAGAAATTCAGGCTATGGGGTATGAGGGGAAATCAACCATTCTAAGGGATTTTGTTAAACCTCACCGCGCACAGCCCAAAAAGCAGGCCACTCTCCGGTTTGCGAAAACCCGGTGCCTGACCCACATGCGTTAAAGTGTTAAAGATTTGCTTGGTTGCCGTTGAAAAGGTTTTTTGTTTTTGTTCTTAAGGAATGGGGCAGGCAGTTTATTATTATTTTACAGCTTGTAAAAGGATGGCACCTGACCCCACATACAGCATCACCTAAATTAATTATTATTAATTATTAAGATTTTAATATTTAGTTGAAATTGATATAGAATTCATAGCGAACATTAACTCGAAAGCTGACATTTCGGGTAGATGTTCAATAAATTCTTTGGCAAAGCTAAGGTCTCTGAATAAAAATGATTGAAGTTCTTTATCAATAGTATAGGAATTTAGTGTTCTATTCCAAATTAGTGAGTATACATATACCTGCTTTTCTGTTGGATTTATAGACAGCGTGGAAAGAACAGCAATTCCAACTTCATTATTGATTGGACTAATTAACACAGTTTCAACTTCCATATGATCTAAACTATCTTCGAACAACACTTTGTATTTGATTCCGCTCATATAAATCACATCCATTTAATATATTTTAATTAGAAAATTTAACAAACAATGAAAAAATACCTACCGGGATTTTACGAAAATTGTTTCAATAATGTAACAATATTGAGAACCGCTGACCCTACAAAAAATCCAGTACCTGACCCCGCTGTATTTTGCAAAAAATAAATACATGGAATTGCAAGAATTTATACACAGTATTGCAATGAAAATTGCAGACTCCAAAATGGATTTGACATGGAGCGAGATTTAAGAAGGAAGCTGGCTCTGCCTGCCTTTGCCTTCTTCAATATTGTGCAAAATAGCATTCGACACATAGTGCAGACAGAGGAAACGTCCCCTTGTTTCCTTACTCTCGAAGTGACCACTGCCTATTAAGTGGTGATAAGAAGATATACTGTTTATATATAGATTGAAAGGGTGTGGAATGATGAACGAACCAAAGATGATTTGCTGTGTTTGTGGTTTTCAGCAGGCAGAAGGTGTGTTTTCATCTAGAATTGCTCCTGTTAGTTGTGCATATTGCAAAAGCTGCAGTGAAAAGGGAGCCGAGCCTTATGATGTTTTAGTAACTCGGGTAGCGCATCTTATGTTATTGCAGCCTGGTTACGAACTAAGTCCGCGGTTAGAGCATGTAAAGCAAGTAACCCTTGAGATATCCGGAATTACAGAAGAAAAATTCCTTAAAGATGTAGAGATTCGCCGGACGGACTTAAGTGGTAACTAGAGAAAAAGTCTTATAAAATATTTTGTAAACATATGTAAATAGTGCGATAATTAAGGTAATTTTATATTTACTGAGAACTAGAATTGGGGGGATGTTCGTGAGTACATGTGAATTAGTGAAAAGAGCTTATGATAGATATGTAGAGATAAATAGACATACAGAAGACGAAAAAAGTATTAAAGAATTAGGGGATGAATATACGTATAGAGTAGAAAGAGCCATTGAAGATTTTATCCATAACAAGAATATGTCATTATTCGCAGACGATAAGAATAATCTTTTATACTCAAATGGAAAGTTTTGGGCAGGGATAGGTCCTGGTAAAATGGCGCGGGAAAATTTTAAGGAGTTCTTAGATCATGAGCAAACGAAGTCAGTTATTCGTTCAATTTTAACGAGAGATTTCTCACAAAATCAAAATAGAAACCTTATTAGAGAATACTTTGTTTATAGAGATCGGTTTTCATATTTGCAAGGTGTCAGTTTTCCGGGTGCCTATACTAACCGGTTGTTCACTATTCTCCTAAGAGATATCTCTACAACTATTTCCAATGAAAAGATTTTAATAGATGTAGCAAATGCAATGGGCCTATTTACGAACAACAAATCATTCGGAGAGCTTCAACTATATGTTAGGTCGGAAACGGATAAATGCCTGAAAGAATTAGGTCTGTACAATCAGTGCTCTACTTTTGATAAAGCGGTGATTTCTTGGTTTATACATATTGAATTAACTGCCATGGTCACTATGCCATAAGGTAGTTTAGTTTTGAAGGGGGAAGCTTTGGTTGTAGAGCCACAGATGAACCATCCTGGAACCATTTATTTCCAAAATGATGAGGTGAAAAAATGAGTATATCAGCACTAACCAAACTCTCCAAGAAATGCTGGGAGGAGTATGAATTTGTATCAAGTACAGAATTAAAGAATGCGCTGAAAACCATTCATATGCCAGAAGCTATGCCGATCTTGTTTTTTGGAGATTATGAGAAATATTTTTCATCAAAAATAAAAATCATCACAGTAGCGATAAATCCATCTAGGAATGAGTTTCCAAAAGCCGATCCATTTAATCGTTTTCCAGCTATGAAGGCAATTAGCACCGCTAACAAAAATGATTATTTTTATGAGAGGTATTTAGATTCCCTCAAAAACTATTATTATCATGCACCATACAAGGACTGGTTTAACCAATATAATCATGTTTTATCAGGGGTTAACAGTGGATACTCTGCTGGGCGCGACACAGTTGAGAATACGGCTTTACATACGGACCTTTATTCCCCTTTTCCAACCGATCCTGTTTGGAATGGATTAAGCAAAGAACAGCAGCATTTATTAATAGAAAAAGGTATTCAACTTTGGAGAGAATTAGTAGAAATCCTGCAGCCGGATATTATCCTGATGTCCACAGCGCACAACATGACGGAAAAGTTAGGTTTTGACTTTGTATCGGAATGGGAGGTTATTCATTCCATTCCTGAAAAAGCTGATGGTGAGCTTAGAGCCCAACCGTATCTATTAAAAAGAAGAAACTTAAAGCTATCAAACGAGAAAGAAGTACAATTATTCTTTGGTCCAGCAGGGGTTACTCCTTTCCAGTTATTAAGTAATAAGAAAAAAAGAGAGGTGGGCGAAGTTATTATGAGTTCATATCGAGGAAACTCACAATCTACTTTTGTGCAATTTATGCATCCGGGAGGCGAACATAAACCACAAAACGGCGAGGATATTTTCGCGTGGAATAAGAATGACCATAAGCGGAAATTTTTGAAAAATCCAGGGAAGTATATTACGGGCCTGGACAATAGTGAAGTGAAAAATGCTGAATTAATGTTTTGGGGAGAATGGGAAGCACAGTCTAAAGTGCTACAGAAACTGGATGGGGTAAATGGTCCTAACTACTTACATGAACCTTTTTACGAAAAACCAACCAACTACACAGGTAAACAAAATACAGACCCTTTTATTTTTGGGGATAATTTTTATTATACATGTTGTCGACAGTATAGACGTAGTAGTAATGGGAAGTTATCGCCAACTTTATTAACGAGATTACAATTTGGTTCTCTCATTTTATTTGGATCCTGTGTTCAAAATGAATTTGTACTCGATACTGTGTTTGTTGTAGACCGTAATCCGATTCAACATAACGCCGATACCATTGATGAGGTGGTTGAAGGATTACCAGAAACATATGTTGATGTCACTATCGCACCATTGTACCCAGAAAACTTTTCAGAATCGGATAAAACTAAACCAGTTGATACTTCAAAGAGCTGTTTAGTAAATTTCGAAACTCAAGAAGCAGGCGATGAAAACGAAGAGCTAGAAGAAGGGGATCAATTAACATTTCATTTATATAAAGGCGTAACTTATGAAAATCGCCATTCGGCTAATGGAATGTTCAGTTTCTTCCCATGTCAACCATATGCAGATCAAAACGTAGGCTTTCGTAGACCAGTAATAAAAATAGATGATTTTCTTACTGGTAATTTAATGATGGGATATAAAGCTTCTAATGTTGATCAGGAGACAGTTAAAAGACTGTGGGAGAGTGTGGTTGAACAAGTAATTAAACAAGAGCTGGTGTTAGGAGTCCAAACTGATTTTCCAAAGTTAGCTGGGGAGATGGCAGAAAACAGCAAAGCTCCTGAAGAGATCCCGATGACTAACTCTAGTTCCAATGCCTTTATAAGCTCCTATGAAACGATTAATGAACGAGAAGATATCTTAGATTCTTATGAGAGTTATTTGTTTTATAAGGGGCCAAAGGAATATTGGTTTGCCCCGGCAAGCTTTAAAAATACGATTCCAGTTTTAACTAATAGATGGAAATCTCGCTATGCCTTTTCTTATTTCTTTTATAAAATGGATGATAGGCTAGGATTAAAGCTTGAGTTAGGACCATATAATCCAACAATCAAGTCGAGACGGGATCTATTAAATTTCTTACACGAAAAAGATCGGGAAAGAGATAAACGTTTTACCATTACACGAGGTGCTCTGGCAAACGAAGATGGGAAATATTCTAGATTGGTGAAGGAAGAAATAGAAGTTAACGACTGGGATGACATGAATGAAATTTCACATAAAATGAATGTATTACTGGATCGGATAGATTTTAGCCGTCTAAATCAATACCTTACTAAATTATATAAAGAATTTGTACAATAAATGTAAAAGGTCTCCCTGTTTAACAGAGAGACCTTTATTCATACTAAACATTAAAATAAACAATCATCGAGTGACTCAGTGTCTCCAGCTTGCTATATAAGACTTCCGCATCTTCTTTGCTGCTGTTGCAAATCTGGCGGCATTCCTCTACATATTCAGATGCTGCTAAGGCGTGTTTTATATATTCAACCGCTAACGGAAGGTTCTGCTCCTTCTTTTTTAATCTAGCCAAAAATAAATATCCGTAAAAAATATAGCTGTTATATTTTGCATGAGGATACTTATCCTGATAACGTTTTATTTCATGAAAGGCTTCTTCCTTGACCTTTTCTATCTCACCTGCTTGTTCCATTATTGATAATTTGTAACTGAGATATTTGCCTCCTTCTGAAAAAAAAGATAGTTTTTCTCGGTTTTGTTCAGTCGTGTCCAAAACTTCCAAGGATTTATTTAGGTAATAAAGTGCCTGTTCCTTGTTATGATGGACTCTCCAATAGAGGCAGCCCAAATCACTTAATGCCCAAGCATAATGATCATCTTCTTCGGGTATTTGCTCGACAACGGTTTCCATGATTCTAAGGGCAGGCTCATAAATTTTATCTCGCATCATGAAACGTGATAACATAGCGCGACAATTCCAAGCCCAGTAATTCGAGGTTAGGATCTCAGGCGGTTTAATTGAGGATTCCGTTCTTAACCATTCTCTCCACTGATTAAATTCTTCTTTTGTTATCATTCAATCTCTCCCTTACCTAATATTTGTGTTTAGTTGGGTCATTCTTTGAACAGTTGAGGGTGTGTAAAGTGGTATAAAGCTATTATTAGTTTATCAACTTACTGCTGCTTATTTAGTGGCGGTGATCAATCAGCAGAACTGTTTTTTCACATGTATTTTTTATTAAAGCTGCCAAGTTTTATAAGAATGTAACTTCTTTACTTGCCATTTTTGTCTGGTTACTTGCTATTTTGACTTTTTTACTTGCCATTTGTCCGTGCGAAAAGGGGGATTTGGCCTTAACTCTTTAGTTTATACACATTATGGCTTCTAATATAGTTAATTTCTTTTTCATGTGACTTTAGGTGGTTTCTTAGTATTCGTATATCCTCTTTGATTTCTTCTGGTCCGACACAAAATTCATAGGCTGTTTTTTTTACAGCCACTTCATCACAATTCAAAAACCGGTCGTATAATTCTAAAATTCGTTCACGTGGGTTCGGCTTAATATAATGACCATTCAACCTTCTAAAATTACTTACTAATCGAGTGAAAAGTGGATGGACAAAATAGGTTTCATACGTTTGCCAGTCGTATTTTTCCATAAGCCCAGCCATTTGATCATCCCAATCATGAATCTCCGTAGACTTTTCTACCAAGAGATTTTCTTGATAAAGTTCCACCCAAAAAACATCTGGACTAGGCTTTCCTTTCAAAATTAATATGCCTGTTTCGTTTTCCATTTTCCAAATCTCAATTGTTTCCATCTGCACATCACCTTTCACCATATTTATAGGAGGAGTTTGTATTTAAAAGGTAAGGATGATTTCCCTGTAGAAACAGGGAAATCAAAAATATTAAAGTTTAAGAATGTTATTAGAAACTTTTTCATGAAAATCAGTTTTAAAGATAGCTAAATGATAAGTTTGATGATAAAAATTCGATTGAATTTCTATTACATAAAACTTGGAATATTTAGTAGAGATAATTTTGGCCGGTAATAATACAATATCCTTTTTTTTATTACCATCATTATTTTCACTAAACCTAACTCTTTCTACTAATAAATTCATTCCAACAAACACATTAACCTCTTTCTTATTTCTTTCCTTTTTATCCTTTAAACAATTAAACATACAAACGCCTCCTTTTATATAAAAACTTATTTATATAAAAAAACAAAAAACCCACGGCAAAAAACCCCTTCATACCAATGATATGAAGGGGTTACAAACTATAATTTAATTAAAAAATATTGACTTTTATACAGAACGACCTTTAGAAATTACTTATACCAAGTTATAACCATATAGTACCATTAAATACAAAATATTGCAACATTTTTTGTTTTGCGTTGTCTACTTACTACAACTTTTTAGGTGGTTATGAGTTTTTATAATAAATTTATAAAATCTAAAGGGGGACGTTGTATATGCCACGGTATGAGACGAGGAAAATCGTGTTTTCAAAGAATGATTTGCCTAAGGATATAAAGGCTGGGGATGTTCGGAAGTATTTTAGCAGTCAGATCAGGATTAAGGATTTACATCATACGAACCAGTATGGAAATTTTATACTGTGTGACTATATTTTTGATGCAGAGGAGAAGGAGCGGGTCGATGCACCTTGGGATATTAAAAAAGGAGTTTTAGTGAATGAAAATAACCCATATGAGCTTTTGCATGTTCTTACCGTTCGTTCCGTTTATCAGATGCCTACTACCGTCGGATACATGGTTAAGAACCGAAACAACGGTGAGATAATGGGGTTAAGTTATAAACAAACCTGGAACTTGCTATACCATGAAGGGGCCACGAATGCCGAGGCTACTATAAGTCGATATGGAAAGTTTACAACACATTTGCTGGATACGATTGATGAACTCCCTTCATTGAGCAGTTCTTACTGGCAACTCTCACCCATTGATGAAAATGAAAAATTGTTGGTCCCATTAACAAAGGAGGTTATGAAGGAATTGGAAAAGTCGTTAAAACGTGTGATTAATGAAGGGCTTAAGAAAAGAATTAGGCGGTTAAGTGCTGAACAATCCAATAAAGATTATGAGGCTATGGACCTTGTGGCAGAAAGGATAAGAACAGCCAACAAGATTACAGTGTTAACGGGTGCAGGTATTTCAACAATGAGCGGGATTCCTGATTATCGTTCTGCAGCAGCTGGGGTTTGGCAGCAGAAGCCTGATTTGCTTCGGTCACTTAATCAACAAACGTTTTTAGAGGATCCCAAGCAATTTTGGGACAGTTACTACGATTTATTTGCGGTTACTTTAAATGAAATTATTCCGTATCAAACGAATGAAGCAGTAGTAACAGCTATTGATATGATCAATCCAAATGAAGGTCATCAGTTTTTTGCCAAGCTTGAGGAGACGGGTAAGAACGTGACAATTTTAACTCAAAATGTCGATGGACTGCATCAAAAGGCTGGGAGTAGAAATGTGCTAGAAATCCATGGGAATGTCACAACTTGTTCCTGCTTGGAATGCGGAAGAACTTATCGTTTGAAAGAGGTTTTTAAAGTGGGGTCCATCCCTCGTTGCGAATGTGGGCATGTGTTACGCCCAAATGTGGTTTTTTTTGGTGATGCCGTTCAACAGTTTGATCGTGGTGAGGAGGCCATTGTTAACAGTGATTTAATTATTGTTGCGGGAACATCCTTACAGGTATCCCCTTTTAATCAACTACCAAGGCTTGCAGCTGCCAATGATATTCCAGTCGTGTATATCAATGGAGAGGCCCCAGATGACGAATTTGATTATGTTTTACAAGGAAATATCTCCGAGATTTGCGGGATACTAGAACAAAAACAATAAAAAGAGCCAGATTGTTGATATTTTATCGGATCTTGATTATGGAGCGATTTCTTGATTGAAAGAAGCCCGCAAAGAGAAAGGAATTAGCTTGTGGATTGATTTCTTGTCCGAAAGAAAGCCCACAAAGAGACAGGATTTAGCATGTGAAGCGATTTATTAGGGGGGCATCCATAAACGCTCCCCTAAATGGTGAAAGCGGGGTAATGAAATGGTAATGAGTGTACATCACTATCAATGTGAGTGTGGCTGGAGCGGTCAATGGATAACAGGTGGCTTTAGAAGGATGAGAACGTTAATTGAGAGAGTAGAGGAGCAGCTGTTGTCAGCCAAAAATCTTCAGGCCAGATCAGTTTGGCGCGAACTCTATCAAAAAATCTTGAAAGAGGAAATAGTGGAGGCGGAATGCCGAAGTGGATTGACCATTTGCTTTCATTGTAAAAATAGCCATGAACAACTAGCGCTTTATGATTCTGACAATGGTTCGGTACTGCATGCGTTGTTATGTAATACGTGCGGAAGAGAGGCGGTGATTTATCATGCCCCTGAAACGATTCCTTGCCCGTGTTGTTACACGTTGGTAAATGCGGGACCGGCCTTATCACCCGAACTCATACTCCAAAGAAAGCTAGCCCAATGTAAGGTAAGCATGCCTACTACGCTTAGGGAGACAGTGTTAATAGCTGTTGGGGGCCAGGCAATTTCCTACCTAGAGCCCATAAAACGGGATTTGCCTTTTTCGATTGTGGCGATTGAAAAGGCCAAAAATCCTCGTGACCATTACCAATGTATGAGGAACGTAAAAAAGGTTTTTTTACAAACTAGTTTTGAACATGATTTTGAGGCGGAACTAGCAATCCTATTGGTACAACAATTGCGTTTAATGGAGGTAGAAGTGGTTACATTGATTATTACTCCACCAATCTTTGAAGGTCATCGAAGGTTGGGTAAGGTAATGGAATATGTAAAGGAACTCCAGAAATTTTCAAAGGAGACAATTCTATTATCAGGGGCAGCTCTGGAAAAGGATTTTGGTTCTTCGGTAGACTTATATAAGGAACATATTCCAGCGCATTTGAGGGATATTTTGATAGCGAAGGGGTGTCATTCATGAGACCCACCCCTTGATATATAGTTAATTATTGTCTCCAAATGCTTCCCACATGGGGCAGTAAGAACCTTCCCCTATCAAAACTCCATGAAAAGGACTAAGGGGTTTTTGACAAGAAGCGGCTTGTTCCTTGGCATTGAAATGGGAAGCGGTAAAGTCTATTTCTCTTCTGCCAGACTAATACCGGCAGGAGGCACATACCTGTTGCTCTTCACTCCATGCAGACATAAGATCAACTCCGTATAGATTTATAGATTCATTGTAAATATCATCCACCACTTTTTATGTCGTGGTGTTATTGTATAAATGAGTAGAGGTGAATTTCATGTTAAATAAAATTAAAGGTGCATTATTCGGATTTGCTATTGGTGACGCGTTGGGCGGAACGACTGAATTTTTAACAAAAGATGAAATAAAGAAACGATATGGTTATGTAAAGGAAATCATTGGCGGCGGTTGCTGGAACTTAGCAAAAGGAGAAACCACTGATGATACAGCAATGACCTTGGCTGTAGCGCGAGGAATTTTAAAAAATCCGGCAGAGGCAGTGGAGGCCATTGGAGAGGAATTCCTAAAATGGTATGCTTCCGGCCCAAAGGATGTCGGGATTATTATTAGTACAGTATTGAGGCATTTCAACGACGGAAATTGGTTTGAGACTGCTAAAAAGGCACATTATGAATATCTCGGCGAAATGACGGCTGGTAACGGCTCCTTGATGCGCTGTCTACCAATCGCCTTAGCCTACAAAGACATAGAAGAAGTCGAAGCGATCACAAGAAAACAATCGAAAATGACCCACTATGATTCTAAAGCCGACGAAGCCTGCATCATATATAACCGAGTCGCTTATCACGTCCTACATGGCAAAGATTTAAAAGAAGCAATCCGAGATGAAATCAAAGGGACTATTTATGACCTTGCTTTAAACGGCGAGACGCCAACGTGTCCACCTAGTGGATTTGTTGTTCACACCATGCATTGGGTCCTTTATTGGCTATTAAACTCTGATTCATATTTAGATGTAGTCATCGGTGCAACCAATGAGGGAGATGACTCTGATACAATAGCGGCAATTGCAGGAGGATTGGCGGGGCTCGCTTGTGGTTATGATAGGCTGCCTAGGGAATATGTGGATGTTTTATTGGAGAAAGATGAAATAGAGCGAGTATCGACCCAGTTGGGACGGGAATCAGGTGCCTGACCCCACATGCGTTAAAGTGTCAAAGATTTGCTTGGTTACCGTTGAGCATTTTTTTGTTTCTAACAAATGGGGCAGGCAGTTTAATATTATTTTACAGCTTGGGAAAGAATGGTACCTGACCCCACATACTGCATCATCTAAATTAATTATTAAGGTAATTAAATATTATTTCCTAACTACTTGTTCTTTCTCGATAGTAAATAACTTCAGTGGGATTTTTTTATAACTCATTAATAAATAATTTCATTAATCAATTGTTTGATTAAATTTGAAATAGGTTAACCGAACACTTACGGTTAAGCTTTTTTTCTTATGCTATTACTTTACCGTAATCTCCACGACTCTATATGTATACAGAAGAGTGACGAGGAAAGAAAATTGGGATGTTTGGAGAAGGTGTGAGGGTAAAGAGCTGTGCGATGGAGATAAGATTTAGTTTAAGGGGGAAAAAAGAAAGGCAAAGAAAAAATTTGATTTGTTCATTTTGCCTTTCTTATTTATTGCTTGGGGTATTTACTAGTTATAAAATACATATTTAACCTAAGGTATTAAGCTCCTTATATGAAGTACGTCAACTTAGAAGAAGGTAATAAGTATGTGCTTTATGAAATCAGCAAAAGAGAATATCTTTTTGGCATCTATAGCTATTAACCCTAGAAGGAGGGCCGCAACGGCAACGACTAGGTTTGTTTGGGAAATTTTGGCAATATTTTTGTCCAGAGTTCTTCCTCCCATTGTATCGATAATATGCTGCCACAGCTTTACTAATTGATCTTCCGATAATTCTGTTGTCTCATTTTTCATTTTTCTTTTATCTTTAATTTCATATAAACATGATTGATAGATAGCATTTATCATAGCCTTAGAGAAATCGTCACTGACTTTTTCTTTAGAAGTAATAATAGTTGACGGAATACTTATTCTAATATTATATTTTTTTCCAAATGGCATAATGGCACTTGGTTCGCTAATATCAAAAGTCATTGTAGTTGTATCATTAGAAAACACAGCATCTTCTTTACTGAATCTAAGAAACTGGCGATTCTTTAGAAATATTAATTGATAGGTATCACAATGCTTAAAATCATAGACTTTATTTGGATTAATAATACTATTTGTAATGATATTTTTTGAATAATCATTGAACACTTTTCTTATTTTCCTTAAATCAATATCAATTCGTTCTCCTGTTAATTGAAAACGAAAGATAAGCCGATGATGATAATAGCCCATAGAGGCGGAGGTTATTTTTGTAAGTGGGATCTTCGTTTGAATCTCACTTATATCTAATTGATACATTTTCCATCTGCTGTTTGGTTGTATATTTTTTAGTTTTAATCCATCTGTGCTATTAATATTTTCATTGATTTTATTTAATTCCCTATCGTTGAATACTTTATTCTTTTTGTCCTCGTCTTTAAATGTAAATAATCCAAGGATATAAACTTCAGCTTTCATCTCTTGCTTCCTTCCTCACCATTTATTTCAATATTTTACCATGATTTTAATGTATCTATATTAAAAATTAATAAGTGTTTGAAAAGAATGGTATGATTAAAATAACAATTGTGGATTGGGTTGTATAAACTCATTAGACTAGGAAGGCAGATAAAATGAAATATAAAATGATTGTATTCGACCTGGATGGAACTCTTGCTGAAGCTGGTAAAGGGATTGAAAGACATGTTGCGAATCAAATTAAAGATCTAGAGGAAATGGGCTACACCATTGTTTTTAACTCAGGAAAAAATGCTGCATACCTTTCTGGGTTCGCAAGGGGAATCGGCATCAGTAGACCCATAGTCATCGGTGAAAACGGGAGTATCCTCTTATATCCATTTGAAAATAGAGAAATTCAGCTTGTTGAAAGAGGAGACATACTAGATGAAATCAAGGAAAAGGTCCTTGAAACCTTCACTGATAAAGTTTGGCTCCAACCCAATCAAGTAGCCTTAACATTCTTTCCTAAAAACAGAGAACACATCACAGAGTTATCTGAGTTTATGAGTGACTTAGTCAATCAACACGAAGATGGTTATGTGATGTACACTCATATAGATGCCATAGATATCATCCCGAAAAACGTACATAAAGGAGTCTCTATGCTAGAGCTTTTTCGTCAAGAAAAAATAACAAAAGATGAAGTTATTGCAGTTGGTGACTCCACTAACGACATACCGATGCTTACAGAAGCAGGCCTATCCATTATAATTGGTAACAAACTTAAACTAGAGGGTGCAAAGCAATTTGATACGATTGAAGAGGCGCTAGAGTTTATTAAGCGTCAGGGACTGTCCTTGGGCAGATTGTAAGATTTGTTTTTCTGTGAAGAACAGCGAGATTGTTGTTTCTATGCTTAATATTTAGGTTTAGTTTTATTAGTTTTCTTATAGATATTATCGATATGGATACGGAAATCTATTAAAAAAGCCTAGCTTTCAATCGAGGGCACTGAAAAAGTTGTATTTTGCAAGAAAAAAGTGCAGAGTTGCGCAAGACTATTTGCAGAGTTTTGCCACCCAATTTCAATAACTATCTGGCCTTAGACAGTGCGTTTGAAAGCCTGTAACTTCCACCATTGAACGTTAAGACGTGTGCGTGATGAATTAATCGATCTACTAAAGCAGCTGTTAATCTTGAGTCAATAAATATGCGATTCCATTGACTAAACTCAAGATTTGAAGTAATGATTATGCTTTTCTGTTCATACCAATCTGCAATAAGTTGAAACAATAATTCTGATCCTTCCTTGCTGAAAGGTAGATAGCCCATTTCGTCCAGAATAATTAAATCTACCTTTTCAAACCGTTTCCTAAAGGAAGGCAATTTTTCCTGTTTTAATGCCTGTTCTAATTGTTCGATGAGGAGAGAAACACGATAGAATCTCACCTCATATCCCATTTCACATGCTTTTCTTCCTAATCCTGTTGCTAAATGGGACTTTCCAGTCCCAGGTGAGCCAATTAATACGACATTCTGTTTTTGTTTGATAAAATCAAGGCTCATTAAACAATCTTTATCGATTTGTGTTGGAAATCGAATTCTCTCGTTCCATTCATAATTACTTAAACTCTTAGAGTCTAAAAATTTGGCATTTTTTATAAGGCGCTGCACCTTTGCTTTATCGCGTAAACGAAACTCTTCTTTAAATAACGATTCTAAATATTGTGTAGGAGAGTCGAATTGGATTGTCTCGTAAATTTCCGAAACATAGGCCAATCTTAATAACTTACACATAGAACGGATAGTGTCACTCATAATTACTCACTCCTTTCTAGTGGCGCCAAGGAATCATACTCCGACCAGTCTAGCCCGAAGGGGTTCTCGTTCTTCCCAGAAATTAAATCAAAAAATTCCTCATTAATTCTTTTCATATCATGTGTTACGAGTAAATTAACTAATTCTAGTAATCTCTCTTTGCGAACCACTAAATCATCAACCATCAAGTAATCATTAACTCGTCCCGGTAGGTATTTTTGATATCTTGAATAAGGGACTACTCTTGGTTTTCGAATCCAATCCTTGAAGATTGATATCCATGGAATAGCTCGTTTTTTGTTCATGTATGGTCTAAAATCTTCTAACAGAATTTCCCCATCGGAGGAAACAGCTTTAAATTTATCCCAATTTAATACGAAATAAATAAATGGATAATTTGATGCTTTTGGAATATGTATTAATGTATTATCTATCTTCGCTTCATTAAACTTATTCACCTTTGTTTCTACCTCTTTAAAGACTGGATAATCTTCCGTTGGTAACTCTAGTAAAAAGTTCTTCTCTATATTCCAAAGATCCTCAATCATTACTTGTTTTTCATAATGAAGTCTTTGCCTATCGTTTTGCAGTTGAACACGAAGTGTTTCCGTTAATTCTTCATAGCTATTCATTACTGGAGATGTTGTAAAAAAGTTGTACCGAATATAACCTACTTTATTTTCAACACTACCCTTCTCATGTCCACTGCGTGGATTACAAACCTGGACTTCAAACCCATAATGGTTTTGGAATTGGATAAAAGCATCTGTTAATTTTGCTTCTTCGGTTTTTGATCTCACCTTCTTAACGGCTGGTGTTAAATTATCAATTCTTATTCTTCGGGGAACACCCTCCGATTGTGAAAATAAGAGTTTCAGCCCCTGAAGAAAACATTCTTGATTTTCGGATGGTAATGGTACCGCAAAAGCTGTATTACTATGTGGATAGGACATGACTAATACATGAGTATCCATAAACTCTCCATCTTTTACAACTTCCATTAAGCCAAAGTCTACTTGTGCTTCGCCTGGAGGATGTTCTAACCGATCGTGACCTTTATCAAGTTCTTCGTTATGGCTATTTTCCCAGTCGGATATAAAATAACAGACTGTTCTGTAAGAACCAGTAAAACCAAGGTCCAAAAGTTCTTTAAACATCTGTTTTTTTGTTCGCCTTAACTTTTTCTTTAATTTGCTATCTTCAAAGAGCCAATCTGAAACTATTTCTCCCCATTTATCTGTATACATCATTCCATTGGATTGTTTAATCTTAGAATCAGGTAATTGATCCTCATCGGCATATTTCTTAGCTGTCCTCCAATTAATCCCTAATGTTTCCTTAATCTTTGTTATAGATAATCCTTTTTTGTTTCTTAGGTGTTTGATACAATTAATATCAGACATTGCTAGCATCCTTTCATGATCCTCCACTCTGTATTGATTCGACACCATTACAGTAGAGGGACTTGGGGTGGCTGGCAAGTCTTTTTTTATGCACCTATTAAATAAAGTGCAGGACTCTGCATTTTCCTTTTGCAAAGCTCTGCACTTCTATTTTGCAATACACAAAAGTCCTCTAAATAAAGGTAGGATTTCTCGATTATTTTGAGGAATCCTACCTTTTTGTTTTATAATTACTTTATAAAAATCGAGCGGGTGATTTCAGAATTAAGGAGTCTGACCCCCACATACGTTAAAGTATTAAAGGGAGGCCTGGTTGCTGTTCAATCATAAATGTTTCTGATAATTTATTTTTGAGCTGTTATTGCTATCCCAAAATGACCAAAAGTTCTTTTAAAAGCTCTGACTCCTTTTTTCACGAATTCCCATTCTCCTGTTAGCTCAGTTAGCCACCATCGTTGCCCGCTATTTCAAAGTGGAAACATGAAAATCACCATTGGGTTCAGCCAATATATGATGTATTAAAAGGATACAAGCTTCCATTAAATGGTTATGCAAATGATAAAATAAAAGATGCTCCTGTTACTCGTGGGACACTTGCTCAAGTTTTCGCAACAGCTGTTTTGGGAAAGCCAACAGATTTAAGAAGCGCTGTACAATTCATGTATGACAATGGTTTAGCAACAGCGCGCAACGGACAAAAAACGTATGAAAGCTATAACGTGAATGAAATATTGAATAGAGGGCAAATTTCAGCCTTCTTTATGTGTCTGGATGCCAAAGGATTTACAGAGATAAAAGTAAACCAATATTGGAGACAAGACGCCCATATAAAAGAAGCCTCGTATATAACGGGGCTTTTCTTACGCTGTTTATGCGATAGAATTTTTCCATAATATTCATTAGTTTACGGAAATCAATTTTATTTTTCATAGAAGGCCAGTACGACAGTCGCCGGACTGTTATTTGAATCTGGTCTAGTCTTAATTTTAGATAAAGCTATGCATATAGGCAGACCGTCATCATGTAATCCGTTGGGCTTGGCTGCTTTAATAGTAAAAAAAACTGCCGATATAATTAGTAATTAAAAAATAGTAAGAAAGCATGAGGTGAATTGAACTATGAAAACAGCGCTTAAATTCAAGTTTCTTGTATTTTCTGTTGCAGCATTATTGGGATTATCGGCTTGCGGCACGAAGGAAAATACGGAAGCTAAGACCGAACCTGAAATCATCGTGAAAGAAGTAAAAACCGTTCAAGTAGTTGAGAAGCAAACAGCGGTGCCCAATGCGTCAGTGAAAGAAGAGAAAACTCTAAAAGATATCATCCAATTCTCGGAGGACAAAGTTTTTCAAGTCATCGCAGGTCCTTCCCTTGGTTCTGCCTTCTTGTATGATAACAAAGGGCATATTGTCACGAATGCCCATGTTGTTGCTGGATACAAGGATGTAGAGATCCAAACAGTTAATAATGAAATTCTGGCAGGAACAGTGATTGGGATTGGCGATGAAACGGATGTAGCTGTAATTCATGTGCCTGCCCTGGAAGGTAAGCAGCCGCTCTCAGTATCCAAGGACCAGGCAGTGAAGGGAGAGGAAGTAATCACGTTCGGCAGCCCCAACGGACTTAAAGACTCTGTATCAACAGGTATAATAAGCGGTCTCAAACGGGATTTCGAAATACCTCCTTTTGTTTATGAAGATGTGTATCAAACCACGGCTCCGATTTTTCCGGGAAGCAGCGGAGGTCCGTTAATTCATAAGCAGACAGGCGAAGTTATCGCAATCAACAGCGCTTCTTATGTCAATCAATCCGCCCTTGGATTTTCGATCCCGGTACAGCAGGTTATTCCATTTATCGATTCCTGGATTCAAAACCCGATGGTGTGGGAAGAAGTACAGGAATATGATGAATTCTATAATGAGTATAACATGTGGGATATTCCCGAAGACGCCTATAACGAGTATGGTGAAGGAGGGGAAGCGTACTACGAAGAGCCTTATTCTGAAACTGAAGAGTCCTATCAAGAGTATTATGAAACAGAGGAAAGCTATGAAGAGGCTGTGCCCGAAGAAGATACTGGCTCTTTCATTGAAGAGGAATATCAGGAAGAACCGGCTATTAGCTACGATGAGGAACCTGTAGCAGAAGAGGAAACCGAATCTTCCAATTACGAAACAGAAGAATATCCGGAAGAAAACATTGAAGAAGGATTTGTGGAAGAAACAGACATACCTGCTGAAGATGGAACGGAAGCTGGTTATAGTGAATATTAGGCATTTATAAAACGAAAAAGAAGCTAACTCTGCGCTGAGCCATAACCGGGGGCAGAGTGGCTTCTTTTTAATATTTCAGCAGAAACAGGTTAAAACTCTATTTCTTCAGGGTTCTACTAAACTATTAAGTTGAATAACAAGCTGCGAGGATACCGGCCCTTTCATTTGGTTTTATCCGATCCCAAGGTAATCAGATAGTTGCCTTTGGTCATATAAGTTAAGGCAAGCGATTTGATTAATGAGCAACTTTCTGCCAATGACCTGTTACGAGTAGAACCGGTTAAAATGAATTTCAATCGGGGGAGTGAGACGGCCTGTTTTTATTCAAACTGAGAAAAGAAGTTAATTTGTTATACAGTATCAATGTTGTAAACACAAATGAATTTTTTGCTTTATCCATTCTCCTGGGATGAATGAGTAAACGATACGCCCATTCTAAATGTGCTTTTCTTAAAGCGAGGGGGGATCGTTTGACCTGTCCAGACAATAAAATCCAGTGCCTGACCCCACATGCGTTAAAGTGTTAAAGGGTAGACTGGTTGCTGCCTATTGATTTGGTTTTATCAGTCGAGTGTGTTGGGAATGGATGGTATAATGGTTGCATCTTATAAAGAGGAGAGGGTTGAATGGATACGAGGGGGAAGAAGGGTCCTGTTATTTACGAATTTCGAATTACTCTGCGCGAATTGGAGCCATCGATATATAGGGATTTTCGTGTCTCAGACCGAATTACCTTAAAGAAGCTTCACAAAATAATTCAAATTGTGATGGGCTGGGAGGGTTACCATCTTTACGAGTTTAAATATGGCCCTTTTAGATATGGCATTCCGGATGATGAATATTTTATTCCGGGGACTTATCTTCAAGATGCCTCGAAGGTAAAGCTGAGCTCCCTAAATCTTGAGCCAAAGGATGTTCTTATATACAACTATGACTTTGGAGATGACTGGAGCCACCTTTTAGAAGTGCAGCATTCTTATTATTCTCAGGGAGGAAAAGTGATTCCGGAGTGTCTGAAAGGTGAAAGGGCATGCCCGCCGGAGGATGTCGGAGGTGTGCATGGCTATCAGCATTTCCTTGATGTCATTTCGGACCCTAGTAATGAAGAGTATGAGCACTTGCTTGCATGGAGTGGGGGAAACTTCAATCCTCATTTTTTTGATTTGGATGAGGTAAACAGGAAGTTATCCAAATTAAGGTGATGGATGCGGAAACGGTCTCTGTCTATTTGGCAGAGTTACTCTTTAAACAAACAAGGTCAGGACCTTTAAAAGGATATTGCAAGAGAAATTGGTTTGGTCTAATCAAGCAAATTACAAGGGTTTGACGTGGGATTTGAAAGAACTGTTTTCTTAGTGTACCTAAACTACACATATGGTGAAGTATTAATCGCTAGCTTGGTTGTCGCTGAGCTGGTTTTTTTGTTTTGATTCTTGACGAATGGGGAGGAGTGGATTATGATTTAAGTGTAGAACATATGTTCTCCATTTGGGTTAAAGGAGGTATTTGTATGCCGAGGCAGCCTCGGGTTTGGTATCCGGGTGCGATGTATCATATTGTTGCCAGAGGAAATAGGCGTTCGGCGATATTCACAGATCATCTAGATTACAAAATGTACTTAGCCATTTTGGAAGATGTCCGCATCATGATGCCTTTTGTTTTACACTCCTACTGCTTAATGACCAACCACCTTCACCTTCAGCTCGAAACTGCTCATCACCATATCCAATATATCATGAAAGAAATGCACTCCCGCTATGCTGTTTACCTGAATCAGAGATTGAAGACGGATGGCCACGTTTTTCAGGGCCGTTATGGAGCGAAGTTAATTGAAACAGATGCCTACTTTTTAGAAGTAAGCCGGTATATACATCGGAACCCCTTAGAAGCTAAAATGGTCGTGAACCTTGGCGATTATCAGTGGAGCAGTTATGCCTCCTATGTAAATCCTCTTAATTTTAATCCTCATGTGAACCACAATAAAACATTATCCTATTTCCCTGCACCGGTTGAAAAGAAGTATAAAATATTTGTTGAAAAAAACCTGAATAAGAATGAGGAGGGGCAAATATGTGTGCCAGAGTAGCCAGTGTAGGTTTAAGAGGGCTGGAGGGTTATCTTGTCTACGCTGAAGTGAAAGCAATGGTCGGCGTCGATTCGATTGTGATTGTTGGGTTGCCGGATGCAGCTGTGAAAGAATCAAAGGAACGGATTGCGGCTGCCTTTCATTCATTAGGATATTCACTATCAAGTAAAAAGATTATTATTCATTTGTCGCCCGCCGAGATGAAGAAGAATGGTCCGATGTTTGATTTAGCCATGGCGATTAGCGTGTTAATCAGTCTAAAGGAGCTAAAGATGGCCATTCCGGAACATATTGGTTTCATCGGTGCTCTTTCATTAGATGGCAGAGTTCAGCCGGTTGAGGGAATGCTTCCAGCAGTACTGGCTGCCAAAAAGCTGGGTCTAAAAAAACTGTACATGCCCTTTGATGAAAGATTACCTGTTCTGGACTTTAAGGAAATGGATATTATCTACATATCATCATTGGAAGAGGTAATTCACCATCTCAATGGGCAGATGATCACCCCGCTGGTTCCAAAGCCTAAAGAACTGGAAACAGGCACAAATTTTACTGACTTTCAGCAGATTGTAGGCCATCCCTATGCTAAATATGCTTTAGAGGTAGCGGCTGCAGGGGAACACCATATTTTCATGACTGGCCCGCCAGGCTGCGGGAAAAGCCTTTTGTCAGAAAGCTTTCCATCCATTATGCCCCCTCTATCAAACGAAGCACAGCTTGAAATGATCAGTCTATACCAGCTGAGTGGAAGCTCATGGACCCATACAAAAATACCTCCTTTTCGCAGTCCCCACCATTCCGCATCAGGTGTATCAATCATTGGAGGCGGTCAATTTCCTAAACCTGGAGAAGTTTCATTGGCTCATCGGGGAGTGCTGTTCCTTGATGAAATAGCAGAGTTTACGAAGAAGACGCTCGATATGCTCCGTCAGCCTTTAGAGAGCGGGATCGTAAGCATCAGCCGGACTCAGGCAACCATTACTTATCCAGCTTCATTTATTTTAATCGGGGCCATGAACCCCTGTCCTTGCGGATATACTGGCAGCAATACCCATTATTGTACCTGTAATCCTAAGCAGATTACAGCCTATCAAAATAAAATTTCAGGTCCCTTAAGAGACCGATTTGATATTAATCTATCACTGCGCCCTGTGAATCTGAAATCTGATAAAGGCAATAAGGAAGAACCCTCGTCCAACATAAGAATGCGTGTTGAAGAGGCAAGAAAAAGGCAATACGAGCGGTATGGAAAGGAAATATCTAATGGCAGAGTTTCCTATCATACCTTGTTACAAACAAGCCCCTTAACACAAGAACAAGAGCGGACACTCCAACAGTTCTCTATAAAAAAAAGCTGGAGCAATCGGACTCAAATCAAAATAATCCGTCTGGCCCGAACGGTCTCTGATCTACAGGGAAGCGATACAATTACCGATCAAAGTATTTGGGAAGCAGTGAAATTGAACAACATAAAAGAGATAAAGAATGCATTGGGAACCAGGGTGTATGCACATACACCCGGAAACAATAAATTTTAATTTGGGAAGCCATCACCTTTTTCTTTCCAGGTATCAAGGTTGTGGAACATGTCCCAATAGCATAGGATTGGAAAGGAATGTCTGTCCCATTACCTTGCAGGAGATAAAAGCCTCTTTCGCAAAGGATTCCCTTTCGGTATCACCAACATTCTGCATCTTCTGTCGATATTATGATAAGACCAAAGCTGAAAGCATCTGTCATTCGGCAAGTGCTTTTTCTATGTATAAGTAACGGTGTCTAATCCGACATCGTTTAATTGATAGAATTGCTTTTTTTAAAAAATGAGTATTTTGAATTAGGTTTCAAGGACCGGGATGTGTCATATCACACTAATGGCGGGAACAAGTTATTAAAGGGAAAAATTCTTAGAAGAACCCATTATTTAGAGTTAAATCAAAAGCCCATCACCCTTTGTCGGTGATGGGCCTTTATGTTCATCTTGTATATGGTATCAGATAAACAATGTATGAATTATTACTAAGAAGATTTTATTGATTGATATTACCAATGTGTAAGATAATAAAAGAAATAATATTAAAAATAATCTTTTTGATAATGTAAAAAATAATCTTTTTAAGGAGAAACCCAAAGTGAGCTCTATTCAGAAATATGTTGAAGAACGCATAGCAATGTTAGAAATAGAAAAGATACCAAAACCAGTGAAGTTTTCAGTTTCTATTGAAAATGAAACGAATTTTCGATTGCAGTACCTTGCAAAAGAATTAGAAACAAGTAGAGCAAATTTAGCTGCTGATTTTATTCAACTTGCTATTGTTGAAGCTGAAAAAACACTGGGAATTAATCCGTTTGACTTCGATAGTGAATACGGGAAAGCCTACATAAAAAATTGTGGGGGAAATTTTCATCAAGATGAGACAGGTTATTATCGCGTTAATTCAAATGGAGAGAAGGTTAAGATTACAGATCCAACTAACGAGGAAGAAGTAGATTATAGTTCAAAGTCTAAATAAAAATGTTAGAAAGGTGGCATTAAGTATGAATACAGTTAAAATCAGTGAATACTCGATTCAAGAAAATGAATTGGAAACAAAAATTACTATTGTGGGTAAACAAGAAGACGACACAGAACTCATTATAAAAGGTATTCAGAAGTTAATGTCTCACATTGATGTGAAGCACGCATGTAATGAAGACCATGAAAAGTTTTATAATTATATTGAAACACTGTTATTATGAGTGGCGGATATTGTTGGGTATGAACATATTATTGGGAACAAGTTCCTGATTTAGCGAAGAAGTACAATGAGTATGACGAGCTAGAAGTATCAAGAGATGAAAAAATTAAGTTATTAAAAAATATGGTTGATAACCTTATTACGGCAATTCTATAAAGGGAGTGGCTAATCGTGGCTAATGCTTTGACAAAAGAAGAACTAAACGAACATAAAGTATTTTTTGTTGAAACAACGAAACAGGAAGTTTTTAAGATTGAGAGAAAAGAAAATAGTTATACGATGACGGATGTAACTCCACCGATTTTGGAAAAAGAGATTAATGACTTTTGCAGTATACAATTGCCAAAAAAAGCATTAGATACCCTGAAAGAGAATCCATATTATGATTTTATGAAAGTACGTGGGTTTAAGACGTTTGAAGGAATCGCAAAGAAAGGTCTGTTTGGTTTTACTGGGAAAGACGATAATGGGATGACTGTTACAAGTGGAACCATCGATAAGCTTTATTTCAAACAAGAATTCGGTAACTTTACTCTTAATATCCACCATTTTGTGTTTCCAGGAAAGAAAGTGGAATTAGGAAAGCTATTACAAAACCATTTTGTAATCGAGACTGAAGATGAATCACACACCTTCGAAAAGAGGAAAGATGGCTTTTATTATGATGAGCAAAAATTAATCGCTGTATTTTCAATTGTTAACAAAATAAATGACATATCGATAGAAAATATACTGGCACAAAATATAGAGGGAGAGTTCGATGTTTCTTCCGACATACTATACATAAACCGTCCATTTATTCTTGTTACTGATAACAATGGCAAAGCTAATCTTAGCCTTCGAAATGATCCGGTTAAAAAGGCGTATCGTTTATAAAAACATTGATGTACTTATTGAGTGGAGGGGTGGCAGTGCAAATTAACAAAGCTGGCGAGACATGTGAATTTAACTATAGTGGTAAATGCGCATGCCATGGTAGTGATTATGAATACGGTGGAGAAATTATAGATTTTTAGAAACAAAGAGAATGTTGGGAAATTGGACTATTGGTAGATACATTATCAGAGAGACAAAGGCAAGAAGTACAATGAGCTACATTTTTCCTATTTGCAAAGGCACATTTTAAACTGCATAAAAGTTACTTAATGATTTAATTCCACACCTTTACAGGTGTTGGGCTTTTAATAATGGTTTGTAAAATTTTGTAATAGTACAATTTACTCATTGAATATCCATTAATAAAAATGAAATGGGTGGTTCAACATGAGCAAGCAGCTAAAGAAGATAAGCCTTTCCCGGATAAGGTTGGAGACGAGATATCGAAAAAAGGAGAAGGATTTAAGTTTAGAATTAAGTATTAATAGGCATGGATTAAAAGCTCCTTTAATTGTTGAGGAAGAAGGTAGGAATCAATATGTGCTAGTGGATGGGTACCGTCGTTATTACGCCCTTGAGTTCTTGGGGATGGAAGATGTTGAATGTAGCGTTGAAAAGCTTACATCAGAAGAGGAAAGAATAGTTAAAAGGTTAGGATTAGAATTACACACCAAAAAGAGAACTGCATATCAGTTGGAAAGAATGATTAACCGATTATTAGAAAATGAAAAGTACGATGCCAAATTGATTGCAAGCCTTTGTGATGTCACGGAGGAGACTATAAAGAAATATATACGTGGCTCCGACGTTAATCCAGATTGGCTAAGAAGAGGAGAGCAAACTGGTGCTGGAAGGCATGCATTTACTGATATTCATAAATTAAATATAAGTGAAGAAACGAGGAATTACATTGCTGATAAATATATAGATAGACAGATTAATAAGTCCACTATTGATATCATAAAAAAAGCTACCAATGAGAATGCTTTTAAGGATATAGCCGACGAAAATACAAAACAATGTATTGACCAGATAATCGAGCAGTACACTAAAAACTATGAAACTGTGAAAGAAGTTGTCAATGAAAATAGTTTACAAGCTAGATATATTAAAAGCAGTCATACATTCATGCATAACCAAACTTTAGAATTAATAAAGAAAATAGAGAGGATATTTAGCAACCCATATTACGTGGACTATCTATCGAATAAGCAAAAATATTTGCTTACTAAATCACTCAAGGACTTAATATTAATATTGAATCCGCCTATAAAATGGGCAGACTTTCCCAAGGACGAACTGGTTCATGAAAATTTAGAAGGTGAAGACGGTGGAAGTTTGGAACATTAATATTGTCTTAAAGGTTTATACGTTGAAAAAAATGGGTCTATATATATAGAAAGAACACGATAAATTTTGCTCATCACAAAACGTGGTGAGCATTTTTGGATATGCTGGCACCAATACTCATTATCCTAAGCAGATTACAGCCTATCAAAATAAACTTTCGGGTCCCTTAAGAGACCGATTTGATATTAATCTATCACTGCGCCCTGTTGATCTGAAATCTGATAAAGCCAACAAGGAAGAACCCTCGTTCAGCATAAGAATGCGTGTAGAAAAGGCAAGAAAAAGGCAATACAAAAAGGTATGGAAAGGAAATAGCAAGTGATATTGATTGGAAGTATTGTATATCACGTCTTTTTTTTTGTGTAGTGAATGTAGAATATCAACAGCCTGTTGGAGTAACAGGAAGAATGAAATTTTCCGGAAGAGTAAATTGGCTTGTACGTATTCTGTATCGGGACGGGGGTACCTGTTGCCGCTCTTAATATAGTTTTTTATCATGATAAAGAAACAATTGATGATTTATGGGAATGTACCCTTTTTGTTCGTTACTCATTATAGTCCCATGCGATTTGCCATTTCCCTTTATTGTTTATTACATAAACTTCTTGTTCAAAGCTGAACTTACCATACTTCCCTTTATAAGTTTGTGTGACCTGAAATTTATATGCTTCTTTTTCAGAAGGAGTTTCCTTGGTTATTCGCCAATCCTTTAATTTACCGATCTCTTTAATGTGATATTTAAAGGTCTCAGCTCCAAAATGTCCTATAAATACATGAACCCGGTCTTGCAGATAGGTAGATTTATTCCACTTCTCTTTCATTAAGGGGTGGAACAAATTCCACGATTCAGCAAAATTACCTTCCTGTTCATGGGAGTAAAATTTATCAACAGTTTCTTTCGCCGACTGTTCTGGAGGGTTAAAATCCATACTGATAAATAAAAAAGAAAAACATAAAACCATAATAATGGTGATGCCTATAAGAACTGGAGGTCTTTTTTTACGGCGCATGTTTTACTCCTTTGATTAGTTTAATTAATCAAAGATATGAAGGTTGACCGGTATTTATTATTGCAATGTGATTTGGCACCTTATCCGAATCCTTGTTGTCACCAGGTTTTATGAATAAGTCGTTTGTCTTTATAGGGTATGGGGTTAGAGCAGAGATCACTATATCCGGTTTGCTGAGACCCTGAATAGAGTAACAAAACAACCATTAATCAGTCATCCTGTAAATCAGTACATCTCTTGTTGAAATAATCGGTTAATATTGTCCAGCCATCTCATATAATCTCAAAAAATACCTTTTTTTGGCGGTCCTTATTATCCCTTTAAGGATTGGCTTTGTGATATTCCACCTGCTTCAAGTTACACGTGGCACCCCCTGGGAAGCAGAGCAAACATGTTTTGTTTAAGTAATGAAGAAGGAACTGGGGATATTTGAAGTTGTTAGCTTAATAGGTTTCATATTTTTGGTGTGTTATAATAAATTATCAGATGGGATTTTTATACAGTATTAATATTCACAGAAAGGATGAGTCGAAAATTGAAAGCTAAAAACAAGCTTATAGTTGCCGGTACCCTTATGATCCTTCTTGCCATTTCATTTTTGATAATCAACAATAAATCACTAATTCCTATTCCTATGAACACAAAGGATACGGGGCTAACAGCTAAATCGAACGATCCGCAAAAAATGGATGAATTGGAGAATGAAACTAAAAGTTCGCAATCTGCTACACAGGATGAAAACCAAAATGAACGTGTACAACCTGCTAGTAAGGATGAAAACCAAAATGAACGTGTACAACCTGCTAGTAAGGAAGAGAACCAAAATCAAAGTGCGCTTGGAGAAACGGATGATAAAAATATAGGGACTCCGCCTGCTGAGGGTGATCCTCAAAATATAGCTGCTCCCGTAGGAATTCCTGCTGGAGAAGATAGGAGTACTGAGACAGAAACGGCAGTACCTGAAAAGCCAAAAAGCTCAGGAGGTTTGCATTTCTCTTCAAGACAGGAGGCAATTCAATTCGGCTTAAGCCGCTTTTCGGCTGAGGAAATTGCTATTTATAACAAAGCTTCAAAGAATGGATTAACACCGGAACAGGAAGCAATGGCCCTTAAAATGGCATATTCCCGGTTTTCTGCGGAAGAGATAGCTGCGATTGAAGAAGCTTTAGGACAATAAGACCGGTGGCTAGCTAGAGAAGTAGGTGGCGGCGAACTGGCCCTGTCTCGAGGAATTAATCAGACTTTTGATTAAATTATTTGGGTAGTAATAATCTGCGATGAGGAGTTACTCTTTAAAATTCGGGTGTGCCTTTAAAAAATCAAAAAAATCATCAATCACTACAATTTTACAGGGAAGAATGGTGGATCGGGATTACCGACTCCTTTCGAAAGACTTGCATGGATGCTTCTATAGTTTACTCAAGAAGTTAGTTATATGAATTCTGCTAACCTGCCTTATGTAGACAGAGTCTGCATACATACCTTTTCACCTTTGTCAGTAAAAGATGTAAAATAAAGAACTAGCATAAGCAATAGGATAAGGAGAAAGTAGTTGTGGAAAGTAATAAAGTTGTTGAAAATCATTTTAATATTCTCTTAAAAGAAGCTTATGAAAAAGGTGAAAACAGCTCAGAAGTGACTGTGGAGGAGATGGTTACTGAAATCATAATTAAACTGAGACACATCATGAAGGAGACTTAATGGAAAAGTGAAGTTTAAACCAACATTCGTATTATTTATTCCACTGGTTATCTGGGCTTTCGTTATTTTTTACTTTTCATCACAGCCGTATAAAGAACAGGATATAACTCCATTAATCAGTAAATATGCCAATGGGATCAATTGGAGTGAATATTTTGGCTGGGTACACTTTAGTTACAGTAATTCTATAATTAGCATAGAAAAACTCGGAGTTCCTCATTTCATTGAATTCTTCATCAGAAAGGCAGCCCATCTTTTTATTTTCTTTGTTTTAGGATTTTTAACAATCCGGATTTTGCATAAATATAGTGCTAGTAGATTTATTTCACTGCTTGGATCTTTTTTCTTTATTGTTTTATATGCAGCATTAGATGAACTGCATCAAAAATTCACTGGGGGCCGCACGCCATTGGCTGAGGATGTATTGATTGATTCAATTGGAGGGACTTTAGGAATCCTCGCTTATTTTTTATTTGTTTTTATTAGAGGAAAAAAGAAGAAAAACTAAATGCGATTGATTATTTTCAGGGGTTTCATGCTTTCTTAGCTTTTCGTAATATTGATAACTGCACTCCTAATATAACAAACCCGATGGAAAAGCAATTATATTCTATACCTCTCTATAATAGATTTACACTGCTAAAGTCTCCAACGAATAATATTGAAGAAGGAAAACGCTATCTTAAAAAGCACGTTTGAAAGGTCAATGAGTTTGCAGATTTTTTGAAGTTCCTCCCGCAGGTTGGCGTGTACTAGTCTGCGTCATTATCACTTTATAAAAAGATTGGCAAATCCCGGCTGCACTAAACTTATCATTTAGTACAGCCGGGATTTTTGCTGGAGAAATTTTAAAAACACTTTCAGTGCTTTAATGCAGTAAGACTTTTACACTATAGAGCACTAAAAAACAAGTGTTAAATTTATCCTAATGTAGTATAATCTTCCTTGTTTAAAGGTTTATGAGGGGGATTCTAGTGAAGAAAAGAAAAAATAGAAAACAATTTATAGCTGCATCGGTTGCAGTGGCCGCGGTTTCGAGCGTCGCTGGACATGCTATGGCAGCAAGTGAAAGTACGTCCTTTACGGATGTTACAGCAGATTTTAACGCGTACAAGGAAATTCAGGCACTTACAAGTGCGGGAATCATTAGCGGTTATCAGGATGGTACTTTTAGGCCGTACGCAAAGCTTACCAGGGGACAGGCAGCAACACTTATTGCCGGAGCATTAGGTTTAAAGGCTTCTCCTGGAAAAAATATGTTTACTGATGTGAATACAGCTTCTGTTCACTACGAAGACATCCTGGCAGTCCAGCAGGCTGGCATTATTAAGGGTTATGGAGATACATTTAAGCCGGGTGAAGAACTGCCGCGTGAACAAATGGCATCCATTTTAGTAAGGGCTTTCCAGCTAAAGGAGAAGGGCACTGAAGGTCTTCCTTTTAAGGATAAGAATTCGATTTCTCCTTCACATAAAAAAGATGTTGAAATTTTGTTCCAAAACGGTGGAACGAAAGGTAAGCTCGATAATACATATGGACCAAAGGAATCCGTTTCAAGGGTCCAATTTGCTTTGTTTTTATATAGCCAGCTAAGTGATCGCCTTTCTCAGAAGATCGAAAGCGTTTCTGATGAGGAAGTTGTTATCAATGGCTCCTCTTACACCTATTCAAATAATCTAAAAAACTTGTTTTCTGCTAAAAATAAAGATATCTTACAGAACGCACAGATTAGGTTTGAAGTGAGCGGGAAAGAGATTACTAATATTTCATATCTTGAAATCAAGGCTTCGGGAAAACCGGCTGCTAATGGTCAAGCTGAGTTTGCTAATAATCTCGTCTTGGACGGAGCTGGGTCTGTTATTGACGGTCAGTTAAAAATTAGCGGCAATTACATAACCATTAAAAATCTTTCTATAAAGAATGATTTGGTCATCAGCAAAGACCTGCAAAATGATTTTTACTCAGAAGGTCTCGTAGTTAACGGGAAAACTGTGATTGATGGCGGAGATAGCAACACCGTTGTCTTTAAAGATGCCAAATTACAGGATATTTTTGTTAACAAAGAAGGTGTTCGGGTAGAGCCAAAGGGAAATACAACTGTTACCAGCATGGTAGTTACGTCAAATGCAAATATTACGGCAGACAATAGTGTAGTAATTCCTGTTCTCAAGGTAGTCGAAGATGCGAAGCAAGTGGAGATCAATGCTTCAGTAAAAGAGCTCTCATTGGAAAACACGGAAAACTTAACGATAAATGGACAAGGGGCATTTGAAAATGTCAAGGTTAATACAAGTAATAAATTAGACCTTCAAACAACCGGTGAAATTAAATCCCTGCAAATCGTAAAGGGAGAAGACATTACCTTAAAGCAAGGAACAAAGATTGGCAACCTTGTTCTGCCTGCGGGAGTAGAGCCTGGCAAGGTGATCCAAAACTATGAAACTGTAAAACAATCTATTTCCAATATAAATGGTCACAAAAATACAAGTGCTGCTAACCCATCATCCCCAGGTAGTGGTGGTTCAAGCTCAGGCCGAGGATCAGGTTCAGGTTCAAACCAGGGATCCAGCCCAAATCCGGGAGCTCCGCAATCGGAAACTGCCCCGCCTGCAGAAAATAGTAATCCTGTACCAGAAATAAAAACGAATATATTTGAAGATAATAAAACATACCCATCAAACTATATTATTAATCCCGAAAATAGTGCAGCACCGTTTGGCGGTACAACAATTGGAAATAATGCGGTTGTCCAAGGCGATGTGACTGTTCAGGATGACATTGACTTACGAAATATGACAATAGACGGTACTCTTTTTCTCGATCCGGGAGATGACGGGGAAGTTATTCTTACAAACGTCCAGGCAGCACGTATTGAAGTATTGTCGGGCCAAAAAGGTACCATTGTGTTTAATGCGGTTGAAGCATCAGAGGTTACTGTAAAAGACGACAATGGTGTAAAAATTGAAACGGACGGAAATAGTTCACTAGGAAGCATTACGCTTGCACCAGTTAATCCAAATGCAAGCTCTGAGGTAGTTCTTGCAGGTAACTATAATGAAACAAAAGTAATTGTTAAGAAGGAAGTAACTATAACAGCGAATGAAGACTTTCATGCATCTTCAATAGATATACAAACTGATAATGCCAGTGACCAGGTAAAACTTCAGACAGCTTCAGATGCTCAGGTGGAATTGCCTGCTATTCATGTTAGTTCTCCTGCCCGGATTCAATCTCTGTCGGATAATGTTTCTGTTCCAAAAATAGTCCTTAACGTGAGCAGTGCGAATGAAAAGGTTGAGATCAGCGGGAATTTAGGAAATCCTGAGATCGGGGTTGAAAAACCGGTTGCTCTGGTTCTTGAATCAAATGTTGGAACAATATCTGCAGCTGCTGATGTTTCCCTGTCTGGCAGCAAAGTAGAAGCTATTACGGAAATTAAAACAATCCCTTCAGCGGCTGGTAATTCCGTAAAAGTAATTGGTTCCAGTCAGGCAGTCGAGGATGCGTTAAAGGCTATAAAAGACAAGAGTGTTGAACAAGCCATTTTGGAATTGAAAGCAATTTTACAATCACCGGATACGGTTGCGATCGAGCGTTTATATAAAGCAAATGCTTTTGTTCAAACTGCCCTTTCCCTTGGTGCGGAAAAATCCGATTTTGCCGATCAGGAAGTCAATTTGCTGGATGAATTTGAAGAGTTACAAGCAAGCATGGAAGAAAAAATGGCTGTACTTGAAGCTCTTAATCAGAAGCTAAAAGATCTGCCTAGAGTGGATTATCTTCCATACTTTAAGCCTGTAAGCCTGCCTATACTTAAAAAGGCTGCAGCAGAAGCAGAAGCCGCTTATCAAACAGCAGTTGAAGCAGGTATTGATCCGGCAAATGATGCAAATGTAAAGAATTTGGATCGCCTTGATGGATTGAAAGCAAAAATAGACGCATTTGAAGAAAGCCTAGACACCGAGCTGTCAAAAGCAATTGAACTTATTAATGCACTGCCAGCTTCTTCAGACATAACTGTTACCACAATGGCTGATGTAAAGGCTAAGCTTTCCGCAGCAAATGAAGCCATTGCAAAGGCCCGGCTGAACGGTGCCCGGGATGCTGATTTCATTCATGGTAGTGCCAGCTTATTGACAAGAGTGGGAGAAGCAGCAAATGCGATCAAAACGCTTGAACTTGAAAAACAAAACGCTGCTAAAGAGGCAATCAGTAAAATTAATGTGGTGCCTTCCAATCCGCAAATTACAGTTCAAAACCTGGAAGCTGTTCGTGAAACAGTTGCAGCTGCACGCACAGCAGTAAATATTGCTAAAGCAAAAGGGGCAGCTGACTCAGAAATTAGCAATCTTTCTGTATTAATAGAAGCAGAAGCAAGAATTAAGGAATTAGATGATAGCAAACAGGAAGCGATTACCGAAGCTAATGCAGCCATTGCTCAAATTCCAAATGCAGATACAATCAGTCCTTCTAACCTTAAAACAGCTTCACAATATGTGGATGCTGCGCGGTTAGCGATGGAAGCTGCGAGAGAAAAAGGAGCAGCTGATAGCGATTTTACTGATTTAAACAGGTATGAAACTGCCTTTGAAAAGGTTTATTCATTGCAGCAGTCTATACAGGAGAGCATTGAGAGGGCGAATGAGGCAATCGCATTAGTGCCACATCCTTCTGCTATTACGGAGAGTAATCTTGAGGATGCAAAGACAAAATTGGACGCTGCGAAATCGGCCATTCAAGCGGCAAAGGACAGTGGCGCGGCAGATAGCGATTTTGATGGTTTAGACAAGCTGGGACAGGTGGAACAAGCCATATCGGCCTTTGGAGAATCAATAGCAGAAGCCGTTCAAAAAGCAAATGAAGCTTTAGCATCCCTTCCTGATGCAGCAGATATAACGGAAGCAAATGTGCAACAAATAAGATTATTAGTTCAGGATGTACGGGCATTAATTTCTTCAGCAAAGCTAAAAGGTGCGAATGACTCTGATTTTACAGGTTTGGAGAGACTGGCACGTGTTGAGGAAGAACTCGGCAATTTTGAAGCAGGCCCAGACCTAACAACAATCCTAGAACAAATAAATGCCGAACCGGAAACAGTTTCATTCGACCTGCTAACCCAAGTGGTGCACGAGTACTATCTAAATGAAAACTGGTTAGAATCGTATCAATTAGCCTTAGTTGATGCTGTCGGCAAGAAAACATTAACGCAGCAGGATATTCAATTAGTAATTAAAAGAGTGGATGCTGAAAAAACTTTGTCCACCCTAAACAATAATCCAGACACTGTTTCCTTCCGATTCATTGAGACATTAGTAGAAGATCAATTTACCCTTGAAACTTTGTATGAGGCTTATTTGGCAGCCATTAAGAACGTACCGGATAACCAAAAGCCGTTCACAAAGGCACAGGTGATTTCTGTTGTTCAGGATGTCAATCAGCAGGCAGCACAGAAAGCTTTAGAGGATGTTAATAATGATCTGAACTCTATTACATTTGAAAACCTTAGGAGAATCAACAGCGGATATTGGACTAACAGAGATCTTGTTGATGAATATAAACAGGCAATCACATCACTAAAACAAACGAAAACAGCACCATTAACAATATCTGATATTAAAGCTGTGATAAATAGGACGAATGACAACGATGATGCAGCGCGGGAAGAGGCCGCTCTAAAACTGGCGAACGAAGATCCATCTGCCTTAACGATTGACATGTTATATGATCTATGGATTGAAAATGTATATGAGGGTTATTTTGATTTATACAAGTCTGGAATAACAGATCTTCGAAAGTCGGTTGCGTTAACTGCAGACAATATTCAAAGAGTCATCGATACGAAAAACCATGAATCTGTTGTTAGAAAAATTATGAGTGCTCCTTCTGCACTTTCAATTGACGAGCTTGAAACTGTTGTAGGACATTCAATTGCAAACGGGAAGTTTATCGCTCAATATCAGAAGGCACTTGCGGAAAAAGTAAAGAATGATGGCTTTTTATCCGTTGGTGAAATTAGAGAAACTGTAAGTGAAACCAATAAAACGGCCCTTTTCGATGAAATCAATGTGTATTCTGAAGGAGTACAAGTTGAAGATCTACAAGCTGTATATGGATTCTCGCTGGTTGACAGTGCATGGGGTGACCAATACCTGGATGCCATTCAAGAAAAAGCGGCAAAAGAAGAAACATTCACCTATGAAACACTGCTTGATTTGATTGAACAAGTGAATGAAAAACAGTCAGTCCTGGCTCTTGAACAAATTAATAATGATCCAGCGGGCTTCTCATTTGAGACATTAAATAACCTGTTAAAGACATATTTGAACAGAGGTCTTCTGGAGAAATACAGGACTGCCATCCAGCAAAAAATCTCTGAAATAAATCGTCCATTGACGATTACGGAGCTTGAAGCAGTAATCAAAGAGGTTAACAGTACCCATGATGAGATTAGGCAACAGGAAGCACTTCGTTTTATTAACGAAAACCCTGAGACCTTTACTGTGAGGGACCTGCAGGATGCTGATTTATACCATGGCTATCAATATGGCCAATATATCGAACAGTTCCGCACAGCAATAAAAGCCGCGAATAAACAACTAACTTATACAGAACTAGAAGAAATTTTGGATTCTGTAGTAGAGGATATGCGTCAGCAGCTTCGAACGGAAGCGGTCAATAAGATCAATGAAAATGTTAACAATACTACGTTTGAACTGTTAGAGGCAGCAGTGGATGGGGTAGCATCTGTTAGAATGAATTACTATCATCTTTATTTACCTGCCATCCACCAACTGATGGAAACGTCAGCACCAATCAATCATAATGATCTAGCTTCTATAGTTATTGAAGTTAATAAAAAAGGTGCTCTTGATGCGATTAACCATTTTACGGAAGATATAACGGATGAAACCTTGGAAGATGCGTTATTTGATCAAGATTTTGATTATGATTATGATTTATTTGACAGCTATAAGGAAGCGATCAGGGAAGAAGCTGAATCACTTACCGTTGAGCGTTTGCTTGAAGTCCTAAATAGGGTGAATCAGCAGGCTGGATTATCATTTATCGTTGCCAATCCAGGCAGTTTTGAAGCCAGTCATTTAGGCTCCGTATATGGATGGGATAACATTGTTTATGACAACTTACAAGAATACCGTAAAGCTGTATCGGAAAAAGCAGCAGCAGCGGAAGCTATTACTTTCGATTCTTTATTGGTATTGGTAAATAAGGTAAATGAAACGGTAAAGGTATCCGCACTTGCCGAGATTAATGCAAATCCTGAATCCTTCGCTTATAAATTAATTAGGAAGGCAGGAATTTATTCTTATGCTCCTGAAGACAGAATTGAAAAGTACCGTGATGCGGTAAAACTCAAAAAACAGGAACTTCAAGATGCCGATTTAACCGTGGAACAGCTGGCTCAAGTGATTGAAGATGCTAACCAAAGTTACCAGGATACAGTGCTTGCTGAAGCGGTAAAACGGATTAATACTAATATCGATAGCTTCACCATTGAAGATCTCAAAGTCATTACGCATATTGCGTTTAAGAGTAATATTGCGGATTACCGACAAGCTATTAAACAGGCGCGGGACCGGGTAGGCAGGGATCTAACAACTGACGAAATTAGAATTGCTGTTTCTAACGCCGAGGGCACCATACGAGAAACTGCTCTTAATGCGATTAAAGAGAATGCTTCCGGGTTTACATTTGAAACTTTACAAAATGCATTAGGCTACTATAAAGCAACCGAAAGCAGACTCCCTCTTTATCAGCAGGCGGTAACGGAGGCCCTGGCAGACGCATCGTTTAATCTAACCGTTTATGAACTAGTTGAATTAATCAGAGAATTGGATAGGGCTGAAGTGTTAAAGAAGTTAAACGCTAATCCGTTGACACTGACCCAAAGTGACCTAATTCTTTTACTTCAGGGAAACAGCGGAGAATGGCAATATGATGAACCCTATTTCCAGGATTGTCTGACAGCAATCAAAGCAGAGCTGGATGCAAATCACAACGATTTATCCCTTGAAAGGGTAGCCGAAATAGTTACAAATGAAACGGCAAAACAAGCCTTTGAAGAATTGAACGCCGATTTGGAGAGCTTTGAATATAGGCTGCTATCCTTAGTATCAAGATACACATCGTTCGATAACCTGGAAGAGTATCGAAGTGCTTTGATAGCCTACAGCACTAGTGCGGATTTGACGATAGAAGCGGTTAACGAAATCATAAGCAATGTTAATGAGGAATCAATATTAGCAGAGATCCAGGAAGAACCTGCCACCTTTGACATCTATAGTAGTCTAAATCGGCTATTTATTAATGAGGATGGACTTATTAACAAATCCTATTTTGATGAGTACCGATCTGCACTAGTTGCTTTAGTTAGTGGTAAACAGGCAGGAGAATCTATTACACTTGTAGAAGTCCGGGGAGTAATTTTATCTGTTAATAACAGAGCCCAGCAAGAAAAGCTTGATGCCATTAATGACAATCTTGGTACATTTACTGTTTCTGATTTAGAACGTTTATTTAATAATGATAATAGGCTGAGTCATGACAATATTGACTATTACCGCGCAGCTGTTCAAAAGCTGCATACAGACAAGGACAGCGATCTAACGCTAGAAGAGATCTCGCAAGCAGTGGATCAGGGGAATGAAGCTGCACTTAACTCGCTGCTAGACGCAATTAACAAAAACCCAGAGGGTTTTACAGCTGTGGATCTAGTGGCATTAACTGGTTATGAAAAAGTTAATGAGGATAATATTAAGTATTATCATGCTGAGGTTAAAGCTTTACAGACAGAGCTGAGCCAAGATCTTACAAAGGATGAGATTATTCAGGCGATAGATAAAGGGAATACTGCTGCTTTCAATGATAAAATTTCATTTATTAACGAGCACACAGATCAAATAGAAGGTGAACATTTAACTGAGCTATTTGGTGCTGATATCGTCATTTATGAAAATCTCGGTTTATATAAGAGCGGTATTGAGGAAGCTAAAACTTCAAATCCATTACAACCGTTAACTTTCGACCAAATAAAACAGATAATAATTTCAGTAAATGGCTCTAATGTTAATAATGTAATTGACAAGATAAATACTTCCCCTGACCAAGTAACCATGGAAGAATTACGTAAGCTTCCTTTAGGAACTGTGGAAATCTATGATAATTATCATGAGCTGTATATCTCCAAGCTGGAATCACTGAAAGCAGATGGCCGAAATATAACAATTGAGGACATCAAAGCCGGAATCGAGGGCCTATATGCTGAACTCGGTGCAAAACTGTTCAAAAAGATTCAAACAAACCCTGAATCGCTTGACGTAAACGACATTCACGATCTGGAATTTGCTGATAATTATATTACTGTTGCTTTTACAAGGTTTAGGCTATATCAAATTCTTTTCATGGAACATAAAGAGAATACGGAAGCTGTCATTACCTTGGATGAAGTAAGATCAATCGTAGAAGAAGTTAACCTGCTGGATCATACATTCTACGCTTTTGCATTGAAGGGTTCTTATAATTCTGGAGAACAAATTGAAATCGAAACACAATCATATCCAAATGTTTCGAATGTTTATTTTGTTCCTGCCGCTAACTCAAATACTGAACAAACGATCAACTCGTTAGATACACTGGTTGATCAAGGAAAAGCATTTGAAGCTGTCAACTTTACGTCGGATCACAACCGAATGTTTATCGACACGCCGAACCTTTTAGCGGGTGAATATGTTATTTACGTGGTAGACCATGGAAATCTATCTCATCGTTCTAATAAGATCACGATAACAAAAGAGGCAAATACTCCAGCTTCTGCTCCAGGTGGCGGCGGCACTGGTACCGTTCCAAATACTAACTCGGAAACTATGACAGGAACGTTAAATCTAGACAGAGTCCCAAGCACTGTCTCAGAATTTGGAGAGTCAACAATCACCCTGACAGACAGTGACTTAAATAAGAATGCTACAGCGCTTGATACAGTAACGGTAGAAGTTAAGAACTCTAACTCTGAAACAATTACAGTTACATTAGGTGAGTCAGAAGAGAACCCTGGTACTTTTCAGGGAAAGGTCAGATTAAACGGAACAACTGATGATGCACAAGACACATTATTTGTTGAATATGGAAACACAGTGTATGTAACGTATACAGACTTAACCGACGTATCAGGTGCAGAACAACCGATCGAAGCAAAATTACCGATAAATGTAAACATTAATCAATAACAAGAAGGGGGCTGTTCAATAGTCAATACAATTGACATTTGAACAGCCCTATTTGAGTATCTGGAACCGCTGATTGAAAATATGAAACAAAAGAAAAACCCATGGAAAACTAATTTTCCCATGGGTGTCATCATTTAAATATTTAGCCGTATTTTTTAGAACCCTTGAACCTGGCTAATTATTCTGCTCATGCGTTCTTCTTTCTTAACTTGATACTCACGCTTAAATTCCTGCGCTTCATTTAAACTGTGTCCATTTGTTTCTAAGTCATATTGGAACTGTTGAAAAAGAACATTAAAGGAACGGTCAGCGTTGATTTCCAGTGTTTGTGCATGCGCTTGATATTTGGCTGCAATTTCTGTTTTGGATAATTTTTTGCCCACATAATCAGCTTTAGCCTGAACCACTAATTGATCTACTTTGCTTGTTTCCTGTGCCTCTAACTCACTTAAAAGTAAACGATAAGAACTTTTTATTTCCTCTGCTGTTTTCTTCTGCTCCGTATTGTTATGAGGGGAGGTCGATTTTGAATCTGTTTTTTGTTCCAATTCTGTTGTTGTTTCAATCTGCGTCTTATTTTTGGCTTGAGCCTGATTTAGAATATTGCTACCACCCGGTTGAGAGCTGTTTGGGATAGTTTGTGATTGACGCGGGTTGTTAACCTGTGTTGAATTTTGGACTGCCTGATCATGAGATTGTGCTGCAGCAGCTCTTGCATTTGAAGAGCTCGTCCCCCCGCTGCTATTAACTGTACTCTTGCTTACAGCGGGAGTGCCAACAGCTTTCTCGATCTCAGCAATTCTTTCCTTATTCTCCGGTTTATCTAATGTTTCTTTAGCTTTTGTCGTCGTTTCGGTAACTTGGCGATCCCAATACTGATTTCCAGCTATACCGCCACCAATGGCCAGTAACAGAGCGCCAGTAAGGTAATATTTTTTCATTCCTATACCTCTCCATAATAAACACTTTTTGACTATATTAACATATTTTGAGGGGAAGGTGCACTGATAGAATAGTTTAATAATGTTGAATTGTTAAAATACATCATCCTATTAGAGTCTCTAATTAATTAAGGAGGTAGAAGGAAAATATATTAGAAAATCATTTTATATGACTTTTGTAATGGTTTTTTGTTGCTTTAATAGGATAAATGTTTTATGATTATCACATTATTTTTTATGGAATAATTATACAACATATGCTTTAATTAATAGGGCATATTATTTAAAAAATTTCATAATTTAAGAGGTGGAAAGATTGATGAAGAAATACCCATTTAGCAACAAGGCTATTAAGGCTATGTTAGTGGCTTCTATGGCTCTAACGCCATTAGCAAGCTCGGTCGTCCTTCAGCCTAACGAAGTTAGTGCTGCGCAAGAGTATAATAGTCTAGATGATTTAATTAATAAGTTAGAGCAAATTTATACCAATGATAATATTTTAAACGATACTGAACGTGGGAATATTAAAACCGCTGTTTCTGCTGTATATAGCGAATTTAATTCTTTGTCTGATAGAGAATGGGATTCCATTGTAAGTAATATTATTGTCGATGGTAAAGAGAGCGATGATGTTAAGGACCTTGCTAAGGATATGATTTTAATTTTAAATGCATTAACCTTAGAAGACTTAAATGATAAAATTAGTGAATTCCGTAGCAAGTATAACGACGACTCTATTAAAGATATTTTAGATAATCCTAACGTATCTGAAGATTCTGTATTAAATTATTTTGCGGCTGTTGAATTAGAATTCCTGAAGGAACTTGGTAAGGTAGAAGACATCAGTGATTTAAGTTCAATTGATTATTACTATTCATTGTATACAGCTTTTAAAAATGCTGGTGATGATTATCCAAACGAATATGTGGCCTTTACTGGAATGTTTGACTTTAACATATCAGCACTTATTGACCTTAAGGCAAGCCTCGACCAGGTTGATGTAGGTGTTAAGGGGGCGGCTCTATCCGCTATTCATAAAATAGCAACTGCCTTAAAGGTTGAGCCGCCTGTAGTTACCCCACCTGTAGTTACCCCACCAGATAGTAGCGGTGGAGGCGGAGGTGGCGGCTCAACAGCACCAACAACGCCAACTCCTCCAACAACACCACCTACTCCTGCACCAGGTCAAGTAGGACAAACACCTGATAGCATTACAAAGGATCCAGCTAAAGTTGTTGAGGCTATTAAAGAAGCGAAAGACTTTACAAAATTAGTAATCGGAGGAACAGGTGCTGCTGCAGCTGTGGACGTTCCGCAATCTGTACTTAAGGCAGTAGCTGAGAAAAATCCGGCAGCTGTTGTTGAAGTAAAAATTGATAAAGGTTCTTATGCTTTGCCAGTGAGTGAAATCAACCTTGATAATCTTGCAAAAGAATTGGGCGTAGAAGCGAAGGATGTTAAAATCAGCATCAATGTTACAGTTACAACAGATACTGCCAAGGTTATCGAGACTAACGGTTTAAAAGCTGTTGCTCCTGTTCTTGAGTTCGAAGTCACAGCAAAAGGTGCAGGAGACAAAACTGTATCAATTGTAAAGACTAAGTTCAACGGATATGTGGATCGTACAATTGTAGGAGAAAAAGATTTCAATGCTAATCAATCTACTGGTGTACGTTTGAATAATGATGGCACTTTCGCATCACTTCCTACTTATTTTGATGGAAAGACAGCTACTATTAAGTCTCTAACAAACTCTAAATATACTGTTGTTGAAAATAGCAAGACGTTTAAGGATGTGGATGGAGGAGCGAACTGGGCAGAGGCTCATATCGAAAAGCTTGCTTCTAAATATGTAATTAGCGGTAAAACACAAGATAACTATGCTCCAAATGATTTCATGACCCGCGGTGAGTTTGCGGCACTTATTTCCCGCAGCCTTGGACTAGTTGCTCAGGATGCATCTGCAGTTAAATTCAGCGATGTTTCTACGACTCAAGCTTTGAATAAAAATGGTGAAATTGCAGCGGCTGTGGAAGCGGGTATCATTTTTGGTAAGAAAGATGGCAGATTCTACCCATACGATCGCATCACTCGTGCAGAAGCTGCGATGATGATTTCTCGTGCAATGGATTATGCAAAAGCCTCTGACAATGACTTGGATAAGTCTAAAAAGCTAGCTGATCTTGAAGATCTTAAGCAAATTGGAGCTACTTCACGCGCAAGTGTTGAAAAAGTAATCCAGGCTGGCGTTATGAGCGGTTATTCAAATGGTAACTTTGGTCCGAACGATAATACAAAACGTGATCAAATGGCAACCATTCTGGATAAATTCCTTCAGTTTATTAAGTTCTCTAACTAATATTTTTACGAATGATGTCGGTCTTTGGCCGGCATCTTTTTTTTGAGTTAATTTTAAATTTTAAACTGGTAATTTTATGAAAAATACTCACTCGTTTTCACTTAACTAGATTAAAAGGAATATTATTCTAAAATATGTGTTTGTCTCTTATTAATAATAAAAAAGTAAAATAAATAGTTTTCTAATATAGCAATAATTTTAGCGGAAAATAAGTTAAAAATATCAATTTTTGATAAAAACCTGCATAAATAGCCATAAAGCTCCATCTATTCCTCCTAATTTTGTGTTAAACTGGAACCAATTGAAAAAGGGAGGAAACAAAAGGGAAATGAGAGTAATAAAAATGCTTCTATGCTTTGTACTGGTCACAGGGTTTTTGGTGCAGCTGGGAAATACAAAGGTGGAAGCAGCTACTTCGTTTTATGACGTGAAGTCAGACCACCGTGCCTATGATGAAATCATGTACCTTGCTCAGGGTAAAATTGCAAACGGCTCTTTGTCAGGCTATTACTATCCAAACAAAGTGGTAACTCGTGCAGAAGCCACTGCGATGATAGGAAGAGCGCTGCAGCTGAACGGCCAGCAAAGAAAAACCCAGTTTAAAGACGTCGGAATTAACCACTTTGCCTCTGGATATATACAATCTGCTGTAGGAAGAAAAATCGTTAGCGGTTATGTTGATAATTCATTTAAGCCAAACAACACAGTAACACGCAGCGAAATGGCAGTAATGATTTGTAAAGCGTTCGGTTACTCATTTGGCAATAGCCAATCGGGAGCAGCCCAAGCCCTATTGTCGAGGGGAATAGCTCAGTACGTAAATGGATCTTTTGGTGCAGACATTAAAATGAACCGTGCTGATACAGCAGAATTTCTTGCGAAAGCTATTAATTATAAGCTAAGAACGAATCCTGAAGTAAATTTTGATAAGGAAATTAATGTTGCAACGGATTCATTGCAAGTCCGGACAGGCCCATCAACTAATTATAATTCCGTAGGAACACTTGAAGATGGAGAGACAGCTACCTTTGCCTATAGTGTTGGAAACTGGATTTTAGTTAAAACTTCTTCAGTTGAAGGCTTTGTTCATAGTGCCTATGTAACATCTGAAAGCGATGACCTGCCTGCAGTTCCATCATCATCATCACCGCTTAGCCTAAAGACGATCGTAATCGACCCAGGGCATGGGGGGACAGATCCTGGCGCCATCGGCTACGGAATTTATGAAAAAAGTGTTGTTCTGGATACATCATTGCGTGTAAAGAAGCTTTTTGCGCAAACGCCTTTTAATTTTAAACTTACAAGAGAAACAGATAAATATATTACATTGCAGAACCGGGTAGCGTTTGCGAAGCAGAATAAAGCAGATACTTTCGTCAGTATCCATGCAAATGCATTCAATGGTAAAGCAAATGGAACAGAAACATACTACTATCGCACCGCAGCTACTAATCCGTACACAAATGACAGTATCCTCCTTGCCAAAAGCATTCAGAAACGGTTGGTTGCGGCGTGGGGAACAAACGACCGGGGTATAGACCATGGTAATTTTCATGTAATCCGTGAAAACAGCATGCCGGCTATTCTAACGGAATTAGGCTTCATAGACAATAAAGCCGATAATAATAAACTCCGTTCACCTGCTTATAGACAGCTGGCAGCTGAAGCTATCTATCAGGGAATTTTGGATTATTATAAAGCTAAGGGCTACAATGTAAATAGTTTATACAATATAGTAGATTAGAAAATTTATTGCGAGGAGTCTTTCAGAAAGACTCCTTTTTATCTATTAAAAACGAGGGAAAACTATGAAAAAGAATTTATTTACAGCCTTTCTGTTAACATTAGTCGTTTTTCTGCTTCCTATTCCGTCCATGGCCGAGGAAAATATGGCTGCTAATAACTTAATCCGAGTGAACATCTTATTTAACGAAGAAATTGACCATACGCTTTTGAAAGATGTAAATGCTTCAATCATTAATGAATATGATTCAATTGGAGCAGCTACGGCAGATGTTGAATCTAGGTACATGCCTGTTCTGGAAGTTGCGGCAACTGTTAAAGAGGTAACAATCGACCAGCAAGTGAGGACTAAAGCGCAAACTGTCCCTTGGTCACATGAAAAATTAAACCTAAAAAACCAGCAGCCGTCCTCGTTGTCAGGCAAAGGAGTAAAAATCGCAATTGTTGATTCCGGTATTGATTTTACCCACCCGGACTTAAAAATTGCAGGCGGAAAATGTGTGCTCGATATTACGGAAGACCCGGAGGCCTGCAGTAATTCCTATATGGATGATAATGGGCATGGAACTCATGTAGCGGGTATTATCGGAGCACAAAATAATAGTATTGGAGTTGCAGGTATTGCTCCTAATGCGATGATTTATGGAGTAAAAGCTCTTGATTATTCTGGGCTTGGCACAACGTCAACGATATTGGCGGCAATGGATTGGTGCATCCAGAACAAAATGGATATTATTAATTTAAGCCTGTCTCTGCCGGTTGAGGATTTGGCAATGAAAGCTATGATCGACCAGGCCTATAACCAAGGGATTTTAGTCGTTGCCGCGGCAGGAAATGAAGGGCATAAGACAGACAGTGATGAAACGGTCCAATATCCAGCAAAGTTTTCAAATGTTATCGCGGTTTCAGCGTTAAACAAATATAACCAGGTAATTGATAAATCTTCTATTGGTGCCAAGGTTGAATTTTCAGCACCGGGAAATGCGATTGTAAGTACTCTTCCTGCCAGCATCGATCGTGATGGCTATGGAGCTCTTACTGGTACTTCCATGGCCGCTCCGCATGTAACGGCAATGGCTGCTCTCTACATAGAAAAGTATCCGAATTTGACCAACAAGCAAATTCGGCAAAAAATGCAGCAAAATGCGCTCGACTTGGGTGTCCCTTCACGGGATCCGCTCTATGGCTATGGACTTGTACAGGCAGACACGGTTCCTCTGGTGCAGGAAAATGAAACAAAAACTGCCCAGACAGTCGGGGATAAAGGCAGCATAAGCATTACGATAACCTCACTGCCGGAAGTGTCTCAAGGCTATAACCTGTACCGAAATAACAGATTGATAATTAGCAGCGGCAGCGAAGAAATGATTGAGGATTATGGAGTAAAGGGAAATATCGAGTATCTGCTTGTACCGCTGTTAAACGGAGAAGAGATGGTCGACCAATCCCATAGTTTTTCAGTGAACGTCCAAAACCCCGTTATTCCTGATTTGAACAACGATTTATGGTACAGCAGAAATATGATGTATCTGTACAATAAAGGGATCATCAATGGTTACCTTAATGGAGAAGTGCGTCCTAATAAGCTAGTTACTAGAGCGGAAGCGGTGGCCATGCTCGGCAGCTCCCTTGGCTACAGTGCTGAAAAAAGAACCACAAGATTCAAGGATGTTCCGTCCGACAGCTTTGCATCGGGCTATATTCAAGCAGCCTATGAACAGGGGATACTAAACGGTTTCCCGGATGGAACATTTAAACCTAACTCTCCGGTAACCCGTGTCGAAATGGCTATTTTGCTTTCAAAAGCATATAGCCTGCCCAATGCAGAAAGCCATTCTTACACAGACGTAAACACAAAAGTGACCGGATATGAATCTATTTACAAAATCGCCGGGGCAAACATTACACAAGGCTATCCAGACGGTACGTTCCGGCCATACGAACCAATGAGCAGATCAACCTATTCCGTGTTTTTATCCAAAGTGAATAATCCGCGGCTGAAGTAGGATTGTTATACCTAAATTAATCTTGCAAACTTTGATATTGTTTGTCTCACATGCTTATAGATAATAAAGAGAAGTGCTGCCTATTATTCAGTTTTATACAGGTGAATTCTCATTAAAAAGAAAAATGCAAAAACAACTATATTTCCCTTGGAGTTGATTTCCAAAGCTGTTGAAAAAAGCGATTTTTTAGCAGCTTTTTTCTCTTTACTCTAGCTTTTTAATGCATCAAATAATATTAATTCCTAAAAATGTAAAAAAATTCAGACTTTCTAAGGGTTTTTGCTAGTTATTATGAACTAGATATAGTAATATAATTCCAATGACCTTTTTCGGGAGATGGTATTTTGATATTAGGATCTATTATTTGCATGCTGCGCGGAAAACATAAAATCAGTATGTATACTCATAGGTGTGTCACATGCGGCAAGGAGAGAAGAGCTTAATTTATAAGCTCTTTTTGTTTTTCTGGATCTCCAAAATCCTCTAATTTCCACTTGACGTCCCTTTTTGTATCTGTATTGTTACACAGTTTGTGCTCATAGCTTTTCTATCTGGCTCGAAACTATCCTAACTCGGATGAATGGTCCCACCCAGGAAGAAAATTTAAAAAACGCCCATCAAATGGATAGACGTTAACTAAAGAAGAACTAATATTTTTATCCAGCCGAAAAATGACAGCCATAACGGAATGCTAAAAACAGTTCCCCACAGGAGACCTTTAAAAAAATTCTGTGTTTCAGTATATTCATTCATAATAATCACCTTTTTTTCATTGGTTATATTATGAGATTCTTTCCATGTTTGAAGCTTTTAAACGGCGTGTTAACAAATAAGTTTTGCAGAGGAAATATTGGATTATGTAAAAGTCAACCGTGACTGCCAACTAGCTGTGTAGTTATAGTTGTTTTATTCCGCTATCATGATTCATTCCTAGTAACAACCATTTTTCCAACAATGTTTTCTATTAAGAATAATAAGCGCAAATGCCTTTTCCCTGATCACTCTACTTTAATCCCATTTTCAACTCTTAATATTTAAATGAAAGGATAAAATACTATAAATACCCAAATTTTATCCAAATATACCAACTTAATATAATTGTAATATAAGTGTAACATTATAATCCTTTTTTCTTGGTAGAATAACCCTAGAAAAACAAAATTCGATACTTTTTACATTTATCGGAGAATTTCGGGGTGGAATACGTGAAGAGACTTATCAGTCAGCTGCTGATTGCAGGCTTATTGTTTACCTTTTTACCGGTTGTCCAGGTTCAGGCTTCTGAGGATGATAGATTACTGGAATATGCAAAGAGCTTCCAGGGCGTTCCTTATAAAATGGGAGGCTCAACGCCAAGTGGGTTCGACTGCTCAGGGTTTCTTATATATGTATTTAAAGAAATAGGAATCAGTTTGCCGAGAACAGCCGCTGAACAATACAATATTGGTACAAAAGTTGAGAGAGACGATCTTCAGCCCGGAGATTTAGTTTTTTTCTCTAATACATATAAGCCAGGGATTTCCCATTCAGGGATTTATGTTGGTGATAATTCATTTATAAGTGCTACATCAAGTAAGGGGATTGACATTGTTTCCTTAAGCAACTCTTACTGGGGACCTAAATATGCCGGCGCAAAGCGTGTTATAACAGCTGGAGAATATAAAGATATTCCCCAAAGCCATTTTGCCTACGAAGCTGTTAAGCAGCTTAGTACCCAGCAAATTATACTGGGATTTGAAGATCAGACATTTAAACCGGCAGATTCCGTTACAAGGGGACAGGCAGCTGCCATTATCAATAGAGTGTTAAAAGAAAGTCCGAAGAGCTTAAACTCCTACCATGATGTTCCTGCTTCATCAAGGTTCGCAAAAGACATCGCAGCTATCAAGGAACTCGGCATCATTAATGGTTTTCCGGATGGCACCTTCAGACCTGAAAGCACGATGACTAGAGCACAAATGGCAGTTATTGTCGACAAGGCATTCAAGTTAGGCACAAAGAATGTCACCAGTGCAGCAGCGGTGTATGCAGATGTTCCATCAAGCTATTGGGCACATGACGCCATAGTGCTGATGAACAAGATAGATATAACAACAGGATTCAAAACAGAGACATATCGTATAGCGGATTCCGCTACACGGGCCGACTTTTCTGCGGCAATCTATAATGCGCTTCATGTGAAATAAAGTTATGAAGAGGAATGCTATGTTCTTGTAGCATTCTTTTTTTATATCTCAAATGCTTTCAATGAAACATATAAAATTTCTTTACCCTGAATTGAATTAATTTACAGTAAATTCAATTCATTCTGAGTTTTTATGGTACAATGGTCATGGGTAATTATTTTTTACAATCTGCTTTCTTTCCTTTGTGAAAAGGGAATGCAGACTTCTATATATCGATACTCCATTCCTGGTTCCGGTTCATCCCGGCGCTCATAACTTATGCTAACAGGCATCCCAGGAAGCGGTGATCCCAGCTGTGAAAGGAATGGATCGGGACGGTATGCCATTCACCGTATAAGAATGGCTTTTATTTTATTAACGACCCATGCCCAGTCGAGGATGTTTTTCCTTTTAACTGAATTCTGCAATGCTGCGCCACCCTTGATGGTGTTTTTTTATTCAACTGTGTTTTCTTACAGATCTGTCTTTGAAAAGTGATTCTCATTTATATACAAATTTTTCAAAAAAATGAAACATTTTCTTTTCTCGTTCGTATAATAGTTAAGTCAAGTATTAGGGGGGAAACACGGTTGGCGAAACAAGGATCAAATTTAATCGGTAAATTGATGTTGGCAGGAACTCTAGGATTAACAGGTGTTGCAGGGAGTTTGCCGGCAACAGAACAGCATGCTTATGCAGAGAGTGTGAAAGAGGCTGTCGATTACACACAAAAGGCAAAGGATTTTGTTGCGTTTGCCGAAGCCGGCAAATGGCAGGAAGCCTACAAGCTTTTGAGTGAAAATCTTCAACCTGCTTTATCTCCAGAACTTTTACCGCAATTCTATACCGGTTTAACAGCGCACTACGGGAAAGTCAGTGAAACAAAATTCAAAGATTTGAAGAATGATGGAGTACATACGAAGGCGACATTTAGAGTTACGGCAGAAAAGGGCAGCTTGGAGCTTGTTTTGCGATTAAACAGTGAAGGTAAGGTGGATGACTTTTTTTATGATTTTCCAACTAACCCCACGAGCTTCTTGAACCCAGTTTACAATCATCCCGAAAATTACTCAGAAAAACAGCTTGTCATTGGTGAAGGAGCATTTTCTTTGCCGGCTACGCTGACTGTTCCAAAGGGGAAAGGACCATTTCCTGTTGTTGTTCTTGTTCACGGTTCAGGTGCACATGATCGGGATGAAACCGCGTTTGTGAATAAGCCATTCCGTGACATTGCTGTGGGTTTGGCGAACGATGGGATAGCGGTACTCCGCTACGATAAACGGACAAAAGTCCATCCTATTAAATCCAGCCTTGTACCTGCATTCTCAATCCAAGAGGAAACAGTAATCGATGCAAACCTTGTTGTAGAAAAATTAAAATCACTCCCGGAGGTTGATTCTAAGAAAATTTTTGTTCTCGGACATAGCCAGGGGGCTTTTGCATTACCGCTTATTATTGAAAACGATAAGGATAAGGATATTAAAGGAGCGATTGGTGTCGCCGGGCCGGCAGGGAAGTTCCATAATCTATTACTCTTGCAAATGGAACAGCAGCTGGAAAGAGCAAAGCAAATGAACCTTCCGCCAGACCAGCTTCAGGCTGTTAAAGATAATCTTGTATTCTTCCAGGAACAGATCGGTTTGATAAACGACCCGCAATACTCTACAGAAAAGTTCCCGGCTAACTTTAAATTGCAAAACCCGTACTGGTGGTATGATATCCGTGATTATATACCGACTGAACTGGCAAAACAGCAAAATGTGCCGTTGCTTCTTCTGCAGGGCGGCAAAGATATTCAAGTGGAGGAAACTCAACTTGAATCCTGGAAAACAGAGCTTAAAGAGCGGTCCAATGTAGAATACAAATTATATCCTGACATGTTCCATATGCTAATCAACTACTCAGGAACACCTGATGGGATGACAGAATATATGACCCCAGGCAATGTGCCGCAGGAGTTTATTTCGGATATTGCCAAATGGGTTAAGTCAGGAAGTTTAGAGAATAAGCCTGATCTTTCTGTTTTCAAAGACTACAAGCCAAATGAGTATTGGTCAGAAGCGTTTGCTTGGGCAATTGGCAAGGGCATCATCTTTGGCTATGCAGATCAAAAGCTGCTGAAGCCTGCAAAGGTTATGACCGAGAGCGAGTATTTACGAGTATTCCTTCGTTATTACTTAGGAGCAGACCTGAAGGATGAATCTTTGAAGTCGGTATATGCACAATCTAAAAAGCTGGGTCTTCCGGTCAAACAGAACCCAAATGCCGTTCTATCCAGAGGAAAAGCAGCAGTGCTTCTGGCAAAAGGATTTACAAACAAGAACATGACTGAAAAACAGGCTGTCCAATGGCTGTATGATCAGAACCTGGCCAGCGGGCATAAGGACAAGGACGGAAAAGTACGGAAAACATATGAATCATTCAAACCAAAGGACCCTATTGTAAGGGCGCAGTTGGTAACGTTGCTGCAAAAAATACACGCTTGGAAACAATAATTCCTTATTGGAACATACACGTGAAAGCTCTGTGAAAAATGCACAGAGCTTTTTGTTTTTAAATTCTGCGAAAACGAGGACTAATTCTATGAAAAGTAAGATTTATTTCGTGAAGATATGGAATAATTCAGTGAAAAACGGGATGACATTCTGTGAAGGGTTTGTAATATTCGCCAAATCCCCTTGTACCCAGCCTTTAGGTGTCTTAAACCTATAAAAATAGTAAAAAAGTTCTATTTCTACAAAAACCCACAAAAAATCCCAATACAACCGCCTTTTAAACTAGTTATTTGCTAAAATAGAAATATCCTGTCATTTTGTCAAAATGTTGCACATGTAACAGTTTCTAGTAAACGTTGACTTTGGCCAAAAAGATAAAGTTGAAAGGAAGTTTTTAATGAGAAAAATTAGCACACTCCTTCTAAGTTTCTTGCTTATTGTCTCCTTATTACCGAACCGTTTTGCCTCCGCGGCAGATGACCTTACTGGAATTGCACTGGAAATGGAAATGAGGGCAATGGCAGAGAAGGGAGTAATTTTAGGGTATGGCCCTGGAAAGTACGGGCCGCATGATCAAGTATCAAGAGGGCAGTTTGCTAACTTCATAGCACGTGCTCTTAAATTGCCGGAAGGACAGCCAAAGTTTAAGGATGTACCGGTTACAGCAAGTCTAGCTCCGGGAATCTACTCAGCTGTAGCTGCCGGAATCATCACCGGGTATTCAGCGGGAACCTTTGCCCCGAATGACCCAATCACCCGTGAACAGATGGCTAATATGATTGATAAATCACTGGATTATCTGAAAGTGCCAAAACAGAAAGCAGCATTGGCTTTCACCGATGAAAAGCTCGTTACCTCATCGATATCCCGTAATTCTATTGCGAATATGGTTGCTCTAGGAATTATCGCAGGTATACCTAATGTAGACAGTGAAGGGAACCTGACCGGAACCTTCCGTTTCGACCCTAAGAAATCCGCGACCCGTGCCCATGCAGCAGCATTCATTTACAGAATGTTAAAGGCTGCGGAAGGAATACAGGAAGAAGAGGATCCGAGCCAAGGGCAAGATCCATTTAAAATCGGCACAGTGAGTGCTGCCGGAGAACTGACTATTAGTCCAAAAAGCTATAACACGTTTGATGCAGCAAATTCAGCGATAACTAACAGCAACACTCAAGTTGTTTTGTATAATGATTCTATTATTAAAATGAAATCAGGCATTGTTATGGCGAAGCCAACTGTCGGGAGCTCGGCTGCAGTCATCTATGAAGCTGATATGAAAACAGTTATAATGCCTGTTGCTACAGGTGGTGCTGTTCCGGCGACCGAGATGGAATATGTCAGATCAGATGATGAGAAGATTGAAGTCAAGGTTGCTGGCAGACAAGGTTTTGTAAAGCATGCAAATGCCTATCTTGTCCCTCTTGCGATGATGAAGGGCAGATCCTATTACACTGTTAACAGTGCAGGAGAATTGGTTCATAATGTATATGACATTGATAAAAACAGCCATACTGCCTATACTACGGGAATTGCACCTTCTTTTCTAAAGCAGGGTACGAAATACATTAGCTGGGACGGAAATTCGTTTAAATCAGAAAACGGTACAGTGGTCGGAACTGCTTATCAGTATTTTAATATGCTTCCGGCACGTTCAAAGACAAATTACACAGCAGCCGAATTAGATCAATATATCAATCAAGTACTTGCTGAAAAAGAAGCATTATATACTTCTAATCCAACCACTTTCATTCGTTATAAGGATGCAACAAAAACAAGCAAGCTGATTGGCCTTGGTGCAACCTTAAAGGAAGTGGAAAGCACGTATAAGATTAATGCGCTATTAATCTTAGGAATGGCCATGCATGAGAGCGATTTTGGAACAAGTACTCATGCTCAGAAGAACAATAATATCTTTGGGATTAAAGTGTTTGATAGCAATCCGGAAGACGGAGAGCAGTACGCAACTATAAAAGATTGCATTATTAGCTTAATGAACAACTATCTGAATAAAAATTACGTTCCAATCCCAGACAGCGGTTTTGCTTATCAAAATGGCGGTTCTCCAGGCAACAAAAATCGCGGCATCAATGTCCGCTATGCCTCTGACGCCTATTGGGGACAAAAAGTAGCCGGCCATATGTACCGCGTTGATAAAGCGTTAGGTGGAAAAGACTTCCTCAATAACGCCAACCCGTATAACATTGGCATCACCAATATCCAGGGACTTAATGTCAGGATGGGCGCCGGAACTTCTTTTGATAAGCAATTTACCTATCCAAAGCCAGGTTATCCTGTAATCATTGCCGGAACCGAGAAAGCTTCAAATGGCACTGACTGGTATAAAATTATCTCAGACAGCAATGCAAATGAATTTGCTTATGTCAGTGCTGAATATGTAGATAATATTACTATCGCAAAGTAAATAATTATTAGAGCTGAACTCCCATATATTATGCGGGTTCAGCTTTTTTTATTTTGGAGTTAAATTTAAATCTGTAGTTATGAGTTTGTAAATAACAACAATCTGAATGAAGTGGAGGGATTATTTAAGTTAACCCGGTCACAAATGTACAATCGGTCGGAAACTGGTAAGTAAATCTTGATTTAGTACTTACAAAATTGGATCAAAGCGGAGAGTGGTAAGTAAATCGAATCTTGATTTAGTACTCACAAAATTGGACCAAAGCGGTAATCGGTAAGAAAATCCTGATTTTAGTGCCCGCAAAACGGCGGCCAAAGAGGAAACCGGAAAGAAAATCCTCATTTAGTGCCCACAACAAGTAAACGAAAGCAGAAATCGGTAAGTAAACCTTCATTTAGCGCCCGTAAAATTGCACCAAAGCAGAAATCGGTAAGTAAACCCTCATTTAGCGCCCGTAAAATTGCACCAAAGCAGAAATCGGTAAGTAAAGCTAGATTTAGTGCCCGCAAAATTGCACCAAAGCAGAAATCGGTAAGTAAAACTTGATTTAGCGCCCGTAAAATTGGGCCAAAGCAGAAATCGGTAAGTAAACCCTCATTTAGCGCCCGTAAAATTGAACCAAAGCAGAAATCGGTAAGTAAATCTTGATTTAGTGCCCGCAAAAGCAGACTGAAGTAGAAATCGGAAAGTAAATCTTCATTTAGTGCCCGCAGGAGCAGACCAAAGCAGAAACCGGTAAGTAAACCCCCGTTTAGTGCCCGCAAAATTGAACCAAAGCAGAAATCGGTAAGTAAAAGTAGATTTAGTGCCCGCCCAACATAAAATGTCTTTATTAGCCAGCCATAGTTGTTGTACGCTCCTCACACTCCATTTTAAGCTATCTAGCCTCCACAATTTCTCATATTCCATTTTTATCTTATAAAAGAAATTTTTACAAATTTTTCTTTAATTTTGTCGGATTTAAAATTATGATAAAACTAAGACTTTTGGATCAGGAGGGATTTACCTGAAAGAAGTGGCCAATGCTGAATTATTCAGGAATGAATTGAAGGCAGATGAAATGCTTGAGGTTATTTTTACATATGCAGCAAAAATAGCGAATGAAAAAAAGCTTGAAACGCTCCTGGTGCTAATGGCTGATATGGGCAGAGATCTTGTTGTTGCTGACCGATGTACGCTTTGGCTTCTCGATGAGGACCGGCAAGTATTATGGACGAAGGTTGCCCATGGGATAGACAGAGTTGAGATTCCTGCTTCCACCGGATTGGCTGGAAACGCGGTTCAAACAGGGGAACCGATTATTATAAGCAATGCTTATGAGGACCTCCGGTTTAACAGGGATGTTGATAGAAAAACGGGCTATTTAACCAAGTCGGTAATCGTAATACCAATACATAATCAGGAGAATCAAATTATTGGGTGTTATCAGGCAGTAAATAAAATGACTTCAGCTGATGCTGTATTTTCTGATCATGATTTAAAGCACCTAACCTTAGCTGCGTCCTATACAGGAAAATCTCTGGAGGCAGCCATTTTATATGAAGAAATTGAACAGACCCAGAGGGAAATTATTTTTACCATGGGGGAAATTGGTGAGACGCGGTCCAAAGAAACAGGAAATCATGTCAAACGGGTTGCCAGATATTCCGGAATCCTGGCGAGGGGCGTGGGTATGAGCGAGGAGGAAGTTGACCTGGTAGTAATGGCGTCGCCTATGCATGATATTGGGAAGGTTGCCATCCCTGATAGCATATTAAATAAACCTGGAAAGCTTACAGAAGAAGAATACGAAATCATGCAATCCCATACCAGAGTAGGATATAACCTTCTAAAAGGATCAAATCGGCGGATTTTAAAAGCAGCAGCGATAATCGCCTATGAACACCATGAAAAGTGGAATGGAACGGGATACCCTGAGGGAAAAAGCGGGGAAGACATCCATATATATGGCAGGATTACGGCCTTGGCCGATGTATTTGATGCGCTTGCAAGTGACCGGGTCTACAAAAACGCCTGGGAGCTGGAGCGGATCCTTTCATTGTTTAGGGAAGAAAGCGGTAAGCATTTTGATCCGAAACTCGTTGATATATTCTTTGAAAACTTGGATGAAATAGTGCGAGTAAAGGAACTTTATAAAGATGTATTTTAGCAGCATGTGGAATTCAGGGGGACACCAATGAAGCTAGCAAAAAATATTTTAGTCGGTCTGATAATAGGGGCAGTTTTATCCTGCTTTTATATTTTTCATACCTTTTATATGATTGAGAATAATTTTACAGACCGGCTAACTTCTTTTACTGATGAAAAAGAAGTTGATTACAGAATAAAGATTCTTGCCATTGATGAGGCAAGCTTGAGCGAAATCGGTAAATGGCCTTGGTCAAGGGATGTACTGGCTGAAACGGCAGAAAAAATTGCCAAGGCAGGTGCCACTGCTGTCTGGACTGATGTCCTGTATACAGAAAAAAGTGAATTGCCAAAAGAAGATTCAGAATGGAACCGTATTGCCAAGCAATATCCGAATGTTTATTTGTCAGCATATTTTAAATTTCCGCCGAGGCAGCAATCCTTTCAGGCAGAAGAGCTGCTCTGGCCTATTTATGAGCCTGCACCTGAACAGGTTGGACATATTAACACTTTCCCTGACCGGGACCAAATTGTACGCCAGGTAACATTAGGGGTTAAGGACGAAGAAAAAGGAATAGTTCCTGCTATTTCTGTCAGGCTGGCAAACCGTCTTCTGGATGAAAAAAAGCAAATAACATGGGATGAGCAGGGCAATTTTTATGCGGGTGACAAGAAGCTCTCCACAGGAAACCGAAACAATATTTATTTCCAGTATTTCTCTTCCGCTCAAAAAACGGATGTTAAATCATTTGAAGTTTTCTCCATTAAGGATGTCATTAACGGAAAAATTGATCCATCATACTTTACCGATTCGGTTGTGTTAATAGGCCCTTATGCCACGGGGCTTTCCGATCAATACAGGACGCCAACAAGCAGAACGCTGGAAATGTTCGGGGTCGAAATCCATGCAAATATCATCCAAAGCATGTTAAATCAGGATTTTTATCAAACGTCGTCAAAAACGGTCGGGGTTGTTCTTATCTTCCTTATTTCTATTGTAGGATATCTATTATTTGTTGCGCTGCGCCCTAAATGGGGAGGTTTACTATCATTAATAATGATAGCCTGCTATGTAGGGATATCTCTTATTGTATTCTTGAAATTCTCCATTCTGCTTCCATTTATCTATGTGGTTATGGGGATTATTACTTCCTGTGTGCTTTCCATTGTCACACAATATGTTAGGGAGCTTGGGGAGCGGAAAAGAGTGACGGGGATATTCGGGCGCTATGTTTCGAAAAGTGTCGTTGATGAGATCCTGGCAGCTAAGAATGAAATAGCGGTTGGCGGAATTCGCAAGGAAGTAACTTTGATGTTTGTTGATATAAGGGGCTTCACGCCGCTTTCCGAAAAAATGGAGCCGGAAGAGGTCGTTGGGATACTCAATGAATATCTGGATCTCGGAGCCCAGGCAATTTTTAAATATGAAGGTACGATTGACAAGTTTATTGGTGATGGGATAATGGCTATTTTCGGAGCGCCAATCGAGTATGAGGACCATGCCATCCGTGCTGCTAATGCTGCACTTTTTATGAAAAAGGAAGCAGATAGGCTTGCCCAGCAGATTAATGATAAATACCAAAGCTCCGTAGCCTTCGGGATTGGACTTAATACTGGGCCGGCTGTCATAGGAAATATTGGCTCCAGTGAACGAATGGATTACACTGCGATCGGGGATACAGTTAACCTGGCTGCACGGCTAGAGTCGAATGCAAAACCGAACCAGATTTTAATGAGTGAAAATACATATCAGATTATACAGCAGCATTTCGTGTGTACACCTCTTCAGCCTATAAAGGTTAAGGGGAAAGCGGAACCGGTTGTTGTCTATGAATTGGAGGCGGAGAGAGTTGAAGTGCAGTAAGATTATCGCTGCTTGCCTTTTGCTGCTTCATATGTGCTTGCCTGCTACTGTTCAAGCAGCAGAAGGCCAAACGGCAAGATCAGCCAAAATAGCAGATTTAAAAGGAAGTGCACTGTTAAAAAGGGGAGGCGGCTTGCGAGAGTACCTTGCTTTCAATGGAATGGGGCTGCTGGAAGGTGATATGATCCGTACCGAGAAAGCCAGCTCTTCCAAAATTATTTATGATAAGGGTACCGAGGCAATGCTCAGTGAAAATACCCAGCTCATGATCTCCACTTTAAAACAAGAAGGAGATCAGAACAGAACAGGTTTGAAGCTATGGTCGGGGAATATCTGGAACCGTGTAAAAAAGCTTTTAAACGCAGATGACGAATATAATGTTGAAACTCCTACTGCGGTTATGGGCGTGAGGGGAACATTATTCTATGTTTCTATTGATCCGGACACAGCTGACACAGTCTTACATGTGTTTGACGGAGCAGTCAGTGTTTCTTCTCCGGGTAAGGAAAACAATGAAGAAGAAAACCAGCAGGAGGAAACCTTGGTCACTGTTGGCGAATCCATAACAGTGTATGAAGGAATGCTGAATGGTGAAATGCAGGATTCAAAGACACAGATTAACTTGGAAAAACTAGTTGAAGATGCTGAGCCCGGCATGTTGGTACAAATGCTACAGGACATGTTAGAAGTCTCTGAAGAACGAATAGAGGAATCAGGAGCTGCTGATTTAGGAAGTTTAAGTGAAACGGAGAAAATGGAGCAGTTAACCGAAAGTCTATTAAGTTCAAAAAGAACAGTATTTACGGCGCTTCTTGCCGATAACCTGCTAAAAGCGATTGAAGTTTCACCAAAGATTGAACAAGTTACACAAGAGCTATCCTCAAGGAACCAATCAATAGAATCGCTAAAAACAAGTATTCAAGAAGTAAACCAGGAAGCTGCACAATCTTTTGAGAAAGTAAAAAATGAAGCTATTAAACAAGGTATGGATACACAAAAGATTGATGACCTCTTTGTGAAGGAAAATTTAGCTGATACAGAGAACCTGATTAAATCTTCTGCACAGCTATTAGATCAAAAATTAGAAGAAAAAAACTTGTTAAATAATGCGCAGCAATCAAATCCTGAACAGGACAATAATATTGTTACAGCCGCGGCGCAACTCAGCTTAGATGATGAACCAGGAGACATTCCTACAACAATTGGTCAAACACAGGGGAATGGAGAGGGACCAAATCCAGATCCAGGCATAGCGGGAGCACCAAATTCAGGCAAGGATACTAACCAAAACCCGGCATCAAACCCAGGTTCTACGTCAAATCCAAGTCCGGGATCAAATGCAGGCCCAAAGCCAAATCCAAACCCGGAACCAACACCGGGCCCGAAGCCAAGTCCAAATCCAGACCCAGCTCCGGACTCGAAGCCGAGTCCAACACCGGAACCAACACCGGAACCAACACCGGAACCAACACCGGATCCGAAGCCAAGTCCAACACCGGAACCAACACCGGCGCCAAAGCCGAGTCCAAATCCGGAACCAACACCGGACCCGAAGCCAGGTCCAAGTCCGAAACCAACACCGGCGCCAACGCCAAGTCCGACTCCGGAACCAACACCGGATCCAGAGCCAAATACCAGCCCGGGATCAGATCCAGCACCGGCGCCAAATCCAGATGGGGAAGGTACCACCAATCCACCACCGGCAGGATCGATGGAAATTGACCTAGGCACTGAAGCTCCAGTCAGCACAAGAAGTGGCAATCTGGTATTTGCAGGAGGGATCGGTCTTGATATGAGGCCTGTTTCTAGCAATTTGCCTGCGGGCACCACTGTTCGTCTAGATAATGTGACCGGTTCAGTCGTAACCAAGGCCGATTTTTCTCCGGCTGGCACCGGAAGTGTCATGGCATTTAACTTTAATACCGATATTAATAGTTACCTAACAACACCTGTAACAATTAGTTTTCCGGTTGAAAGCTCCAGCAATGTAGAAAATACAGGAGTATTTTATAAATTAGCTAATGATGAGTGGGAGTATCAGACATCAAAAATCGAAAATAGTCTGATTAAAGCTGATGTGAGCCATTTCTCAACTTATGGAGTTTTTAATGCAGAGAAGCTGGAAGTTCCAGAGCATTTAATCATAGATTATGAAGGGAAACGAAGCGTGGTTCTGGATGAGCTTGCTGACCCCGGGGCAAAAATTTATTACACCAATGATGGAACCGAGCCTACAAAAGCCTCTAATGAGTATAAACCGGATCAGCACATTGAATTCAACGGTACCCATCCAATTAAATTCAAGGCTATCGCTCCAAATAAAATTGATAGTGAAATAAAAACGATTTACAGTAATGAAGCACAGCAGCCAGAGCAGTTTGGATTTTTACTAAAGAATACTAATTCAACCTATGCGAATGTTGAAGTTACCCAAATGAACGCTAATGGAAATTATCATGATTTATCCGCGTATGTTAGTTCGGAAGTAACCTCTGAGGGGTTAGCCGTATATGTAAATCTTAAAGAGAAAATTTCCCCAGAAACAACTATAAATGTAGCTGTTTCGACAACAGAAGCGGTTTACTTTCAAACAGTAACCGGAGAAAACATTGGAAAATTAATTGAACTAAATGGCGAAGGACTAGTGCCCCTTGTTGTCGATGTTGAGGGTGTGGACGGCTTCCAGCAAAGAACTGTCAACGCAACGTTAGTTGATGCAAATGGAAATCCAGTAAACAATGCATTGGTTCGTGAGGGTGTTTTTATTTCTCCTGGGAACTATAATCTGCAGGTTAACGGTTATGATAGTGAAAATAATGGATATATGCTATTTAATAAAGAAGTGAAGGTAGATGGCACATCCAATGTCATGATCGAGCAGCGTTTAACAGAAATCCAATTACAATCTAATAATAATAGAGAATTTACTTTTGAATCAAAGGATGTAGTTGCTTTTCCGAACGACGGTTTTAATACTTATTATCATCTTGACTTAAACAATAATGGTACAGAAATAAACAGGGTATTTGTCTCGAATGGGGAGTATAGTGATATCTGGGTGGTATACGGAAAAGATGAATCCTCTTATGATATTCAATACAGAAAGGGACCAATTGATGCTCAAGGGGAGACTGTGCAATTCTCCTTTGATACAGATTACCATTTTAAAATGTATGATGGACCTTCAGCTGTTTCTCCTACTGACATAATAGGAAGAACAGTTAACGGGGAAATTTACGATGGTAAAGGAAATTCGGTTACTCTTTATGAATCGATAAACCAGGAGCTTACAAGGGAAATTATTTTAACAAAAGGATCAGAAGTATTATCATATAAGTTTTTGCCGGGTGAGTTAAATTTTTATACTTGGGATATGCTTTTTCCTGGAATATCAGGAGAATATACAGTCCAGATAAAGGTTATTAATCATTGGGTAGAAGCGTCCAGTGAATTTACAATATCGTTTGATAAAGTGGCCTCCAGTACCATTAGTGGCATGGTTACATTGGCAGATCCTTTAGAAAAAAATGCAGATGTCATAATATCAGCAGAACCGTTAGATAGTATGCCTTTAATGAAAGAGATTACCATTCCAGCAGGTTCTACAAGTATTGAATATGACATTAAAGTTCCAGCAGATCAGCAGTACCGTGTCCATTATTATTTAAAAAGCCAGCCTGGCAATTTGATAATGGACGGATATGTTGGTCATGATGGTATTGTTTATGATATCGAATCTGCTAAAATATTATCGCCTATAGAAAATTTTGCAGATTTAAATATTGACATACCTGAAGGAGCGGTCGTCGTCGGTAAGGTAATGCTGCCTGATGGAGTAGCAGCTGATGAGGATGTCAAAGTTAACCTATCTGCCTATAATGAGTACTCAGAAGAAAGAGCAATGCTTATGTTTTCAACAGAAGCAGCAATACAGGCTGGAAAAACAGAAGCAGACTTTACATTAATCGTCCCTAATAAAGATGATAGCTATGTCCTTGAATATTCCTATTATTATAACGGTAAGATGAGATATGGGACTTGGCCAGGTAATATTAATATTCAGGACGGTAGTGTTAATCCGGAAGCCGTAGAAATCATTTTGCAAAGTGATACGGCAGCGATGCAAAGACCATTAGAACTGGTAAATTCCAATCCAGCTAATAAGAGGCAAGATATACCGATTGATACAACAGCAGTTTTTGAATTTAATCAGCCTTTATACCCTTTTGTAACACCATTAATTTATTTGAAGGTGGAGGGAGCAGAAGAAGCGCAAACTGTTGAAGGAGCAGTAAATGGCAGTAATGTGGAAGTAAACCTGGCAGGAATTCTTCAGCCTGGCAAAACCTACACTCTTACTTTGCCTGGAAACAGTGTGATTAGTGAAAATGAGCTGTCGATGAATTCTGAAGTCTCAATTGAGTTTTCGACAGCAGCACCTAATTTGGAACCTCCAAAAGCAGATGAGGGTTCGACTAGGGATGATATACAAGAGGATCCAGGTCAGGATGATACTCAGGTAGAAGAACCAGTCTGTGAAAATCCTAATGTATCCGGGGAGGCGTCCTCAGAAGTACCAAGCACTTGTGAGAATGACAGTGATACAGAGGTCCCAATTCGAACAGAGGAGCCAACAGGCGATGTTGACGCCCGAATTCCAGAAGGTACCACAATCCCTGATGAAGACGCTACAAGTGAGAACGAGGTATCTGAACCAGATCCGACCATGGAAGATGTTCAGAGTGAGCAAGAGGTTTCTCTGCCAGAAGAGCCCGTAAATGAGCAACCGGCTGAAAATGTTCCAGTCATTCAACCTGAAACTGGTGATCCTACTGATAATACTGAGGTAAATCCGACGTAAAAAGTGAAAACGCATGTGCCTTCTGGATGGGAAGGTACATGCGTTTTTTAGTCGGGAAGTTGTCACTTGTATAATAATGTAATAGTTTATATTATTTATTTGGAGGTGAAATATGATAATTAAATCGAGAAGTGAACCAAGAGAATTAACGCTTATGAGATATTTAAAAACACGGAAGGATTTATCAGCTAACGATGAGAATTACTTTTCGACTCTTGAAAAGGGCTTCAAAGGTGAACAAATGTGTGATGTTTGGTTAGGGAACCTTTCAGACAGCTGGCTTATAATAAATGATTTATGTCTGGAAAGAAACAACACTGTATTTCAAATCGATACGCTTCTAGTTTCCCATGACATCATACATCTTATTGAAGTCAAAAATTATGAAGGTGATTTTTATATTGAAGATGAAAAATGGTATTCAACTTCTAAGTCTGAGATTAAAAATCCGCTCCTGCAGCTGAAGCGGAGTGAGTCCCTATTCCGGCAAATTCTTAAAGACCTTGGATTCACCTCACAATTAGAAGCGCATGTTATCTTCATAAACCCCGAATTTCACTTATATCAAGCTCCATTAAACCTACCTATTATCTTCCCAGCACAGCTTAATCGATTTAAAAACAAATTAAACTTGAAATCACCAAAACTAAAGGACAAACATATCAGATTTGCAGAACAACTAGTTTCCTGCCATTTAACTGAGTCTCCTTACACTCGATTGTCCAGCTATAGCTATGACCTGCTAGAAAAGGGGATGCCATGCGCAATCTGCACTGCATTTATTACTGAATTAACAGGTGGGCTGATGGTATGTAACAATTGCAGCTGCAAAGAAGGTGTCTCATCAGCAGTGAAACGGTGCGTGGATGAATTTCAAATTCTGTTTCCTGATAGAAAAATCACTACAAATGTAATTCAAGACTGGTGCAAAATAATACAATCTCAGAAAACAATAAGACGCGTCCTCCAGAAAAACTTTAAATCTGTAGGTGTAGGAAGATCCCGTTATTACGTATAAATGCAGGCGGATATTGGAAGAAAATATTTACATGCAGAATTATATAGTATTGTGCAACGATCAATCGCTTCGAACCAGCCTCTGCTAGTACTTTGCAGAAAACGTGACTAAAAGGTTTGCTTAGTGCCCGAGAAGGAGTAAATAGAAGTAAAGCGGTAAGTAAATCGGGGTTTAGTGCCCGTGAATGTGGAAAGAAGAGGTCTGGTGGTAAATAAATCGGGGTTTAGTGCCCATGAAGGAGAAATCAGGGTGGAAAACGGTAAGTAAATTGATGTTTAGTGCCCGTGAATGGGGATTAATGAGGGCGAGCGGAAAGTAAATCGGCATTTAGCGCCCGTGAAGGAGAAATCAGGGTGGAAAACGGAAAGTAAATTGATGTTTAGCGCCCAAGAAGTAGAAATTAGGGTGGAAAACGGTAAGTAAATTGATGTTTAGCGCCCGTGAAGGAACGATCAGGAGGAAACTGGTAAGTAAATCGCCATTTAGTGACCCCAAGGGGGGAATTGAAAAAAAACGGTAAGTAAATTTCCGTTTTTTGCCCTATAGTCAGTCCTGGAAAATTTGTCTTGAGCAGGGGATGCTTTTTTACCTGGGACGCCGCGGTCTGTCCGGCAAAAATAAATCTCTAAAATAAAAAAAGCAAGCATGCCTCTTTGGCTGCTTGCTTTCCTATTGCCGTAATTAATTGAAGCTTATACCAAAGAGGTCGGGGGATAGCCACTCCCTCCTACTCGCTTAATTCCGGATTAACTAAAACACAACTACCAACCCCAGGATGATTATATGAAAAACCTGATCGGTCATGATCACCAGCCAACCAACAGCGTTCGGGTCTGATCTCATGACGTTTCTTACCCACCAGACAATGAATGTACGTCTGTCTAAAAATATGTGAGACAGCAGAATGATTAATATGTCGAGGAGGGAGAGGCCGCCGAAACCAATCCAGGCAATTAGTGCAATACATAATGTATAAACCGCAGAGTGTACTAGTAAGGCATCCCACTTTTTGGCTTTGTTCATTGCCATCCAATTGGTTTGAAACAAATAATCTCCAATCAGGTGACCGATTAGTAGAATATCAAAAGCGCTCAAGCAATCCCTCCTCTATTGCAGTTTGATAGATTTCACTTGATGGCTCCATTGGTCGGTGAAAATTAATTGTTTTTTATCTGCTATTACCATTTGTGTTGGGCCCTGAAGATCGCTATTTTCCGGACTCGAGTACACAGTGGTAACTTCCTTTTCATCCATTAGAGCCCTTATTGCGTGGTTATAGGTGTCGGCTATATAAATTGTGCCCTTGCTGCCTACAGCTACATCGTTTGGAAAGTTAAAACGGGCTTTGCCAGCGGCTCCATCTTTGTACCCTCCTTCTTTATATTTTGTTCCTGTAATGAGTGAATCGCCAGATCCTGCAAGAGTAGTCACGGTTCCATCAGAAGTTACTTTTCGAATTCGCTGGTTGCCTGTGTCTGCAACAATTAGTGATCCGTCATTCGAAAGCGCTATACCGGTTGGTTCATTGAATTGCGTTGCTTCTCCTTGTCCGTCTTTTAACCCGCCGTTCGTCCAATTTCCTTCCTTCTTGTATCCACCGCCTGCAATTACTTTTACGGAGCCTTTTTTATCGATGGACACAATACGGTGGTTTAATGTTTCGGTTATGTAAAGAGTGCCGTCATCGGCAATTGCTATGTCGGATGGATGGTTCAATCCTTTAGTAAAAGTAGTAGTGCCCCCATCGGTGTCCACCTTTCGAATTGCCCCATTTGCAGAGTCTGCTATGAAGGCTTGTCCTGTGGCATCAACTGCCATCCCTTTAGGATCCTTGAACATGGCACCGGAATTCGCACCATCGGAAAATCCGCCAGCTTCCATTCCATATGGATCCTTTAGCTTCGAAACACCAGTTACAGTGGTAACCGTATCTTTTGTTATTTTTCTTATCCTCTGATTTTTTTGATCAGTGATTAGTACGTCCCCGTTTTGATTAAGGGCAATTCCAAACGGAAATGCAAAATTGCTTTCTGCTAGGTTTCCGTCCTTATATCCAGTTTTGCCGCTTCCTGAGAGTACCTCTAACACTACTTTGCCCGTTTTTTCCTGATTAGAAGGGCCGGTTTTCTGTTTGGTAGTTGCTTGTTCCTCCTCAGTGCATCCCGATAGTAAAAGGGAAGCAATACCTAGAGTATAAAAAAACTTTTTATTCATCATTACACCTCATGACTAGACTGTTGGAAATAAATACTATGATATAGATAGATTATAAGTTTTTGGATCCTTGATGTCATTATAAATTAGGTAATTTGAATTAGGTTTTATTGCTCAGTTTACTTTAGGAAAGTGGACGGCCAGCAGTACGCTGAGACACCTTCTTCTCGATTTCTCTGTAGGGGAACAATAAAAAAAGAAGCTTGATAAGCTTCCTGGAGGAGAAATGGAATAAAATCCATGAAGAACTAGAATGCAGGAGTTCCTTCTGCCGCAAAGATCTGCTAGTTAGAAAAATGGTAGAGAGCCAGTATTAATTATTCCACGAAAAAGTGCTTCTACGATCAATTTCATCTGATGCTGTCTTGTTAGCCTGATTTCGATATAGGTTATGTGCTATCAAGTTATTTAGCAATAACTCATCCATTACATCCTGCTTTGCTGTTATGGAAATTGGTTTAGTTGCAGTGCCAGTTTGATCTGCAGGTTTGTTTACAATAGTGACTGCAGAGCCAAGCGGAACTATAGAAAAGATCTCTTCAATATCCTCATTTAACAGTCGAATACAGCCCTTTGATTCATTCTTTCCAATGCTGCTTGTATCATATGTTCCGTGAATGGCATAATCCCGGTTGGATAACTCGAGACCCCTTGTGCCATAGGGTTTTTTAGAAAGATGATGATTTGGATTTACGACTCGTTTTTCGATCGTAAACGATCCTTCAGGTGTAGAATTATTTTTGCCTAATCCTGCCTCATACGTTTTCATTTTTATGTCTCCCATCTTAAGAGTAAGGGAATGGTGTGCTTTGTTGATTTCAATATTAATGGGTTCAGATGGGCAGGAGTTTCGGCAGCTGTTATTGTTTGGGACGAGAATTTCAGCTAATAAGCTATATAACTGATTAGGTTTTAGATCTTTTATTGGTGTTTCTAAAAGATAGGGAGTATATACCCAGCCACCCGTATTATCTTTTACTGAAACTTCTTTGTTAGTAGAGTGCAGTTCGTCTAGTGGGATAAATGATAAATAATTGTTAGGGTACGAATCTGTCAGATCTGTTAGAGATCCTGGGAGTTTTCCTTTATCCACGGTATATCCTAGAATAGCTGTTCTTAACATATTTAACGGCAGTCGATTATCTAACACTGTTGTTCCGGTGAGTTTTTCAGGAGAGGTTTTCTCCTCGAAGGCGGAATCCTGAGATATGATTGGACTATAAATATTGGCATTATATTGAGTCACTACTGCATACTGTTTTGGATAAGATTTCGTTACTTCAGATTCACTGCTTGATAAATGCACTAGCACAAACGCTAATAACAGCAACAATAAGAATAGGGGAATCAAGATTAACCACTTGTATGGTTCGCCCTTCGACTTGGTGGTCTTTTTATGAAATAGATGATTCTTAATGTCAACTAACCGTCTGTAATCAGATTCATTTACATGCTCGGGTGAAAGTGGACGCAGCTTATCATAAAAATAAATAGTTTTAATAAGGCTTTCTATTATCTGCTGTTTATCGCTTACGGGTAAGAATGCCAGTTTTTTATATTTTATTGCGAGTCTATAAAGGAAAGTCATATCTTCGGGGAAACGGATATGCATTTTTTCTAAGTAGTACGGGTCATCTTGGGTAATTCTTTCATCTGCGGAATAACTAACACCATCAGGCAACAGGGGTGTACTAAATCTCATTTGTTCCTTCCCTCCTGATAAAGCTTATGTAGTTTCAGCGGTCGTTATGTTACTAATAGGGGGTTTTACATTCTACTTAACTTCTATTACCCTGATTAACAACAGCTATGCTACAAGAAGGGAAGATATAGGGTTTTTTTACTTAGGTTGTAAAAAGGTCATTGCTTTCAGTACTAAAAATTAGACAATTAAAAGTAGATTTAAAAACAGATGAAATTGTAATTGTATGGTAGAATGCCAATAAATGAAGGAGTGAAAACAGTATGCATTGGAAAAAATATTTGATACTTTTACCTCCGTTTATTCTTATTGTAGTTCTTTTGGAAATCTATCTTCCTTCAGGAGTAACACAGTATGCAATAGGAATTGTACTACTATTTTGGGCAGTTTATTATACCTGGATTTATGTTGAAAAGAAGAGAAAAAAAGATAATCATGATAAATCTATTTCGGAAGGTATAAAAAATAAATAAAAAAAAGCTTGGAATCATCTCCAAGCTTTTTTTTATTTATATCACAGCTATCAAGATGCAGGTTTTTTCTTTCTAAGGATGTTTAGCAAGCGTCTGAAGCCCTGTCGGTAAAATATATAAAGTGATCCCGTATAAAGTATCACACCGAGCGGCACCAGGATAGCAAGCTGGAACAGGGAATAGAATCCGCCAATCGGCGTATATTCCTTAAGAAGCCAGATAGGGACAGTCATAATCAAGGTTGGCGGTATAACCCGAAGGAGTAGCGTAAACAAACGGGCAACCTCAGCTTTCGGGAATTCCTTATAAACGACTATAGATGAAACCACCAGATAGTATACCGATACAATGGAGCTGGTTAATGCCAGCCCTGTATAGCCGAACCGATCTACCAGCAGGAAGTTTAAGAGAGCATTTACGGCAATGGTGGTTACGCTAATGCGGAAAATAATCGCTGTCTTGCCGCGGGCATACATGGACTTAGATGTAATAAACTGTAGTCCCTGGGTTACAATCATCGGTAAATAGAATATAAGTGCAAGATAGGTATTATAAGAATCCTCTGCTGTATATTCACCGCCCTCATAAACGAAGGCAATCGCAGCATCGCCAACTACCAATAATCCGGCAGCGATCGGCAGCAATGTAACTAGCGAAATTTCCATCCCCATAAATACGGTTTGCTGGAACTTTTTCATATCATCCACCTGCTCAGACAGCAGGGTAAAGATAATGGCGGCAATGGTAGTCGCATAAATGGCATTTGGAATGCTGACGAGCAGGGAAGCATTATTCAAGTAAGTTACCGCTCCCTCAACAGTCCCGGATGCGAAAATCTTGTTTACAAACATATTAATCTGCCCAACAACGGAATTTAACAGAGAAGGGATAATCAGAACAATGAATGCTTTTCGGAAGTCCTTTTCAATTGTAAGGTTAGGCCTCCATCGAAAATCACTTTTTTGCAGATAGTAAAATTGAATGATGATTCCGAGTACTGTACCAAAAACAAATCCGTAGGCTAAGCTGTAAATTCCCCATTGTTCAGAAAACAGAAGGGCAAATACGGCACCCATCAAGGTTGCGAGAATTTTAGAAATTTGAGCAGGAACAAAGATCCGTTTGGCCTGCAAATACGATTCCAGAATTCCGTTCAGTGCAATCGCACTCATAAAAATAAAGAAAATCCTTGTAATCTTTACGGCAACTTCCTCGGTGAGAAAGGTCATGTTACCGAAAATAAACGGAACAAAGTATGGAACGAAGATGGCTCCTATTAAAGAAATGATCAGGAACAACAGAACCGTGCTGTTCATGACTCCATTTGCGTTCTTTTCCGTTCCCTCAGGATCTTCTTTTCTGCTTTTAACATATTGCGGAAGGAAGACGTTGTTAAAGCCGCCGGAAATCATCGCAACCACAAGAGTAATAAAGGAAAAAGCAAGCAAGTAGCCATCAGTATGTTCAGTGGCTCCGAATTGCCTGGCGACAATACTTTCCCGTAAAAAACCGGATAATTTTAATACTAAAGCCAACAGCGTAATCCATATGGCCGTTTTTTTGAGTGTTGACATTCTGGCACCTCTCTTGTGTGAGGAAAATCGGCATTCCAGGGGAATTGCCATTCATTTATGGTCGTTTATATATCTGAAGATAGGTTTTATAAAGATTTTTTGGTGTTTTTTTAGCTATAACTTCTTTTTGAAAATGCAACTTTCTGCCGTATATGGCAGTTTACTTTCCATATTGATATATTTACTATCCAAAATCCGAGTTTTACTTGCCGAAATCGGTAATTTACTTGCCAAACCAATTCAGCACAATTATAAAAAGTAAGGCGCATTCCACGCCTTACTTTTATTTCAAAGCGCTTTTATAGATTTCGAGATATTTTTCAGCGGCAGCGATATGGGAGTATTCTTTTTCAATTTTCTCGCGTGCTTTTGCTGCCATCGCTTGCCCCTCTTCAGGATTGCTAAGCAGCTGTATGGTCGCTTCGCCTAATTGCTCGACGTTCTTCTCTTCTACTAATATGCCGTCTTCACCGTTATTGATGATTTCCTTCAAGCCGCCGACTGCACAAGCAACTAATGGGGAGCCTGAGCCCATTGCTTCAAGTGCGGAAATCGAGGTAGCTTCCTCAACACCAGCGGAGTGGACACTTGGTACAAGAACCACATCAGCTAGAGCGTAGTATTCCTTTACCATGTCATGAGGCACCGCACCAAGCAGGGTAACATGGCCATCGAGCTGTTTCTCTGCGACGATTTGCTTGATTTCAGCGAGCGCTTCACCGCTGCCTGCATATATTAATTGAGCATTTGGAAATTTCTCTAGCACCATTGGAAGAGAGAGGGCCGGATAGATAACGCCGTTCTTCTTTGTCAGTCTTCTAGGTACAAAAATAACCGGGATATCCTCAGCGATGCCGTGCTTCCTGCGGTACTCGTTCTTTTTCTCGGGATTAGGCTTAAACCCGACTGTATCAATAAAGTTACGGATAGCCGTTCCTTCGACTCCGGAAAGGTCCTTAACATAATCACGAAGACGTTGGTCAACGGTAATAATTTTCCGTGTGCCCTTGTACGCCTGGACTTCAACATCCTGCATGTACTTTGCTTCAGCACTGCCTTCATCGAGCGAGCCTTTGCTGATCGATTCAAATGTCATATAGCCATGAACAGTTGATACCGTCGGAATCCCGCTTTCAATGGCAGCAAGGGTCGTAAATGGATCCTGTGCATTGATCACATCATATTGCTTTGTTTTATTCTTCTCGATCAAGGCCTGCAGGAACCTTTTTCTCATTTGGTGGCTCCAGATAATGCCTTTGCCTTTCTTCAGCTTGTTTAAAAGAAAACTTGGGCCCTGGGCCAATAGTTTTCGTGACACCGGCGAAACATCCGAGAAGGATAGAACATCGACATCATGCCCTAATGATTCCAGTCCGGCCTTTAATGTGGCAACATGTGTCGATAGTCCTCCTGCATGCGGATAATCATAGGCTGTAGCAATTAATATTTTCATTAGTTTTCTCCTTTTCGTTTACGATAGGAAGTTTTGTTTTAGTAACTCGATATTGCGGACTGCTTCCGCTCTCATGGACTCAGCATTTCCCTTTACAGTTTGGCTGTAGGCATCGCGCTCGACCAGAAGCTTAATCGCATTGGCTGTAAGCTCCGGTACATTGATATTTTCCAAATCAGCGGAAAAATCCCACATGCCGCTGCGTTTTAACAGGCTTTCTACCTTTTTATCATAGCTGAATCCAATATGCGGCACACCCATCAGTGTGGAGAATATAAGGGCATGCAGACGCATTCCGATTGTTACCTCGCACTCACCGATAAAATTCAAATACTGGTTCGGTGTAAATTCAGTGCTTAGCATTAGGGTTTTATCACTGTGTTTCATATGCGACATAACCTTTTCACTGGCATTTTTATCGTGGTGTCCCTCCATCGGAACAAATACAGGGGTCACACCGCGTTCCGTAATCAAGGTATCAAGGATCTGAGCCATTTGCTCGAATTGCTTAACATGTTCAAACCATGGACGCACAGAAACGGCTACAAGCTTTTCGTCACCTTTTAAAGGAAGAGAAGCTTTCGCTGAATCATCCTTTTTTGGCTTGAAGGCAAACACGATATCAGAGGTTACGACCGTTTGAGGTTTAGTAACACCGAGCTTGTGCAGCAAGTCCTTGGAGTACTGGTCCCGGACAGTTATAAAATCAGCCATGTTTGCCAGTTTCATCAGTGTTTTGCCCCAGCCTGAGGTAACAGGCCCGATTCCCTGCGAGAAAAACATAACCTTTGTGCCGCACATCTTCGCGAGCATGACGATTAGCAGATAATAGGGAAGCGGGCCGAATAAAAATTTGGTAGGATATGCATCCTGTAAAAGACCGCCGCCGCCGCTAATTAACAAGTCTGCTTCTTTTAGTGCTTTAATTTTCCCTTTATTATCCTGGCGCCAAGCCCGATAAACACTTTTTACATTATGCGTTCGGGCCGTTTCTTCCGGCGAAAGTGAAAAAACGGTAATATCTGGGGACTCCAGCCCGTCACGCAGATTATCTATGATTGCTTCTAAAATGGCCTCATCGCCGGTATTACCCAGCCCGTAAAAGCCAGAAATTACGATTTTCAAAAAGAAGTTCCTCCTCTATGTAGGTATGCATTTTGATTTACTAAGGGTGTCTGCCATTTACGGCCATAAAACCTGCAACATAGGCGAATCCTATTAAAGCAGACAAAAATCTCTTAGAAGGCTATTCTTACGCTTTGCTGACTTTAACCAATGGTCAGTGGCGGGTCGGAAACCTTCATTGTATTTTACCATTCCCTCTCAACCCTATCAACGTTTCTTAATGCATCATGTGTTTTCTTCTGATATACTAGATGAGATGTAAATGAGATGCAAAAAAATATTATTAAAAAGTAAGTGAGGTCCTTGTTGCATGAAAAAGATTTGTGTTATTGGATTAGGTTATATCGGATTGCCTACCGCATCCGTCTTTGCCAAGGCCGGATATGACGTACTAGGTGTCGATGTAAATAAAAGGGTTGTTGACCTGCTAAATAAAGGTGAAATTCATATAGAAGAGATTGGCCTGCCTGAAATGGTAAGAGAGGTTGTGGCAGCAGGAAATCTTAAAGCATCTGTTACTCCTGAAAAAGCGGATGTATTCATCATTGCCGTTCCGACTCCTATTCACGAGGATTATACAGCTAACGTTGACTATGTGAAGGATGCCACAAAAGCAATCGTGCCATTCATTGAAAAAGGCAATGTGGTAATCGTGGAATCTACTATTCCGCCAAGAACAATGGATGATGTAGTAGCACCGATACTAGCAGAAGCCGGAATTGATCCATATAATGACGTGTATTTGGCGCATTGCCCGGAACGAGTTCTGCCTGGACGTATCTTAATTGAATTAATTGAAAACACACGAATCGTTGGCGGTATTACACCTGAAGCAGCTACAAAGGCTGGAGATGTGTACCGCGCTGTTGTAACCGGTGATGTAATTGAAACAGAAGCAGTTACAGCCGAAATGTCGAAGCTAATGGAAAACACCTTCCGAGACGTAAACATTGCCCTGGCGAACGAGCTTGCAAAAATTTCAGCAAGACTTGGAGTGAACGCTCACCATGTTATCGAGCTTGCCAACAAGCATCCGCGTGTAAATATTCACTTGCCAGGACCGGGCGTTGGGGGACACTGCTTAGCGGTAGATCCTTATTTCATTATAGAAAAGGCGCAGGCGGAATCTCCATTAATCGCAGAAAGCCGCCGCATCAATAATTCAATGCCAGACTTTGTTGTAGAGCAAATCGGCCGCTTAACAGCAGAACTGAAAAATCCTGTTTTGGCAGTTTGCGGTTTGACATACAAGGGTAATATTGATGATGTTCGTGAAAGCCCGGCCATCGAAATTGCCGAAAAGCTGCTGGCTGATTCAAGATATGATGTCCGCATCCATGATCCGCATGTAAGGGATGAGCAGGTACCATTCAAGCTGACAACACTGGAAGAGGCTGCAAAGGATGCCCATCTGCTGGTTATCCTGGTGGACCATACTGAATTTAAATTAATGGATGAAGGCAAGCTAACAGAAAACATGAAGACTCCAGTCATTTTTGATACAAGAAATTGCCTGAAGGTAGCGGACGACACGAAACTGACAGTCCACCGCATAGGTGATTTAACGAAATTATCAGCAATCCAGGAAGCTTCATTGCTGTAAACAAGGAAGATGAATATGCAAAAAGAAACATACTTCGGCGTTGATGTTTCAGCTTTAAGCTATGACGAAATATTAGCTGATTTAAAAAACCGCATGCAGCAGGATTTGAAATCCACAATCATTGCGGTCAACCCGGAAAAAGTAATCAAAGCAGAGCAAAGTAACGAGCTGAGGGAATTAATCAACTCAGCAACCTACCAGATTCCGGATGGAATTGGTGTGCTGCTCGCCTCTAAATTAAAAGGCGGGCGCATTACTTCCCGGGTAACCGGTGTCGATATGATGGAAAGGCTCCTTGGCTTTGCTGCAAAAGAAGGATACCGAGTGTTCCTTTACGGAGCAAAAGAAGAAGTGGTCTCCAAAGCTAGGGAGAACATCATCGCCAAATATCCAGGCATTACTATTGCCGGCTACGAAAATGGCTATGTACAGGATCCTGATCAGGTAATTAATAAAATTAATGAGGCTAAAGCGGATATTTTGTTTGTTGCGATGGGGAGTCCGAAGCAGGAGCTCTGGATCCGCGAACATATGAACAAAATGGGCGTGAAAGTATTCCAGGGTGTGGGCGGAAGCTTTGACGTGTTTGCCGGTCATGTAAAGCGGGCCCCATTGTTTTTCCGTAAGCTTGGCCTTGAATGGTTATACCGATTGCTTAAAGAGCCAAAACGCCTAAAGCGGCAGCTAGCCTTGCCGAGATTCCTGCTTAAGGTACTTTTCTCCCGGTAGGTTGCGGAATAGCGTAAGATACAATAAATGTAAAATAATCGTATTTTGTCGAAGGGCTCGGCCATCGCCGAGTTTTTTCGTGTGAATCTTACGGAGGTCAATATGAAGATCTTGCATGTTATCAGTGGAGGAGAGACAGGCGGGAGCCGCAAGCATGTGAATACACTGCTGGAAAAATTCCCGCAAGAGCAGGTTTGCCTGCTTGTTTTCCAGGAAGGAGCCCTATCCCAGGAAGCGAGGGATGCTGGGATCCGTGTTGAATTGCTGAAGCAAAGCTCCCGCTATGATCTGTCTGTCTTAAAAAGACTGACAAACTTCATCAACACGGAGAAATTCGATATCGTCCATTCCCACGGTCCAAGAGCAAACCTGTTTTTGTCTTTCATCAAAGCGAAAATCTCCGCTGTCTGGGTTACAACCATTCATAGTGACCCAACCCTTGATTTTATGAAACGCGGAATAAAAGGTTATGTATTTACAAAACTAAATTTATCAACATTAAATAAAATAGATTTCTTTTTCGCTGTGTCGGAGCGCTTTAAGGAAAACTTAATGAAGTTTGGTATCCCTTCAGAGAAAATCCAGACCATATATAATGGAATAGATTTTTCAGAGCCATTGGAGCCCAACCAAAAAATAAGGCAAGAATTAGGCCTTAAACATTCAGATTTTGTGATGGCTATGGTAGCACGACTCCACCCAATCAAAGGGCATGACATTGTACTTCAGGCTTTAAAACAAATGGACAAGCCGGATGTTCATCTGCTGCTTGTCGGTGATGGCCCGATCCGTTCGGAAATTGAGCAAATGGTATCTAACCTTGGATTAAATAAACAAGTTCATTTCCTCGGATTTCGTAAGGACGTTAATGAAATCTACAGCAATTCCGATGTTGCCTTGCTTGCTTCTCAAAGTGAAAGCTTTCCACTCGCACTGCTCGAGGCTGCAAACCAAAAGTTGCCGGTTATTACAACAGATGTAGGCGGTGTGCGGCAGTTAGTGTCGGATCCCCACTATGGCTGGGTGGTAGAGGTCAACAATGAGAACCAATATTTGAACGCGATGCGTGAGGCGTACGATCTTAATGAAAAGTGTGAACTTGCCTCACAAGGAGAGCTCCTTTACAAGCATGCTGTCCAGCATTTCTCGCTTGAGAATTTATATAAACTTATAGAAGAAACCTACAGAAAACTGATAAGATAGTGGTTTTTTCCATTAAGTAAAATACCATTGTCATTTATTGCAGCATCATGTAAGGTAGAATAGTGCTTTTTGTATGGAAAAGGGGCGGAGCTTCGCCAATTAGTATTAAGTAACAAAAAACATGAGTGAGATGAGATTTATAACTCATCGGAATTTGTTTGGTTCTAGCTTACTCACACCGTCTTTATCTTGTTGAAAGGCGGAAAGAATCTATTTTTCCATGCAGAGGCTTGAGGGTTAGTTGTAATTGTATTTTTCTGCTCATGTCAGAAACAGTAAACCGTCACGTGTTTCATGTTACATAAAGGATCATGGCTGTCCTTCATGAATAGGTGAACATATTTAGAGCACAGTAAAATCAAGAAGGGAGACGAAGGATGAACGGGAAGAACAGCCTGACTTACGTACTTGTGTTATTGCATTTGTTTTTAGTTCCAATTTTGTATTTTAAAAAATATATAGGGCCTTTGCCTTTGTCGATAGAAATTATTTTGATTCCCATATTGGTTCTAAGCGCCGCCTGGGAATATAAAAAAGGGACAATCAAGCTTAATGACTTGTCCATCAAACCATTTATTATAACCTTCAGCTTATTCCTTATCGCAGCGGTAATCTCGCTAGTGAAGGCCGAGAGCTATACGCCAGCGATTATGGAAATTGGACGCTTCCTATCTTATGTCTTTTTATTTTTAATTGTAGTAAAAGTACAATTTACGAAAGAGCAGTATATAAATTTTGCAAAAGCGTTCGGGGCAGCAGCCCTGATTGTAGGATTGTTCGGAATCCTTCAATATGTATTTAATTTCTCGCTAAACAAAGCAGGATTATATGCGTTAGAAGAAGCAAAGGGCCGGGTGGACTCCACCTTAACAAACCCTAACTACTATTCTTCATTCGTTAACTTTGTCATTCCAATCCTTTTGCTTTTAGCAGTGGTGTATTTCAAAAACAAAAAAACGCAGCTATTATTTTTCGCGTTTTATTCGATTTATGTAATTAACCTTATTTTGACTTATACAAGAGCAGCTTGGGTAACTATGTTCTGCGCGTTTATTTTGATTATCCTGATTATGCCGAAGAAGTTTCTTAAGAACTTGTTTAAACCGCATATTCTTGTTGCGTTTGCTCTATTACTAACAGTTCTATACTGGATGCCTGATGTCCAATCACGGACAAACTCGGCTATATATGCTATTGGGAAGCTCCTTCCGGATACACCTGGTAACCCTGATAAAGGTGGAGAAGATGGTGATGAAGCTCCAGAAGACGATGAGGAAACTATCGAAGAGCCAGACGACGAAACAACTAACCGTGCCGTTGTTTCCCGGATCACTCTCTGGAAAACAGGCTGGGTAATGTTCAAAGATAACCCGATTCTAGGTGTAGGAATGGGTAACTACTATGTCCGATACAAAGACTTTGTTGAGAAATACCCAGAGCTCGATATCGGCCATGAAGCATACTCTGTGCACAACTCTTATTTAAAAGTTGCTGCTGAAACTGGAATCATTGGGATTCTGTCATTCCTAAGCTTTTATATTGTATATTTCCTGTATCTTGCACGTCTGTACTTTAAACAAAACCTAATCGGTCAAGTTATTGCAGCAGGTGTATTTGTCGGCAGTGTCACCTTTATGGTACAAAATCTGTCCAACAACTTAATTTTCATACCGCAATTAAATATCATTTTCTGGTTAGTAGGTGGACTCGCGATCGCCTTCCTGCATCAGAATAAAAAGCAAAGCTTGTAAGCATGTGAACTCTCACATGCTTTTTTTTATGAAAAAGTGAGCCCTAGAGAAAAGAAAATTCACTATTACTTTTTGAAAACAATAACTGCTTATGGTGGGATTATTAATATAGAATTGTGTGTCCTTTTAAAATATAAACTTAAGGTTTTTTAAGATCGATTTAAAAAAAACAAGAAAAAGCGATAATGCTGTGACGGTTGCGTACAAAAACATTTTCAATAGCTAAGTGGAAATCAAACCATTGTATACCATGGGAAATAACTAAAAAATTGACGTTTTTAACTTTTTTTAAATATATATTCCATTTTAATTACATTAAATGTATAATGTAACAGTCAGTTAAAAAACGATGCATTCTCTGTAAATATTGTACCAGTAGTTACCATATTAAGAAATATGTAAAAAATAGTTGAAAAATATGGGGGATTTGGTAGAATAGATTACGAGTTTAAATATCCATTTCTACCATGTTAGTACATAACTATCAAAAATTGGTATGAAAGATGATGTTTGAACCAGAATGTGTTATGTTTCGGTGTTATTCATCGAGAAAAAATTTAACTTTTTTTACAAAACGGGGAGGATTTATTACATGGCTTACCAACCAAAGTCTTATCGTAAATTTGTTGCAACTGCGGCAACAGCTACAATCGTAGCATCTGCTCTTGCTCCAGTAGCATCTGCAGCAACTTTTACAGATGTTTCAGATCGTTACAAGGAAGCAGTAGATTACCTTGTAGCACAAAATATCACACAAGGTACTTCTGCAACTCAATTCGGAGTTAGCAAACAAATCAAGCGTGTTGATGCAGCAGTTATGCTTGCAAAAGCACTTGAATTAAACACTTCTACTGCTCCAGCATCTGGTTTCACTGATGTTCCTGCTCGTGCAGAAGGCGCAGTTAATGCTCTTAAAGCAGCTGGCGTTATCAATGGTAAAACAGCAACTAAATTCGGTTCTGACGACAACCTAACTCGTGGTGAAGTTGCCCTAATTCTTGCTAAAGCATACAGCCTAAAATCAGAAGTAAAGCAATTGAAGTTCACTGACGTTGCTGAGCGTTATGAGGAAGCTGTAATTGCATTAACAGAAAACGGCATCACTTCTGGTAAAACAGCTACTAGATTCGGTACTGCAGATTCAATCACACGTGGTGAGTTCGCAGTATTCGTTTATAAAGTTGAAAATCCAGGGGCAGTAATTGGTGAACTTGCGATTACAAGTGTAACTGCACTTGACGCTGCAAACAAAAACTTGCGTATTACTTTCAACAATAAAGTAACTGGACTTGAAGCTTCTGATATCGTTATCACAAATACAAAATCAGGTGCAGCTTTTGGTGTGAAAGAAGTTAATCTTGCAGCTGACGGTAAAAGTGCTCTTGTTGAATTATTTGCACACGATGATGCTGATAGAGACAATCCAGTACTTGAATATGCAACAGACTACACAGTAAGTGTTAATGTTGATGGTAAGACTGTAACAACGAAATTTGTTCGTCCAGCTTTCTTAGATGAAGATCAATTAGCTCGTGTAATCGACGTTGATTCTGAAGACCGTCAAGTTACAATCGAGTTCGACGCAAATAACGATGGTACTATTGCTGCTAATGAAGCTATCGTTTTAGATGTTCCAACAACTCTTGACTTCAATTTTGAAGAAGCTTTAGGCCAAGTAGTTCGAGTATGGTTCGATGGTGAAGAGAACCTTGTAAAATATGAATTCGATACTGAGAAAGTTGTATACGATGCAATTAAGGTAACTAAAGCAAACGAAATCGAAACAGTTGATGAAGAAGAAGATTTCGATCTTGCATCTAACTTTAAATTCTTTGTATACGATGAAATAGCAGGTCTTGATGGAGAAGAATATGACCGCACAAACATTTCAGCCAACAACCTTAACCCAGGTTCAGATAGCGATACTACCGACCGTCTGGAAAATTTAGTAGGTCAAGAGTTTGACTACGCTAAAGTCATCTATAATGATAAAGGCGATGTAGAGCGTGTATATGCATACAACTTCCAAAACTCTCCTATTTTAGTTGAATCAACTAAAGGAAACTATATCCTTGACTATGATTCAGCTGATGTAGATTTAAAAGACTACACAATCGTAAAAGATGGTAAGCAAATTGCGTTCGGCGACATCAAAAAAGACGATCTAGTATTCTACAATGAAGACGTGAACAATGGCGATGGTCTTGCAGTTGTTTACAATAACACTGTTAAAGGTAAAATCGATGCTGTATATGCAACTTCATTCAGAGTAGCTGGTAAGAACTTTGACTATGCTGGTGCTCAATATATTGATGAAAATGGCGACAGAGATACTTTAGATAAATCTGCTGCTGAAGAATTACAAGCAGGCGGAGATGTAACTGTATACTTTAACTTCAAAGGTGATGTAGTTCTTGCTAAAGGAACAGAAGGTCAAGTAGCAGCTAACTATAAAGCAGCTACATTAACAAGTGCAGTTCTACCATATGTAGATTCAAAAGGTGACGGTCAACTTGAAATTGAACTTGCTACACAAGCAGGTGAAAAATTATATGATTTCGCAGTAGATTCATTAGACGAAATCATTCTTCAAACTCCAAGCGATGAGCTCAAGTTTGAAACTGGAGATAAGTTGCCATTAAATGCTGGAAACACTGCTTTAAAAGTGTCTGATAGCTCTGCAATTTTAGCGACTACTCTTCCTTCAGATCTTGAAGTTGACGAATTCAGATTGGTTGCAGAAGGTGCTACTGACTTAGCTAATTTCGCTGGTTTACCAGCAACTCTAAATGCTCCTGGAGTAACTAACGACTATTATATCGTTGCTTACAACGAAGCAGGTGATGAATTAGCAGTTGTTAAACATATTGTAAAAGGTGCTTCTGCTACATCTGTTGAACCACTTTTAGAAGTTTCTACAGACGATAACGGTAAAGTTACAGGTCTTCAATTCTTAGATGACACTGCAGCCACTTTAGGCAACAAAATTGAGTTTGATAAGCCAGCTTACGCTAACGGATACCGTGTAGAAGATTCAACTATCATTGTAGATGTTGATGCAACTACTGGTGCATACCCAGATACTGATGATGTTAAATTCACTACTTGGAAAGATTTAAAAGCAAAAGGAACTGACATCGAATCAGGTGCTAAATTCTATATCGATGAAGACGGTAATGTTACACACATCGTTGTTAACGATCTGGATGCTGGTCAAACTACAGACAAAACTGCATTAATTACACGCGTTGATATCAATGACGATGATGAAGTAGTTGGCTTAGAAGTGTTAGTAGACGGAGAAAGAAAAGAATTAACTGCTGAAAACTTAAAAGGTAACGATATCGTTGATGCATCTGCAAGTGACCTATTTGAAGGTACAGTTGCTGTCCTAGAAATGAACGATACAAGCGGTGAAGTTTCAAAAATCACTCTTGCTGAAAACCGTACTGTTGTTGGTAAAGTAACAGCTGTAAATGTTAACTCTGATGAAATTACAGTTCAACTTGCTGATGGTTCATCTAAAGTAGTTGAACTTAACAGTGGAGCAGAAGTTTACGATGCTACTGATGCAGATGGAAAAGACTTCTCAGTAGAAGGTCTTGGCGACGTTGATGTAAACGAATATGTTGCAATTGGTTTATCAGCTGCAAACAGCCGTTTCGCTGACGTAGTTGCAATCATCACTGCTGGAGATGTTGCTAGTTACGATGTCTGGGCTCCAAAAACAGCGGACGTTCTAGGTAATGGTACGAATGCAACAGAAACTATTGCTGAAGGCGCTTCTGTAACATACACATTCAGTGAATCAGTTGCAAACCATGCGGCAATCGTAACAGCTATTAATGGTTTAACTCCTTCACAGGGTGCGGTAACTGCATCTTGGAATGCTGCTAAGACTGTCTTAACTGTTACTGACACTACTGATCTTACTGCTACAGTTTTCAATGCTGATGTAACAGTGACCGTTACAGATGCATCTGCAAACACTGCTTCTGTAAAATTAGTTGATGTTCAATAATAAGGGTTAGGTGCTAGCCGCCTTCCTAAGATTTTTGAAAAGACCCGTAGAGAAAATCTCTCTTAGGGTCTTTTCTATTTTTTGGGATCTATAATATTTTTTGGGGTTTATACACATAAAGTTTTGCATAAAAAAACACGCAAACTTCTCATTCTTTTATACTTGAATTGACGAGAAACAAGTGAAGAATGGAGTTGCGTGCAAATGAATTTTACCATGAATATCCCTGGTTTAAAAGAGGGAATTGGGGTCCACCTTGGATAAGGGTGACAATACACGATAGTAACCCCAAAATTTGACGGAGAAACTAAAAATAAAGAAAACCGAATCAACTAGAAAAATAAGATTATATTATATTAGTGAATAGCATTAAGAACAGCCCTAATTCCTTCCGAGGAGTTAGGGCTATTTTCATTTTTGGGAGGGTGAACAGTGAACAGGTGAAAGAAATTGATTGGTTTATAACTACGCTAGAACACTATTTTCAAGTGAAGGTCCAAAGAGAAAAAGTTAGTTTTGAGGGAATTGAACTGTGCCATGAAGAAATCGATGAAAGCCTCATTCCAAGAGAGCACATGAATGTGCTGCCTGATCCGCTATTGTTTGAAACTATGCTGTACATTGATGAAGAGGGGAATGAATGGATCGCTGGGGTGGTCATTGAAGAGTTCTCAAGGGAATGGTTGTACACAGTTTGGCTAAAGAATGGGGAAACCGCTGCGTACAAATTTCCAAATCAGCAGGGGTAAAAACTAATCCCTTTGCTTAGGCTGCAAAATCAAACTCACGACATTTCTTTTGCACATCTCACGGCATAACTAAATCGTACTAAACATAACAAAGTAAAACTTAGTCATACCAAGTAATACTGCCAAACCGAGGATAAAATACTGACGTCATAATTATATTTCTGTCGTGAGTGAGCATAGGAGGAGGTGGAGGAAGGTGTGGGAAAAAGTGATAACGACTGTGCTAGTTGCAGTAGCTACGGAGGTAGTCAAAGAGCTAACCAGTAATGCTAAATAGGAAAACAAAAATAGAATAGCGAAAGGAGAGTATGATATGAAAATCTGCCCTTGTCCGTGCCCAGGTCTTTGTACCATTTGCACGATTAAAACCATCATCGACATCATTAAAAAGTAGGAGCCATGAATGCGAAATCAAGCGTTCATGGCTCTTTTTGCGTTAGGAGAGAAACACATGGATGACCTAGCACAGCCTTTTCAGCAATGGCTGTTTGAAGAAGGAAAGTCACCGAAAACAATTGAGTCCTACGTGGGAGACATCAAAGGCTACCAACGATTTTTAGAGGAGAAGGCTGTGTCTGACCAGCAGCCTCTCTCTCGCTTTTCCTTTGTACGATACAAGCAACATCTCCTGGAGCAGCAATTTGCCGTTTCCACCATCAACAAGAAAATCAATAGCTTAAAGGTGTTCAATGATTTTCTGCAAAAGAACGGAATCGTCAGTGAAGGCTACATCCAACTAAAGCGTGATCGAGTACAAATTGCAGCAGGAAGTGAGCACATCGTAACGGCTTTGTCAGAGGAGGAAGTGGACCGCTTTCTTTTCTATCTTGAGGACCATACAAAAGTCAGCACTCGCAATAAGCTGATTGCCTACTTGCTTCTCTATACAGGGATTCGTGTCTCGGAGCTTGTGGGAATCAAGCTATCCGACATTGATACATTGACCTCTACTTTACTAATTCGTGGGAAAGGAGGGAAGGTTGTAACTGCTAGACTAAATTGAACAGTTTTTGCCAGATAAAAAT